>NZ_JBIOSW010000001.1:2332500-2550000 GCF_051714985.1 Enterococcus sp. AZ078
CTTTTCACCTTTCCCTCACGGTACTGGTTCACTATCGGTCACTAGGGAGTATTTAGCCTTGGGAGATGGTCCTCCCGGATTCCGACGGAATTCCTCGTGTTCCGCCGTACTCAGGATCCTCCTAGGTGCCTTCCAAATTTCATCTACGGGGTTTTTACCCTCTTTGACTGACTTTTCCAAGTCATTCGACTATCTGAAAGAACTACCATATTGGAGTCCTACAACCCCAATGAGCAAGCTCATTGGTTTGGGCTTTTCCCGTTTCGCTCGCCGCTACTCAGGGAATCGAATTTTCTTTCTCTTCCTGCAGGTACTTAGATGTTTCAGTTCTCTGCGTCTACCTCGAATGCGCTATGTATTCACGCAAACGTAACATCCTATAAAAGATGCTGGGTTCCCCCATTCGGAAATCTCTGGATCATAGCTTACGTACAGCTCCCCAAAGCATATCGGTGTTAGTCCCGTCCTTCATCGGCTCCTAGTGCCAAGGCATCCACCGTGCGCCCTTATTCACTTAACCTTATCAACCTTGCGGTTGGGTTTTGATCTTTCTTCTAGCGATAGAAGTCCAATCAAGAAAATAAGCAATTGAACTTATTAAAAAACTCATTCAACGCGGTGTTCTCGGTTTGTATTACTAATTTACTTCAAATATCCAGTTTTCAATGAACAAAAATATATCTTTGAGAGTAAACCTCTCAAAACTGAACAAAGTGAAAAACAAACAGTGTAGTCTCCGTAATATTCCTTAGAAAGGAGGTGATCCAGCCGCACCTTCCGATACGGCTACCTTGTTACGACTTCACCCCAATCATCTATCCCACCTTAGGCGGCTGGCTCCAAAAGGTTACCTCACCGACTTCGGGTGTTACAAACTCTCGTGGTGTGACGGGCGGTGTGTACAAGGCCCGGGAACGTATTCACCGCGGCGTGCTGATCCGCGATTACTAGCGATTCCGGCTTCATGTAGGCGAGTTGCAGCCTACAATCCGAACTGAGAGAAGCTTTAAGAGATTAGCTTAGCCTCGCGACTTTGCGACTCGTTGTACTTCCCATTGTAGCACGTGTGTAGCCCAGGTCATAAGGGGCATGATGATTTGACGTCATCCCCACCTTCCTCCGGTTTGTCACCGGCAGTCTTGCTAGAGTGCCCAACTAAATGATGGCAACTAACAATAAGGGTTGCGCTCGTTGCGGGACTTAACCCAACATCTCACGACACGAGCTGACGACAACCATGCACCACCTGTCACTTTGCCCCCGAAGGGGAAGCTCTATCTCTAGAGTGGTCAAAGGATGTCAAGACCTGGTAAGGTTCTTCGCGTTGCTTCGAATTAAACCACATGCTCCACCGCTTGTGCGGGCCCCCGTCAATTCCTTTGAGTTTCAACCTTGCGGTCGTACTCCCCAGGCGGAGTGCTTAATGCGTTAGCTGCAGCACTGAAGGGCGGAAACCCTCCAACACTTAGCACTCATCGTTTACGGCGTGGACTACCAGGGTATCTAATCCTGTTTGCTCCCCACGCTTTCGAGCCTCAGCGTCAGTTACAGACCAGAGAGCCGCCTTCGCCACTGGTGTTCCTCCATATATCTACGCATTTCACCGCTACACATGGAATTCCACTCTCCTCTTCTGCACTCAAGTCTCCCAGTTTCCAATGACCCTCCCCGGTTGAGCCGGGGGCTTTCACATCAGACTTAAGAAACCGCCTGCGCTCGCTTTACGCCCAATAAATCCGGACAACGCTTGCCACCTACGTATTACCGCGGCTGCTGGCACGTAGTTAGCCGTGGCTTTCTGGTTAGATACCGTCAAGGGATGAACAGTTACTCTCATCCTTGTTCTTCTCTAACAACAGAGTTTTACGATCCGAAAACCTTCTTCACTCACGCGGCGTTGCTCGGTCAGACTTTCGTCCATTGCCGAAGATTCCCTACTGCTGCCTCCCGTAGGAGTTTGGGCCGTGTCTCAGTCCCAATGTGGCCGATCACCCTCTCAGGTCGGCTATGCATCGTCGCCTTGGTGAGCCGTTACCTCACCAACTAGCTAATGCACCGCGGGTCCATCCATCAGCGACACCCGAAAGCGCCTTTCAAATCAAAACCATGCGGTTTCGATTGTTATACGGTATTAGCACCTGTTTCCAAGTGTTATCCCCTTCTGATGGGCAGGTTACCCACGTGTTACTCACCCGTTCGCCACTCCTCTTTTTCCGGTGGAGCAAGCTCCGGTGGAAAAAGAAGCGTTCGACTTGCATGTATTAGGCACGCCGCCAGCGTTCGTCCTGAGCCAGGATCAAACTCTCATAAAAAGTTCGAACAATCTTGCGATTGTTAAGCTCAATTGTTTGCTAGCATATTGCTTGCTTGTTAAAAATGTTTGTTGTCTTGAATCAATCAAGACGCCCTACACATTTGGTTTGTCTTTGCTTTGTTCAGTTTTCAAAGGTCTACTTGATTAAAAGCTAATCATTTGAGATTGCCGTAGCAACTTTTATATCATATCAGAGCGACGTTTGTTTGTCAACTCTTTTTTTAAAAGTTTTTTTGACTTCGTTTTTCAGAAGTGTTTCAGCAACTCATTTATCATAACTCATCGTTTGTTATTTGTCAACAACTTTTTTGAAGTTTTTTTCGATAGAATCAAGCTTCGTAAGCTGTCGTTTTTTAACGACTTAGTTATCTTATCATGTGTTTTTAGAAACGTCAAGAACTTTTCTGCTATTTTTTTAGAAAGTTTCATTACGCTGTTTCTTAAATCAACGTTAATAAATTTATCACGTAAACCAAGGTACGTCAACAAGCATTTTCACTTAATTTTTCAAAAGAATATTCAAGCAAAAGATCATCATTCGCTTTTACTTCAAAAGAATCATAAAAAAGTTTGCATTATCGAATATAATCCATGATAAACTGAACGTTTCATCCTTTAAAGAGGACCGGTTACCATAAAAAAAGAAACTTGAATTTTTTTCAAGTTTCTTTTGGTGTCTAATTCTACATTAAAAGAAAGGAACTCCTTCCACTTCGTAAGTGCCAAGGACAGAGCGCATTTGATCTGGGTCTTCCCAAAGATAGCCTTTACCTAAGTCTTCACTTTGACTTTTTTGCTCAGTTTCAAAAACAAACAATGGAACATTTTCGTGATTAATATGTGTATTGGTCAACTCCATCAAATTAATTTTGCTAACATCAATATGAACGATTTCTTTTAAAAAGCTAAGTATGTTTGCTAACCCCGTCTTTTCTTCTGAAAGCTCTGCTAATGCAAACTCCAGCTTGTCATCAATTGAATGGACTAAAAATTTTTTTGATCCATCCTCCAAATGCAACATGATTGTACCAGCTACTTTTTTGCTTGCCAAAATTTCCACCTCGATCAACTTGTTCTGTGGTTTACATAAAAATTCTAGCACATTTTCAGAAAAAATACACTTTTTATTTCTTATTTTCTTTCTGTTCTAGTTCTTCTAGTGCTTCGTCCACCCATTTTGGTAGTTGTTCCGCAATCGTGGCAAACCCGATTTTTTTATTTTTATTCGTAAAGTATCTTTTCCTTCGATAAGGAATAACAGGGCTCTTCTTCTCCAACGTACGTAACGACAAACTAATTTTTTTTGAATATTCATCAATATCAATGATTTGAACAGTTACTGGTTGACCAACTTTTAACAATGTGTGAATACTTTTCGTGTAACCTGATTGTACTTCTGATACGTGAATCAAGCCTTGTGTTTCCTCGTCTAAAGACACAAATGCACCATAAGGCTGTATTCCAGTTATTTTTCCTTTAATTATTTGTCCAATTTTATATGTCATGTACTTCCCTCTCTTTGCATTTATCATTATACTGTAAATGATTTAAAAAAAGAAGTTTTGAAAATACTCAATAGAAAAAGGGGTCCTTTAGATGAGTGAATTTGACAAGAAAGTTTCAAGAAGACATACCGATAGCGTAAAATGGGATTCAATTAAAGAAACCTATCAAAGAGACGACTTATTGCCTTTATGGGTTGCAGACATGGATTTTTTATCACCTGTTGGAGTAAAAAAAGCTTTTGAAAATTATGTTTCTCAAGGTCTTTTTGGTTACTCTACCGTTTCAGAAAAATTATATCACGCAGTCATCAATTGGGAAAAACAACAGCATCAGGTATCTTTAACAAAAGAACACATTGTCTTTACTAGCGGTGTTTTATCTAGTTTAGCTGTTGCAATTCAAACTTTTACTGAACCAGGTGACAGTGTGTTGATCCATGACCCCGTTTACCCACCTTTTTCTGCAATCGTCGAGAGTAATCACCGTCAGCTTATACGGAGTCAATTAATTGAACAAAACAATAAATTCATGATGGACTTTCAAGATATGGAAAAAAAGATCGTTGAACAACAAGTAAAAGTGGTAATCCTTTGTAATCCCCACAATCCAGGGGGGCGTGTTTGGACTAAAGAAGAATTATCACAACTAAGCGAACTATGTTTGAAACACAAAGTGCTGCTTTTTAGTGATGAAATTCATCAAGACTTAGTTTTTTCAACGAACCATTTTAACTCGATGTTAACGATTGATGAAACACTAAGTCAGTCTTTAATCACGTTTACTTCGGCAACCAAGACCTTTAATTTAGCAGCGATTAAAAACTCAATGGTGTTTATAAAAAATCCTAAATTAAAAGAACAATTTGAACAGCGGTTACTAATGAATCAGCAACAAGATATAAATACTTTTGGTCTAATCGGTACACAAGCTGCTTACGAAACGGGTAGAGAATGGCTTAGTCAACTGCTTCCTTATATAGAAAAAAACGCGGCCACTGCCACTTCTTTTTTTGAAAAACATTTACCTCAACTAGGTGTGATGACGATTGAAGGAACGTATTTGATGTGGTTAGATTTTTCTGCTTATGAAGCGAATGACGAGTTGCTAGAACAAACATTGATTACCAAAGGAAAAGTTGTTTTAAATCCTGGCATCTCATTTGGTCCTGCCGGTCATGCTCATATGCGATTGAATTTAGCTTGTCCGGAAGAAACACTACTAGATGGATTGATGCGGATAAAAAAAGCCTTCACATAAAAAACAAAAGCATTTTTGACGACTTTTAAACGAGGTTCTATTCTAATTATAAATAAAATAAACCAACTGGGTCAATGATTGAAACCAGTTGGTTTATTTTGTGCTTAGTTAATAATTAAAATGTCTTACTATTGCGAGTGATTATTCTGATACTTCAACTTTCTCGATCACTACATCATGTACTGGACGATCTTGTGGACCACGTTGTACGTTAGCAATTTCATCTACGGTAGTCATGCCATCAATCACATGACCAAATACAGTATGACGGAAATCTAGCCAAGGTGTCCCACCACCTTTGTATGCTTCGATGATTTCAGCCGGGAAGCCTGCACCTTCTAATTGATCTAGCATATTCGCTGGTACATTTTCATTATTCACGATAAAGAACTGGCTACCGTTTGTATTTGGTCCAGAGTTAGCCATCGATAACGCCCCACGTAAGTTGAACAACTCACGACTAAATTCATCTTCAAAACTTTCACCATAGATGCTTTCGCCACCCATACCTGTACCAGTTGGATCGCCACCTTGAATCATAAAATCAGGGATGACACGGTGGAAAATTACTCCGTCGTAATATCCTTTTTTAGCAAGTTCAATAAAATTTTTAACTGTTTTAGGCGCTAATTCTGGGAATAATTGGACCGTAATGTCACCACGGTTTGTTTTTATTACTGCCTTTGGTCCTTTTTCATTTTCTAAGCTTAATTGTGGGAATACCATATCTTTTTCCTCCTAAAAATTATTCCTTCATTGGTAATAATAACATATTCTCTCTATTCGCTGTTACATGAAACTTAAGAAAACAAAAAGACTCATCCTTATGTAAAAATGATTATATACTTTTTATCAAATGATAGATACTTTTCTGCGTTTCTCTGACTTAAAAAATAATCCACGAGTATTTTTTAATATGTGAACCAGTAGATTTCACGAGAGATCGTTTTCGCTTCTGCCCCAACCTCCTTAAGAATTAGAAATAAATCATTTGTTTGAGAAGTATTCTCAATTAAATTCTGCTATAGTGTGGGTATGAGGAGGAAGTTTTCTATGGAAATCTATGATATTACAATTATCGGTGCAGGACCAGTAGGGATGTTTGCAGCGTTTTACGCAGGTATGCGTCAAGCAAAAACTAAGATCATTGACAGTTTACCTCAACTAGGTGGGCAATTAGCAACGCTTTACCCAGAAAAATACATTTATGATATTCCCGGCTATCCCGCCGTGAAAGCCAGTGACTTAGTAGCAAATCTGGAAAAACAGTTAACCACATTCAATCACTCTTTTCATTTGAATGAGGAAGTTCTTTCTATTACTAAAGAAGATGAAATAATTGAGATCACAACTACTAAAGGAATCCACTATTCAAAAGCAGTCATTTTGACTTTAGGAAGCGGTTCTTTTCAACCTAGAAAATTAAATGTACCAGAAGCAACAACTTATGAGCATCACGGTCTCGATTATTTTGTGAACGATTTAATGAAATATGCTGGTAAAAAAGTAGCAATTGCAGGTGGTGGTGATTCAGCAATTGATTGGGCGTTGATGCTAGAACCGATTGCGAGTGAAGTTTATCTTATCCATCGCCGGCCAGAATTTAGAGCTCATGAGCATAGTGTAAACTTATTGAAAGCTTCATCAGTCAATCTTTTAACTCCCTATCTCATTGATGAATTATCTGGAGAAAATGGGGAATTGACTGCTGTTCGCTTAAAACGGGTAAAAAGCGAGGAAACAATTGAGTTACTGATTGATTCATTGATTGTTAATTATGGGTTCACCTCAAATCTAGAACATCTTTCAACATGGGGACTTGAAAGTACCAGAAATGCAATTTCAGTAAACTCAGATATGTCAACCTCGATACCAGGCGTTTATGCTGCTGGAGATATCTGTTCTTACAAAGGAAAAGTAAAATTGATCGCTACTGGATTTGGCGAAGCACCTACAGCTGTCAATAATGCGTTACACTTTATTAACCCTAAAGAACGCACACAACCTGGACATAGTACCAGTTTATATGATAAAAAAGTTCCTCCGAAATAGGATAGCTTGTGTGATTTTTGACCATTTTGTCCAAAGCAGAGGAGACAACATTTGTTTCTTGCTTTTTTATTTGGTAGGCTAACAATATAGTTGATTCACAGAAGCAAAAGGAGGAAGAAAATGGTTATCAAAACTGAAACGCTAGAAGAAAAAGCACGTGAATTGCTCAATGAGCGTGGAGTAACCCTTGAAGACATTGCTGAGCTAGTGATGTTTTTACAAAAAGATTACATTACTGATCTTACTTTAGCAGATTGTATCCAAAGTGTTCACGCTGTCTTAACCAAACGTGAAGTCCATAACGCAATCATAACTGGGGTTCAATTAGATATTTTAGCAGAAGAAAATAAGTTGATGTCACCGCTCCAACATATCATTGAAGATGATGAAGGACTGTATGGGATCGATGAAATACTAGCCTTATCAATTGTAAATGTCTATGGGACAATCGGTTTCACTAATTATGGCTATATCGATAAAGTAAAGCCTGGTATTTTACAAAAATTAAATAGCCATGACGGAAAAAATGTGCATACTTTCTTGGATGACATCGTGGGTGCAATCGCTGCCTCTGCTGCCAGTCGTCTTGCTCACCAAGAGCCAGAAAAACGCAGTCGTTTGACTCAATAAGAGGTTGTGAAAGAAGCGATCAGCTCCGAGCGAATAAGAGAGGATTTTTTTAAATAGCTTCTCATATTTTAGAAAATCATCGCTTATTGCTGAGGAGTTGCTTCTTGAACACCGTGAATCAGAGGTTGTGAAAAGAGCGACTTGTCCTGAGTATTAAGGATGAAAATCTCGAAACAGCTTTTCATGTTTTGAGATTTTTTGACTTAATACCGAAGGACAGCTCTTTGAACACCGTGAACCAGAGGTTGTGAAAACATCGTATAGCTCCGATGACAATAAGAAAGAATTTTTTAAAATAGCTTCTCATATTTTGAAAAATTCAGGCTTATTTCAAGGAGCTGATGTTTGAACACCGTTTAGAGAAAGAGGTTGTGAAAAGAGCGTTTTGTCCTGAGTATTAAGGACGAAAATCTCGAAACAGCTTTTCATGTTTTGAGATTTTTTGACTTAATACCGAAGGACAGCTCTTTGAACACCGTGAATCAGAGGTTGTGAAAACATCGTATAGCTCCGATGACAATAAGAAAGAATTTTTTAAAATAGCTTCTCATATTTTGAAAAATTCAGGCTTATTTCAAGGAGCTGATGTTTGAACACCGTTTAAAGCAAAAACCCGAGACAATCTCCTTGTCTCGGGCTTTTTTTATTCTGTTGAAACAAAATAGGCATTATGATTTGTTCTATTCTATGTTTGATTTTAACTTCTTTTTAGCTCTCTTTTTCCAATGATAACAAAAAAAGCAAAAAAGAGTTCAATTAAAATAAAAAATAAAATAAAACTATGCATAAAAAATTGTTCTGGTAAGACGTTAATGATTGGATCGGTTGTCGGATCAAACAGCCAATCGTCGTTGTTAAAAAATGTTTCATGGAACAAGATAAAAAAGCGATCAAATCCTACCAACATAAAAAAGCCAAAAACAATCGGTACGAGCATTCCAATCTTAAACGGTTGAACTAAACGCCAAAAACGCTTATGACGTTTCAGATAAAAGAGATAGTAGATACTAGGTATCAACGTCAACAGCAGCACAAAATAGTTAAGTAAAAAAAGTTTTTTGACTTCATAAAAATGATGTGCTCCACTTGCAGAAATAGGAAAATTTTGCAGACTTAATTCCTTCTGAAAAGGATTATTTAAATAAGCCATTAATTGATCAAAATTTTTCAATAAAGTTTCTTGATCAAGCGTAGTATGATCCAATATGTTCAGATATTTGATGTCTAGTTCATAGAGAAAGCGAAAATTGATTGTTATCGCGATCGCCAGACTGATCAGCATGAAGAATAGACAAACCAAACCCGCATATTCTCCCCACACCCATTTTGTTTTTCTCATTCTAGAAACTCCACTCATCTAACGAACGGAGAACGTGTGTAGCAGGTACCGGTAATAAAGGTACATCCTCAGCTTTCGTAAATCCTGAGAGCACCAACAACGTATCAATCCCATTTCGAATCCCTGCTTGGATGTCTGTTTCATAGTTGTCTCCAACCATGATGACATCTGCTTTCGTTAAACCTAATTTTTCTACCGCCTTATCCATAATGATCGCTTCTGGTTTGCCAATATAAATCGGCGGCGTCTGCGTAGCTGTCTCCACAAACGAAATAACCGATCCTGCACCTGGCAACAACCCACGCTCAGTTGGAATATTTTTATCTGGATTTGTTCCAATAAATGTTGCCCCTTTTTGGATCGCAAGAGTCGCTTTGACTACTTTTTCATACGTCAGATAATTATCTAGACCGACCACTACATAATCGGGATTTTCTTCATCCCAGACAAACCCTGCTTCTAAAATCAAATCGATCAAACCAGCTTCACCTATGGCATAAAACGTGTTTCCTTTCCCGGCAGCGTGCATAAAATCGATCGTTGCTAAAGAAGCTGTATAAACAGTTTCTGGGCTGACGTGTATATCAAATTCATCTGCCAAGCGATTGGCTACTGCCTGTGGACTTTTTGTGGTGTTATTCGTAACAAACAGAAAAGGCTGTTTTTTTGCCTGAAGAGCCTCCACAAAACATTTCCCAGCAGGTATAGGTTCAGTCCCCCGATAAATCGTTCCATCTAAATCAATCAAATATCCTTTATAATCCATCTTTACTCTTCCCTTTGTCTTATCGTAAAATTAGTGTTGGCTTTTGGTTTAGTTAATGTTTTTTCAGTCTTTTTTTGTTCTGTTTTTCTTTTTTTGATGACCGGTTTTTTGTGATTTGAAGAAACGGGTCCTTTTTTCTCATCAATGTACGCACGATGTTGGTTTTGATTTTTCTTTTTTCTTCGGCGAGGAGTATTTTTTTCCTTCTTACCTCCGATTTGTTCAATCACAAAATAAGCGCAACCAAAATTACAATACTCATACAAATAATCTTCCAAAGCATCAATTCGTTGGTCGGGATGAGCACGTCTGTTATCTACTCGGAAAAATCCTTTTAATCTTAATTGTTCATAGCCCCAATCACCAACGATATAGTCATAACGCGACAAGACTTCACTATATCTTTCGCCAAGTTTTTCTGGATTGAACCCCTCTCGATGATCCTTTACTAGGCGATAGTGCTGTTCGCCAATCAAAAAATTCTTCTCATCGATGAAAGTAATGATTTCTCCCTTTACTTTCTCCGGTTTGGGTTCTTCGATAATTTCTTCTAACACGGCGGTGATTTCTTCTGTCACCGTATGGTCCTCGACATTTTTCGCTGTCTGTTTTTCTTTTGTTTTAGCTTCAACGGCGTGTTGCTCTTTTTGTTTTGCCGACATGCTTTCACCACCTATCGTTCCTATTATACCTTGTTTTTATTTTATTGGATAGTGAGCATTTAAGTATTCCCCTACTACGCTACGAATAAATTCCGGAAATAAAAATTCATTTTCACCAGCAATCTCAATCGTTGGAAAGAAAGGTACAAACATAAAATGATCCACTGTTGTAAATGTATATCGACGCTCGTTATCTATCGGCTGATTCAGCCAGTGAACTTGATGATTCACTGCATCATAAGAGATCCCACTATAAACCACTTGTCCAAAAATTTTTCCCCGAAATCCCATACCTCTGATTGGGTAATTGCGTAAAAAGGCACGATTTTTTTCGATTTCTAATACCAATCGAATCAAATCACTTCCTTTAAGTGTGACATTCAGTAAATGCATTGGATGAGGTAATGCCGTATGCAGTTGATCCTGATTGATCAGCCCTGCTGGTAATCCAGTTAAAAACAACCCACTATTTAGCATTGCGCCTTGTGTTTGCCCACGATACTTGACTGCTTCTAACGCCTCATAGATAAAAGAATGTTCCGCAAAAATATCTACTGATAAATCATAAGGCAACTTGGCTACTTTTTTTGCCGCTAATAGTTCGTGCCCTTTAGTTAAATAATCTTGGCTTTCCTGCTCATCTTCAATAAACGTCGTCATCGTCTCTGTTGGAATAGCCCGAGCTGATTTTTGGATGATGTTTTTATGCTCATCAACGGTGAGGTGAACCTCTCCAACGTATTGTCCATATTTTCCCGCTGCTGCAAGCTGAACACCATTAACGATTTGACCATCAATCAGCAAATGATGCGTATGTGAGCCTAAGATTACATCGATTGACGGAAGTTCTTGGGCAATCTGACGATCGTCTTGGATACCTAGATGGCTCATCAATACCAAGATGTCTACTTTTGGTCTTAGTTCTTCCACCAATTCAGGCAAAATATCATAAGGGTTTCTGATATCCCAACCATTTGGACTATAAGTTAAGGGAAAAGGAGCCGTCAAAGCCAGTAAGCCGATTTTAGTCTGTTGAGGAGTTTCAATGATCTTGTACTTTTTTGCCCATTTCGGCGGTTGCAACAGATGTTTATCAAACAAATTATCCAATAAAATATCAAAGTTTGCCTGATCATAAAGATGATTCAATTGATCCTTGGCATTTCCTACGCCTTCATTATTACCTATCGTCACAGCATCATAGCCTACGTTATTCATTAGTTCAACATTTGCTTGTCCATCGGTTGCTTCTGATAGCGGGTGCCAGCGATCAACAAAGTCACCTAAATCAACAGTGATGGTCGTGGTATTTTCTTTTTTTTCGTTTTCACGCTTTTTTTGCTCAATAAACCTTCTGATTTTAGGCCAGTTTTCTAGATGCGAGTGTAAATCATTCGTATGTAATAGAACTATTTTTTCCATCTTATTCTTTCGCCTCACTTTTCTTTATCATACCATAGGCTTTTTCTTTGTTCACTTTGAAAGATTTTAAAGAAAATCAAATTCCTCCGCTGTGAATAGACTCCATTCTAAACGTTAGCCTTGTGGATAATATCGGATCAAAGTAATAATCAGTCTATCTCTAGCTAGCGATTCGGGGTAGAAAAGTGATGAAAAAATACGTTACAGCAAAACATGATCAATAGACATAATTCTATTGGCATTGCCCATTCATTCGTCAGCTAACTTTCAATCAAATCGACAGAAATAAGCCGTAGAATTTCCAATATACGCAGGACGAATGTCGGAATTCTTCGGCTTATTTCTTAAAACTAACTCTTCTATCACTACTTCTTCAGTAATAATCAAGTAGTAATCAAGTAGCAATCAGTTTCTCATTTTTCTCTTTTCAGACAACTAATTGAAGTTTTTTTAATCAAAAAATTGATTAGATGCAGCTATGCTGATTTGTAGACGATCCAATGGTTCGCCAAACATTCCTGCCCAGCCATCATAGCCAGCGATAGAGGTGCCATCATCACAACATACTCCTAGCCAACCAGCTCGGGCGGTCGTTTGAGAACGGTAGTAGGCTTGCGATAATGTCTTACCTGTAGGTGTTGTATAGTAAAGTTGCACACCATCGATGGCTTCACCAGGATTTCCTGCACATCCATTGACCATATCATTTGGATCACCTTTGCTGACCCAATCTAACCAACCACTTTTTACCGTATGGACTCGATAACGAATCGTTCCCGCATCTACTTTGATATAAAGCATGTCATGTTGATTATTTGGCAATCCTGAAAAACCATTGGAATCGACATCATTGAAATTGGTAATTTCTCCTAACCAACTTCCGCCCAACACACGTAACCCATAGTGAACATTGGTAGAAAAACTTCCCCCATTATTTACCCCTGGTGAATAAGTAAATAAAGGATTGGATTTCGCAATCCCGATTTGCAGACGGTCTAGCGGTTCGCCAAACATCCCTGCCCAACCATCGTAACCGACGATCGATGTTCCATCATCGCAACAAGTTTGTAACCAGTCAGCACGAGCGGTCGTTTGTGAACGGTAATATGCTTGTGAATAAGTTTCTCCAGCAGGTGTTGTGTAATAGATTTGTACACCATCAATCGCTTCTCCAGGATTCCCTGCACATCCATTGACCATATCATTTGGATCACCTTTACTAACCCAATCTAACCAACCGCTTGTCATCGTGTGTACTCGATAACGTAATGTTCCTTTATCAACCTTGATATATAGCATATCGTGTTGATGATTCGGTAATCCTGAAAAACCATTAGAATCTGAATTGTTAAAGTTAGTGATTTCTCCTAACCAAGCTCCCCCCAACACTCGTAAACTATAATGAACATTTGTCGAAAATGAAGGTGGCGTTGGGTCATTAGTTATTCCTGTTGAACTTGATTGATTAAAACCGCCAGAAAAACGCCAAACTTCATAATAATGAAACCCATTTGCAACGATATAATTTTTATCAAAACGTAATTCTTGAATCGCAGTATTTTTTTCTCCTTGCGTATAGTAACAAGTTGAAGTGATGTTTTTACCACCACCAGTAATCACACCTGTATGTCCAATCGCACCACCTGAATCAGCCATCGAGGACCCACCAGAAAGTAAAACAATATCCTCATCTTTCAGCTGAGAGAGATTGGAAGCGTTTGAATTTCCGACTAAAACTAATACATAACCACATCTTTGGAGATAACCACCAAGGGTAACCGTATTATATAAATAGCTATAAGGAATTCCAGAGCTGTCTTTGACTGCTTGAGTAATACTTCCAGAACAATCTGCCGTTCCATCTGTACCGTTTCTTGAGCCAGTCATGGAATAGGTTATCTGTCCACGATGTTTATTGAACCAATCCACGACTTTTGTTCGGTTTAATTGTTGGTACCAGTATCTAGCTTGTTGCGCTCTTGCTGGTTGGTTTGCATTTGCCGGTCTTTCATAATATTGAATGAAAATATTCGCCAGTTCTTCTGGAGACTTGTTACTTGTCTTAAATTGTTGAAACGTCATAGATATATTATAAAATTGTTGATTGTTTGCTACCTCCCACTCAATACGTTTGCATTGAGAAATGACGTCTTTGTAATTTAATCCATTCGCATTTGCCCAATTGATATATTTAGATGCTGGTGTCCATTGCACTAGTCCGTATCCACCAGACATATTTCCGACAATGTCGCTCTCCCATCGGTCGGCAATAATGCCACTTTCTGATTGCATGTTCCCTAATAATCCAGCAACTGCGGTTTTTGACCAGCCTTGACTGACCAAGTAATCCCAAATTGTTTTTGCTGTTTCAAATTGCCCCATAATAGTTGTTCGCTCCTTACTTTCAATCATTTTTTCATATTAGTTGCGCCTTTAAATGTACACAGCTTATTACTTACTGTTATCTTTCATCCTCCTAAAAAATTATTTTGATCATTTGATTCGAATCACATAGATATGTGAGCTATTTTAGTGATTTGTGACAGAAAAAATAAAATCTTTTACTTTTTTCTAAAAAGCTGTGCCTAGGTTGCTTTGTTAGTAAATAAAAAAGTCATTATCACGTAGTATCTCGGTAAATTCACTTTGATCCTTCCTAATCGTTCTCTGTTTCGTTATTGTTTTGGTTTCATTTTGTCTTGAATTGATTTTAAAATCCCCTCAAAATAAGTCGTTACTTCTGACTCAGCAATATTGGTCAAAATGCTCCCAATCTCAGTGAAAATCAGGCAAGTCGTAAAAACCTTTACTAACGTAAATTCAAAATGAACGCCGTTTTGGATCAACACAAAATCAACGACTCCCGTCAGGATCAATAACACAAAATGACTGAGTTTTTTCCAAAGTCCTCGCCAACTTAGCGTTGAATACCAAACATGATTGACTTTTGCTTTAAGCCAACCTGTTATGAGATCTAATAGAACCACTAGAAAAAAACTGTGAATTAATGCTTGATCACTAGCAAAGACTTTCGTTAATGCCGTCATACTAACACCTCCTTTTAAACGTAATGACTGCGAAAGAAATGCCCTCCATAACAGACATTAGTTTGCAGTTTTGAGTCCCTTGCTCTTGGCTTTCATCATTTGTTTGATACACTATTCTTCTTTTTACATTGTCAGACCTTCCTTTCACTACTTTGCTAAAGATTTTTGTTTCCATTTAGATATGTTGGAAAATAATAAAATTTGTGACAAAAAAAAAGGGACTGGGACAAAAGTTGTCTCAGTCTCTTCTAGTATCTCTAAAAACGAATAAACGGCGTTCAAAGCGCTGACCTTCGGCGATAAGTCAAAAAATCTCAAAACATGGGAAGCTGTTTCGAGATTTCCATCCTTAATGCTCCTGCGATTACTCGTCGCAGTTTTTACTTGGTGAGCGCTCAGGTCAAAACACTCTTTTCACGACCTCTTGCTCACGGTGAGACAAAAGTAGCATCTTCGGAAAATTTGCCGAAATTTACCAAAAATTTGAGAATCACCAAGTAGGTAACAATCAACATCAAAAACTAGTTTTTGTGTTTCTTGTCAATTTTCGGAAATTCCTTCTTATTTCTTGATGCTGAACACTTTTGTCTCAACCTCTTTCAACTTTTCACTGTTCTTAAGCCAACTTATTCGTTCACTATTAAATTTAGAGCTGTCATTTTATCAAGTTCTCTGCTTATTCAAAAAAAGAATTTTACAAAATATTCGTTGTGAATATTTGTAAAATTCATATTTTGGACTAAAGTTAAATTTTATTCCAGGCTTTTTTCTTGTCATTTATTTTAATTATTTTTTACTTCTTCTGCTTTCTTTAAAATCGCATGTGTCAATGTTTCAGAAAAATTGATCTTCAATTCTTTGCCTAATTTATCTGCCCACTTAGGAATAGACACATTTTTACGTTCTCTCTTTTCCATGTCCAGATACTCTTTTATATTAACTGAAACAAGCGTGACAAATGAATCCTCTTTATTGTATGTATTCGTCTGCTCAAAAGGGAAATAGTTTTCTACATTAATATTGTTTACACTTGAGCTAGACGGCAATTTATTTTCTTCCTCAATATAATAAGACAATTGTAGCCCAAGATAGTCACTAGCCATCTGTATACCGTCGTTTATATCATTTGCTTGTGTTCCGTTCCCATCAATATGTACCTCTTTCGATTATTTATTTTTAGGTCATTGGTATGGAATGCTGTCTTTTCACCAATAACAATTATACTCTATCTATTTACTTCTCTATAAAATACAAATAAAGTACCTAAAAAACTAAAGAGACACTGGTTCATTATACAAAAAAAAACGTAACAAGTAGTAAAGTACTACCTATCACGCTTTTAAGATTCGTTTTAATCAGACACATGGCGGATCCTGCTTAGTGCTGCTTCCTTCCAGATCTGACACGCTTCACAAGCCCGCCATTGTCCTAGCCTTTCGGCAAATAATAGTATACCTGATTTTTTTTTATTTGGCTAGCCTTTTTTTAATTTCTTTTTTCTTAAGCGCAACTCTCTAAAAAAATCCGTTAAAAGTTGGCCACATTCCGTTTCCAAAACGCCTCCTACTACATGGGCTTGGTGGTTAAAGCGTTCATCTGTCAACAAATTCATTAATGTTCCCGCTGTTCCACCCTTTGGATCATACGCACCGAAGTATACTTCTTTGACTCGAGATAAAATCATCGCACCGCTACACATAGGACAAGGCTCGAGTGTCACATATAATTGGGCTTCTTCTAAACGCCAACTTCCAACATTTTGACAAGCTTCACGGATCGCAATCATTTCCGCATGCGTGGTTGCGTCTTGCGTGGTTTCTCTTAAATTGTAGCCTCTTCCAATGATTTCATCATTTAAAACAACAATCGCTCCAATTGGTACTTCCGCTAATTGTTGGGCTTTCTGAGCTTCTTCAATGGCTAAACGCATCCATTTTTCATGTTTTTCATTATCGATTTCCTTCATTTCCAATCGATCCCCTATTTTTCGTTTTCTTGCTTAACTTTAGCATAAGTCAAAAAGGTTGTAACTAGCTTTTTGTCTTATGGTAAAATAAAACATGAGGTGACTTTGATGGACTTGACAAAACTGATAACACTTTATCCTAATGCACAGAAAAAAAATTCCCCTGCTTCCGATAAAGGAATTCTCTCTTTAGCAATTGATGATTATTTTTTATGGATCGATCAATCGACGATTTCGACACAAGAAACAAATCTTTTGAAAGCGTTATTCCCTGTAGCTACTGTCGAAGATAATCATCCGTGGTATCATTATCTATTTGAAAATAAACCGCTAGTAGCAGAAGAAAGCTTTCGCATGATTCAATTTCACATTGATCCAAGAGGAGAATTTCTTAAGCGCCAATGGCAAGAAACAATCGGTGAAATGTTTTTCCACTTAGAAGATTTTTTCTTTTATACAGAAACCGATGCTGTACTGATTGAAAAAAAATATCCTAGTTATCTAGAACTTTCTGAGCTAAGAGGTATTTTTCTTTCATTAGATGCAGACTTTGAAATTACTACCCAAGTATTTATTGGCTCATTTCATTTGCCTTCTCCCAATTTTTCAGAACTGTTTTTTGAAGAGCGGAAAATATTTTTTGAAGAAAAAAAGCACTTTGCTTTACACGGTGGCGCAATCTCATTATCGGAGGTGGCTTTACATCATTATACAAAAGGAACAATGAACAACAATCAGTTAATTGCAAGTTATCAGGAGATGGTCAAACGGACAGAAATGGAAGAGATCATTTCAGTGTTATGGAAAAATTTAGGTAATATTAGTTCGACAGCTAAATCACTCTTTCTTCATCGAAATACATTGAAATACAAAATCGAAAAATTCCAAGAACAAACTGGGTTCAACTTAAAAGAAGCAAATGATTTACTGTTTTGTCATTTGCTCTTACTGCAAGAACAAACACATTGAACACAAAAAGCGAAAGTATTCGTTCATGAGACAAACCAATAATGTTTGTCCCATTTTTTAATACTTTCGCTCTTTTTGTACTTTTAACTTTACTTTTTTTGTTGCATCACATGATTTTATCAACGTAATGGAGTAAACGGTCTTTCACATCTTCCGTTGATCCTTTTAGAGAATCTCCGTAGACAGAAATTTTCTTTTTGCCTGACTTGATCTTCGCCAGGATTCCCATCAAAGAATCTAAATCACTATCCGATAAATGTTCAACGATATCTAGTAGCTTTTCGTTTCCATCAAATGTCTCATTAACGAACTTTTTTACTTTTGCCCGGTTCGTCAAATGATGGATTTTTTCAATGACTTTTCCCGAAACAACTACTGCTGTCGCTACGCTTGCTGCTGCTGCGACACCTAATCCAATTGTTACTTTTGTTGATGTTTTCATCATTATCAGCTCCTTTTATCTATATTAATCATAGCATAGATAAAAAGATAAACGAACTATTTACCCTTTTTCACTTTCAAAATCGCCGAAAGATAAAACGCTACCACCAATTTTTCTGATCATCTATATGAAAGGACGCTTCAGCATCGTTTCATCCATTTACTTAGGGGAATATTCAATATTTGTTAATACTTCAGGCAAGTTCTCTTCCAACTCAGCCAATTTATTCCAAATCAATGTCATTGTTTCAAAAAATTCATGAGAAGATCGATCTGAGTTCAAACTGCCTAATGCATTGAGCCAAAGTAATTCTAATAAGTAAGGCTCTTTGATCCCAGTATGTTCTTTGACATATTCTGAAAACGCACGTTTAAATAAGGAAGCCATATCTAACTCAGACTTAATCACTACTCCACGAATGCTTTCATGGATTGAAAAGAACTCTTTTAGTAGATGGACGATACTGAAGAAATCATCAATGACATATTCTGATAAATAGCGATCAAAACAGATCGTTATTTCTTCAAGTATTTTTTCTTTTAATATACGTATTGATTTAAAGTGGGCATAAATCGGATAAGTGGAACAGCCACAAAAAGAAGCTAAACTCCTAGCTGTTATCTTTGATAAGCCATTTTCTTCAGCATATACCATACTTTTAAAGAGTAAATACTCTTTGCTAAAATTTGTTACTCTACTCATACAATTCTTCCTTTCTCACTTTTGATCATTTTTTTTAAAAAGACATTATTTTTAGTCATCTCTAAATTAAAGGTATTATTATTTAGAGGACAGTAATAATCCCCCATTAAAAATAACAACATAACATCAAAAAAATATATTTAGGTACAATTTCAACAAGAAGCTTATTTTATTAATAACTTTCTTCAATACTCAAAACCCAACATAACAAAATCAGCTAAATAACAATGTTTTTGTTATATAAATTGATTATTTAATCTGTTATAACTTGACAAAATGAGCGAAAAAAACAACAATAGAATAAACGATTGTTATATACCATTTAAATAACAACATGTACATACAACAACTACTACTATGTGAGAATAACATACATTAAAAACTCTTTCCACTCACAGTTTATGTCCTCCCATGGACAAAAAATAAAAGGAAAAGGAGCAACTTATGTTAACGGACGCAAAAAAGAAAGAATTGTTAGTATTCTATACCATTGTTCAAACCAATAAATGTTCCTTACGTGAATTATCTCAGGTTCTATCAATCCCTAAGAGAACGATCAAAGAAATCATCCGCAAATTAAACGGGACTATTTTTCAACAACTAAGTATCCCTAGATTCATTTACTCAACTGCCAAAGGCGAATTGAAATTAGATTCACAACATAAAGATGAAAAAATGGCGATCTTTCATTATATAAAATTGTTTTTTCTACGCGAATCAAATCGTTTTAATTTTTTATTGTTACTTTTTGATTCGCCACACAGTCGTGTTTCAAAAAAAATATTATTGGAAAAGTTGTACATATCTCCTTCTTATTTAGAAAAACTAACTAATCAATTAAACAAATCACTTAAAAAGTTCCATCTGCAAATCATCTCTCGCCAAAATTGTTACATTTTGAAAGGCGATGAATTATCGATTAGAATTTATATGTATTTCTTTTTTTCTGATGCTTTTCAGGGGATTGATTGGCCTTTGACAAATATGAAACTTTCCCAAGTAAAGCATACTCATTTATCCAATGAGCTTTTGATGACCAAGAAAACATCAAAGATACAAGAAAAAGTTTACTTATTAGTGGCAATCTTTTTAATGCGATCTGCTCATCATCAATTACCAGATGCTAGCCTCTTAGAAAGCTATGAAACAATGAAAATTTTAACTTCTACAAAAGATTTTAGCGGCGAATTGAAAAAACAATTGTCCCAATCATTGCCTGAAAGTCTTGTTCAAAATGAAGTACTATACTTTAATTTTTTACTTTGCTATTTTTTTCCTAACCTCATTCCCGAACAACAAAAAACACTCTTTGGCTATGAGTTTTCTAAAAGTAATCATTCGCTTTGTCGACAAGTTTCTTTTCTGATCAAAAAAATAGCTGAATCATTCCCTTCGATATCTGCTGGTGAAAAGAAGTATTATTACCATTATTTGATTATGATGCTGACGACGTTTATTTTTTTATTCCAAGAAAAAATCGATTACTTCCATGCACTTTATTATCCTTCTGAAAATATGAAAATCGATGCCTCGGATCAACGATTAAAAAAAATACAAATGATCATCGCTGACACGTTTACTTCTCAACCAAGCCAAAATTTACTGCACGAACATCTTAGTCGCCTGATCTATACACTTTTAAAATCGGAAGAAAATAAAAAATTAGCGATACATCTACAGATAAGCAAGGTCTTTTCGGGAAACTACCACATCGAAAAATTATTAAAAAATATTTTTAATCATCAGTTTTTACAAATCACCGAAAATCCTGAAGAAGCTGATTTAATCGTCACTGATTGGTTCGATACCCAACAACAAACGGCAGATATCTTTTATCTTGACCCTGAACGTGAAGATGAACTTTGGCTCCATTTATTCCATCTGATACAAAGACTCCACCAAAAATAATCCTTTTGTTTCCTTAAGCTGGAAAATAACTGAAACAAGCCAAAAAAGTATAGGACAACCTGTTGTCCTATACTTAACTATTATCTTGATAGATAGCCCTATCTTATTCAACTCTTCGCGTTTGAACCAGGTCAAAGCGGTTTAACGATAATTACTTACGATTTTTCATTGCTAGTAAGGACCTTAATAATGTCCCATGTACTAGTCTCTACGATTACCACCGAATAATAAGATCAAACGAAGCAATTGTAAGAAAGTGGCAAGTGCTGCAGCTACGTATGTCAATGCTGCGGCAAAGAGTACGTGTCTAGCCATTGGTACTTCTTCTGCTGTCAGAAGACCACCTTCGCTTAGAATTTGAATGGCTCGTCTGGATGCATTAAATTCGACTGGTAATGTAACTAGCTGAAACAAAAGCGCAAGTGAAAAAGCAAAAATACCGATGTTGATTAATGTATCATTCCAGCTCAGTAAAACACCAATCAAAATCAATGGAAATGAAATCATCGAACCAAAATTAGCCACTGGAACCAGTGCGGCACGAATCTTTAGCGGCGCATAACCAACAGCATCTTGTACCGCATGCCCACATTCATGGGCTGCAACACCAATTGCAGCTACCGAAGTAGACTGTGCCGTTGCTTGTGATAAGCTCAACATTTTATTTCCTGAATTATAATTATCGGTCAAATCTCCTGCAATTTGTTGGACACCGACATCATTAATTTGTTGACTTTGTAAAATGTATTGCGCTGCTTGAGTACCCGTCACGTTATTCTTACTTCTGATTTTGTCATATTTACGAAAAGTACTGTTCACATAAGCTGAGGCAATACCGGAAATAACTAATCCGATGATCACTAACAAAAATGTAGGATCAAAAAAGCCATACATGCCATATCCATACATGATAAATCCACTCCTTTTTATTTTAACTTATTTTACCATGAGTGATCTAAAAAGAAGGTGAAAATACCTTGAGTGTATTAGAGTTTTTTAACAAATTCTGATTTTAATTTCATCGGTCCAAATCCATCGACTTTACAATCAATGTTATGGTCGCCTTCCACTAGACGAATATTTTTCACTTTTGTTCCTTGTTTGATGGCACCAGATGCACCTTTCACTTTTAAATCTTTGATCACTGTCACACTATCGCCTTCTGCCAAAGGATTACCATTAGCATCAAGAACGATCAAGCCATCTACTTGGTCCTGTTCTTCATTTGTCCATTCATTTGCACATTCAGGACAAATAAATAATCCTCGATCTTCGTAAGTGTATTCAGAGCCACATTGTGGGCAGTTTGGTAATGTCATCTTCTTTCTCCTTTAAAAATAGCGTTGAGCATTATTGTAACGGATAACGTGTCTTTTGAAAAGAGAGACTTGTGATTTTTAAAACAAAGTTTAGTAAAAATCATTTTTACAACGAACAACTCTCTCTTCTAAAATAGTTACTATCTTTGATACGCATGACAAATCTCTTTGATTTCGCCATAAATTTCTGCCACTTCCGCTAAATCTTTCGCACTTGCGCCACTTGCGAGCGGGTGGCCACCACCATGATGCTTTTTCGCTAATTCATTAATGATCGGGCCTTTCGAACGTAACCGTACACGGTAATATCCTTCAGGTTGTTGCACAAAGATTCCCCAAGCTAATACCTCATCAATGACACCAGGCAAGGAAACAACAGCTGCTGTTTCAGAATCATCAATTCCGTATTGCGAAAGGAGTTCTTGTGATAAAATCACTTTTCCTGCGCCATTTTCATCAACCTGGATATTTTGGTATAAATAACCTGAAAGTTTAGCAACTTTCATCGGCATTTGTTCAATTTCACGATTCAATGCACTGGCATCAAAAGGATAACGTCTTAAATCTGCTGCAATTTCCAACGTCCTGGCGGTTGTAGCTGGATATAGGAAGCGTCCTGTATCTCCTACAATCCCAGCATAAAGCAAACGCGCTGCACTGGTATTCAACGTTAACTCATTTGGAAACATGAGGGCAAACTCCGTAATCATCTCACTACAACTGCTGGCTTTCGTATCGACCCAGACCAGATCACCATACGGTTCATCATTTGGATGATGATCAATTTTTATCAATTTCTCACCTAACTTAAAACGATCGTCACTGATTCTAGGCGCATTTGCTGTATCAGTGACGATGACCAAAGCTCCTTCATACACTTGATCATCAACTATTTGCATTTCTGCTAAAAAGCGCAAGCCCTCCACAGTTTCCCCGACTTGGTAAATTTCTTTTTGAGGAAACGTTGCTCTTAAAATCTCTGCTAAACCTACTTGAGAACCTAAAGCATCTGGGTCAGGACGTTGATGTCGATGGATGATGATTCGATCATATTTTTTTATTTCTGCTAAAATTTCAGATTGGACAGTCATTATTTCCCTGCTTTCTATGAACGTTCCATTACTTGGCAAACAACGATTACCTTGGAAACGATCGTATTTTCGATATATACTTCAATGTCTAGTTTGGCTGATCTCCGACCAATTTCAAGCACTCTCGGACGAATATCCAATTCGCTTTCAAGTTGGATTAAACGTAGATAATGGAGACTCATCTGTTCGATCATGATATTTCTGCGTTGATTTAATACCATGGTTTTTTGTGCAACATCAGAAAGGATCTCACTTAATACACCAAATGAAATCGTACCGACCCCATTGACCATTTGAGGGGTAACCACAAATTTAAACTTTGGATTTGCCAAAAGATTCCCGTCTCGGTCTCGATCGATCGTTTGGATTCCTCCTGAGATTTGGTCAGAGATCGTATCTGCAATTTGCGGTTGTCGCTGAACTAACTGCATGGCTTTCATCACATCTTGCCGAGTAATCAGCCCTTCAAGTGTCAAATCATCCGAAACGACTGGCATGACTTCTAAACCATCCCAGATCATTTGATGGCTGACAGAAGCAACACTCATGGTTTTTTTCACACTGATCGGGTCTTTTGTCATGACCCGCTCAATTACTTGTGTATCTGCTTTACCAAGTACATCTTTAGCAGTAATAATTCCCATCAAGCGCATGTGACGGTTCACTACTGGAAATCGTGAATGGTGCGTTTCCTCTGATAGTTTTTGATAATCGGCGATCGTATCTGTTTGTAGCAGGTAGTGTGTCTTTTCTGCTGACATATAGATATCACTGACAAGCATAATGTCTTTTTTAATCAATTGATCACTCAAAGCACGGTTGATCATCGTCGCTACGGTAAAGGTATCATAAGTCGTACGAAGAATCGGCATCGCTAATTCATCTGCTAAGCGAGCAATCTCGGGGGTAGTGTCAAATCCACCAGTAATCAGCACGGCGGCTCCATCTTCTAAAGCTAATTTTTGAACTTCCGAGCGGTTACCGACGATCATCAGTGATCCTGGTGTGATATAGCGTTCCATCGCATGTTTCGTCATCGCACCGATCACAAATTTATTCAATACTTTGTCTAATCCTGTTGCGCCTCCCAATACATCTCCTTCAATGATCCTGACGACTTCCCCAAACGTCAGTCGTTCAATATGTTTTTTCAATTTCCGCTCAATCCGGATTGTTCCGACACGTTGGATCGTTGAAACTAATCCGATATTTTCAGCATCCTTGATGGCACGATAGGCCGTTCCTTCACTTACGTTTAATTCTTTTGCTATGCTTCTGACTGAAATACGATTTCCAACCGGTAAGCTTTCGATATATTCTAAAATCAAGTCATGTTTCGTCGCCATATCTTTAACCTACACTTCCAGCGTTTCAGAAACGCTCATTATTTTTCCTTCGTTCCCTGCCAACTTCTCAATAAATAGTTGAGGATCTTGTTGGATAACAGGAAATGTATTGTAATGGATAGGAACGACTAGCTTAGCGCCAATCCGTTTTGCTGCTCTCGCTGCATCTTCTGGTCCCATTGTAAAATTATCACCAATTGGTAAAAAGGCAACGTCAATGGTAAATTGTTCGGCAAGTAAAGCCAAATCACTAAAATCAGCGGTATCTCCTGCGTGATAGATCGTTTTTCCTTCTGCTTGGATCACAATCCCACTAGGTTCGCCCATATAAAGCGGTGTGCCAGCTACCTCATAACTTGAGCTGTGCTGGGCAGGAACAAATTTTACGATCCCAAATGGAAATTCATATTTTCCACCAATATTCATCCCATGTCCTTTGGCACCTAACTGTTCCGCATAATTTGTAATCTCAACAATGCTGATAATCGTTGCATCATTTTGTTTAGCAATCGGCACCATGTCTCCTACATGATCGTTGTGCCCATGAGTAACTAAAACCCAGTCTACTTCTACCTTATCCACTGTTAAATCTGTTAACGGATTGCCTGTAATAAACGGGTCGATAATCAAGCGTTCACCATTTTTCATTTCGATCGACACACATGAATGTCCGTGATAAGTAATTTTCACTTTTCTCACTCCTTTTACTTTCTTTCATACATTAAATAAACCGATTTCATTTAGAGAATAATCCTAAATAATAGTACAGTACATACGTAATCATTGTAACAGATAATACAGTTTGTACCAAGTGGCAAATCAGCTCAAACCACTCTAAGTACGCTACTCCACTAACTCTGCATACGTAAAAGGAACTATTTTTTCGAAGTCTGTTCTAGCGATCTTAATGCTTCTGCCAATTTCGCCACTTGACATGACCAACATTTGCTTTTCTTTGAAAGATGCATCAACTAAAAAAAGATAATCTGGGTGTTTACGATAAATGCCGATCGGTGTATTTGCACCATGTGGATAACCAGTAGATGCCATCACAAAATCCATTCCGGGAAAACCGACTTTGTGATCACCAGAAATTTTCCTGGTTTTTTTGTAATCTAAATGTTCCGACAATGGAACAACGGCAATGATTACACCTGTTTTATCCCCTTTCAAAACTAATGTTTTACAAACACTGTTTTGATCAATCTGTTTTTGCTTGAGTACTTTTTGAAAATCATTCAATTCTGTCTAATTAAATGTCAGAGCTTCGTAAGAAATTCTTTCTTTTTCTAAATATTCTTCTACTTTTGTTTTCATCTACTATCTTCCTTCCATTTCCTTCTCTTTTATTTTACAAAAAAATAGAAAAAAAAGAACGAGCAAGAACTTTGGTTCAACTGATACAAAAAATGGTATGGAAAAGTCGCCTCTTTAAAAGATTACGACCTTTTCCATACCATTATTGTTTCAATTATTTTTTGCCTCTACGTTGTGTTGCTTCCATGATCACTGGTAAAATCACTGGACGACGTTTTGTTTGTTCAAATAGGTAGCGTCCTAATTGATCTCGAATGTCTTGTTTTAATTTACTCCACTCAAAGTCGTTACTTTCCAAGTGTTTTTCCACGATTTCTTCGATCATCGTCCCACTTTCTTTCATCAAATCACGACTAGCTTTGACATAAACGAAACCGCGAGATGTGATTTGTGGTTTTGAGACGATTTTCTTTTCACGGCGACTAATAGTAACTACAGCTACAAAGATACCATCTTCTGACAAGATTTTACGGTCACGTAACACAATATTACCAATATCACCAATTCCTAAACCATCGATCATCACATTTTCAGCACTGATCGTTCCAGCGACACTCATCCGTTTATTTTTATATTCCAACACATCACCACGTCCTGTGATGTAAATGTTTTTGTAAGGGATCCCGACGGCATGAGCTAAATCAGCATGAGCAGCTAATTCACGATATTCACCTTGAACAGGAATAAAATAAGTTGGTCTCATCAAATTAAGCATCAACTGAAGATCATTAGGATTCGCATGTCCAGACACTCGCATGTTCTCAGAGATCAATTTGACCGTACCACCTGCACGATAAATGATATCCTCTGTTTTAGCTACCATCGTTTCCATCGCAATACTTGGAGTAGTTGTGATATAGACTAAGTCGCCTTCTTCGATTTTGATATTACGGTGGGTTTTATTGGCCATTTTTTGCAACGACTTAATTGGTTCACCCATCCGTCCAGTTTCTAAAATGATGATTTCTTCTGGTTTGTATTTCTTCATGTCCTTCAAGGTCACAAGCAAATCTTCACTCGGAAGTTGTAGTTTTTCCAGACGCATTGCTGTTCGGATGATCCGTTCAAAATCTTGCCCTGTCAATACTACTTTTCTTTGTGCCTTTTCGGCTGCATCCAAGACTTGTTGAACCCGCTGTAGATTACTTGCCACACAAGCAACGATGATTCTACCTTCCCAATACTTGATCGTATCGAAGACTTCATCCGCAATCTGCAGCTCTGATGCTACAGGAACTGAGTTTTCAGCGTTCGCTGATTCACTAAGTAATGCCAATACGCCTTCTTTACCGATTTCTGCCAAACGAGCATAATCAGTTTGATACATTGGAATAGCTGTCTGATCGAATTTAAAATCGCCTGTGTAAACGATACTGCCCTCTTTGGTTTTCAAGTTGATCCCGACTGAGTCTGGAATCGTGTGGGTGGTTCGGAAAAAGCTGACGATCGTCTCGCCAAAATCAATCTCCGTGTGTTCATCGACTACATGGAAATCTTTGAAACCTTTTGCTGCATCATTTCGTCCCACACTCAATTTAGCAAGCTCGATCGTTAACTCGGTTCCAAATACTGGTACAGAGAGCTTAGAAAGTAAATAAGGTAACGCTCCGATCGCATCTGCATGTCCATGTGTCAAAAAGACTCCCGCTACCCGATCAATGTTTTCTTCCAGATACGTAAAGTCAGGAATGACTACATCAATACCTAACAATTCGTTTTCAGGATATTTTAAACCACAGTCTAAAACAAAAATATCTTCTCCCACTTCAGCGATGTACATATTTTTTCCATTTTCACGTACGCCGCCTAAAGGGATAATTTTAATGGTACTCACAAATTTCACCTCTTCTTATGATGTCCAAGTTTAAAGACATCGATTCTCTTCTTTAACTAAATAGATGATTCATCTCAATGAGCAACTCACAAAATTTTAGCTGACTTCTTCTATTGCTTAGCAAGAAAAAGCAGCTGATTGACAGTCCTCTTGTTTATCTTCTGCCATTTTTGAATAAGTTTCATTAAAGCGATGAATCGATTATTTTTAACACAAAAGTCGAAAACAATGGATTCGACTACTCCCCATCATTATACAACAAATTAGATAAATCGCTAGCATCTGCTATTTTCAAGAAAAAAAGCCTGGTTTTATAAAGCACAACCAATCTTGCCTCAAGTCGTTGATTAAAACAGTCTCAATTTAACAAACTGTCTACTTTTATCCGTTCTTCTGTTACAAACATACTCCGTCTATTTTACCATATTTTTAGGAATAACTATAGTAGGATTTTCGATCTCAATAAAAGCTTTCTTACTACCAATCACTTCAAAGCTCTATTAAGTTCATTGACTTATAATTATACTTATCATAATTCGAGAGAGTACATCGATAGATTTGCTGGAACGCATACTAAAAAAAGACGGTAGAATTGGTATCGTGGCGCACCTCAAAAGTTCGTTTACTAACTATAAGAGGTGCAAAACACAATAAACCAAATCTATCGTCTTTTACAATCAATCTTCCTTAAGAACTCGCTTTGGATAAAACCAGAGGATCATTCTCAAAGTTTTAACCAAACTTCTCTTTTGGAGAAACTATTTTTTATCATCTTTTTTGGAGAATTTTTCTTTGACATCTTCAAAGCCTTCTTTGATATCATCGCCTAAATTACGAGCTTTTTCTTTGATATCAGCACCAAGTGATTGTGCTTTTCCTTCAGCTTCTTTGCTTTTATCATCTGTTGCTTTACCGTAAGCTTCTTTTCCTTTACCAACTACTTTGTCTTTTGCATCTTCAGAACGTCCTTTTAAATCTGCCATCTTAATTCCTCCCTTAAATTTCTCATTTCTAACTATCTAACTATTATCAGGGTATCATCAACTTGAAAAACAGACAAACAGTATGCTCTTAGATCGTTTTTTCAAAGGTTCCCCACACTTTAACTTCTTTGTTTTCAACCATTACTTGTCCTTTGGCGATCACTGTTTCGATGGCTAAGGTTTCTTTGTCAAGTATACATAGATCAGCATCGTTCCCTACTTTGATTGTTCCTTTTCGCTCCAGCTTTAACACACGAGCGGGATTGACTGTGATTGCTCGCAAGGCTACTTCAAGTGGAATCTCTTCTTTTTCTACCGCTTCTTTGATACCTACCAGTAGTGATTTTGCGCTTCCGACACCCATACCAAGAAAGTGATTTTTTTCATCAAAGTAAGGTAAACTTCCTTGTCCATCAGATGACATTGTAAAATGATCAAGGGAAACGCCAGCTTCGATCAACTGTTTTAAAGCTTTACTAGAGCGGACTTCCCCATCTGTTCGTTCCCAAAAATCAGGATCTTCGCTCGCTGTGAAATCAATTGTCCCACCTTTTTTCGCAAACTCGATACAAGCTGTTAAAAGTTCTGGCGTGCGGTTGGCATGGGTAGGTAAAAATTGCGTAATCGGAATCTCGGTTTCCTCAACTACCCTTGTTAATAACTCTAGTTTACGTTTTCCTCCACCTAAATGGACATTGACGATACCAGCTTTACCAGACAACATACCTCCTACTCGGGCATCAGCAGTTGCTCGAGAAAATTCTTCAAATGTAGGCTGAGATGATCGATGGTCAGAAACAGCAATTTCGCCAATTCCGATGATTTTATCAATTGTCAAAAAATCTTTGATGATTGAATCCGTAACCGTTTTGAGTGGTAACCGATAAGAACCTTCATAGACGTAAGTTGAGATTCCTTCTGCTTCTAAGCCTTTTGCCTTACTGATAAGTGCAGTCATGTCACGACCTTCACCATCTGTTCCCAAACACCCAACAACTGTTGTTACACCCGCTGTCGTCAATTGACTTAAAGTTACTTCTGGCGTACGATTTTGAAAACCGCCCTCTCCACCTCCACCTAAAAGGTGAAAATGGCAATCAATAAAGCCCGGTGTCAACACTTTCCCACTACCGGAAATTTCTTCCACTTCTAACTCAGCATAGCCACCGGTCAACGCTTCTTCAAGCGCAATAATTTTATCCCCGGCAATCAATACATCCATGACCCCTAAATAATCTGGTGCATAGACCTCAATTTGACGAATGATTTTCATTTGACTTCATCCTTTCTGATACCGATATTTTGATTTTCTTTGTTTCAAAAGTAACTATTTTTAGTATAAAAAAGCCGAAGAATAATGAAAATAAGACAAACTATTTTCAGTCTCTTCGGCTTGCTTTCTATAAGTCAACTTTTTGGCTAGTAAGTTTGAAAAAGCATCGAGTTCCTCTGTCATCAGAAAAAACACGATTCGTGGATTCTTCACTAGCCTTAACTTTATTGCTTCGCTATTGTAAGCCGATTGCTATCGCAATCATGATAAAGATAGTACCTAGGACAAAAAAGAAACCTTGCATTTTGATTTGGAATCTTGCCCATTTTGCCCACTCGATACGTGCAACACCTAAGACACCAATCAAACTAGCTGATACAGGGGTAAAGGCATCCATAAATCCAGCGCCTAATTGATAAGCTAATACAGCTACTTGACGAGAGACCCCTACTAAGTCAGCAAGTGGTGCCATGATTGGCATCGTTAACGCCGCTTGACCAGAATTGGATGTCACGACTAAATTAAACAGGCTTTGGAAAATATACATTGCCCACGCTCCGATAGCCGCTGGTACTCCTGCTAAAGCTGTACCGATACCATGTAGAATGGTGTTTAAAGCAGAAGGAACAGAAGCATCTGAGCCACCTAATACTAATAAGATCCCTTTTGCCATCCCTACAACGATTGCTGTTCCAGCTAGATCAGCAGCACCCGATTGGAAAGAAGAGGCAATATCATTGATCCGCATGCCATCCAATTTGAAGATTACTGCAATGATCCCTGCGACTAATCCCATAACAAAAAATTGTGAAGCAATTTCTGGGATATAATACCCTTCTTGCGTAACACCCCAAACGATCCAAACCAATACGATGAGCATTTCAAGTAAAATCAATTTGTGTCCCAACATAAACGCTTTTTTTTCGTCGGTTGTTTTTTTCAAATGACTTCTGAAATAATCATCTGATTTATACGTCAATGAGCTTTCAGGGTTTTTACGGATTTTCTCCCCATAAATCATCAAATAGCCAGCAGATAACGCTGTGATAACGACCCACATGATCAATCGGAACGTCGCACCCGATAACACTGGAATGCCAGCGATCCCTTGAGCAACTGCTACACTAAACGGACTCATCCAGGAAGTCGCATTTCCGACTTGAGAGGCGACATACGTGACTGTTACTGCAACGATCGAGTCATAACCAAGAGCTATCACAAATGGGACCATCACCATAGAAAAAGGAATGACTTCCTCTGCCATGCCGAATGTCGCGCCACCGAATGAAAAAGCAAAAAATAATAGCGGTAAGGCTAAACGCTCCAGTCCCCTTGTCTTACTGATGAAAGCATAGATCCCTGCATCAATTGCCCCGGTGCGCATGATAATTCCAAAAGCACCACCAACAACTAAAATAAGTGCAGCGATTCCGACAGCCGATCCATACTTGTCTCCTGAAACTAACCCTTCAAAGACAAAATTCAAAAATCCGAAACCACCAAAATCATCGGTCCCCCATACTCGAGCCGTTTTATGGAGTTTTTTTGAAGTATCATAAATGCGTTCGCCAAATTGGTCATAAAGTACATCATCTGTTAAAGAGATTTCATCTAACTTTTCTTGCGTTAATTTCTTTTCACCTTCAGAAATCACTTCTTCTAACCCTTTTTCAGGGACTTTTAATTTCTCTCTTTCCGTCGGATCATTTTGTAACTTCTCTAATTGATCAAATACATAGGAGCGATCCAAGGCATAAGCATAACGAAATGAATCTTGGCGTAATACAGTTCGCGTACTTGTTTCTCCATTTGCATCTTGGTATTCGATATCTTGTGTACTAAATTTTCCTGCTGGTACAATAAATGTCAGCAACCAAGCAAGGATGACCACTCCAAAAATGATGACATAAGTATGGGGTGTCGTCATTTTTGTGAGATCCCGTTTGGATTTCCCCGAAGACACTTGCTTCTTCACTATGAAGTCTTCCTTTCTATCTTTAAATTTTTATGAATAAAACAATCAATATCAGATTAGATTATACAGCAAAAAAACGCTAAACACATTAATTATCTATTAAAGCAATCTTTTTTATTTTTGTTAAAAGCAACCAAAAAAAGTTAAATAATTCTCTTGTATTTTGTGATGCAAGGATATAATCAATTAGTTTCATATGATATCTTTACTTGTTTTATTATTTATGAAGAAAAACAAATTATATTTTATCATTTTTAAAATATGTATATTTTTTCAACATTCGATATAAATAGAATTTTTTATTCATTATTTATCCGAAAAAAAACGAATAAAAAAACAGATAGTCTATGAGAAAAAATAGCTGCTTCAGACTTTTTTTAATCTATAAACAATCTTCATTGCAATAATCATAACTAATGTACTATAATTGCAATGTAAAGAGTTTTGGGGAAGACTCTTTCATCAACGTGTATTAAGAGACAAAAAAGAATTCAAGTGAATTCTTTTTTGTCTCTTCTTTGTGATATTTTGCTTGTTTTAACTATTGAAAAAAGAGGTTACCTTGCTCTACTTTTTACACTAACACTTAGAAATCGCCGAATGTTCCTAGTTTTATTCAAAGGTGTCCCTTTTTCATCTACTTCAAGGCAATGTTTCCATTCATTCTATTTTTACGTTCCCTAACGAATCAGCTGGCAGACTGTAAAATATAGGGTTTGCTGCAATAGTAATATGGTAGCGATAGAGGAACTATCACAAAGAGCAAGCTCAACTTCTGACAATGATAAAGCGGTATCATTCATTTGTGCATGGTTATCCAATACTAGGTCAGCAAATTCAAACAGTCGCAACCCATTACTGTGTTGTGATTTGATACTTCGCGAGAGATCAAATCCAGTAACAATAATCAGTAAATGACCATTTGACTTGATCCATTGAGCTAACTCCACAATACTTGGATCCCTGCCTTCATTGGAAAGAAGTAGAAAAATATCTGCTTGTTTGACAGAGAGCTGATCAATGATCGCTTTTCCTGTTCCTTCCAAAGTTTCATATATCCCATTTGCCGGATTTTCAATTAACTTGCCCGGTATCATTTCAGGTAAATGCTCCCAAAACTCAAATGCTATCCCGCTTAGTGTACGACTAGCAAAGATTTGTAAACGTCCACCTAATGAAACTTGACGAGCAATTAAAGAAGCAGCTTGAACCATCAAGGGTTCTTCGATTCTTAATTTCTTTTCTAGTTGCTGATAATAATCAAAATAGCGTAAACTCATTTATTTCTCCACCTTTAATTTCACAACAAAAACAGCAAGTGCGCTAAAACATAAAAAAAGAAATCAGTTAAGACGTATCAACCTTTTGCTTGAAAATGAAAGATAAAAAAAGGCATTGAGCATACTGCCCAATACCTTGACATAGTAAATAAACGAGCTACCGACCATCGAAAAACCGACACAAGGGTAGAAATCTCCCCAGAAATTAGGTACAATAAATACGGTCGATGCCTTGCATTGACTATGGCAAATGATCGGTCAGGGTGTATACGTGTGACTGGTCATTCCCTGATAGTTAGTTGCCGCTAACTATTAGGGAGCCTTTTTTTATTCTGCTGTTTCTATCTTCAATCATTTTAAGTAATCTATCAGACAAGTGCAAGTCCGAAAAAATAAAAAAACCATGGTCTGTTTTCTTGACATATAAATCAACTTTTTTAACTGAACAAGAATCCTATCACGATAGGATTCTTGTTTTTAGATTTATTTTTTAACAATGATAACAGCCAATATCTACTTAAATAAATAAATTTGCCGTCCACAATTAGACATGTCATGATCATTTTTTTGCTTAGCCTACCAGGATGACTCTCCCCTACTGATTTTTGCTAACTCCCATTCCTTAAATGGTATACTCAGACCCTAAAACCAGACAAAAAAGCAACCGCTCATCCAAATAAAATGGATTTAACCAGCGATTGCTTTGTTCTAACGAAAAACTCAAGCGAGCAATAACCGTAGTTGCAAGCTACATGGATCAACTTTCTTAACTCACTGCTTTTAGCGTTTATCTGATCGTTTTGTTCTGCGATGAGAAGCCGTGTGTCTGCCTTTTTTGCCGATATGAACGCCTCTAAAGAAATAAGGGATAAAGATGATGAAATAACCTATGATAAATATCAAAGCAAAAATCATAGCTTCCCACGCACCTAAAGCAAGTTCAAGCATAACACTTAAAATAGAAATTGTTGCTAAATACCAGATAAAAATCAATAATTTCTCTTTTTTTCTAGCCATTTGAATGAAAACATATCCACAAATTAGCACCAATGGAGTCAAAAACAACCAGTTATTTCCTTCCATCAGCCATTTCAATCCATCAAGAAGTGTTTGACCGATTGTAATCAATTTTCCCATACAAAGCTACACACCTTTTCTGTATTTAAAAGTCAATTTTGCCATAACTCTTTTATATTACTACATAATAAGAAAAATGACGTTTATTTTAATAGCTAACAAAAAGTATTTTACTAAAATTTAAGCAACGAACTAGATAAGACCAAGTAAAAGTACCTTAGTTTAGAAATTATAACTCTTTACTAAGTTGTATCAGATACTCTTTAAGGTCAGCGCCGATTTCTGGATGTTGTAACCCATAATCAATATTGGTTCGCATGTAACCATATTTATCACCAACATCATATCGTCTCCCTTTAAAATTTCTTGCATAGACTTTTTGATGGCGATTTAATGTATCAATCGCATCCGTTAATTGGATTTCATTGCCCGCACCTGGTGTTTGCGTTTCGAGTATTGGAAAAATGTCTGGTGTTAATAAATAGCGTCCAATAATGGCAAGGTTACTAGGCGCCTCTTGAGGAGTAGGTTTTTCTACCATTTTTCTTACTCGATATAACCCAGTTTTTTCTTCCTCTCCAGGATCAATGATTCCATATTTTCCTGTATCTTCTGGCAAAACTTCCATCACTGCAATCGTTGATGAATGAGTTTCCTCGAAGTCCATCATTAGCTGTTTTGTCAAAGGGACTTGATCCACCATCAAGTCGTCCCCTAACATGACAACAAATGGTTCATCTCCTACAAATGCTTTGGCCTGAAGAACTGCATGCCCTAATCCTTTAGGGTAAGATTGTCGGATAAAATGAAGATTAACAGCTTCCGTTTCCTTGATGGTACTTAATAAATCGAGTTTTCCCTTCTCACGCAGATTTAATTCCAATTCAAGGTTAGCATCAAAATGATCTTCGATAGGACGTTTTTCTTTCCCAGTAACAATTAAAATATCTTCAATCCCAGATTTTAACGCTTCTTCAACAATGAATTGGATCGTTGGTTTGTCAACAATAGGAAGCATTTCTTTAGCCATTGCTTTTGTCGCAGGTAAAAAACGCGTGCCTAAACCACCTGCAGGTATGATTGCTTTCTTAACTTTCATACACCCCGTCCTTTCATTTCAATATAAGCCCTTAGCTTAATGAAAATTCATTCTCTATTTTACCATCTCGCAACATGATTTCTTTGGCTGCTTGTTTGATGTCTTCTCCATTATATAATACATTGTAGATTGTCTGTGTGATCGGCATCTCTACCCCTAGTTGTTCCGCTAATTCAACCGCAGCTTTAGTAGTAGAGACTCCTTCAACAACCATTCCCATATTCTCAAGTACTTCTTCTAACTTATGTCCTTGACCAAGCAAATTTCCTGCTCGCCAGTTACGAGAATGAACACTTGTACAAGTCACGATCAAGTCACCTACACCACTCAAGCCAATAAATGTCAATGGATTGGCACCCATTGCCACTCCTAGACGGCTAATCTCCGCTAATCCTCGAGTCATGATCGCCGCTTTTGCATCATCACCAAAACCTAATCCATGGATGGCACCAGCACCGATAGCAATGATATTTTTTAAAGCCGCACCCGTTTCAACTCCGATGACATCATTATTCGTATAAATTCTAAAATAATCATTCATGAACAGATCTTGCACATACATTGCCGCTTGCTGATCAATGCTTGCAGCAGTAATGGTCGTAATATCATGAACAGCAACTTCTTCCGCGTGGCTTGGTCCAGAAAGCACGACGATTGCCTTTCTTTTTTCCTCTGGAATCTCTTCAGCAATAACTTCAGAAATGCGTTTATGTGTTCCTTGCTCTAACCCTTTACTTGCATGAATGATGATTGGTTTAGTATTCATTTTCTCAATCAATTCTTGAGCAACTGAACGAATGGCTTTCGTTGGTACAACGAATAAAACCGCATCGACATCCTTCACTGCTTCTGCTAATTCTTTATAACCGATAATCGTTTCGGAAATTTTTAGGTTAGGTAAAAATTGTTTATTTGTATGATACTGATTAATTTCATCGATTTGTTCAGGAACATTTCCCCAAATACGAACATCATGTCCGTTTTCTGCTAAGGTTTGCGCTAAAGCAGTCCCCCAAGAGCCTGGGCCTAAAACTGCAATTTTTTGTTTCATTGATATTCCTCCAAATAGTTGATAGTAACTATTATAGTATAGATACTCTAAATGTTGAAAACTATTTTTCCCGTTTTAACAGTTTGTTTAACACTTGACATTGTTGTATTAAGATACATTTTAATTTTATGTCATTCAAAGCGTTATAATTATCATATAAATAATCATTGAATCAACTAGAAAGGGGGGCTAGAATATGTGGTCTGTTACACCGCCATTTTAATTAATGTTTCAGTTATTTTTATTCCAGCGATATGGGTTGCATCGTTTGTCCCATCACTTTTGTACGATCGTTACTAAATGATAAAAGAAGAAAACACCAGAATTCAGATTGAACTGTGTGTTTTCTTCTTTTGTTTATTCTCTCATCCTGAACAACTGAAAATAACTATTTAGATCAGAGCATGTAAAATGGTTGCGTGGCTTATCTTATATTTTGATTCTGACAATTTTATGTAAAAAAATCAGAGTGCGCTTTATATGTGTATGTCCTCATTACATCCTCATTGTAATAGCCCTGACATACTGCACTCTGACTCTTTTTTTATTTTGTTAACTTTATTAACTGATCTTCAGCCATAATGCTAAAGCCACATCAGGTTCCCAACCGATTTGTCCCATGTGGATGTTACGACAACGGTAAAGATTTCCTTTATAGGTCACAATATCACCAATATTATATAATTTCCCAATTTTCCATTCTTCTGCTTGATTATCTGCTGTCGTTTTCGCTGTCACTTGTTGACTTTTCTTAGAAATACCAGAAGAATTGACTGCTGCGATTTGATAAGTGTATGTCGTATCAGACATTAATCCCTTGTCTATAAAATCTGGTGTCATCGTGGTTGTTAATAGAACGCCATTTCGATAGATTTCATAGCCGATGACCTCTTCTTTCGGATCATTTGCAGACCAACCGAGTGTCACAGAGTTTTGCGATACACCTTTTACTACTAGACCAGTTGGCATCGAAGGGGCTGGTAATTGTGAACCAGCTTGTGTTCTGATCGTTAATACATCAGACGATGTTGAGCGATTTCCTGATGTATCGACTGCTTCAACCGTAAATGAATAGGTTGTGTCAGGGGATAAATTGCTCACCGTATAATTGGTTGTGTTACTAGTGCCAATGAGTTGTTTGTTTTGATAAATATTATAATGAGAAACACGCACATTATCAGTAGAAGCTGACCAGCTTAATGAAATGCTTGATTGCGTTGCAGTTCCTTTTAAATTTTCTGGTTTAGAAGGTTTCTCAGTATCTGGTACTTGCTCTTTGAACAATCCTTGATAAGCATTCGCAAACGACTGATTATAGGCAATCCCAGCTTTATTTCTGCCCTCGTCCCAATTGACACTCCATGTCATGATTCCTTTTAATGGCGTTTGATCTTTTTTCATTTGTTCAAACACTTGATAGACCTTTGAAGGATCTTTAACATAGCCATTCGCTGCGGCATCTTCGTTAGCTGGGATCCCTAATGCTAGTTTACTTGCAGGAATTTGGATAAAGCCACCGCTTCCTTCATTAAATGATTTTGAAATCCCGTACAAAAATTCATACTTTTTATTGTCATTGTTTTGGGCAATCCATTCCGTCCCAACACTGATCCCATCGCCTGCTTGATTATACAATTGAGGGGCAATAAAGTCATATTCATTTTGTAAAGCTGTAATATATGGTACATATGCCCCATTTGTTCTTAAGTATGGAAATTCAGGCGCCATTGAGATAATAAAATGTTTGTTTTCTTTCTTGTAATGCTCACGAACGATTTTTAATGCCGCCGGAATGACTGTTTGATTATCCCCAGCAGCCACCGCAGTTTGTTCCAAATCAATATCTAATCCATCAAAGCCATATACTTCTACTAACCGAATGATTTCATTCGCAAAAGCTTGTTCCTGGCCACGATGTAATTCAATATGTGAATCTGCTCCTCCTAGAGAAATAATGACTGCTCGCCCTTGCGCATTCAATGTTGCTACTTTTTCACGAAAGGCCTGATCCGTCATATTATAAGGTTTAAAAGTAGGAATCCCTTCTCCTTTCATAAACGAAACCGTCACTACATTGTAAAAAGGATTTATTTTGGCCAAATCAATGTCGGCTGGACGACCTCCTTGATAGCCTGCGCCTTGTTCCGCTTGCCAGTTATGATAGTATCCGACTGCAATTTGTTTATTCGCGAGGTCAGGCATCGTGTCTGCTGCATCAGCTGCAAAAACCGTCGTACCTCCACTTACTATTGCACTAAACACGCCTACAGAAAATAATACTAGTTTTTTCTTCATCAAACCGCCTCCATTATTCTTTATTACATAACATATTACACCATCAATTAAAACGATTACAATTATTTGCATAGTATTGCAACACCCAAATAATCGATTACGCACTTCTTCTTTAAAATCGCGCAAAAATGACGCTTTATTTAAATTTTATTACATTTGTGATATATTTAAAAAAACATCTACAATATATATAAAAAAACACTAGGAGGATAAAGATATGACTAACCATTCGTCTCTGATTCGTAAGTTAAGAAAAGAACGTGGCTTAACACAAGAACAGTTGACACGAGGTATCTCACAACGAGGAACCCTTGCTGCGTTTGAATCAAGAGGAACAAAGATCAGTTTTGAACTATTAGTTAACTACCTTGAACGAATGAACATTACTTTAGAAGAGTATCAATTTCTTCTTAATAGCAATTCACTTACGAATAAACAAAAATTGACCAACTATCTCATCTCATCCAAAAAAATCACTCACGAACAAGAATTAGAACTACTAAACGAATACGAAAAAACAGGCAGCATCTACTATCGTTTGATTTATGCCCAACGAAAATTGATTATGAACTACCTCTACAACCATACTGATACCAATTTGAAAATAGAAGAAGAAATTTTTGTGATCAAAAATTATCTTGAAAAAATTGAAACCTGGGGACATTTTGAACTAACGATTTTTTCAAACTGTTTGTTTATTTTTGATGATCAATACATCATCCATCTCTTTCAAACCAGTGTATCAAAAATGAAAACGTACATAGACGCTACCTACTATTCAGAACTTTTCTCTAATTTTATTCTAAATGGTTTACGCCTCTCATTTAACCGTCATTCTGCGATTCTTAGAAAACTTTTTCTAAGCGAACTGAAAAGATTAACGCAAAACCACAAACAGTCAATTGATCTTGCCCAGTATAAATTATTTGCGGCTTTGGATCGATTAGCAGATGGCGATCATTCAGCCATCCCGGAAATCGAAAAGGGTCTTCGTTTTTTTGAGTGGTTAGATTTGACTAATGCTAAAGAATATTTTAATAATCTCAAAAATTTATTGATTGAAAGCAGTTTAAAAAACAAAGCTAATTAACAATAACGAACCGGAAGATGTTATTTTTGTTGTAATGCTAGACAAACAATCTAAGCTTACTGTTCTCCTCGTTATACTAAATTCATGAAAAGAAAACCTTTTCATAAAAATCATTTTGGAGGAAAGTTATAATATGAAAAAAAGTTCTTTATTAGGGTTAGGTTTGGTTTTAGCAACGACAGGATTGACAACATTATCTTCCGTCAATGTTTCAGCACATGGTTATGTTATCTCGCCAATTAGCCGTGCCTATCAAGGTCAATTGGATAAAGAAAACATTGGCTATGATTTCGCAGTTCAAAAATATGGTCCGATCATTAATGAACCACAATCACTAGAAGCTCCTCAGGGATTCCCTAAAGGTGGACCAGCAGATGGAAAAATCGCTTCTGCAAATGGTGCAAGAGGATTTGAATTAGATAAGCAAACTTCTAGTCTATGGACGAAACAAAATTTAACAGGGGGAGCGACAAAATTCACTTGGAAGTATACGCAATCACACTCAACTAGTAATTGGCATTACTATATCACTAAACCAGGTTGGAACCAGAATAAACCACTTTCTCGCAATGAACTTCAATTGATCGGCGAAGTCCAAGGAAAAGGTGCGCAAGCTAGCACGAGTCCAACTCACACCATTACGATCCCAAATGACCGGATAGGTTATCATGTGATTTTAGCAGTTTGGGATGTAAGTGATACATCAAATGCCTTCTACAATGTTATTGATGCGAATATCCAACCTCGTAGTATCTTAAATGATTTAAATGAATCCATGTGATTCTCTTTAACTGAACAATCAATCATTCTTCATTTTCTTTACTGTTTATTGAAAACATTTGCTCAATCTTTCCCACGATGGGTAGTTCTAGTATTGCTAGGCTCAACATCGTGGGATCTTTTTCGTTTCACTTTTACCACTCATCAATAATAAGAGCGTATCAGAAAGAAGTTATCTTTTATCGAACGCTTTTTCATGATAGCGAACTGAGCGAACTTTTTTAGGAACCATACTTTTTTTGTTGCAATAACAAACAATATTTAACCCTCTTCTCCTTTCGTTTTATACTATTTTTGTGAAAAAATTTATTTCACATAATAAGCAATTGATGGAGGGAATCAAGATGAAAAAAAGTTTAGTCGTAGGATTAGGTCTCGTTTTAGCAACAACTGGTTTAACTGCCTTATCGACAGTTAATGTGGATGCTCACGGTTATGTGGAGAAACCTATCAGTCGTGCCTATCAAGGAGAATTAGACAGTAAGAAGAATTGGCATGCAGCTCTTGAAAAATACGGTGAAATAATTACTGAGCCACAATCACTAGAAGCACCTAAAGGATTCCCAAATGGTGGACCTGCAGATGGAAAAATTGCTTCCGCAAATGGTGTCAAAGGATTTGAATTAGACAAACAAACTGCTACTATTTGGACAAAACAAAACCTTTCAACTGGTCCAACGAAATTCACTTGGTCTTATACTGCCGCGCATAAAACAGCTAAATGGCATTACTATATCACGAAAAATAATTGGAATCCAAACAAACCATTATCCCGCGATGAATTTCAATTTATAGGTGAGGTAGACGGTCACGGGAAAGATGCCGACACAAATCTAACACACACGATCACTATTCCAGGTGATCATCTCGGTTATCATGTCATCTTAGCCGTTTGGGATGTGAATGATACTTCAAATGCCTTTTACAATGTGATTGATGCGAATATCCAACCTCGTAATCTCTTAACTGACTTATCAAACAATTCATAAAAATTCTGCTATCAACATATCAACACACGGATCAAATCGCTCACTTGATCCATGTCATAACCAAAAAACATACCAGTATGAACCGCTTATCTCACTGACAGACGATTCATATTGGTATGTTTTATTTTATTATTTTACGAAATCGTTCCTCTTAGAACTGATTGTGTCGCTTAATACTCAAATTGACGGTAATATCTTCTGATTTCTAAGGGGTGACAATTTAATTGCTCGATATGTGCATCGATTCGTTGTGTCACCGCATGCATCAGCAAATAAGAAAGGACACGTCCACGATAACTTTCGTCAATTCCTTCAATTGGATAGTCTTTTGTATCAATCAATGTATAATTTGCACAGATTTTTGGTAATAGGTTTGCGACTCTTTCTGCAAGTACACGTTGTTCATCTTCTCCTAAGAACAACGTCACTGGTGTCGTTTCTTCAATCACTTCTAGCGTACCATGTAAAAATTCAGCAGCGTGGATCGATTTAGAAGGCAACCAACTTTGCTCTTCCCAATAACACATCGCATAAGAATAGACAGCGCCCCATTGGTTCCCAGCACCGATAAAATAGTGCATCGAATCATGACGATGTTTTTCAGCAAACGCTAATCCAAAAGCATCTGCTTGTTTTTCGGCTTCGACTAAGCCAACTGCTAAGTGCTCTTCTAATTGTTGATAATAGGTTTCGTAGTCTTCAAATTCGCCATGATTATACATCAAACGATCTGCGACCATAAAGAATTTGATTTGTTCGGTTCCAGGTGCAGGATACGTGATCGTATGGTCACAAAGTTCAGCGAGAATACTCTCTTTTGTATCAATAAACCCGATCAGTGTCGCACCCACTGTTTTGATTTCTTTGACCGCTTGCACGACTTCTTGCGTGGTACCAGTAACTGAAGACAAGACAACAATTGATTTTTCTGTTAGGCGTTTGTTGCCAGTTGTGTAATATTCTGCTGCATGTTGGACATAAACAGGTAGGTTACTTTTACCATTCATATAAGTCACAGCTTGCATCGCTGACGCGTAGGTTCCGCCGATTCCTAAATAATAAATTGCATCGAATCCCTCTCCCAATCCGTCAATGATTTGTTCCACTTGCGGACGTAAAGCTAGCGCCCCATTGATATCCTCGATTTGTTTTTGTTCATTGAATTTTAACATAGTCTCCACCTCTTAAATTTTACTTTTTAATACTTCATCAAAATCATCAAAAATTCTTTGACCTAAATCGATCCCTTTAGCAGTCGCAATTTTATAAGCCAAAACTTGGATCGGTACAACTAAAGCTAAAACAGAAAGTTCTTCTTCGCTAGTGATTCCCAGACTAAGCTGATTCTCAGTCGTTTCTCCTTCAGTCGTTACAACAATGACCTGTCCAACATATTGTTTCATGTATTGTGCTAATCGCTGGGAACGTTTTTGACTATCACTATCGGTTTCCAGGAAGAATAGGATGTGACCAGGATTGGATTCTAAATACGGACCGTGCATGTATGCCTCTAATTCAAAGCCTTGGGAAGGTTCCCGAACAGTTTCTGTAAACTTGGTTTCAAACTCTTTCGCTGTTCCCCAATTCGGTCCATACCCGATCGCAATAAATCGTTTTGCTACACGAAAGAGTGCTTCATTTTTTTCAAAAAATTGTTCTGTTTGCGAAATGATCTGAGGAATTTTCATCACGATTTCTCTTAGTTGAACTAGTTTTTCTTCTTTTTGCGCTGCTGTTATTCGATCTTTACTGGTTCCAATCGCTAGACCTAAGAGAATCAACTGAAGAACGGTTGCTGAATAGCCCTTGGTAACAAACCCCACTTTTTCCACGCCCATATTCAAGTCAATCACTTGATCCACTTCTTTGGTGATCGGACTTTGATCATCTCCAGTTAAAGCGATCGTCCGTCGTTTTGATGATCGGATCTTTCGAATGGCATCGACTGTCGAAGCACTTTTCCCACTTTGAGAAACAGCGATGACTGTATCAACTTCTTCTGACAATTTCCCATAATGATTAAAATGATAAGGTTCTTGGATATCCACAGTGATATCTCCATAGCTTTCTAGTGCCGGCTTTGCAGCAAGACAAGCATTATACGAAGAACCTGTCGCCAGAATCAGAACGTGTTGCATGTTTTGATAAGACACATGAAGTGACGAATCATTCTTTTCAAGAATCGCTGATAAAACTGTTTTTTCTTCATGAATATAATCAAGCATTGTGACCATCTTGTTCTCTCCTTTTCTAAAAGATACCGATCCATGAACCAGCAATCCCAAAAATAGCTAATCCAATCAAAATCATCAATGGTTTGACTTCTTTTTTCAATAAATAAAAGACTGCTCCAAAGGCACCTAAACTTAAAATATGAGGAACGATATCATCAAAAATACTTTGAACCGTGACAGCATTTTCACCTGTTCCGATTTTCAAAGGAATATTGATATCGATCATCGTCGCAGTCATCCCGCCAACTACCATCAATCCAATGATTGAAGCACCTAACGTCAAACTTTCCATCATTCCGTTTGCTTGGATTTTCTTTAAAAATCCAGTACCTAGTCGATAGCCCCAACTTGTTGCCAAGTAACGAAATAAAACATGAGGGATATTGAAAATCAAAAGGAATAAAATTGGTCCTAAAATATTTCCTTGTAGTGCTAGCGAAGTCCCAACACCCGTCGCGATCAAACGCAACGTTCCCCAAAAGAATGAATCGCCTAACCCTGCTAAAGGCCCCATCAGTGAGGTTTTGATACTATCAATAGCGGTTACATCAAACTCTGGGTCATTTTTATTTTCTTCTTCCATTGCTGCATTGATCCCTAAGATCAGGGTCACGATATGTGGTGTCGTGTTAAAAAATTCCAAGTGTCGTTTAAGCGCTGCTGACATTTCTTCTTTAGTATGATAGAGCTTTTTCAAGATGGGAATGATGGCAAAGACATAGGCCATATTCATCTGCCTTTCATAGTTCCATGAAAATTCCATTTGAAATGAGCGCCAAAAGACCTGATTCAATTCTTTTTTGGTCACTTTGTGTTCTTCTTGATTAGAAGTCTTCATCCTCTTCTACCTCCCCTGCTGAAGTTTGAACGGATACTTGACGTACGTTCATGATATTGACGACAATGACGGCTAAGATCGCCCCAAAGATGGCAATACCTGTTACTGGAATCTCTAAGTAAGCTGCTACAGCAAAGCCTAAAAAGAAATAAGGTGCTACTTTTTTATTGATCAATAAACGTGCCAGCATGGCAAATCCAAGCGCTGGAATCAACCCAGTTGCAACGGTCAAGCCGTTTTGCACAAAATCTGGTATTTTCGCTAAGAGATTCCCGATCGTTTGACTTCCGACTAAATAAGAAATCATGACTACCAGACCAAGCATCAATGACAAGCCGAAACCAGCTAATAAGTGCATGTGTTCGACCCCTTTATAATTTCCATCCTCCGCATAATGATCTGCTCTGTGGTTCATGATCGGAATCAATAGTCCTAAATAAACATTTTTTAAAATAAGGGTAAGTGTCGCAATTGGTAACCCTAATAGTAATGCTGTTTCTGTTCCTGCTCCTGCAGTAATGGCAAATGCAGTTCCTAAGATTCCACCGGTCACAACGTCTGGTGGAATCGATGCTCCAACTGAAAATGAACCAATAAAAGCTAATTCCAAAGTTGCTCCCATAATAATACCTGTTTTTACATCTCCCAAAACAATCCCTGTAAATAATCCCGTTACGATCGGACGAGAAAGCAGGGAAGTTCCTAACGCATACTCTGATTGCGCAATAAAGGCAACCAGACCTAAAAGAATTGCTTGTAGGATCATCTTTTATTCTTCCTTTCTCATAAGACTTCCTTTGCTGCTATTTTTTTATCTGCTGGTACTTGACGAATTTCTACTTCTATCCCATCAGCGATCATTTGTTCCAACAATTTTTCTTCTTCAGGTAATACGTTGACCGCTTTACCTAGACTCCGCGTTCCTTCCTTTGCTTTAATCCCACCTAAATTGATTTGCTTGATCTGTGGACAAGCTTTTGCTAATTGATACGCATCTTTCACAGACTCTACTACGATAAATAGTTTATATTTATCCGTTACGCCACTTTGTAATGCAGCGATCGAATCTTCAATCGATTTGATCACTAGTTTCACTCCTTGTGGCTTTGCCAGCTTAATGGTTGTTTTGCGTATTTCATTGTTTGGCACATCATCATTTGCGATCAAAATACAATCTGCGCCAATTGACTGTGTCCAAGAAAAAGCGACTTGACCATGCAATAAACGATGATCGACTCTTGTTAAAATAATCATTTCCAATCCCTCCTAAAATTCTTCTTCTTCCATTTTTTTTTCGATACTTTCATTACAAAATTGGATCATTTCTTTTGAATCATTCAATACCTGATGGATCAATTCAACGATTGAATCAGCTGTCTCAATTTTTGTGGCAATCTCGATCAACAATGGCAGATTCAAACCAGCAATCAAGTAGATATTCGGTCGGTTAATGTACTGCAAAAATTCATTGTTTACACTGCCACCAAATAAGTCAGTGATGATGATCAACTCTTGCCCTTGATGATCGTTAATCAATTGCTGCACTGATTTTGCTAAATCAAACGTTTCAGTTCCATAGCAATCTAACGCTAGGATCGAATGCGTTTTACCAAAAATAAGTTCCAAAGAATCTAAAATCCCTGAAGCAAAACGTCCATGGGAGGCTAGAATAATTGTTCTTTCCATGTTTCCACCTCTTTCTTACTCTCACTACAAATAAAGCAAGATACGTGCCAACATAGTGGCGGTATCTTGCTTACGATTAAAATTCTTCTTCTGAGCCTATTTTATCCTCTACATTTTCGAGAATATCATAAATATAAGCGACTTCTGATGGTGGGATTGTGACACTATAATGTTCTTCGATGACACTAAATGCTTCTTTGATTCGATCCAAGGTTTCTTTTTGACACTGTAACAACTGTTCTTGACCATGGTAACTTTCAATCGGGATCTGCCGGATCAATCGCTCGATCAAACAACTGACATGGACAAAAAGGGCGATCTTTTGTGGCGTCGTGATGTTCTTATCAAAACGCATCTCCAATTCACGCATAAACAGCTCGATTTCTGTCATCACTTTTTCTGTATCAAGGATCGTCACCGACTCCAGTACTTTTTCTAATGAAAAATTTCGGACAAATTGCTGATCAAAGTTAGCTTGTTCTTTCAATGAAAAAATAGGAGCCAGCCATTGAACAAGTTCATCCATTTTCTCTCCTGAAATCAATGACTCTAACGAAAGATATGGCATCGTGTCGATTTGAGGATTCGTTGTCCCAATGATGCCAATCACATCGTACATCGAAAAAACCGATTCCGTTAATTTTCTTTGTGTTAATACTTGGTATTCATAAGGGATGATTTTAAGTGCGCTGTTTGCTGGTAAACTTTTTTCAAGTAGTTCACTCATATGGACAGCCGTTCCGATCCCCGTCATGCAAGTGATCAGTAATGCTTTTTGTTTATTTTTTTGAGGGTAAATGATCGTCCACTCTGCTTCCAAGGAGGCCACCGCTTCCTTGACGATTTCTTCCAGATCAGTCATTTTTTGCATTTTTTCTCCAATACTGATAACTAATGGTGTTGTCACATTATTCAAAATAACGATTGGGGCAAAGACCTGATCTTTGAATAGTTGATGGATTTCTTTTAGCGAGCCCATATCAACTAAAATGATCAGTCCATTAGAGATATCATGACGATTACTGTAATCGATCATTTCATCCGCAATTTGTTGGGGTGTCACATCTAAGGGCATATCAAAGGATTCAAACAGATCATTTCCCAACAGTCGATTAGCGACGTTTGCCATACTACTAGCGGTAGCATAACCATGAGCAGCAATGATTGCTTTAGGCACACTTTGTTCTTTTGTCCATTTCGTCCGTCTCAAATAGATCGTTAATAAAATATGATCTAATAAAGTAACTTCTAAATCTAACTTAGCTTGTGTCAATTCCAAGATCCGATGGGCGTAGTGATAGTTTGCTGGATACATTAGTTCTAACTGGCGGTCTAGTTCCTTGATCAATTGTTCGATTTCCCCATCTTCTGGTAACCACTTTACTGTGCTTCTTTGATAGAGATAATAACTTAGCGCATAGACGCTGTTACCATCAAACTTGATCTGATAGGCACTTTCCATTTGTTTTAGCGTTTCTCGAATGGAGTGCAACCAGTAGACTAGTAGTTCATGTTTTTCTTGGCGACTCGTTTCAAAGAGTAAAAAATCAAATAAATAAACGACTTCTTCTTTTAATTTTTCCTCACAGTTACTTACTGTTGCGCCATTTTTCTTAAAGGTCAATAATAGTTGTTCAAAGCAGCGGATCATTCGCTCCTGTTCTGGTTGTCTTTTTTCAACCAAATGAGCTAATTCTTTTTTCTCAGTGATCCACACAGCTGATTGGGCTGGGCTGTCTTGATGGGGAACCTTCAAAAGATATCTTTGTAAATGTTGGAGTTTGATCGATAGGCTCTCTTCCTCTTTTTGTTCAGCGAATGCTTTGGCTACAGCTACTTTTACGCTATTTTTCAATTCGCCGATGTTTCCCGAAAAACTTTGGTTCGTCAATAATGACAGCACTTGACCACTCACTTTCATTGGTCGCTCGATTTTTCTTTGTTCATTTAAGAAAAAAGAATAAATCAGCTCCAATCGTTCTTCTTTTCCACGAGCACGTAAAGAAGGTAGATCAATCTTAAAAGGAATCCGACGCATAAAAGTGGGCAGAAAATGTTTGGTGACTTCTTCAGTCGTAGCAAAGAAGAGCCGAACATCGACTTTTTTCCCCTGATTCGTTTCTCCCATTCGATAAATAATCCCTTGATCCAGATACGTAAACAATTTTTCTTGTCCTTCAGGGCTAAGTCGATGAACTTCATCTAAAAATAATAATCCCCCATCGGCTGCCTCAAAAGCGCCAACCTTATCTTGTGTCGCACCGGTGTATGCTCCACTGACATGTCCAAATAAATTACTCGTCAACAATTCTGGATTGTCGGCATATTGGGCACAATTCAACGTCACGAAAGGCGCATTTTCTGGTAAGAGATCATGTTCTAAACAGTATTGATAAACGATATTGACTAAGAAGCTTTTCCCTGTACCACTTTCTCCAGTTAATAACACAGGTAGCCCACCATCTGGATAAAAAAGAGCTGTTTTGATTTGTTCAATGCTTTCTTTCAGGCTTGCTTCGTGACCGATCACTAAAGAAAAAAGATCTTTACTTCTTGAAAAAATAGGCTGTTCAGCCCTAATTTCTTCAGTTGAGGCATAATACGTTTTACTTAAAGCAAAAAATTGCTGTTCAAAAGCCATTTTATGAAAGTAATAGACCGGACGAGAATTGATCTTAACCAAAATGCCAGCTTCATTTAATTGATTAAGATAATGACTGACCGTATTACGTTTCACTTTAAAGTATGCTGCTAAATATTTCGCTGTAAAAACATCACTTAATTGTGCTAAATCGATAAATGCCGTTTGATTTTCTAAATAATCTTGGATTTCTTCTTTTAACATTCTCTCACCTCTTCTCCATCATAGGAAACGCATTCATTTTGTCAATAGCTATTTTTATCTAAAAAGAAGGAGAAACAAACGAGATTCGTCAATGACTTTTTTTGCTAATTCACTTCAAAGTTTCATTTATGAAAAGGCTTATTCACTTTTCATTCTAAATTTCATAAGATACAATGTGAGAGTACCTACTTATACATAGGAAAGTACTCGTTTAAGACAAAGGGTCATCAATGTAAAATAGACAGAAATTTCTTGCAACTGACTCCCCTTTCTCTTAAATCCGTGCCTACCGTTTAAGTAGCTAAGAAAGAAATTCGAGAAAATTTATTTGGCTTTTTCTTAGCTAATGGTAAATATATTTTAGGAGGAATCATATGATTCAGTTATTGCGTTATGCAAAAGATTACCGTAAACAAATCATTCTGGGTCCCGTTTTTAAATTCTTAGAAGCTGTCTTTGAATTGATTTTGCCATTATTGATGGCCTCATTGATTGATAACGGTCTAAAGATGAATGATCGTGGTGTGATCATCCAAATGGGGATCTGGATGGTCGTGATGTCAGTTGTTGGATTGATTTGTGCGATCATTTGTCAATATTATGCTTCAATAGCTTCACAAGGATTTGGTACTGAGCTTAGAAATCAACTAATCAAGAAAATCAATTCCTTTTCACATAGTGAATTAAATCATTTTGGTACAGATACATTGATCACTCGAATGACGAACGACATCAACCAACTCCAATTAGCATTAGCCATGGTAATCCGTTTATTGATCCGTGCGCCATTTCTAAGTATCGGTTCAGTCGTCATGGCCTTTGTGATTGACTGGGAAATCGGCTTGTTTTTCTTAGCTATCCTACCGATTTTTTCAATCATTTTATACTTTATCATCAAAAAAACAATTCCACTGTACCAAAAAGTCCAAGAAAAACTGGATCGTTTAAATGAAACGGTTAGTCAAAATCTAAGCGGTGTTCGTGTAATTCGGGCATTCTCCCGCACAAAAACAGAAATTGATACTTTTGATGAGGACACCGATGAATTAGCTAAAAACTATTTACGTGTTTCAAACATCTCAGCTCTCTTATCACCGGCTACCACATTGATCATGAATATCGGTATTATTTGTTTGTTGACTGTTGGTGGGATCAAAGTCAATATCGGACATTTGCAACAAGGTCAAGTCCTTGCGTTGATTAATTACATGAATCAAATGTTACTGGCATTGATCGTCGTATCTAACCTGGTCGTTATCTTTACCCGGGCCGAAGCTTCAGGTAATCGGGTCAAAGAAGTCCTAGAAACTGACACCACACTGACAGATGCAGAAGATGCCTTGACACCGAATTTCCAATCCGAAAACATCATTCAATTTGAACATGTCGACTTTCGTTATACTGAAAAATCAGGATTATCTTTACAAGACATTACTTTTGCTTTGAAACGAAACACGGTTTTGGGGATCATTGGACCAACCGGTAGCGGAAAAACAACTTTAACTCAATTGATTCCACGTTTCTATGACGTCAACGCAGGTTCCGTTGCTTTTGATGACGTGGATGTTCGCTCATGGAAACTTGATCCTTTAAGAAGCCAAATCTCACAAGTTCCTCAAACCGCTGTTTTATTCACTGGAACTATCCGTGAAAACCTTCAATGGGGAAAAGAAGATGCCACAGATGAAGAATGTTGGGAAGCTCTTAGAATTGCTCAAGCAGAAGATTTTGTTCGACAACTTCCTAAAGGATTAGAAACAAAAGTAATGGAAAACGGAAAAAACTTTTCTGGCGGTCAAAAACAACGGCTAACGATTGCACGTGCGTTAATTGCCAAACCTGAATTATTGATTTTAGATGATTCTTTAAGCGCGTTAGATTATCAAACCGATCTTAACTTAAGAAAAGCATTACAAACCTCACTAGATACGACAGTCATTATTATTTCTCAACGAATCCGCTCGATTCAAGAAGCACATAAGATCCTCGTGATGGATCAAGGAAAGATCGTTGCGCAAGGGAAACATGAAGATTTATTGAAGGATTCCGTTGAGTATCGCGAAATCGTCGCATCACAGGAGGAAGAATAAGATGAAAACAAAAAAATTATCCTGGAAAACCCTCAAACGATTCGTTCCTTACCTTACAGCCTATTCAAAAGATATCTGGTTTGCGATCCTTTTAGGGATCATCAACGGGATCGCTACTGTGGTAATGACTTTACAGATTGGTCAAAGTATTGACCAAATGATCGGCGCAGGTCAAGTCCGATTTGCTCAATTGTTCCACCTCTTATTATTATTTGGCGGGATCGTATTGATCAACGTGATCAGTCAATGGCTGATCCAAGTCTTAAGTAATCGCTTGGCTTATCTTTCCGTAGCAAAATTAAGAAAAGATGCCTTTGCACGTTTGAATAAATTACCGCTTCGTTACTATGATCAAAATTCACACGGGAATATCGTTAGTCGTTTTACCAACGATATGGATAATATTTCCATTGCGATCTCTGCGGCTTTTAACCAAATGTTTGCCGGCGTGGCTATCATCGTCTTGTCTTTTATATTTATGTTACGCCTTAGTCCTTTATTGACACTCGTCGTGATTTGCTCCACACCGATCATTTTTCTTGTGAGTTGGATCGTTGCCCGTGCATCACAAAACGACTTTGACAATCAACAAAAGATTATCGGGAATATCTCTGGTTTTGTCACCGAACGGATCGGGAATCAAAAAATTGTCAAAGCCTTTCAACAAGAAGAAATGAATCAGCGACAATTCCAAGCATTGAACACTGATCTTTATCAAAAAGGACAACGTGCCCAATTTTCTTCTTCTTTGACGAATCCGTCTTCTCGTTTTGTGGATCACTTGGCTTATCTTTCGATTGGATTAGTTGGTGGTTTACTAGCATTAAGAAGTGGCTCAGCCATTACAGTCGGTGTGATCTCTAGTTTCACGATCTATTCTAGTCAGTTTTCTAAACCGTTTATTGAACTTTCTGGAATCACGACACAGATCCAAACCGCTTTTTCTGGATTAGAACGTGCCTTTGAACTCATCGATCAACCCGAAGAAACGCCAGATGAACCTAATGCTTATGCGTTGAATCCAGCAACAATCAAAGGTGAAGTAGCGTTCAATCATGTATCCTTTTCTTATGAACCAAGTCAACGATTGATCGAAAATTTCAGTTTTGTTGCTAAACCAGGGCAAACGATTGCGATTGTAGGTAAGACTGGTGCTGGTAAATCCACGTTAGTTAACCTGTTGATGCGTTTTTATGATGCGACAGGTGGAACCATTACGATCGACGGGTATGATATTCGAGATATCCAAAGAGATAGCTTGCGAAAAAGCTTTGGAATGGTTTTACAAGATACTTGGCTCTTTGACAGTACGTTAAAAGAAAATCTACAGTATGGCAATCCAGATGCTAGTGATGAAGAAATCAATCAAGCACTCAAAGCTTCGTATATGTATGAATTTGTGGAACGCTTGCCTGAAAAGTTAGCAACAAAAATCGGCGGACAAGGACTGAAAATCTCTGACGGACAAAGACAATTGTTAACGATCGCCCGTACAATGATCAGCAACCCTCCTATGTTGATCCTAGATGAAGCAACTAGTTCAGTCGATACTTTGACGGAAAAGAAAATTCAAGATGCCTTTTTAACAATGATGGAAGGCAAAACGAGCTTTGTGATTGCCCACCGTTTATCGACAATCAAAAATGCCGATCAAATCTTAGTCATGGAGCAAGGCGCCATCGTTGAGATGGGTACCCACGATGAATTACTACAAAAAGACGGGTACTACCATCAACTATATCAAGCGCAGTTTACTAAACAGTAATCCTGTAATTAGACAAACAAAAGAAGCAACCTTCTGGGATGGGAAGGTTGCTTCTTTTGTTTCTGAGTTGACTATTTTGCGTGAAGAGTCATACTTCTTAAAATCTTTTTGTATGGAATACTACGTCCGACGTAATACATCGCAATGGTTTGAATAGGAATCCAAACGACTGTTTTTAATAACCTTGGTGCCCAGACGATCCAACTAAATAATGGAACATGATACATCATCGCTAGCCACAAAGGAGTCAATAGCAAATTAATGATCAGCGTGACCGAAAGGGTAGCTAATAGCGAATTTTTCCAAGTAATCTCTTTTCGGTAAAAAAAGAAACCATAAATTGCTCCTTCGATAAAGGCATTTAAAGTAAAGCCAATAAAGAAAGCTGTTTTTGAAAATAACGCCATTCCTACTAAGTCAGCTAATACACCCCCAATTCCAGACCAAAACGGGCCAAATAAAATCCCCATGATCATTTGTGGAATAAATGTGACACTGATCTTCACAAAAGGGGTTTCGATCGATACCAAACGGGATAAAGTGACCATCAAAGCAATCAACAATCCCATGATAGCGATCATGCGTGCGTCTAACCGATTTTTCTTCATTTCTTAGCATCTCCTTTAAGAGCTGCTACATCCTACATGCAGCGAATGCGAAAATAAAACCGCGAACAACTTGTCCTTCGTCAAAGAGGCAACATCCCATCCTCTCAGCACTTAACGCTTTATTTTCTACTCTGTTTATTTTTGGGAAGTCATTCCCAGCAAAACTATAGCATAGATCACACACGACTGTAAATAAAAAAACATACATTCCCGAATAAAAAGTAATTCATGTTCGTGAAAAATCACACATTCAACGAACATAAATGGACGATCAATAGCAAATAACGAATTTTATTCCAGAGACAACGGTCGATTTTCTAACTCATGAACTACAGTACGGAAATCCAGAAAGCCAGCTTCTAGTCCTCGCAACAATACTTCTGCTGTTCCAATATTAGTTGCTAAAGGAATTTCGTAAACATCCGATAAGCGGATCAGTGCAGTCACATCCGGTTCATGAGGCTGTGCAGCCAACGGATCTCGCAGAAAAATCACGAGGTCTAATTGATCTTCTGAGATCATTGCACCAATTTGTTGGTCACCACCTAAAGGACCGGATTTAAAGCGATGGACTTTTAAGCCAGTTGCTTCGGTGATTTTACCACCTGTTGTCCCAGTTGCGAATAATTCATGTTTTTCCAGGATTGCCTTATAGGCGGTTGTCAACTTGATCATCAAGGGCTTTTTGCGGTCATGAGCAATTAAAGCAATTTTCATATCGATCATCCTTTCCTCTCTCAACATCTTGTTCCTACTCTATTCTACCTCAAGGTGTAGCATATTGCCCAAAAAGACAATCAATTCTTGTTCAAGTTGCCATTGAGCATAGATAACGCTTTCATTTATACTTAATTCAACATTAAAACTAAACAGAAAGCGTGGAATGAATCATGGTAGAAATGGCACTGAAACATGTATACAAACAATATGACAACGCAGAAAATTATTCCGTAACGGATTTTAACTTAGCAATCGATGATCGTGAATTTATTGTCTTTGTTGGACCTTCTGGTTGTGGAAAATCAACTACATTAAGAATGATTGCTGGGCTAGAAGATATCTCGGAAGGAGAATTAAGCATCAGCGGTAAAGTGATGAACGATGTAGCACCAAAAGATCGTGATATCGCTATGGTATTCCAGAACTATGCGTTATACCCACACATGACTGTATTTGACAATATGGCTTTTGGGTTGAAGTTGAGAAAGTATGACAAAGCAGACATCAAAAAACGGGTAGAAAATGCTGCTGAGATTTTAGGGCTTACTGAATATTTGAAACGTAAACCTGCTGCTCTCTCAGGTGGCCAACGTCAACGGGTTGCTTTAGGACGTGCCATCGTTCGTGATGCAAAAGTTTTCTTGATGGATGAACCATTATCAAACTTAGATGCAAAATTACGGGTAGCGATGCGTGCTGAGATCGCCAAACTCCATCAACGTTTAGAAACAACAACCATCTATGTAACCCACGACCAAACAGAAGCAATGACGATGGCAGATCGTATCGTTATCATGAAAGATGGTTTTATCCAACAGATCGGTACGCCAAAAGAAGTGTATGACACACCAGTCAATATGTTCGTCGCAGGCTTTATCGGTTCACCCGCAATGAACTTCTTCAACGTTACTTTAAACAATGGAGTAATCAGTGACGGTCATGGCTTAAAATTAAAAATCCCTGAAGGAAAAAACAAAGTCTTAGTTGAAAAAGGCTATGAAGGGAAAGAAGTTGTTTTTGGTATTCGCCCTGAAGATATCCACAGTGAACAAGTGGTGTTAGAAGCACAACCCGAAGCAGTTGTTCATTCAGAAGTTGTTGTATCAGAATTGTTAGGTGCAGAAACCATGCTTTATACCCGAACAGGTACAACTGAATTTATTTCAAAAGTCGATGCACGTGACTTCCATAAACCAGGGGAAATGGTCGACTTAGCATTCAATATCAGCAAAGGACATTTCTTTGACAAATCAACTGAAGAAGTGATCGGATTGCCATAAAAATTAAAAAATCAGCTTTTGATGTAAATTTTGGCAGAAACTATGCCAAAAGCTAGAACTATAACAAATAAGCCGAAAGTGCTTTGTTCATACACAGCACTTTCGGCTTATTCATTTTAAAGGAGTTATCTCTAGTTAAAGAGGAAAAACTGATTGATAATGGTACTTTTTTCAAGCCATTTTCTTGATTGATTTCGTTGAAGGTGTCTTCTGACTTACTTGCTTAGCTTTAGTGAAAACTGGAATATCAAAGTATTTGCTCAATGTTCCGGCTACAAAATAAGCAATATTGTAATCGACTAAACTATGGATCAACCCACCAATCCCCATTAGGATAAAGACTGTATAAAAATAGCCTTCAGAATAATAAGTTTCTGGCATGTTCCCTACAAAGAAAAAGACACTAACCACTGACATTTCCGCAATCGAATGAATGATACCTATCACAAAATTGAAACTTTGGAAGCGCCAGTTGGCTAAAGTAAATTGGCCATTTTTTAAAACGATTTCTGGTTTCTTTTGCAAATACCAAGAACCAATCACTGCAAAAATCAAATGAGATAATGCACGCAGCGCAATAATTACTGGTGTGGTCAAAAAGAAGCCAAATGTTGTACCCAAAGCAACGGTAATCGCAATTCCTGGTGAAAAAAACATCGCAATAAATATGGGTACATGAGAAGCCAAAGTAAAAGAAGCAGGTGGAATCATGATTTTTGGCATAACCATTGGAATAATAACCCCCATAGCTATCAACAAGGCAGAAATAGTCAGGGATCGTACTGATTTTTTTTTCATTTTTTTCTCTCCTAATGTGTCTTGACACCTTTATGATGTCTTATTTTAACTTTAACAACAAAATGTGTCAAGACACATCAATCAGAAAAATGTTGAATGAGCCTTTTTCATGTATTCAATTATCCGACACCAGATAAAGTAAATTTTGAATGAAGCTTATACAAGAAATATGTTTTAAACTACAGTCTCTGCTAGCTACATCATCTCCTTTTATTTTTGTCTATATAGATGAAAGACAAATACAAAAAAGAAGTACGCTCTATGTACATGTCAACAACAATATTTCCTGGAACCCTATTTAGCCCCAGTATCATTCTAATTCCCTACCCTAAGGTATACACTAAAACAACGAGATACACTGGGCTCACCCTCTTGAAGTATAGTCCATTTTAATGGTTGCTGATTTTAATACAAAAATAAACCCGTCCACCCTCACTGAAGTTTATGACAGGTTTATATTTGGTTGTTTTACTTCAATCAAAAAAATTTTTTTCTTTTTTATAAGGATAGCTCCACCAAAACAACAGTATGAACACGATAAAAAAAATTACTTTTAGATAGGCAGGAACATCCCTGAAATAAACTCTTACTGTTTTTCCAAAATCATCATGAATGAATAATCTAATGAAATTAGATACACAAAAAAATAGTGTCAGTCCCCAAAAAATCAGTCTCTTTGTTCCTTTCATTTTCTTACACTCATCCTATAAGAAAATGAAGCTAGCAGTCTTAACAGTCCAATGAGCTGCGGTTCTATTCCACCCATGGTTCACTAACCAATTTTCTGCACCTTGTTCTAAATTATCTTGCCATTCGAATAAGTAATTAGTAACATCACTTACCGTTTTTTCACCTGTTTTAGCTACTAACCATTTGGCTATCTTTTTAATGACAGCAATTTTCCAGCGAGGAGTTGGTTGTCTATCGGACTCGTATTTTTCTTTTAATATTTGTAATTGCTCCACTTGGGATAAGTGAGCCCCGGATACTAATCGTTCAAATTCTGCTTTCTTTTCATTTGATAAATCGTTGTAGTATTTATCAAATTCGTTTGTGGCGGTAAAGTTCGTAGCTTTTTCTGAAGCAAATACATTGGTAACAGGGGCAATTGATCCGCCAACGGTAATCAATGTTAACCCCAAAACAATCGATTGGTTCATTTTGTTCATTAACTCACCCTTCTTTCTCCTTAGTAATCAAAATAAGTTCTAAAAATTCATCGTGTTCATTTATGATTATAGTATCGTTTTATTCTAAAAAAATTTATTTTCATAAGAAACTATTTTTCGGTCTAAACCGTTAGCCATTCTTAAATACATGAACGATTATGATCTTAAACTGAGATTACAGGAATCGGGTTACAGTAGTCATTTATTTATTTTTCAATTAGTGATGACCATCCAACTCATTTTATTGGACTTAGATAAACAAAACGCCTAAAAGCTAGCATGCTAGACTTTTAGGCGTTTTGCTTTCTTTATTGAATTAGATTAGAACTTAATTTTTCTCGCTCATCTCTTCCATTGCATTACTTAATGCAGCAAATTCGGCTAATGAGAGGGTTTCTCCACGACGTTTAGGATCGATGTTAGCTTTTTCTAAACTAGTCGTTAACCAAGCTTTCGTTGCTTCATCTTTGCCATATGAAGATTGTAAGTTATTCCATAATGTTTTTCTTCGTTGCTGAAACGCTGCTTTTGTCAATCGGAAAAATGCCTTTTCATCAGTAACCGCTACAGCTGGTTGCTTTCTTCTGGTTAGTTTCAAGATAGCTGAATCGACGTTCGGTTGCGGAACAAAAACAGTCTTAGGTACGATGAAAGCAACAGATGCTTCCATATAATACTGTACAGCGATTGATAATGAGCCATATGCTTTTGTACCAGGCTTAGCAGAAATACGGTCAGCGACTTCTTTTTGCATCATCACAACCATTTCTTCTACTTGCAGATCTGATTCTAAGAAATGCATCATGATCGGTGTCGTAATATAATAAGGTAAATTTGCAACAACTTTGATCGGTAAATCTTGTTCAAAATAGGTTGTTGCTGCCTGATCTAAATTAGTTTTTAAAATATCTTGATGAACAACAGTCACATTAGGATAAGGAGCTAACGTATCTTTTAACACAGGAATCAAGCGATCATCGATTTCAAAGGCAACGACTTGATTGGCATTACGTGCTAGTTGTTCCGTCAACGCTCCAATACCTGGACCAACTTCGATGACATTTGTTTGTTGATCGATTTCGCCAGTTTCCACGATTTTTCTTAAGATATTTGGCTCAGTCAAAAAATTTTGACCTAAACTTTTTTTAAATGAAAATCCATGTTTCAATAAGATTTCTTTTGTTCTAGAAGGTGTCGCAATATCACGCTGTTCACTCATGTTGTTCCTCCACTTTTTTCATTGCTTGGGCAAATTCCTCTGGTGTGATTCGAAACATTTTCAAACGCTTCTCCAGTTGTTTCCCATTGGTATAACCAATTCTTAATTCGTCCCCTAATTTTTCACGTTTTTCTTTTGCTTGCGCTCCCGCTATTAAACCATGAGAAATCAGCACTTGTCTAGTAATTTCCGTTTCGTCTTCCTCAAAAGATGGGGTGATTACTTTTTTTAATGCTTCTAATATGGCCTCATCACTAGCATGCTCAACGCCAAGACTTCCTTGTTTTTTAGGACGTGCTTGTTGACGGGGTAAAAAAGCATGTTTTGCCTGAGGAACGACTTCCATGATCGTCTTGCGGATTTTCTCGCCCGAAAAATCAGGATCAGTAAAGATGATTACACCACGTGTTTCCTGCGCATGTTCAATCTGCATGAGTATTTCATCATTGATCGCTGAACCAATCGTTTCGATCGTGTCGACGTCGACTACTTCTTGGAGTCTTCTAGTATCGTCTTTTCCCTCAACGACTACAATTTCTTGGATTTTTAATTTAGTCATTTTCAGCGATCCTAAATAGACGATGAGCATTTTTCCAAGTTTGGAGCGCCACTTCTTCTACCGGAAGATTACGTAATTCGGCAATTTTTTCAACTGTATAACGGGTATAACCTGGCTCGTTTCGTTTCCCACGATAAGGTACTGGAGCTAAGTAAGGCGCATCCGTTTCTACTAGCAATCGATCGAGTGGAACATGAGTGGCTGCTTCTTGAACATCTTGCGCTTTTTTGAAAGTCACGACCCCACTAAATGAAATGTGCATTCCTAAATCAAGAAATCGTTTGGCCCATTCAAAATCGCCACTAAAACTGTGCATGATTCCACCAATATCACGAATATCTTCTTCTTTTAAAATTTGATAAGTATCTGCTAACGCTTCCCTGGTATGGATACTGATCGGCAGATTCATTTCTTTCGCAATCGCAATTTGTCTACGAAAAACTTCAGCTTGCACTTCTTTCGGATCTTCCATCCAGTAATAATCTAAGCCGATTTCACCTAACGCTACCACTTTCGGCATCGTTAATTGCTCTTGTAATTTTTTCTCAACGTCTTTAGTATAACTTCCTGCTTCAGTAGGATGCCAACCAATAATACTATATATGTTTGAATAATCGTGACTAAGCTGTAATGATTTTTCGATCGTTGGGGTATCGAAACCTACTACCGCCATTTTTGTCACGCCCAACTCTTTGGCCCGTTCAATAGTTTCAGGAATATCATCATTAAATTGTTCCGCATTCAAATGGGTATGAGAATCAAATATCATTTTTTATCGCTCCTTTTCTTCATTACTTTAGCATATAAGTTGCTATGGCAGAAGTAGGAAAGACGAAAATCAGGTCAAATTTATTGAAATGCAAATTTCTAGTTGTAAATAAAAGGACTTAAGCAAGTTTCCTCTCTTAAGTCCTTTTACATGACTATTAAATTAACGCTCGACTTGTTTTTTCTTGTAATAATACACTGGGATACCTAGTAATGTGACAACGATCCCGATCATTGCCAAAGCTGTTTGAGTAAATAAAGTCATCCCTAAAATAAAGACAGCGCCAAAGATTGCAATCAATGGAATCACTGGATACAAAGGTACTTTGTATGGTCTTGGTAAGTCTGGTTGTTTTTTTCTTAAAACAAATACACCGATAAATATCAATAAGCTAAACAGCCACATAACAAAAATTAGCATATCAGTTAAAAAGTCGAATGAACCTAAACTCATCATAATGCACGCAATCACTAATTGAAAAAGTGCTGGAACATATGGCACTGTGAATTTTTTTGATAATTTCGTTAACTGTTTACTAAAAGGTAACTCACCTTCCAAAGCCATCGCATAAGGAATACGAATGCCGGTCAACGTGTACCCATTCAGTGCCCCATAAACAGAAATCAAGATACCGATCGTCACGATCTTTCCACCGATATTTCCAAAAATAACCGCTGATGCATCAGATGCTGCATTAAGGTTACCTGCAATCTGATCAATTGGCAGAGTTTTTAAGAAAACAAAGTTGATCAATAAGTAAACCACTGTTACAAAACTTAGCCCTAAAATAATTGCTTTAGGTAAATCTTTTTCGGGACGTTTCATTTCCCCCGCCATTGCGCCGACACCAAGCCAGCCATCATAAGCGAATAAAGTTGCTAGTAAAGCACTACTTAAGCCTTCTGCAAACGACACATCTTTCCCTGCTTCAAATGGGAATAGTTGGATCGTTCCACTACCTGGTGTCAACAGTCCCCAAATAACGATGACAGCTAATGGAATCAATTTGATAATCAGTGTCGCAGACTGGACAGTCGTACCCACTTTTGTTCCTAGTAAATTCAAACCAGTAACAGAAATAGCAGTAATAATCGCAATTAATAGAAGATAATCCGTAGATATTTGTAATAAGTTCGTCATTTGTGTCGCAAAAATAATCGAAAGCGCCGCAATATTCGCTGGAAAATAAATCAAGCTTTGGGACCAACCCAGTAAAAAGCTCGGTAATTTTCCATAAGCGGCTTCAATATATTTGACTGCACCACCCGTTTCTGGGATCGCAGTTGCTAACTCAGCTACCGTTAGACCAGCACAGATCGTTAAAAATCCTCCTAATAGCCATGCCAATAAGGTCAAACTAGTCGATTGTGTACTTGCCGTAACAGCCGCTGTTTTAAAGAAAACTCCTGCCCCAATTACAGTTCCCATAACAGTTGCTAATGCGCCAAATAAGTTGATCTCTCGTTTTAACTTGCCTTTCATTCACATTCCCCTTTTCCCCGCAGTTTTTAATATAATTTTCAGTATAACGGAGAATATTTTGTTTTACCATCATTTTTTTCAGTAAATTTATTGAAAGATACCACCTTAGACCTATGAATCCTCCATTCACCTCAATTATAATTAATGTAGGTTAGATAAAGGAGGACCAATTATGGAATTTAATCGTTCTTACCCAAAACTGGCATCTTTCCTAAAGGATCATTTTGCCATTTCCAGAAAATCACCACAACAATCACTTTGGCATTGGTTCACGCTGATTTTGTTCGGGACATTTATTCTTGCTACTTTCACTCAACAGTTGCTTTTGTTGTTTAGCTTGATTCTGCTAGTTGCACTGATCAAAGGTCCCGGAATGATTCTATGGGGAGCCATTTATGCTTTTTTAATCAGCCTTTTTCCTCCTCTAGGTATCATTTTATCTGCGCTTTTCTTTCTATTGAATCTCAGTACTTTCACCAAAAATTGGCGAGTCACTTTAGTTGCTGGTTTCTTTTATTTTTACCCTGCAATGATCATGTCGTTAAGGACGCTCTCACATCTCGATAATCCTTGGTTCCTTTATAGCAGTTTATTCGCTGGGTTAGTGCTACTCCATTTGATGTTGCAAAAACTTTACCAACGCTATGGGATTGGCCGAACGATTTTTTGGTACATTGTATCGATACCTTTTACTCTTTTAAGTTTCTTGTTACCAACTCGTTTAAAAGAGCGATTCAAAAAAATACCCTCAAAAAAATAGTGTCAATTTGTATAGCGACCACCTAAAGTTAGATTTTTTGCTCTAACTTTAGGTGGTCGCTTTAATGTATCTATTTCAAGCAAAACATACTAAGATTAATATTTACGTTTGTTACATTTAGTAAACTGAAGAATGCTATTTACACAGTAAACTCATCATACTCTAAAAAATAGGAATTCTTAAATTTGTTGTGAAAGAGAAATCATCTCAATTAACCCTTGCGCAGCTTCACTGCCTTTATTCCCTGCTTTCGTCCCTGATCGTTCAATTGCTTGTTCAATGGATTCCGTGGTTAATACCCCGAACATCACTGGAATATTGGACTCCAGGTTAATATGTGCGACTCCTTTGGCTACCTCATTGGAAACCAATTCATAATGAGTAGTTGCACCTCTGATAACTGTCCCCAACGTAATCAACCCATCGTAACTGTCCTTTTTGCTGAGCTTTTTGGTAATAAAAGGAATTTCAAAAGCTCCTGGTACCCAATAAATATCAATTTGTTCTTCTTTCACACCGTGCCTTTTTAAATTATCCAATGCTCCTTGTAATAATTTTTGATTGATAAATTCATTAAAACGCGCGACTACAATTCCGATTCGAAGATCCTTTGGAGAATAATTTCCTTCAAAAATTGTCATTTTCTTGCTCCTTTATTTTTATACTGATAAGTAATGGTGAAACTTATCTTTTTTTGTTTTTAAATAGGCTTGGTTTTCCTTTTTCGGAACAGTTTCAATTGGTACCCTATCGACAATCGTAATTCCATCTTGTTGTAACTCTATTACTTTATCGGGATTGTTTGTAAGTAAACGAATGGACGTTACACCAATTGATTTTAAAATTTCTGCTGCAAAGTGATAATCCCGTTCATCCGGAGCAAAGCCCAATTCAGTATTTGCTTCATAAGTATCCAATCCTTTTTCCTGCAATTGATACGCTTTTAACTTATTCCTCAATCCGATTCCGCGACCTTCTTGACGAAGATAAAGAATAGCTCCAGTCCCCTCTTCCTCGATCATTCTCATCGCTTCATGTAACTGTTCCCCACAATCGCAACGCTGAGACCCGAAGACATCACCAGTTAGACATTCCGAATGAACTCGGACTAATGTAGGAAACTGACTATTTTGAATATCTCCCTTTGTTAACAATAGATGCTCCCGTTTTTCTCCATCTTCATAAATAGTCAATTTGAAATCACCATAATCTGTCGGTAAATTTACGGTTATATGACTATTTTTTTCTAAATAATTTACCAACTCATCAATCGTAATTAAGGGTAATTGCCATTCTTCAGATAAACGGGTCAGATCTTTCATTCTTGCCATCGTTCCATCTTCTTTCAGAATCTCACAAATATAAGCAGCCTCTACACTATTAGCTAATTTGGCTAAATCAATTGCAGCTTCGGTGTGTCCTCGACGTATAAGCGTTCCGCCATCTACACTAATCAAAGGAAAAATATGTCCTGGTCTAAGAAAATCACTTGATTTCGAATGAGGATCAGCCAATGCTTTAATGGAAGTAGCTCGATCAAATACTGAAATACCAGTCTTCGTATGTTTATGGTCCACACTAATCGTAAAAGCTGTACCAAACGCATCAGTATTATGAGTTGTCATTTCTCCTAAAGATAAGCGTTGCGCAATGTCATTAGAAATCGGCACACAGATTAATCCTCGACCAAATTTGGTCATGAAATTTACTGCCTCAGGTGTCACATATTCGGCTAAACCAACCAAATCTCCTTCTGATTCTCTATCTTCATCATCAGCTACAATGATTAATCTGCCCTTTTTCAAGGTCTTTATTGCTTCAGTAATATTCCTCATAATAAGTCCTTCTCCTTGTACATCTCAAATTTATTTCTCTGTGCCTTTACATATTTCCCAACGATATCCGTTTCTATATTCACAAGATGTCCTACACCTAAATTCCCCAGATTTGTTAAGGATTTAGAATGTGGAATCAGGCTAACAGAAAAGCTTGCTGTTGTTGTTTCCGTAACCGTTAAACTTACTCCATTAATTGCAATTGATCCTTGCGGAATGATTTCACCTGCATATTTGGTTGGATAAGCAAATGTCAAAATTAATGCGTTTTGATTCTCTATTTTTTTGATCAATCTTGTAACAGTATCAATATGTCCCGAAACAAAATGTCCTTCAAAGCGTTGCGTCATCAAAACTGCTCGTTCTAGATTTACCCTCTCTCCAACTTTTACGGTGGAGAAAGTAGTCCGTTTAAAAGTTTCAGGCATTATTTCAGCTTTAAAAAATGTGCTTGAAACCTCAATAGCAGTTAAACACACGCCATTGACTGCCATGCTATCTCCAATTTTGTAATCACTTAGTATACTGTTTGAAGCTTGGAAAGTGAGTTGGATCATTTGTTGGTTTCGTCTAATTTCTTTGACTTTTCCTTGCTCGGCGATTAATCCTGTGAACATTGCTTTCGTTTCCCCCTAACTCGAATGTCTTTTCCAAGCTGTTCAACTTCCAAAAATACTAATTGTTGTTCTTTAGAAACTAAACGTTCACTATGAAAGGACATCGGACTTTTTCCACCAAAAAGTTTGGGCGCAATATAACTGATGACTTCATCCCAGAGATTTTCTGCTAAAAAAGCATCATGAATTTTCGCTCCACCTTCTACATACAGCGACTGAACACCTCTTTTTTTCATGGTCTCAATAAAGAAGGTAAAAGAAAACTTAGGCGTATAAAAAATAGTTACATGGGGAAATAGTTCCTTTAGCTTAGGGTTTTCCGTAAATATCCAGACTGGATTTGTTGTCGTTTGAAAAAGATTGAGTTTAGGATTTTTAAGAACCCGCCCTCTACGATCCAAAACAATGCGCACTGGTGGAAAGTTAGTTACGATATCAGGCAACAAAAGAGGGTTATCAACTAGAACGGTTTCGCTTCCCACTACGATTCCTTGATGTTCTCCTCGCTCTTTCCGTACTCTTGAGATTGCCTCTGTACCTGTTATTGAGTACCGCGAACCTTCCTTTAAAGAAATCTTTCCATCTAGTGTAATAGCTTGTTTTAATGTGATATAGGGACGATCCCTTTCAAAAAAATGGTTATAAAAAGGGTTCAGTGCTCTACATTTCTCTTCTTCCACACCTACAATTACTTTGATCCCATGATTTTGTAAAAATTCTTTCCCTTTTCCTGCTACTAAAGGATTTGGGTCAAGCTGACCTATGACTACCGTTGAGATACCAGACTGAATAATAGCTTGCGTACAAGGCGGCTGTTTCCCTTGGTGGTTACAAGGTTCTAAGGTAACATATAGAGTTGAATTAAACAGTTCTTCGGGGGAATCACAATTTTGAATAGCATTTACTTCAGCGTGGGACTCGCCATATTGTAAATGGGCACCTAGTGAGAGTAGCTTTCCTTCTTTTACAATCGCTGCTCCAACTAATGGATTGGTAAAGGTATTTCCCTTTCCTTTTTTTGCCTCTTCAATCGCAGCCATCATGAAAGACTGGTGCATATCAATTCCCCCTTTCAACAAAAAAAGCCCTGCGAAATTAATCACAGGGCATAACTAAATAAACCTAAAGATAATCGATTTTAATACAAATAAAACCGATCTTCAGTCGATTTTTCTTCTCCCATCCAGACTTTAACTGTCGGTGCCAGATTCTCACTGGCTCAACCACAAAAATGTGGGTCACGGACTTCGAGTAAACTCGTCACCGTCGGTCGGGAATTACACCCTGCCCCGAAGAAATATTCAATTCGTTTAGAGTATATTCTTAAAACTTAATTGTGTCAACCTAAAAAATAGAGAGAAAATGGCGTATGGACATCCTCGTTTATTTAATGCTAATCATATGATTAGAACAAGTATTACATATTTATAAAATAGTCTCCTAAAAATTGATTCATTTTACATAAATATCAGCTTTGTTATTTTCCGTCTTTTAAAATCGTTTACAAAAACTTAGTTATCTCGATTGTATGAAGTCACAATCTGTGACATCATGATAATGGTCATATTCCACAATTTCTGACTAATTGTACCTCTTTTTATGTTTAAATATAATTAAAAAGGAAAAAGAAATATAGGAGGTTTTTATGGAATTTGGAAAACTGTTAAAACAAGAAAGGAAGAAAATGAATTTGACCCAAGCGGATTTGGCTGAACAGTTAAATGTAAGTCGTTCAGCGATTTCAAATTGGGAAATTGGTAGAAATTATCCCGATATTCAAACAATTATTGATATATCTAATGTTTTAGGTGTATCTCTTGATTATCTTTTGAATGAAGATCAAAAAATAATGGAAGCCGTGGATAATGATTTAACAAAGAAAAAAAAGATAAAAAAGATCTCTGTTATTTTGGCTGGATTACTATTAGTGGCTATTGGGACTATCATTTTTCTTTTATATCCAAAAAAACCTACGATAAGTTTTGTTAAGGATGTTCTTCCAAAAAATTCTGAAATTTCCACCTTAAAGAAACATGAAATAAAGGAAGTTTTTCTTGAAGAACATCAATTAAAAATTATTTTACATATCACAGGAAATGAAGCTGGGTATTATGTAGAAAGTGGTGCTGACGAAATGACAGTTAGCCTCTATAAAACAAAAAATAAATCTTTGAAATCAAATAAACTTATCCCATACGATGGAGTGTTTACTATCGATTTAATCGAATACCCTCGCTTAAAAAATATTTATATCGCTTATTCTCCTAATTAATTTATTATTAATTTCGTCAGTTTAAAATCAAGTTAATAAGTCCTAATTTTGATAAATACTGTCAATAGTCATTCAAAAATGTCGGTGTGTCCAAAACGACATTCTTGAATGACTATCGACAATCTCATCTTTCAACTCCCACAATTTTAAAAATATAAAATTTTTTTCTTCTGCTTGATTGCTTACCCTATTTAAAAATTCAGTTTTTCCAGATTCCCAAGTTCCATTTAAAAAAAATGTCTATTTTTCTTTAATTAATTTTGAAAACATTTTTACTGCTTCTGTAGTATCAATTCTTTCTAACTCTATTTGCTTTATGACAATCCCCTCCTAAGAAATAAATTTCCCAAGTGTATCTTTTTTAATATATTTCAGTTCATTAGAATTATATATAGTAAAAATAGTTTGCGATTCACATAACTGCCAAATAAGAATTTAGCACAATTTGGTACTAATACTAACTAGCGATTTATTTCCTATTGCTCAACTTAGTTATGGTACTATACGTTCTAAAGTTACATTATTTATCAGCTTAATCTCTTCGTTTCTCAATTTTCAATTTTAATCATGCTTCTCATTAGGTGCTCAATTTCGTTGACTGTATCTGTAAATGAAATGGATTTCGCAAACGTGTTAACTGAACGATATTTTTCCCACTGTTCTTCCAAGTAGTCGTTTCCTCTGATCTTTTCCATTTCTCTTTCATAATAAAAAGACAAAGATTCGGTATCTCCACGTTTTGTGAATGTATTTCGAACACTTTTATATAACTCTTTCGTATCAATATTTTCTAATTTTGGTATGGTAAATAAGTCATAGTAATCTTTTACTCTCGAATTATCTGTACCAAAGCTGAACGTAGCACTTAGCTTTTCTGCAATAATTTGTTCTGTTGGATAAGCTGGAATCTCCACTTTTTTATCTTCAAACATTAATTGGTGATAGTGTGTATCTACTTCAGGATAAATAGAATCTCCTGTTGTCACGTCCATTTTAAACGGCACACGCACTTTCTCTAAATTAGCCACCAATTTAATTTGAAATCCAGGATAAAAATCGGCTTCTCTTGTTTCCTTCATTCCTTGAATAGAGAAAACAATACCTTCTTTCGTGGGCTTCCTAATCAAATCATTAAAAATATTATTCAATTTTTCTTCAGTTAATTTGCTATTTCTAAATGTCGTGTCGATATCAATTGTTGTCCTTCTATCGATTCCATATTTTGATCCTAATAAAAAGCCACCTTTCAAAATGAAGTCATTTTTGTACTTTGATTCAGAAATTTGTTCAATTAAACGATCCATCATAAAATGCCGTTGTACTAACTGTGCATTTAGCCCTGTACTCTTTGCTAAATTTCTGGTTTTTGATGCAAATTGTGTCGGTGTCATCTTTTCCCTCCATTAATATAAGCTTTGCATGTGGTATTTCATTTCTTTTTCTACATGTAGTTTTGTCATATAATCTCTTAATTTGCTCGGATCTCTCAATGGATCTTCCATGTACTCTTTTAATGCTGCTAATTTCATTTCGTATTCAATTTCATATCTCGGATTCCAAATATCACAAAGTGTACGCTCTTTATCATACATAGTAATAGGATTCCCTTGGAAGGAAGTTCCCTCTACTTTTCCTAGCTCATAAACTTCTTTCTTCACGAAATGAAATTGTAACTGCTGCTCTTTTGTAATTGAACGATCAACATTGTATCCATGGGGAAAAGTTAAATGAATGAATTTCGGCATATTCGTAGAAAGCTGGTAAATATCTAAAGTCGTTTCATGAGAAAAGATTCCCCTGGAAAATCGTTGCTGAAGCCAAAATAAATCATCTATTCCATGACCATCCTCTACATAATAACCACGATCAACTTTGATCAATTTTCCTTTATTCACCAATCTTTGTACAGTAGTTGCTGCGATTCCAAATTTTCTGGCTTCCTTCATAGATAAATTTCCATCGCGAATAGCCAACAATTCTTTCAATTTATCTTGCATTTACTTACCTCTTCTTTCGTTACAAATACACTACTTAAATTATATCATGGTAGTTTAATTGTAACAAGATGAACTTTGATGTCGATGAAATTCGCCAACATCTTTTTTATGATGTAAAAGGGTAAAAAAGACACCTGGAATCCTTTAGAATTAATTTGACGAATCAATTCATAGGAGGACTCAAAATGGCTTATACTCAGCTTATCGAAGGACTTTAAATATTCTAAACCTAATTATCTATTTTGAGGAAAATAATTTAACCCCAAAAAATATAATGGTAAATTTAATTGATTGGCAAAGATACTCTTCAATACACGCCCGAAGAATATCCACATTGTCATTTGTCGTCCCCTCTAGGATTATTTGTTAGAAGGACAATTATTGCGACGATTTATGATTCGTCAGGATAAAACTAACCAAATAAAAAAGACAGAAAGAAGTATTTCTTCTTTCTGTCCAAATTATTCTAAGATTATTCTTTACCAGCATCATTTGACTACATTACTTTTTATGATGATTGGCTCACCATTCACGCTTACTGATTATTGACCTAAATCATATAGATGTTCATCTTACCCAATTTCTGAACCATTTGGCATTGATTTTGGCGCTTCGACTACTTGTAACGTGCCATCTGGTGCTTCTGCAGAAAGAATCATCCCTTGACTGATTTGTCCACGCATCTTACGTGGTTTCAAATTCGCTACGATCACTAGTTTTTTGCCGATCAATTCACTTGGATCAGGATAAAATTCAGCGATACCTGATAAAATTTGGCGGTCTTGGTTATCTCCCGCATCTAAACGGAATTGCAATAGCTTATCTGCTCCTTCAACTTTTTGACAGTTGATGACTTCAGCTACTTTTAATTCCACTTTTTCAAATACATCAAATTTGATTTGTTTGTCTTTAGTTGAAACAAGCTCAGTTTCTTCGGGGTCCCATTTCACTGATTCTTCATTCGTTTGGGTTCCTTCAGACATTTTCGCTTGGATATAGCTGATTTCTTCTTCCATGTCCAACCGTGGGAAAATTGGTGTACCTTTAGCAACCACTTTTGTTCCAGAAGGAAATTCGCCAAAGTGCAAACCTTGAAGATTCATCGTTTCTGGGTCTAGTCCTAATTGATTAAAGATTTTAATTGGCGTTTCTGTCATGATCGGTTGCAATAAGATCGCAGTGATCCGTAATGATTCTGCTAGATGGATCATTACACTCGCTAATTCTTTTTTCTTGTCCTCGTCTTTGACTAAAACCCATGGCTCTGTTTCATCGATATATTTATTTGCACGAGAAATCAAGACCCAAATTTCAGCTAATGCCGTATTGAACTCCATTTTTTCCATCGCATCATGATATCGTCCGACGACATTTGCAGCTGTTGTTGATAATTCACTATCAAAAGGCGTCACTAAAAAAGCATAGTCAGGAACGATCCCATCACAATATTTATTGATCATTGCAACGGTACGATTCAATAGGTTTCCAAGATCGTTCGCCAAGTCATAGTTGACCCGAGAAACAAAATCTTCTGGTGTAAATACGCCATCTGAACCAAATGGAACAGCACGAAGTAAATAGTAACGCAGCGCATCGAGACCATAACGTTCAACTAGCATCTCTGGATAAACCACGTTTCCTTTTGACTTAGACATTTTTCCGTCTTTCATCAACAACCAACCGTGACCAAAGACTTTTTTCGGTAACGGTAAATCTAATGCCATCAACATGATCGGCCAATAGATCGTATGGAAACGGACAATTTCTTTTCCAACCATATGGACATCTGCCGGCCAATATTTTTGGAATAAGCTATCATCATCAGAACCGTAACCTAATGCAGTAATATAGTTGGATAACGCATCGATCCAAACATAAACGACGTGTTTAGGGTCGTCTTTCACAGGGATTCCCCAACTAAATGTCGTTCTGGAAACAGCAAGATCTTCTAACCCTGGTTTGATAAAGTTATTGATCATTTCTTTCTTACGAGATTCTGGTTGGATAAATTCAGGATGCTCTTGGTAATACTCTAAAAGACGATCAGCATATTTGCTCATACGGAAGAAATAAGATTCTTCTTTGACTAATTCGACTTCATGCCCACTTGGAGCTTTCCCACCGATTACATTTCCTTCTTCGTCTTTATAAACTTCTGCTAATTGTGTTTCAGTGAAAAATTCTTCATCCGAAACAGAATACCAGCCTTCATATTCGCCAAGATAAATATCGCCTTGTTCAACTAGACGATCAAAGATTTTTTGAACAGCCGCTTTATGATAATCATCCGTTGTTCGAATGAATTTGTCATAACTGATATCCAGCGTTTTCCAAAGTTTTTTCACATCCGCAGCCATCTTATCGACATAGGCTTGTGGTTCAACACCTAATTCTGCTGCTTTTTTTTCTATTTTTTGACCGTGTTCATCCACCCCAGTTAGATAAAACACATCAAAGCCCATCAATCGCTTATAACGTGCAACTGCATCACAGGCAATCGTTGTATACGAATTACCAATATGCAGTTTGCCACTTGGATAATAGATTGGCGTCGTAATATAAAAAGTTTCCTTTTCTGCCATGGGGCTCTTCCTCCTTTATCGCATGATGCGAATTCATTTCCTTGCTAGTATACCATAAATCAAAAAGACTGCGACGATTTTTTCGCTACCCTCTAACAAATGCCTTTCCTCTTTATTATTTTCCTAGTAAAACATGCTATAATAATTAATAGTGTGTGAGAAGAAACCTAGGAATCAGTAAGTTTCGTTTTTAGTAAGCAGCATGTTTACATGTAGGTTATCTCTCACAATGTCACGGAATCTTGTAGCAGTTCCGTTGTTTTATTTTGACGAAACATAGCTTCGACTTAATAGCTGCTTATAGGAAGAATACATCGTTCTCCCTTCTAAATAAACCTTTTTATAACAACCCAAAAGCAAGTGGATCTGAAATAGGTTGTTTATGTTTACGACTAATAGACAGTTCATTGTCCAAGAAAGGCTGAAATTTTATGCAAAAAAAACATCTTTATTTTACAATCAGTATTGCACTGCTTTCAGTGTTACACTGGCTGTTCAGCTATTTTTATATACGATTATATGGTTATTTTAACCTCCAAGGAAGCTTGAATCAGTTTCTTTTATTTACCCAAGTTTTTCGTTTTGTTCTCAATTTTTATATCATTTTTTGTGGGTATGTAACGCTTCGTGAAGAAAATAGAAAACTGTTACTAATCTATTTACTTTTCTTCTTCTTCAATTTACTCCTACCGTTTTTATTCCCTATCTAAGTATAGAAGTCTTTCTCCAAGGAAAACTTTGGTTTTTTTTTGGAGTCTGCTAAAATAAGATAAAAGTATATTTAAACAAGAACGTCATCAGGAGGTTAAAAGATGAAACAATTTGCTTCTAAAGAAGAGGAAAAGTTATATTATGAACATGAAGCAAGTGAAGCTGATTTTCTTGACTGGTATCAAAAGCAAGAACGCCCAGAATATGACAAACCTTCTTTGACTGTTGATATCGTGTTGATGTGTTACAACAAGGAAGAAGACCAGTTAAAAATTTTACTGATCCAAAGAAAAGGGCATCCCTACCGAAATTCATGGGCTTTACCAGGTGGTTTTGTCCAAAAGAATGAATCCACTGGTGAAAGTGTCTTACGTGAAACCAAAGAGGAAACGGGTGTCGTGATTTCTCAGGAAAATATTGAGCAGCTACACACCTTCAGCACACCGAACCGAGACCCTCGAGGCTGGGTCGTGACTGTCAGTTACTTGGCTTTTATTGGTGAAGAACCGTTGATTGCTGGTGACGATGCAGAAGAAGTCCGATGGTTTACCTTGACACGCCAAGGAAACAAAATCCATCTAACGAGTGATGAAGTTGCTATTTCTTTAGATTTACTGACAAGTGAATCTTCTGGCAAAGATACTTTAGCATTTGACCATAGTGAGATCATTACGAAAGCATTTAATCGAGTGACAAATAAAATGGAACATGAACCACAAGTCTTACAAGTATTAGGTAAAGATTTTACGATCACAGAAGCCCGAAAAGTATTTGCAAAGTTTTTAGGGATCGATTTTAAAATGATTGATCATTCAAATTTCAAAAAAGCGATGCTGCAATATTTTGATGAAATTGGTGAACGACCAGTAGGAATTGGTCGTCCATCCAAGATTTATCAGTTGAAGCCTGGAAACTATGAATAAGATGAAGATTTCAGAAAGCTGAAATACCAAAGATTTTTATTGGATTTTTCTGCAATCATTAATACCTGAGCAATCACCCATTAATGACCATCTGATGGATAAATACTTCTCATAAATAAGCCGAAGAATTACACAAAAGCAATGCTTTTGGTATTCTTCGGCTTATTTTAGAGGTTAGCCAGAAAGGTCATTACCTCCTTGTTTGGTTTATCATAATTAGTGAGCTTTTCTTGAGAAGAAAATTCCTAGAAACAAAAACAGCAAGTGTTTTTTATCAACAAGGCGATCCCTAGCGCTCCTACCAGTTCATTTATTCAAAAATCACTTGTTTCCCGATTTTTTCTAGTTCTAGACTTTTTTTAATCACTAAAGGATCGGTTTGTTCATTCATATTGATCAAAATCAACGTTTTGTTATACCAGTTTGCTTTATACCTCAACTTAGTCACTAATTTATACCAATCTTGAAGTGAGAAGTCTGACAAGAAAGTTTCATTAGGGACAGCTTCTACAAACAAATAGTCATAATAACGAATCAATTTGCCAGATAACTGTTCCAAATAATTTTCTTTTTGAAATTTTTGTTTTAAATAAAGATCCATTACTTTACGCTTTTGTTTTTGATAGTTCTTCGATCGTTCCAAACGAGCTTTTCGTTTCTGAGCTGCCCGTCCCTTAATCCCTAATTTTCTCTTAGCCAGCTGCATTTCTTTTTCAGTTTTTTTCAACAATGGTAATGGTACATCAACTGGAGAGGATGTCTCGATTAGTTTTTGCGGATCATAAGCCACACCGATCCAACGACGAGACTCTGTTATTTCTTTCGCTGAAACCTCACAGAGTAAAGAAACATAAAAAGCTTCATTATACCGTGAGGAGATCGTCGCTGAACGAATCTCTCCTTCGATTGGTCGATGGAGGTTTACCTGAATGAGTTCTTTCTGTTTTGGCAGTTTTAGATACTTATCTTTCAAATAAATTGTGCCTTTTTGATTATTTGTTGTATAAGACTGCCACATACTTTTTTTATTTTTCAATTTTGGAAAACTGGCACGTTTTTTAAAATAATTACGAAACGCACGATCTAGATTTAGTTGTGCATTCGCAAGCGCTAAGCTGTCTGCTTTTTTTAAAAAATCATATTGCTTTTTTAAAGAAGCAGGAGTCAGTGTATAATCGATGACACCTGTTTTAGCGTAGCTTTCCTGACGGGCTTTTAGTAAGTGGTTATACGTAAAACGAACACAGCCAAAATTTTGAACAAACCATTGCTTTTGTGAAGCCGTGGGATAAATTCGGAATTTAAAGGCTTTTAGCATCAGCACTTACCTCCTAAGACGTCACAAGTAAGCTCGCTTCTTTTTGCCGTTTCAATTTTTTTGCGTAATAAGCCACTTCTTGCTCTGTCGCATAGACAAAATGCTCTGGGGCAATTTCTCTTAATGTCCGTTTTTGCCCATCTTCTGGTTCTGGTTGATACTTGATTCTTTTCCGCTGTCTTTCATGATCGGGATCTGGTAGTGGAATTGCAGATAATAAACTTTCCGTATAAGGATGAACGCCATGATGGTAAATCTCATCACTTGTTCCCATTTCCAATAAACGACCGTTGTGCATGACACCGATCCGATCACTGATATGTTTGACCATAGATAAATCATGAGCAATGAATAAGTACGTTAGTTGTTGTTGTTTTTGCAGATCCTGTAATAAATTGACCACTTGCGCTTGAATCGATACGTCTAAAGCCGAAATCGGCTCATCACAAATAATAAAACGAGGATTAACTGCTAAGGCACGTGCAATACCGATCCGTTGTCGTTGTCCTCCTGAAAATTCATGAGGGTAACGTGTACCATGGCTCGGATTCAATCCTACCGTTCGAAGAAGCTCATCTACTTTTTCTGAACGTTCTTCAGGAGACTTGACCAATCCATTGACATCGATCCCTTCTGCAATGATGTCACGAACTTTCATTCGGGGATTCAATGATGCATAAGGGTCTTGGAAGATCATCTGAACCTCACGGCGAAACTTAGCCATTTCTTGTTTTCCTTTTAGCTTGGTGACATCTTTTCCATCAAAGAAAATCTCGCCATCGGTCGGTTCATTTAAGCGAATGACTGTCCGCCCAGTGGTTGATTTACCACTACCTGATTCACCAACTAAGCCAAAGGTTTCCCCTTCATAAATATGAAAGCTAATATCATTGACTGCGTGAACTTCATTTTTCTTCCCAATATTGAAATATTGTTTTAAACCATTAACCTCTAGCAGTTTTTTTGGCATTCGTCATCCCTCCATTCGCTTTTTGCTTTTCTTCAAAAATCGCCCAACGACGTTTGATTTCTTCAGGTGGCTCTACTTTTGGTGCTTGAGGTGCTAAAAGCCAAGTTGCTGCTTGATGTGTTTTTGATAATTCAAAAAATGGTGGTTCTTCTTCTGCATCAATCTGCAAGGCATATTCATTCCGTGGATAAAAGGCATCGCCTTTAGGTGGGTTCAATAAATCAGGTGGTGAACCCGGGATCGCATAAAGCCGTTCATTTGCACTATCTAAGGTCGGCATCGAACCTAACAAGCCCCAAGTGTAAGGATGTTGCGGATGATAAAAAATTTCTTCCGAGGTACCGACTTCAATGATCTTTCCGCCATACATCACCGCTACCCGATCCGCTACATTTGCTACTACACCTAAGTCATGTGTGATGAAGATAATCGAGGTATCGATTTTCGTTTGGATTTCTTTTAGCAGTTCTAAAATCTGGGCTTGAATCGTAACATCTAATGCAGTTGTTGGTTCATCAGCGATCAAGATCTCCGGGTAGCAGATCAACGCAATCGCAATAACGATCCGTTGCCGTTGTCCTCCTGAAAATTGGTGAGGATAACTGTTGATCCGTTTTTCAGCCTCAGGAATCCCGACTAAGTTTAGTAATTCCAATGCTGCTTTTTGTCCTTCTTTTTTCGAAACTTTATTGTGTTTTCGCAAGGATTCAGCCACTTGTTTCCCAATCGTCATCGTAGGATCGAGAGAAGTCATTGGATCTTGGAAAATCATTGCGATTTCTTTCCCACGAATTTTTTGCATGGCTTTTTCTGATTGATCGACAATATTTTTTCCTTTGAATAAAATCTCGCCCGAATCGATCGTAGCATTACTTGATAACAATCTCATGATACTTCTGGTAGTGACTGATTTCCCACTACCAGATTCTCCAACAATTGCTAGAGTCTCGCCTTTGTTTAAATGAAAATTGACACCACGGATCGCTCGGACTTTCCCAGCGTACGTATCAAATGAGATTTGCAAATTTTTAACTTCAAGAACTTTTGTCATATTCCTCACTCTTTCATTTTAGGGTCAAAGGCATCACGTAATCCGTCCGCTAGTAAATTGAAGCCGATCATGATAACAGATAACGTTGCCGCAGGGATCCATAATAGATATGGCAGGTACAAGAAAGTTTTATAGCCATCACTCAGCATTGTTCCCAATGAAGCAGATGGTGGCGTTAGCCCCAATCCAATGAAACTTAAAAAGGCTTCAAAGAAAATTGCCGATGGAATACTAAACATCATTTGAATGATGATTACACTGGAAATGTTCGGTAAAATATGTTTGAAGGCAATTTTCAATTTCGATTCACCTAATGTCATACCAGCTAACACATATTCTTGATCTTTCAGTTTCAGGGTTTGCGCTCGAACGATACGAGCCATCGGAATCCAGTTCGTGATCGCCATTGCTGCCACGATGGAAAAAATACCTGGTTCAAAAACAACCAACATTAAAATCATGACTACCAGATTAGGAATCCCAGATAAGATCTCTAAGAAACGTTGCATTCCGTTGTCGATTCGTCCGCCTAGCAGACCAGAAATCAGCCCATAAGCAACACCGATCGTCACATCTAATAATGCAGCAATAAAAGCGATCAGTAAGGAAATTCGTGTTCCCATGAATAGCCGACTTAATACATCACGTCCTAGACCATCCGTTCCTAAAAAGAAATTCACATTTGCTGGAACATTTGCTTGGGCATATTTATCGACTAACTCACCACCAACCATCGCTTTTCCATTCAATCCATCGATATTTAACCCTGGAATACGTGGGGGTAGATTGATGTAATCAATATTTTGTGCCGTTGGGTTGTGTGGCGAAACAAAGATCGTAACGATCGAGATCAAAATGATCACTGATAGTAAAATCATCGAAACGACTGCGGCTTTGTTTTTCTTTAAACGTCGCCAAGAATCTTGAATGAAATTTAGCGATGGAGCTGCAATTTGTTCTCGTTCTTCTTCAGTGTTTTTTTGTAGCGGAAGAAATTTATCTGCAGGAATATCTGCTATTGTTTCATAACGTTTTGGTATCAGTTCCATCTAGCTTCGACTCCCTTCTGAAACACGGATTCTTGGATCAACTAAACCATACAGCAGGTCAACGACTAAAATCACAAAGATCAACATAAATGAGTAAAGGATCGTTACTGCCATGATCGTTGGATAATCATTCGTCGTGATCGATTTAACGAATTGCTCACCAATACCGGGGATGGCAAAAATATTTTCGACTACTAACGAACCAGTCATCAAAGCAACTGCTAACGGTCCTAACAATGTCATTAACGGGATCAAACTATTACGAAGACCATGTTTAAAGGCGATCTCCCAACGGCTTAATCCTTTGGCTCTCGCTAATTCCACATAATCGCTGTGTAATACTTCGACCATTTCTGTTCGGATAAAACGAGCTGAATCGGCTAAAGGTGACATAGCTAATGCAATGGTTGGAAGGATCGTATAAATGAAGCCGTCCCACTTAGCAATCGGCAGTACATGCAAGCGGATCGCAAAAATATATTGTAATAAGACTGCAAAAACAAAGTTAGGGATCGAGCGACCCAAAATAGCAACCAACGTGGAAGAAGTGTCTGCCCAAGTGTTTTGCTTCATTGCTGAAATCGTTCCTAAGATTGTACCGATCACTGTTCCAAAAATAATCGCTTGTAGTCCTAGTTGTAATGAAGGACCTACTCTACCAGCTAATAAATGAGCAACAGGCTGATTTTTAAATTGGAAAGAGATACCGAAATCTCCTTGAAGTAAATTTGATAAGTCAATACCATATTGGACGATCACAGGTTTATCCAGTCCAACTTGTTGATTCAACATAGCGATCGTTTCAGGACTCAAACGCTCTTGGTTGGTATAAGGTGTGCCTGGTAATAATTGCATTAAGAAGAACGTGATTGTGGCAATCAACCAAAGCGTAATGGCCATAAAGAAGACACGTTTCAATACATATTTTAGATAACTATTCACTAATGTTTCCCCCTAGCTTTTGACTTCTGACAAATGTTTCGCTACATTATTAATGAATGAACCAAAGATAAAGGAGCAAACTGATGAAAAAGAAGTCTCTTCCCTACCTGATTGCTGGTGTCTTGATTCTCCTGATTATTGTAAAAAATAGTTTGAATCATCAACTAACACTCACTCAATTATCAAATGATTTATTTTTATGTGCGATGCCGTTTTTGATTATCGGCGGATTTTTATGGGTTTTTTCCTCGGGTTTCTTTGATCATTTTCAACGATCGATCTATTTAGCCCGAACAAGAAACCGCAAGAAAAAACCAGAATTTTCTTCACTCTCGTCTGCCAGCTATGGTATGTATACCTTTTGGCTGATCATTGCCGGAATCTTGCTTGCTCTTTCTATCGTGCTGGTGATTTTTTCGTTTCTATGATACGTAACCTTTAAAAAGTGGAGAGAGATTAAGACAACTGCCTTAATCTCTAGTCCGCTTTTTTTGTCTTAATGTTTGCCTATTCTTCTACATAAGTCCATTTGTAATCCCATGAAGCTCCTGCAGCGTGGTGGACAATTCCTTTGATTTTTTCATTGACTAAGTGTCCTTCTGCTTTTTGGTAAACTGGGATCACACCCATATCGTCTGCCATGATTTTAGTTGCTTCTTGTAGATCCGCCCAACGTGCTTGCTCATCGCCGGCATCTTTATTCCCTGAGTCATCTACTACTTTGTCGTAGTCCGCATTACTCCATTGCCCACGGTTATAAGAGTTACCTGCAACAAATAGGTCCGTAAAGCTGCTTGGATCAGCATAGTCTGCTGCCCAACCGCCTAATACAGTATCAAAATCACCTGAAGATGAACGGTCTAAACGAACAGAGAATGGGACTGGTGTTGGTTTAACTTTTACGCCATCTAAATTTTCTTGGATTGAGTTTTGGATATACTCGATCACTTTTTTCGATGCATCATCATCTGAAGCCATCAAATTGAATTCAAGGGAATCAATGCCAAGTTCTTTTTTCGCTTTTTCCCAATATTCTTTTGCTTTGTCTTTATCGTAAGAAACAAGTTTGCCTGCTTCTTTCGCAAAATCTTCATTTGTTTCTGGATTTTTAGACATGTCCGCTGGGATCAAGCCAGTCGATACAACCGAACCATCTCCTAGAACTTGTTTCACTAGCGCATCACGATTGATTGAGTATGAAATAGCTTTTCTTAAGTTGACATTTTTAAATGGTGAATCAGCTTCACGTTGGTTCAACTCAATATAGCTTGTACGTGCTTCTTTGACTGACGTATATGCTGGATCATTCGCATTTTGTTGAGCGAGTTCCCCTGAAAGGATGACGTCATCTGCTTGTCCGTCTTTAAAGAGATTCAACGCTGTAGAAGATTCTTTGACCACGCTAACTTTGATTTCAGATAACTTCACTGCATCTTTATCCCAATAATTATCATTTTTCTTGTATGACCATTCAGTATCTGTCCCTGGTCCGTCAAAATCTGTTAAGGTAAACGGTCCATTGTATACTGCTTTATCACTTGCTGAAGCGTAAGCATCACCGTTTTCTTCCACCACTGATTGTTTTTGCGGGAAGAATGATGGGAAAGCAAGTAAATATTGGAAGTATGGCGTTTGTTTCGTTAATGTGATTTCTAATTCATGATCGCCTACTGCTTTGATTCCTAATTCTGATTTATCTTTTTTGCCTGCTGTGATTTCTTCTGCATTCGCTACTGGAGCAAAAAGATACGCATATTCAGAAGCTGTGGCAGCATCCACTGTACGTTGCCAACCATAAACATAATCAGCCGCAACTACTGGATCACCATTGGACCATTTAGCGTCTTCACGCAATTTGATCTTGTAAGTCAACCCATCTTCACTAACTTCTGCCAGTTCACTCGCTCCTGCTGGTTGTGGTTTACTATCCTTATCTAAACGATAGATTCCCTCATACACATTATTTAATGCAGTGAAACTAATTGTATCCGTTGCTAACGATAAATCTGCTGTTGGCATTTCTTGAGGTACGACTAAATTGAATACTCCGCCTCCATCTGTAGAGTTGCCACTCGCTGAATTACTACTTTTTGTATTTGCACTTCCGCCATAACAGCCTGCAAGTACCAGCCCACTCAAGGCTACAACACTAAATGCCCATTTCTTTTTCATTTCCCGTACCCCTTTTGTCGAAATTTTCAGAATAATTAGTTTTTTCTGAGTTGTTTAAGATTTTAATGAATAATTATTAAAAAAGCAATACTTTTTTCTCGGTTTTTTTTAAAATAATGTCATTATAGTGAAATATTTATTGTTCTTTTCTGAAAATACACTTATTTTATAAGGTTTTATTTCTACTTGATAAAAAAATAAAATAATTTTCATCAAAAAAAAAGAAATCGTAAAAACAGCTATAATGTTCGGATTTAGCTCATAAAAAGATTATAATTTTTTATTCTAACAAAAAAACACTAATACTAGAGAACAAAATGGATCGTTCATTTCTCTAATATTAGTGTCTTAATTTATTCCGTTGGCTCCTTTTTGGCCACTCGTTTTGCTAACCAAATATCAGGCTGGTTCCACCCATTCGCATCTGGGATCACACCGATGATCTGATAGCCAAGTTTCTCATAAAATGTATAGGGATGATGATTGATATTTTTGATTTCTTGTAACTTTGCAAAGGTATCTTCAAATAAATCCGTTTCAACTAAATTTGTTTGTCCTTCAACATCATCTGTCCCTAGATAGATGACCAGGCCACCATATGAAGAGACTTCTTTTTCCAGGTAGGAAACCAATCGTGTCCCGATTTGTTGTTTGCGATGTGTGCTTGCTACTACCAAAGGATGTAACTCCCACCCTGTTTTGCCATATTGAGGGATCGCTCCAACAAAACCGACCAATTCCTCCCCTTCAATCGCCGATACAGCAATCCGTTCTGGAGCCATCAACTGTTCGACTTCTTTCATCGGCTCTGTCCCATACTCATCAGGCCAAGTCAATCTTAAAAGATCTGCAAGCTGATCTCGCAAGACAATATTCTCACGATCAAACTCACTGATAATCATCGCTATCCCTCCCTTTTCTGCCTATTTTAGCAGTACTAGAAAGAAAAAAGAAAAGTTTATGCTTAAGGTCGTGAAAAGAGCGGTTTACCCTGAGTATTAAGGATGAAAATCTCGAAACAGCTTTTCATGTTTTGAGATTTTTTGACTTAATACCGAAGGGCAGCTCTTTGAACGCCGTGAATCAGAGGTCGTAAAAACATCGGGTAGCTCCGATGACAATAAGAAAGAATTTTTTGAAACAGCTGTGCTAACTGACATTTCAAGAATAAATTGATGAACTATCATTTCTTATAAAAATTATTAATTTACTAATAGACTCCAATCGTTAACAAATAGCTTTTTCATCCATGGCTAAATAAATAGTATTATGATTAGGATCAATAACACCCCTTTACAAACAATCATGCAACGAATCACTAACGAATGGGACAGATTAGGAACATTAGTTTCCATTCAATCCCCTCACTTGCATAAAAAAGGATTCAATGATTATACGCATCAGAATGTATGCAGAATTACTAAATAATAGAGGAGTCTTATGAAGGATCGGAAACTGTTACTATTTTTATCATTATCAATCATCTCAAGTCTTGCTGTCTTGAACGTGACAAAAGATATTCTGTATGCATTATCCTGTTTTGTTCTCTCATGTATATTGTATGGCATTGGGATGAACCGCAAGAACAAACAGTAAATTGAGGTTCTAAGAAAACTCAGCAAAAGACGACAAAGCATAAGGCTTTGTCGTCTTTGTTGTTTCTTCTCCATGGATGTTGGATATTAGCTAATGCTATTTAGTCGTTGCTTTTTCTTTTTTCATTTGTTTACTCCGTAATTGACCACACGCAGCGTCGATATCTGTACCGTGTTCTTTACGGATCACGCAATTGATACCATTCTTTTTCAATACATCATAAAATTTCAGCACATCTGCTTTAGGACTTCGAGAGTATTGGTCATGTTCACTGACTGGATTATAAGGGATCAAATTCACATACGTTAATTTCTTTTTGTCTTTTAGTAGATCCGCTAATTGTTGTGCATGCTCCGGACGATCATTGACTTGATTCAACATGATGTATTCAAACGTGATTCGTCGATTGGTTTTTTCAAGATATTCATCTACTGCAGCCATCAATTTTTCAATTGGGAAACTCCGATTGATCCGCATGATGGAGGTCCGAATATCGTTATTTGGTGCATGTAATGAGATCGCTAAATTGACTTGCAACCCATTATCAGCAAATTCTTTGATCTTATTTGCCAAACCACTTGTTGAAACAGTAATGTGTCGTGCGCCAATTGCCAACCCTTTGGCATCATTGATGATGTGTAAGAAGTTCATGACATTATCATAATTGTCGAACGGTTCGCCAATGCCCATCACAACCACATGGGACACTCTTTCTCCTTCTTGTCGTTCATCAAAATAGTGTTGAACCATCATGATCTGTGCCACGATTTCTCCAGCTGTCAAATCTCGATTCTTTTTTAACAGACCACTTGCACAAAAAGTACAACCAATATTACAGCCGACTTGTGTCGTCACACATACAGATAATCCATATTCTTGTCTCATCAAGACTGTTTCGATCATATTTTTATCTGGTAATTCAAATAGATATTTGACTGTGCCATCCGTTGCTTCTTGAACCACTATTTGTTTTAACGGATTGATCACAAACTGATCCGTTAACTTTGTTATCAAGTTTTTTGACAAGTTGGTCATTTCGGAGAAGTCTTTGACACGCTTTTGATAAAGCCATTCCCACACTTGGGCGGCACGGAATTTTTTTTCGCCGTTTTCTAAAAACCAATTGGTTAATTCTTCGATTGTTAAACCATAAATGGATTGTTTTTCCAAAATCGTTTCCCTCTTTTTTTCAAAGTATCGCTACATACTATAACTGATTCTCACAACTAATGCAATAGTTCACAAAACAAAGATACCAAATCTTAGGCTGTTTATGAATGCTCCTCCTTTTTTAGCTATCGTTTTTTTGATTTTTATGAATAAGTGATCAATCTCATAAAAAAACCGAAGAACACCCAAAATTACATTTGGCGTTTCTTCGGTTTCATTGTTAGAACTGACAAGCACATACGCACTTTTTCTATGTTTCGTGATCCGTTGGCATCATATCCATTGGTTCTTCGACTTGCTCAATGAAGACTTTTCTTGGCTTACTTCCTTCTGAAGGTCCTACTACGCCATGTGCTTCTAATTCATCGACTAAGCGTGCTGCCCGATTATAACCAATTCTAAATCTTCTTTGCAATAATGAAATACTTGCTGTCTGCATTTCAATGACAAGTGCTTTAGCTTCTTCAAATAATTCATCTTGTGGTTGTTCTGCGGTACCGCCTGATTCTACTTCATCAGAAGGCATCATTTTTTCTTCATAATGTGCTTCTTGTTGATCTGTTACAAAGTTGACCACTCGTTCTACTTCGTGGTCAGAAATAAACGCACCTTGAACCCGTATCGGTTTGTTTTCACCCATTGGCAAGAAGAGCATATCCCCACGTCCGAGAAGCTTTTCCGCACCATTGGAGTCAATGATCGTACGTGAGTCCGTTCCACTAGAGACTGCAAATGCCATACGAGAAGGAACATTTGCTTTGATGATCCCTGTGATAACATCCACACTTGGACGTTGGGTCGCTAAAATCATATGGATTCCCGCTGCCCGTGCCATTTGTGCCAAACGAATAATAGCATCTTCGACTTCATTGCTGGCAACCATCATCAAGTCAGCTAATTCATCCACGATCACCACGATAAATGGCAAGGTAGGATGTTTCGTTCCATTTTCCAAGTTTTTTTGTTGGACAAATTCATTATAACCAGTAATATTTCTAACACCAGTAGCAGCGAATTTTTCATAACGTTCTTCCATTTCTTGAACGACTTTCTGCAACGCTTGAGCAGCTTTTCTCGGGTTAGTCACAACTGGCGTCAAAAGATGAGGAATCCCATTGTACATGTTCAATTCCACCATTTTGGGGTCGATCATCATCAATTTGACTTCATGGGGTTTTGCTCGCATCAAAATGCTGGTAATGATTCCATTGATAGCTACCGATTTCCCACTACCTGTCGATCCGGCTACTAATAAGTGAGGCATTTTAGAAAGGTCTGCGGTTTGGACTCGCCCAGAAACATCTCTTCCTAATGGCACTTCTAACAGTTTATCTGGATGATTGGGTTGCGCTTCGATGATTTCTCTAAATGACACCATGCTGATCTTGCTATTCGGTACTTCGATTCCGATCAATGATTTACCTGGGATCGGTGCTTCCATCCGAACATCTTTAGCCGCTAATGCTAATGCAATGTCATCCGTTAAACTGACGATTTTACTTACTTTGACACCCACTGCTGGTTGGACTTCAAATTTTGTCACAGAGGGTCCTAAACTTGCTTTAACAACTTTCGCATCTACGCCAAAACTTTGAAAAGTTTGTTCCAAGACTCCGATATTTTTCTCGATTTTTTTATACTCGTCACTTTGATCCGTCGTTTTTACTGAATCGAGTAAATCGATTGACGGTAATTCATAATCTTGATTTTCCTGCTCTGCTTCGATTTCAAATTCTAATGCTGTCCCATCATCTTCTAAGCTCTCTGCTTCTAACGGTTCAGATGCAGTAGGCGTTGTGACCGTTGGCTCTGCTTTTGGCATATCCATTGTCGCAGATGGGACAGTTCCTTGAAAACTATCGATCGGTACAAAACTGAGTTGTTCGGGTTCATCATCTGCTATTTTTTCATAAGAAGGCGCAGACTTTGCTTGTTGTTCAGCGGAACGACGTTTTTCCAGCTCAGCAATCTCAGCTTCTGCCGCTTCTTTTGCTGCTAATTTTTTCTCTTCTCGTGCTTTCGCTCGTTGCTTTTGCCGTTCTTCTTTCGCCGCTTGTTTCTTCGCTTGCTTTGCAGGATCTCCTTCCAGCAGTTCTTGCATTCGTTCTCCCATCACTTGCAAGCTATTGACTAATTGATAGCCTTCGATATTGCTAAATAAAATTGCACCACTTATTAATAATAAAATGGCAACAAAGTAACTACCAGGTTGAGCAATCAAGAAATACGTAAAATTATAGAGTGCTGCTCCAACCATCCCACCACCAACATTACTGCTGACTCGAGCATGCTGGATGTCACTTGCTAACAGATCCCAAGTGGTTCCTAGAATGTTTGGTTCGCCACTATGGAGTTTTCCGAATAGATGGGCATGTAAAAAGAGAAGAATTCCTAAGTAAAAAAGAATGCCTCCAAACCACCGACGGCTTTTTCCGATTTTAAAATCGGTATTTTTTACAACGACCCAAAAACCTAAAATAGCTAATAATATACAGAGAAGCTGATAAGTGTTCCCTGCAATGATCCGAAAACCATTTGCCACTAAAATACCTAAAAAACCTAGTTTTAAAAAGCCAAATACGGCAAATAAGATCAATGCAAATCCGATACTGATCGCAAGAAGTTGTTCCTGCTGCTGTTGTTGCTTTTTCGTCTTTTTCTTTTTCTTTGCAGGACGTTTTTTCTTTGCCATTTTTATCCCTCATTTCATCAAGTTCCATTATACAAAAAAAAGCGAGGGAACAAAAGTTTTGTTTCTAAGTTTAAAGTTTTTCTTTTCGAACCCTGTATTTATACCAAATACTTTAAGAAACTTTTTCAAATAACCAATGGCTAGATCCTGCACCCCTATCGAGAAACTATGATAAAAAAACCGAAATTCCACAAAAACCAAGAAAGTTTTTGGGAATTTCGGTTCATTCAATTCATTTGGTTCATTCTGTGAACTCAATGAAGCTGGAAAGTTTTATCCTCACTGCTTCTATTTTTAGAAAAAAACGATCACGCTTTATTTCCCTGAACGTTTACTATCAAAAAGGTCAGATCGTTGAGCCATTTTCTTTGATCACTTGTTGGTACCAATAGTAACTATCTTTCTTGTAGCGATCCAATGATCCTGCTTGAGTTTCATCTTGATCGACATAAACAAATCCATAGCGTTTTTGGTAGCCATTCAACCAACTTAACAGATCAGTGTAAGACCACGTACAATAGCCAAGGACTTCAGCACCATCTGAGATCGCTTCTTTAATCGCTTTGACATGACTTGAAAGGTAAGCGATACGATACTCATCGTGGATCTTTTTGTCCTCTGTCAATTCATCGTATTCCCCTAAACCATTTTCAGTAATCAATACAGGCATCCGGTAGCGACTCGTAATCCGTCTTAAAGCGATTCTCAATCCTTCTGGGTCGATCTCCCAATCCCAATTCGTACGTTCAACGAAAGGATTGTCGACTTTTTTGTACATCCCTGGGACGCCTGTTTCTTCAGAAGATCCTTTTTTCCCAGTGGTATTCATTTTGCCAGCTCCTACACCATCCAACGGATTAAAGGCATTAGTCGCTGTTTGATAATAGTTGATCCCCAAGAAGTCTGGTTTAGCCGATTCAAGCAGTTCTGCGTCTCCTTCAACCATCTCAGGTGCCCAGCCACGTTCTTCTAAAAATTTCATAGCGGCAATCGGGTACTTGCCCCACATGTAGACATCCATCCAGTAATGAGCCATCAAATCTTCCGCATTTTCTGCAGCTAAAATATTTTTAGGATCGCTGTTGATCGGATAATTAGGTGTGTAAGCAAAACTTGGACCGATTTTACCTGGCATTCCTAATTCATGAAACTTATTGATCACTGCTGCATTTGCTAAGTTAGCAATATGGTTCACTTGATACATCCGTTTCGGATCAGTAACACCTGGTGGATGAGCAGCTAATAAATAGCCTAGTGAAGTAAAAATATTTTGTTCATTCAAGCTGATCCAATAATGGACTTTTCCTCGAAAAGCATTAAATAATGTTTCAGCGTAATTAGTGAAATCTTCAATGATTTGGCGTGATTCCCAACCTGCATACTCATCTTGCAAGGCTTGTGGAAGATCCCAATGATACAATGTCAACATTGGTTCAATCCCGTTTTCAATCAACTCATCGATCAGCTCTTCATAAAAAGCTAACCCTGCTTGATTGATTTCCCCACGACCATTAGGAAAAATGCGAGTCCAAGCAACTGAAAAACGATACGCTTTCAATCCTTGTTCTTTCATTAAAGCAATATCTTCTTTAAAGCGATGATAGTGATCAACCGCTAGATCGCCGTTTGTTCCTTTAAAAGTTTTCCCTGGAATACGGACAAAACGATCCCAGACCGATTCTCCTTTGCCGTCTTCTTGCCAGGCTCCTTCAACTTGATAAGCCGCTGAGGCTGATCCCCAAAGAAAATCTTGGGGAAATTCAGTTAATTTTTGGTGTTCCATCAATCTCTTCCTTTCTTGCTTCAATCCTTACTAAAAAAGGATAACACGAAACCCCTTTCAATACAAAAGGAGAAATCAATCATTGAACAATTTTATGATCATTGGAATTTTTCAGACAAAAAATAAGCAAGAATTTTTTAAAATATGTGTTTCAAAAATTCTTGCTTATTCATTTGGCGCAGGTTAATTTCATAGGTTTTATCGTGTGAACTGAGAGACACTCAAATTACCACGCTTCTTTTTAAGACACTCAATGATGTTAGATTGCCTGTTTACTTCTGAACGGGTGTCACGTCTTCACCAAACCATTTGTCTGAGATTTGTTGGAATTCTCCTGTTTTTTCTAATTCCGCAATCCCTTCATTGATTTTCTTCACTAATTCCTTGTCTTTCTTTCGGGCACCCACGACAAAATCTTCGCTTTGATAATCCCCTTTGATCATATTGAACTGATCCAACTCATTTTTTTGCTTCAAGTAATAACCAGCATATACTTTATCCATCAATAACCCATCGATCCGTCCACTCTTCAAATCGATCAATGCTTCATTAAAGCTATCATATAAAACAGCATCCTGATTTTTTACAATATCTTTTAATATTTTTGGTTGTTTGATAAAGGCATCATAACCAGAAGAACCATTTTGAGCTCCTAGGATTTTGTCCTTCATTTGAGCAAAGCTGGTGATCCCTGATTTTTTCGTAGTGATCAGGACTTGTTCGTTTTGCATATAAGGTTTTGAAAATTGGACTTTTTTTGCTCTTTCAGCTGTTTTAGTATACCCATTCCAAATGAGATCAATCGTCCCATTATTCAATTCAAACTCTTTCATGGACCAGTCAATGGGTTGGAAAACGACTTTGATGTCATATTCTCTAAAAACTGCTCTAGCAAGGTCAATATCAAAACCTGTTAGTTTTCCTTCTTTATCACGAAACCCCATCGGTACAAAGGTGTCATCTAACCCGATGATGATCTTTTTTTCTGATTGAATCGTTGACCAATTGTCTTTATCTGTCTTTTCATTCCTACAACCAGAAAGAAAGACGATCCCTGCAACTATCGCAAGTAGCAAACTGATTTTTTTCATCAAGTGTCCCTCCTTCTTACTTGTTTGGGATGACCTTCACGAGTTGATCTCCCACATTTTCCGCAAACACCAAATCATGGGTTACGATGATTTGTGTCACACCTTCTGCCTTCAATGAGACGATCAAGTTTTCTACTTGTTGTCGCAGCTCAGGGTCTAAGGCACTTGTCGGTTCATCATAAGCAAGAACTCGAGGATTCATTGCCAAGGCACGTGCGATCGCTACCCGTTGTTTTTGACCGCCAGATAATTGATAAGGATAATTGTTAAGTAAATCACTGATGCCAAGTGAATCGGCTAATTCCTGTGCTTTTTTCGTATACGTTTCTTTCGATTGCTTTAACACCATTTTAGGCGCTAAAGTGATATTGTCAAAAATACTTAAGTGTGGAAACAGTTGAAAATCTTGGAAAACAACACCTACGACTTGCTCTTTCGTTTTCAATTCAAATGGGTCAAAGGCTACACCATCCAGATAAAATTCCCCACTGTCTGCTTTTTCCAATCCTGCTAAGATTCTCAAAAGTGTCGTTTTCCCTCCACCAGAAGGACCGACGATCGCCATGGTTTGACCATCTGGAATGACTAGATCTAACGCGTTGATTACTTTCTTTTCTCCAAATGCTTTACTTACTTTCTTTAATTCAATCATGTCCATTCCTCCTAGCGATAATAGTTTAATTTTCCTTCTACTTGTTTCATGATGATCGTTAAGATACCGGTTAGTGCCAGGTAGATGAAAGCCACACCTAGTAATGGTAGCAATGTTGCATCACGTTCCATCGCAATCTTCCCTGCTCGCATAACGTCTCCTAGTCCTAAGATATAGATCAATGAAGAGTCTTTCACTAAGTTAATCACTTCGTTCCCAACCGATGGTAAAACGATTTTTGTCACTTGTGGGATAATGATTTTTGTGACGGTTTGAAAAGGACTCAACTGTAACACTTGCGCAGCTTCATATTGTCCTTGGGGAATCGATTGAATCCCCCCACGAAAAATCTCAGCAAAATAAGCGGCATAATTTAAAACAAAAGCCAATAATGCTGCCTCAAAACGGTCAAAGACGATCCCGATCGTTGGCAATCCATAAAAAACAAAAATCAATTGTAGTAATAACGGTGTACCACGCATGACCCAGACATAGGTCTGCAAGATATAACGAATTGGTTTAAAATGTAAAGACAACCCTAATGCTAAAATGATCCCTAATGGCAATGAACCAATCAAGGTAAAAATAAATAATTTCAACGTTGTAAGAGCCCCTACTAATAGTTGTGGCATGACTTCCAGCAAATAATTCATTTCTTTCTTCCTCCTTTTAAATAAAAAAATCCCCTTGACTCTCGTCAAGAGGACGCATCACACGTGTTCCCACCTCTGTTTGTTTCTTTTTCACAAAAGAAACCTCACGCAGTCATTCCAGAAAATGAGGTAAAACAAAAGTAATTGTTGTTGGACATTTACTTCACACGAAAATAAAAAAAAACGTCCTTCGGTCAAATGACCAAAGGACGTAAATTACGTGGTTCCACCTTTTTTTGCTAGTCCCTCACGGAAACTAACCTTATCTGGTCATCAAGCAATGACCGCAGCTGTAACGGGCTTCCCGGATTTTCCTACTGTATTTCAGAAAATCGACTCCAAGATGTGTTTCACCATTAACTGCTATCTCTTTCCACCTGCCAGAGACTCTCTTCAAACATTTAATCGCTACTCTTCTTTTCGATGTCGTTGATTTTAACTTACGTGTAATTTACACGATTATTTTTCTTTTGTCAATTATTTTTTTATAATGAATGAAAGAAAAAGAAAGGAAGCGATCAATCGATGGTTTTGGCTACTGAAAAAGAAGCCTATCAATTACTTGATTTACTAGGCATTCCCTATCAAAAGGTGGATCATCCACCGATTACTTCTGTCAAAAATCTGCCATTTACACTACCAGGACCTCAAGTGAAGAATCTCGTATTAAAAGCAAAAAAAGGGAAACAAATTTATCTTGTTATCTTACCTGATGAAAAGCAGGCAAATTTGAAACAACTTGCAGAACAGCTGAATGAGAAGCGTTTGTCTTTTCTTTCAGAAGAACAGCTCCTTGATTTATTAGGGGTAGCTCCCGGTACTGTTACACCTTTTGCATTGATGCATGATCAAGAAAAAGCGATTCAAATAGTCATTGACTCAGCCATTGATCAAACCTCTACCGTAGGATTTCATCCAAATGTCAACACAACAACATTGATCTTATCGTTTTTAGATTTCATCAAGATTTTAGAATACCTTGAACATCCACCTATCTACGAAGATTTATAAGCACGGCTATTTGTGATAAAAAGCCCAACATACAAAAAATGAGGTTCCTCCTAAAAATTGTACGTAAAAACAACAATTTATAAGAGGAACCTCATGACTTATGTCTCAGACTAAGCTTCTTTCACACTCTAAACCATGTTACATAAACAGCAATCACTTGAAACCAATCACCATTTTTTAACATACAATAGTGGTCTCAAAAACCATTGCTGATTTTCAACAAACGACACGCTATTTCTTCATTGCTGCTTTTAAAGCTGCAGCAAGTGGGCTTTCTTCCGGTTCTTCTGCTTGCGTGTACTTTTTCAATAAACGACGTTCTTCGTGCTTCGTCATTTTTTTCTTTTGTTCTTTTTTATCTAACATTTTTTCGGTCGTCCCATCATATTTACAACGGAAATAACCGCCATTTTTGCCTTCGATGATCTCCATTTTCCGATGACATTGTGGACAACGATGGTTCGAGACTTTTGGATCTTTTCTTCTACGGTAATGACAATCTTGATTCGTGCAGACATAGATTTTGCCATCTCGAGTATTTTTTTCTCTAAGATTGGAACCGCAGTCTGGACATTTTTTCTGTGTGATCGAGAAATCTTGGTAAGATTGTTTACTTGTTTTGATTTCTTGTACCAATCGTTTTGTTTCTTTTTCAATGCCCCTTAAAAATTGGCTGGCTTGTTTTTGACCTGCTGCAATTGCTTCTAAGTCTTTCTCCCAGCTTTCTGTTAAATCAGGGGTCACTAAGGAAGGATTGACTAATTCCAATAATTGCTTTCCTTTTGGTGAGACTTGCAAGCCTTGCGGTGTTCGTTCCATCAATTCCGATTTGATCAACTTTTCAATGATTTCAGCACGAGTTGCCGGTGTTCCTAAACTATGTTTTTCCATAAGTCCTAGTAAACTCGCCTCTGTCAAAGGCTTAGGCGGTGCCGATAGTTCTTTCTTGATCGTAAATTCTGGTTGGATACGCATTCCCTCAACCCAGTCCACTTCATTGCTCTCCTTTTGACTGACATCTTTCCAGCCAGCTTGAAGGACTTGATTTTGATGGAATACAAATTGTTCTTTGCCAAATGTCACAGTCACTTTTGTTTGACTGATTTTGTGTGGCTCAGCGAATAAACCTAAGAATCGAGTAACAATCATTTGATAGATTTTTTGTTCTTCGTTGCTAAGTTTCTCATAGCGTGGACGATTTTCAGTTGGTAATAACGCATGGTGATCAGTGACTTTACTGTCTTGGAAGACTTTTGTTTGTCGAACAACTGCCCCATTTTTTAAATACTGTTTCACTTCTGGTGAAAAATCGCTGACTGCCTGTAAACGTTCTTTCATCGTACTTTTCATGTCACTCGTCAGATATTTGCTATCTGTACGAGGGTACGTCACGATTTTATGCGTTTCATATAAACTTTGGACCAGTCCCAAAGTTTTTTTAGCAGAGTAGCCATAACGCTGGTTTGCTTCTCGCTGGATCTCCGTTAGATCATAAGGTAATGGTGCCGGCTCCACTTTTACTTTTTCTTGGATGGCTGTCACAGTCCCTTTATTTTTAGCTAACTCTTTCACTAATGATTGAGCTTCTTCATGAGATTTCAATGCGAACTGATTTTTTTGAACCATCTTTGCTTGTTGTTTTTGCACATCTAATAAAATTGAAAAATAGGTTTGTGGTCTAAATGTTTCAATTTTCCGTTCTTGTGTTCTAACCAATGCGAGTGTTGGAGTTTGAACTCGACCAGCAGATAGATTATCTTGATACTTCACAGTCAGCGCCCGTGTTACGTTCAATCCTACTAACCAGTCAGCTTTTGCCCTAGCTAGCGCCGAATAATAAAGTGCATCATAGTCTTTTGCGGGCTTCAATTGTTTGAATCCTGTCTTGATTGCTTTATCTGTTTGGGAAGAAATCCAAAGACGTTTCACTGGTTTATTGAAGCGGACATATTCCAAGATCCACCGAGCAACCAATTCCCCTTCTCTTCCGGCATCCGTAGCGATCACAGCCTCTGACACATCTTTACGTTGCGCCAATTGCTTGATTGTTTTTAATTGGTGACCTGTTTTAGGCAGTGGTTTGATTCCTAAATTTTTAGGAATCATCGGCAACGTTTCCATTTGCCAACTTTGCCATTCTTTATTGAGGTCTTCAGGCATTTTCAGCCCTAACAAATGACCAAGGGCCCAAGTAACAATCACCTTGGGTCCTTCGTAATAATTTTTGTGTTTTTGATTAGCACCAAGCACCTTGCTTAGGTCTTTCGCAACGCTTGGTTTTTCCGCTAGAATTAGTTGTTTCATAAAATTCCTTTCTGCTTTCTAAAGTGATTGGCTGATGATTTTTCAATAAGGCTAACCCTTTATATTGTTGAAGATCATCATCACATTCTTCACACCAGCGCTCGTCTCCGTCATTCCAGAAGGCACTTAGAAAGTTGCTTTTTGCATGGATATATTCGTATTTATTTTTGATTGCAAGCCATTTTTGTTCATAATTAACCTGTGCTTCTTCAAAAGAATCAAATGTTTCTTCTACTTCGATATCCTCTTCCCAATTCTCAAAGAACCACCAAGGCTCATTATCTCCGAACATTGTCACTACTTGATACATACTCGTGCTCCTTCTCTACGATTTTACTAGACTCATCTTAGACACTTTTCAAGAAAGTTGCAAGAAATTTCTCTTATAAAAGGGACATTTTATGAATTTGTCTATTTTAAAGAAACGTACTACTTATTTACTTGGTAAAGTGGCAATAAAGTCATTGATCATCCAAGAATAACTCTCTTCAGGAGACACAGTTGCTTCCTTTGTGAAATAGCCTAAAAATCGTAAAGACAAATAGCCATGGATGATACTTCGCAATTCTCTGCTGCGATGCGTTTTTTCTTTTCGGGTCAAGTCAAAGGCATCAAATAATTGTAGAATGATCTGGTTCGTTTCATAGATTCCTTCTAACAAAATCTCCTCATTGGTGTGAGGGACACTGATCAGCAACTCGTAAACGGCCTGGTTCGCAAAAGCAAAAGACTGATAGACTTGTGCATAGACACGCAGCGCCTCTGCCCCACTTTTTCCAACCAAAGAACGACGCAACGCTTCGTTTAACTCTTGTAATAATTTTGCAGTCAATGCGGTCTTTACATCACGCATATTTTTAAAATGATTATAGAGGGAAGGAGACTTGACGTCTAGCGCCTTAGCCAGGTGTTGAAAAGTGACTTGTTGAACATCCATCTCTTCCGCTAGTCCACGAAAGCAAGCGATGATTTTTTCTTGAGATAGATTTCTTTTTTTCATTTCGTTGTTCCTCTCGTATGTTAACTACTTAACAACTTTAGTTTACCATGAAAAACGAACTTAAAAAAGAGGCTTCCATTGATAAACTACACATTGTAGTTTATAATAAGCGAATGTAAATGAAAATTTTCAGAAAGAAGGACATAACAGTGACCACACGCATCAAAGAAAAATTATTTAGGAAAAGAGAAACTTGGGAACAAAACTTATTTGTCTTATGGTTTGGGACTTTTATGGCAGGAATTGGGTTTAGCTTAGTCATGCCGTTTATGTCACTATACATAGATACGTTAGGTAACTATAGTACGTCGCAATTGAATTTTTGGAGTGGGTTGACCTTTTCTTCTACGTTCTTCGTCACCACATTGATTTCTCCTTGGTGGGGCAAATTAGCCGATCAGAAAGGCAGAAAATTGATGCTCTTGCGTGCTTCCTTAGGGATGGCTGTCGTTATTGCCTTGATGGGTTGTGTGACCAGTGTATATCAACTTGTTGCACTTCGGTTGTTACAAGGGATCTTTTCTGGTTACATCAGTAATGCCACTGCCCTTGTCGCTACTGGTACGCCGAAAGAAAAAAGTGGTCAAGTCCTAGGAACATTGGCTACTGGTTCCGTCACAGGAACATTGCTTGGTCCTTTACTTGGGGGGATTTCAGCCTCAGCATTTGGTTATCGTCCAACTTTCTTCATCACAGGAATCATTTTATTTCTCGTCTTTTTATTGAGTCTCTTCTTTGTTCATGAAACATTTGTACCTATTAAAAAAGAAAATATGGCTTCTGCCAAACAAATATTCAAAGAATTGAAGTATCCCCATGTCGTGATTGGTATGTTCGTCACAACAATGATTATTCAAGCTTCGAATAATTCTATTAGCCCAATCATTAGTTTATATATTCGTCAATTACTAAATGGACATGGCAGTGTCACACTGATTAGTGGGATCATTGCTTCGATCCCAGGAATTGCCACATTGATCGCCGCTCCTCGTTTTGGTCGCTTAGGCGATAAAATCGGGAGTGAACGTATTTTAGCTATTGGCTTAGGGTTTGCAATTTTAGTTTATATCCCAATGGCCTTTGTCACGAATGTCTGGGAACTGGCTGCGTTGCGTTTTTTGATCGGTATTTCAGATGCTTGTTTGCTTCCAGCTGTCCAAGCTTTGATCACCAAATATTCCCCACATCACGCCGCCGGTCGGATTTTTAGCTACAATCAATCCTTCCAAGCAACTGGGAATGTCGTTGGTCCAATGATTGGTTCGAGCGTTTCAAGCGTGTTTGGTTACCGAGGAGTCTTTCTTTCCACTTCTTTACTTGTTTTAGTGAACTTCTTACTAGTACGTCGTAACACACAAGAAATCCATGACAATGAGCTTGTTGACTCATCAGAAACATCCGATACACCTGTCCTTTCTTCAGACAAACACACACAACCTCATGGACATTGATCGCTTACTAATAGTCAATCTGGATAAACAAGAACTATCGTCATATTCCAGATTGAAGAGACCCCCAAAAGCTCAATTGGCGTTCCATTGCTTTTATTTACATTTGGAAACAAGGAGCAACGATTGATATCGATTTAGATTGATAAAATTTGGAAAATAAAGGACAAGGTGTCAATAATAGGAAAGATAAGTCTAATTTTGATGTTATAAATCAAAATTAGACTTATCTTCTTTTTGAGAAAGGATTATTGTTCCACACTCATAAATTTTATATTTTCTAAGTTATAAATGAATGATCATTTTACATATTACTGTCAATCCAAGCAGTATCATTACCTACTCGAAGATAAAGGTACATTGACTTAGTGAGCCCATTGCTAGACAAGGCACCTTTTACTCCACCATATGCTGAATAACCTGCTTGTTCTTTTTTTCTAAATATCCCACTAGAAATCGGAGACCAAGAGCCAAAACCAGCAAAGTTTACACCATAGATTCTATCAATTTGATCATATCCACCTTGCACACTTGTATAATCAGCTTTAAAAACTAATTCAAACCCAAATGAAAATCCATGAATAGCTGTCCCTTTACAAATAGAATACCCAGATCCGCTAGTCCAACTTCCACCTTCTCTCCAAGTACTACGTTTTTGATTTGTATTTTGAGAGTCTTCAATATCCTTTGCGATATTTTCTATTACACTATTTTTATTGACTATATTTCCCTCTTCATCATAAAATACTGCATCCGTAAAATCTACCTGAATCTTTTCAAATGTGCTTGTCGTTCTGTTATTAGTATAATTTTTTGTTTCAAACACATATTTGCTTATTCTTGAAGTTTTTTGTTCCAAATTATAAACATTATCAAGACTTAATTCTAATGGTTCATTGGCTTGTGATGAAATTATATCTGAAGCATGAACATTAGTAACACCATTAAAACATGTTAAAGCTGTAACACTTAATATTCCTAATCCAACCATCTTCCTAAAAAACATTTGCATTCCTCCTATAGTATATGATATTATTTTCCACAAGGTTATAATAACACTTATTAAAAAATATACAAAGAAAACGCTCTCTTGTAGTAAAATAAAGCTTTTTTATAAAAAGGAGAATAATTAAAATGGGGAATTTAATTATAAAACTCGTGTTATCTTTTAGACTTATTTTTACATTTTTAGTTATTATTTTAGTAGTCCTCTCTATCACTTATATTATAAAAAATTTGAAGAACAAAAAATAAAAAAGAGCGTGTTTGGCAACATCCAAAATAATTATTTTATTCCTAACAAAATTGATAAAAACACACCTTAAATTAAAGAGACCTCCAAAAGATAGACCAAAAAATCTAACGTTTGGAGATCTCTTCAATTTCTCAAGCTTTGTTATTTCCACGTTCTTTTAGATATTCTGAAAGTAAGGCTAACCCTTTTTCTAATGTTTCTTTCCTGCAACAATACCCTAAGCGCGCATGCTGAGGCACCCCATAGGCACTACCAGGGACCAGTAAGACACCAGTTTCTCTCAGAAGATCAATACAAAATTGCTCATCATCTTCTGTTATGTTCAAGCGAATGAATGACGTTGACACGTGATTCGGCAACACTAATTGGACATTTGGTTCATCAGCCAGCCATTTTTCAACGATGGCTAAATTCTCCGAAACGATTTTTTTATTTCGTGCAAGGATCTTTTCTTTATTCCTCAGTGCGTGAACCGCTAATGCATCTGACAAAACACCACCGCTAAGTACTAAATAGGTATGGTATTTTCTTAAACGCTCAATGATTTCTTGATTCGCTGCTACCCAGCCGATGCGTATACCAGGAACAGAATAAGTCTTTGACAATGAATTAGTCGTGATCCCCTTGTCATACAGATCCACGATTGAGACAAAATCTCCCCCTGCTAATGGGGCATACACCTCATCCATCAAAATATACGCATCGACTTTTTCGGCAATTTCGATAATTTCTTCCAATGTTTGGCGATCCAACAATGTACCTGTTGGATTATTGGCACTGTTTAAACAAATCATTTTAGTATTTGGTTGGATCACATCAACTAATTTCACACTATCAAAACGCCATTCCTCTTCTTCTGTGAGTGGTACGAAATCAACAGTTGCACCTAAAGATTTGGGTAAGTCATACAATTGCTGATAGGTTGGCAACATGGAGACCACATGATCTCCTGGTTCAATCAATCCATACAGCGCCAAAAGGTTCGCCCCAGTCGCCCCATTGGTTTGAATAATGTTTTCTGAAGAAAGCGATTGATACAAAGAAGCGACTTCTTTTTTGAAAGTTGCCGTCCCCTCGCTCCACCCATAATCCAACGACGTTTTACTCAAAGATTGAAAAAAATCAGTAACTGTCGTTCCGTCTAACCCAATCAGTTCTTCTAACGTCAGTGCTTCGATGGAACTTTGTGCAAGGTCATATACTGCTTCTTTTTCCCACTTATTCAACCATTCTTCCAGTCCAAAATGTGTGATTTCCATCTTTTTCGCTCCTTTTGCTTTCTTCAATATTTTTGATTCACTACTTTCTATTCATCGATACTCAAACAAACCAAGAAACACTCGTCGCTCCTAGATGCCATGTAAATGAGATAAACGATCGGTTTCCGATTTTATTATACTCTCTTTTTAAAAATAACGCTTTCAAATAGATAGAACCGCCTGTTGAAAAAGTCGCCTGACACTGTTTTCTTCAGAAAAAATTATTAGACAAAAATCTGAAAACTCTTTGCTTCAAAAACCCCTTACTGATATTTCAGAAGACACTCTAGCAAAAAAAACCGAGGAATACCAAAAATAGGCGAAACTATTTTCGGATTCTTCGGCTTATTTCTCAGAACTAAACTTGTCTTAACTCTTTTCTTGTTCTTCTAACAAAAGAAAGTTGTTCAAAGAGCTGTTCGCAAGCAAGATTTACACATATTGCAAGACTTTTTCTTTATTGTAGGCATGATCAATCAAGCCACCACCAAGACACTCCATTCCATCATAAAAGACGACAGCTTGACCTGGTGTGATCGCCCGTACAGGTTCATCAAAAATCACTTCGGCACGATCGCCTTCTAATAACCGAACCGTTACCGGCACATCTTGTTGGCGGTAGCGGAATTTAGCTGTACATTTAAATTCCTTTGGCATTGGTTCATTCGTTGTAAAATGGATTTCGCTCGCATCAAGGCTTGTTGCATATAAGGCAGGATGATGAAATCCTTGTCCTACATATAACGTATTCGTTGCAAGATCTTTTCCGACTACAAACCAAGGTTCTTGTGATGCACCGCCACCACCAATCCCTAGGCCTTGTCTTTGACCGATCGTGTAATACATCAATCCAGCATGTTGACCTTTGACTTCACCATCAAGTGTCACCATATTTCCTTTTTTAGCTGGTAAATAATTACTTAAAAATTGTTTAAAATTCTTTTCGCCTATAAAACAAATCCCAGTGGAATCTTTCTTTTTAGCAGTTGCTAAACCTGCACGTTCCGCAATTTCACGTACTTGTGTTTTTTCCATGCCACCTAGTGGGAACATTGTTTTCGCTAATTGTTCTTGTGACAATTGGCTTAAGAAATAAGTTTGATCTTTGTTGTTATCTACACCGCGAAGCATATGTGCTACGCCATTTTCGTCACGCACTACTTGCGCATAATGCCCAGTCGCTACGTATTCAGCACCTAGATCCATCGCATAATCTAAAAATGCTTTAAATTTGATTTCTTTATTACACATCACATCTGGATTAGGTGTCCGTCCTGCTCGGTATTCAGCTAAGAAATATTCAAATACACGATCCCAATATTCTTTTTCAAAATTGACAGAATAATAAGGAATCCCGATTTGTGAAGCAACTTTCGCTACATCCTTATAATCTTCCGTAGCTGTACATACACCATTTTCATCCGTGTCATCCCAGTTTTTCATAAAGATCCCAATGACGTCGTAGCCTTGTTCCTTTAGTAAAAGTGCTGTTACAGATGAGTCGACACCGCCACTCATCCCAACGACAACGCGTGTCTTGCTGTTGTCTTTCATGGTATCACCATCATTTCAATTAGATTTTCTGAAATCATCTACGAGTTGAAGGTCGCAACTTTTCAGTGCTTTACATTATACGATATATTTTTGAAAATTTCATCCCTTATTTATCAAAGTATCAGTATAGCCATTTAATCACTTTTAAAAAAAAGAAAATTGGAATCGTCTTTCTATCATTTGCTTTTGTTCAGTCGATTGCTCATAGTTAAAGACTATCCACATGAAGAAAATAAGCGTAAGGAAAGAATATAAGTAGCAAACAAATAATTGAGGATTAATAGCACCATCTTTGTTAAAAGATATACCTGATACATTAAATAAAATGATTTTTCTTCTTTTCAATTTGTATCATTTTTTTCACCCCCCAAAAAAAAGCCAGCCCAAAATACAGATTAGGTTAAGGAAAATAATGATTCTTTTTAAGAATTTGGATTCAATTTTTGTGGATAAAAACAAGTTAACCCCTCCGATGATCCAACAACTCATCATCACGAATATAAAAAAGACGTAATGATAGTTGTTGATACGTGGAATGAAGTACAAACTAGTCAAAACAATCGGACTAAGTAACAAAAACGATGTTAGCATTGTAGCTTTTTTTAATTTTAATGACGGCATCTTTTTTCTCCTTTGAAATAAAAGTGATGTTTTTTGTTTATTTGTTTTGTAAAAAGTTAAGTAAATAACCTATAATTTCCATAAGTTGCATAAAATTGAAATATGTAAAAAATAGATAGTTGGTAAAAAGTAAGATCCCTCTTATTTTTTGATGGCTAACCTTGGTGGAGCAGTAGAGCCCAATTATTCCAGGTATAATCATACTCATGATTAAAAACAGTCCTTGGGGGCTATTTACTCCATAATAAAAATGCACACATACTAAGCTACTAATTGACCAAAACATAGACAAACCTAGACATATTAAATAAAATTTTTTATTCACTTTTTCCCTCCTTTCATCCGCTATGACAATAAAGCCAAATCCAACCATAGATACAAATAAGATTAAGTATAATCACTAATCTTTTTAATCCTTGAGAAGCAATACTTTCAAAAAAAGCAAGCTCCCTCTACTGCATCTCCAACAAGAAACAATCGATCGCATAAGAAAATCAACGTTGTATCTTGTACAATAAGCATAATAAAACCAAGGGATATTCCTAAAAAATATAGCCTTCTATTAATAAATAAATTGCTTAAAGTAGGTGGTGAAAAACTAATTACTACCTGTTAGCCAATTAATTTTTTGCTTTTCCCCCACTCTTAACTTATTCTTTATAGCCAAGAAATTTCGTTAATCAAAAGAACCACGTGAAAATAAGTAGCAAAGAAGTAACTAATGCCTACTAATGCACACTTGATTTTTCCATCCTCGAGTTGTGCAACAAGAATAAGACCAACCATATTGCTTGTTCTTTTATAACGACGGGCATAGCAATTAAAATAATACAAATGCTTAATAAACTTAACGAAACAATCATACAGGTTTTACTTTTTCTAGAAACATTCATACATCTCCTTTTTTATCGTCTAGACTTTTTTCGTTTACATTTATTTTTCTCACTTTTTATACAATTTCAACCGTTCTCATTCGTCAATTTATCCTTATAAATCAAAAATTATGTAGAGCAGAAAGACCACGTGAAAATAAGTAGCAAAGAAGTAATTGATCCCTAGTAATACCCACTTAATTTTTCCATCCTCGAGTTGTGCGGAAAGAATAAGTCCAATCAAGCCAAAGTAAGTCAGTAAAATCAACGCCCCAATTATCTCCCAAGAAAAATGTCCAGCTAATAAGTAATTCCCCCAAATAAAACAGGCAAGTGAAAATAGTAATGGTAAACTAACTATAACCATTTTTCCCCATTTTTTTTGTGAACTAAAAAATAGCATCGTTGATACAAATAAATAGCACAATCCTACCATAATTATTAACCAACCAGAGGGTTCAAAAATAAAAAGTCCTAAAACGATAAAAATGGCAAGTCCATGGACACAAAGAAAATGGACAATCACGACGAATCCTCTTAAGAACTTAGACCGGCTACCTCTCGAAAAAATCAAGCTGACTCCACTCAACACGCAACAAGAATAATAGGATAAGAGCAACCACGCTGCTTGTTCCTTTATAACGAATGGCACAACACCTAAAGCGATACAACTACCTAACAACCCCAACGAAACAATCGTACAGGTTTACTATTTTTTGAAATCATCCACACAGCTCCTTTTTTATAGACTGGATCTAATTTCAATAGAAACATTTCTCTCACCGTTCATTGCTTGGTTCTTACTCATTTAAGTTCGTTTGCTCTTATTTTTACGCTCATTGCCAAAAAAATTTCACAAAGGTATTGAAAACGACAAGTATTTGCAAGTGGGTAGCCAAAAAATAATTGATCCCTAATAAGAACCATCGCCAACGTGTCTGTCGGATCTTCATTGATAAGTAAATTCCTGTAATACCAAGAATAATCATCAATAATTCTAAAAATAACCCTTCGATATCTAAGTAAAAATCATAAATATAGTACAGCGTTAGGAAACAACTAATCGATAGAATCATAGCAAGACATAGCCCTTTATGGTCAACTATTTTTTTCATCTTTTCTCCTTCAATAATTTTAAAAATGCCAAACCGATTCAATTAAATCTTCGCCAAATATCAAACCAATTATCAAGCCAGCTATACAGCCAATTATAGAGACTGATAAAATTTAGAAGGATCACTACTATTTTTAGATAATTAGATTTGATCTTGGTAGCAAAGAAAAGGCTAACGCCACCTAATAACCAACACGTAATCCTCACTAACAATAGAAACTTAAGCTCATCTGTTTGGATATAGCCAACGTAAGCAACACTAAAAGATAACGCTAACAAAACAAATGAAATGATGGTACAGGTTTTACTTTTTAATGGGATCATTTTCTTCTCTCCTTTTCATTCTTCAAACACATTTTTTAGTATTTTTAATAAGAATACTCATCTCTCCTAAACACTTGCCTTTGTCAAATACCTGATAGTTATAGACCAAAAATCCAAACGACGATATGGAAATAGGTTGCAAAAAAATAATTGATCCCTAAGAGAACCCACTTGACTTTTCTATTCTCGTTCTTGAGGTTCGCCGCAAGAATAAGACCAACCAACCCAGACAAACTTAGTAAAATCAAAAATCCAAGCGTACGCAAACAATCCCCAGAGGTAAGGTAACTGTAGTGGACCCTGATAAAAAAGCCAGCTGACAAGATCATTGGTAATCCTAAACAAATGATCGCTACTCGTTTCTGATCTTTTGTTTTCAGTAACCAGATAGATAGTAGCAAATAAGCAATTAGCGCAATAAACCAATCAAATCTTGCAATACTAACAAAGCCGATAAAAATAAATACGACTCCAAAAACACAAGCAAAATGAATGAAAGCTGCCCATCTTTTTAAAAGTTTTGAATGCACACCAGTAGAAAAAAGCAAACTTAGTCCACTGAGTAAACAACAAAGATAATAGATGAACACTAGATTGATCTCTATAAAAAGTCCGACTGACAAAGCCATTGGCAATCCCAAACAAATGATCGCCTCGCGTTTCTGATCCTTTTTTTTCAGTAGCCAAATTGTTAGTAGCAAATAGGCAATTAAATCATTTCTTTGAATGCCAATAAAACCGGTAAAAATATATAAAACCCAATAAAGACAGCCAAAATGAACGATAGCTGTCCATTTTTTTAAAGGGGTGGCATACACTCCGGTAGAAAACAACAAACTAAGTCCACTGAGTAAAAAGCAAAGACAATAGATTAACACTAAACTTACTTCTGAAAGGTTGTGAAAAGATTTCACAATTATCCCAACAGAGCCCCTCATTACCAATAATGTACCTAGAAAAATGCTACAGACGAAGAAAATCATGGAATACTTCGTACAGGTCTTACTTGTTAGCGACAACATCCACACTACTCCTTTCTAAAAAAAACCTTTTTATATTCTAACAAGCTACTTTCCTTTCCAGTAATCGATATGTATGTAAGACGTCTCAATGAAGAAAGATGTAGATATGGTAATAAGTTGCAAATAAATAATTAATACCCAAAAGTATCCACTTGGCTTTTCCCTTATCGAGCTGCGCTGAAAGAATCAGACCACTTAAACCTGATAAATGAAGAATGACTATGTATCCAATGGTGTCCCATGACCATCGTCCCCCATAAAGGATTAGTTCGTAATTGAGCTTGATAAAAAAGCCAGTTGAAATAATCATCGGTATCCCGAAGAAAGTGATCGCTAGCCATTTCTGCTTGCTTGCTGTCAGTAAAACGATAGCTAGGAACAAATAAAGAACGATTAAAAAAAGTACATGGAAAAGAAAAGCAAAAATAAAGAGAGAAAACCAATAAACACTACTAAAATGAATAATCGCCGCTGTCCGTTTTAAAATTTTTGAATGCGTACCTGTAGAAAAAATCAAACTGAGCCCACTGAGCAAACAGCTAAGATAATAGAAAATCATCAGACTTCCTTCTGGAAGATCACTTAACGGAATAAATCCATAAACTTTACCAAGCAAACCAACAATCATCAACATCATTAAGAAAAAACTACCGATTAAGAAATTTCTTGAAACCTTTATACACGTTTTACTGTCTAGCGATAGCATTTGTACCACTCCTTTTTTATTTTCCTAACTAATTTTTTAAAAATGTAGCAAAAAATAAACCAACCAATCCTGACACCATAATAAGAAAGAACGGAACCAACATTCTAAAACCAAGATAATACAGAACAAATTAAGGAATATAATGATTCCTTTCAGTTCTTCATATTTTGGTGGAATAATCAAATTGATCCCACCACTAATCTAATGCCCATATATGTAAACGAAAAAAATGCTGGGTTTGCCTTCATGTCAGGAATAAAATAACTCCCCTTTCTTAGGTGCCCACTGATTATCTAAAAACAAACATTTTATCTTTCCATCTCGTTGTTTCCCTTTGGTATTTTTTCAATAAGAACGGTTCCCTCTTTCAATCACTTGCCTTTATCGACTATCTGATTATAGTTATAAACCAATAATCAAAAAGACGATATGGAAATACATTGCAAAAATATAATTCAACCCTAAGAGTATCCATTTGACTTTTCTGTTCTCGTTATTGATGTTTACTGAGAGAATGAGTCCAATTAATCCAGACAAACTCAGTAGAATCACATAACCAGTCCATTCCCAGCTAGCTCCAGAAGTTAGTAGATCGTAATTGATTTTGAGAAAGAGCCCTATTGAAAACAACATCGGTATCCCCAAGCAAACGATTGCTACTCGTTTCTGACTTTTTGTTTTCAATAACCGGATGGACACGAATAAATAGGCCATTATCGCAAGGATAAAAATGAAACCTTGAATGATCATTAAACCAATCCAAAATAGACCAATGAAATAAACACAACTAAAATGACTAATTCTAATCAACCATTTTAACTCTTTTGAACGTACACCGGTCGAAAAAATCAAACTGATGCCACTAAATAAACAGCAAAGATAATAGAAAAAAAAGCCACTTATTTCTTGATAATGACTAAATGGAGCAAATCCATGCTCCCCTGCTATCCTACTCACTACTAGTAAAAAAATGGAGGAAATACTACAGATTAAGAAAATCACTGTAAACTTGGTACATACCTTACTTGATAACGGCAACATTTACACTACTCCTTTCTAACAAAAAACCTTTTTATATTCTAGCAAGCCACTTCCCTTTCCAGTACTCGATATGTATGTAAGACGTCTCACTGAAGAAAGATGTAGATATGGTAATAAATTGCAAATAAATAATTAATACCCAAAAGTATCCACTTGGCTTTTCCCTTATCGAGTTGCGTTGAAAGAATCAGACCACTTAAACCTGATAAATGAAGAATGACTATGTATACAATGGCGTCCCATGACCATTCCCCCCATAAAGGATTAGTTCGTAATTGAGCTTGATAAAAAAGCCAATTGAAATAATCATCGGTATCCCGAAGAAAGTGATCGCTAGCCATTTCTGCTTGCTGTCAGTAAAACGATAGCTAGGAACAAATAAAGAACGATAAAAAAAAGTACATGGAATACTTCAACAAAAAGAAAACCGAAAATAAAGAGAGAAAACCAATAAACACTACTAAAATGGACAATCGCCGCTGTCCGTTTTAAAATTTTTGAATGCGCACCTGTAGAAAAAATCAAACTGAGACCACTGAGTAAACAGCTAAGATAATAGAAAATCATCAGACTTCCTTCTGAAAGATCACTTAACGGAATAAATCCATAAACTTTACCAAACAAACCAACAATCATCAACATCATTAAGAAAAAACTACCGATTAAGAAATTTCTTGAAACTTTCGTACACGCCTTATTATTTAGCGATAACATTTGCACCACTCCTTTTTTATTTTCCTAACTAATTTTTTAAAAATGTAGCAAAAAATAGACCGATCAATCCTGATACCATGATAAGAAAGAACGGAACCAACATTTAAAACCAAAATAATACAGATCAAATTAAGAAAAATAATGATTCCTTTCAGTTCTTCATATTTTGGTGGAATAATCAAATTGATCCCACCACTAATCTAATACCCCTATATGTAAACGAAAAAAATGCTGGATTTGCCTTCTTGTCAGGAATAAAATAAAAACTTATGAAAACAATCGAAATAGTTAATAAAATTAATGGGACTTTCGTATAATCCTTACTTTTTAGTGAAAAAATACAATAACTCCCCTTTTTTAGGTGCCAACTGATTATCTAAAAAAACATTTCATCTTTCAATCACTTGCCTTTATCGACTATCTGATTGTAGTTATAGACCAATAATCAAAATGACGATATGGAAATAAGCAGCAAATATATAATTCAACCCTAAGAGCATCCATTTGACTTTTCTGTTCTCGTTATTGATGTTTAATGAGAGAATAAGTCCAATTAACCCAGACCAACTCAGTAGAATCACATAACCAATCAATTCCCAGCTAGTCCCCGAAGTTAGTAGCTCGTAATTGATTTTGAGAAAGAATCCTGTTGAAAATAACATCGGTATTCCCAAGCAAACGATTGCTATCTTTTTCTGATTGTTTGTGTTTTTTTTCAATAATCGGATAGATAGCAGTAAATAAGCAATTAGTACAATGAAAAAATCATATCTTTTGATACCTACAAAACCGATAAAAACGAGAACAATACAGTAAACATAGCTAAAATGAATGAAAGTAGCACTTCTTTTTAACGTTTTTGAATAGGATCTTGTAGAAAAAAACAAACTAAGCCCACTTAGTAAACAACCAGGATAATATATGTATGCTACATTTTTGATACCTACGAATAATTGATTAAACATGCCGTTGCCGTAAAAAGCCATTACTAGTAAAACCAACGGCAAAATACTACAAGCCAAGAAAATCTTCGAAAGCTTCGTACATGTCTTACTTGTTAATGGTAACATTGCCTCACTCCTTAAAAGTTCATCTGTTTATGTATTTTTGATTGACTGTTCTAAACACCTCTATCCCAAACCATATAGACCCTGACATGGATAGCACCAAACCAACTAGATAAGCCTTCATTCTCATCTTCTCCTTTTATATTAATGAACAAAGTAAAATAGAATTATCATAATCTGTAAAAAAAACATTTATAAAAAAAACTACCCTTTTACCATTTTTTCTAGAAATAATCGATTACAAAATCTAGATTCAGCAAAAAAGTTATTTTTAAAAAACGTTATTTTAAATTAAATAAAAACTAAAATTTAATAACAAATAATCATTATACACATTAACTAGGTTACACTTTTTTTATTACCCCTTCTATAAAACCCTAAATAAAAGCTAAAAAAACAATAAAAATGCTCTGTATTTATCATAAAAACAAAATAACAACGCTTACAATCTTATTTTAATTTATTTCATTCTAGCTGTTATGTCTCGTATTTCACGTCAATAAAAAACATAATCAACAAGCGTTTATAGATGCTGCATTATTTTTTATATGTTATTATTTTATCATGAAACTTAGGAGGAATACCCGTGAAATTTAAATTCTTTTTTATTGTCACCTTTTTATGGACACTTTTGTTTGCTGTTCCTGTCACAGATACCCATGTAGATACCACAACTAATGATCAGCTGACTGAATACGATGATTTTCCCAAAAATAAATATGCTCCCTTTAGTCAAACCTTTGAACAAAAGCCAAATTACGATATCTATGATTTATTGAATACCGCTCAGCCCAGAAATATTATTTTTGGGAGAGAACGAGCGTTTTTTTCCAGATATAGTTTCTCTACATTATGTCATGATCGTGAAATAAATTTATGAAGAGATTCATCTGATTAACGACAAAGAAAAACCTTTCGTTACATTCAAACAATCAAAGTAATATACAAAGGAATTAAAAAAGGCTCTTAAGTTCGCCTTATCAGACGAACTTAAGAGGCCTATTTTTATAGACTAGCAGAAGTATTTCATGCCCTTATTTTTGTTTCAGACGTGCTAATTCTTGTTGTTTAGCTTCGTAAATTTCTTCAATGTCATCTTCTGATAATGGGGTGCCAAAGAGTTGTTGCACTTTCAATAGTTCTCTTTCTGGCGCATCTACACCGACATTCACATCATTACCGATCGGTACACTATAATGATGGATATGTCCGTGAAGATTACGGATACTATCGTTTGGTCCCAGCAACATTGGATAATGAGTCAAATAGTATTGCTGATGATTGAATTTGATGATGGTTCCGACATCATAAAAATAAAATTTTTTTGAACCAACCTTGTTTCCTGGATCATGTTTTTCTAAATATCTGAAAAAAGCACGACTGTCATGATTTCCCTTGATCAAATGGATTGTCCCGTTGAGTTGTTGCACCAACTCCAGTATGTCTTGGCTACCTTTTTCATATTGTGGGTGCATCGCCAGATCGCCTAAGTGATACACATGATCGGTTTCTTTGACAACTTTATTCCAGCTATTGATTAGTTGCTGATTCATTTCTTCCACACTAGCAAATAAACGAGGGGCAAAATCATTTTTGCCTAATAAGTTTTTATGAAAAAAGTGCATATCACTAATAAAAAAATTCATATTGACCCCTTCTTACTTCCTTTTCTTTTAGGGTAAACAATCTAAGACAAAGTTACAACTGTTTAGATTCCCACAGTCTCTCTCAAATCATACCAAACTAAACGATGTCTCTTACCGTATTTCCACTTCTCCCTCCACATTTTTTCAAAACGAATATTATTTCACCATCAAAACCTAATTATACAAAAGTTATTTTTAAATATTTATAAAATAACAAATAAATATAATAATCACTCTATATAAAAGCCATTGTTAATTATTGTCAAAAAAACAATGTCACAATCACAATATATTCAAAAACGCCTTTTCAAAACCTTAAATTTTGATATAACTATGTTCGATCTAACTATTTATTCTTGTTATGCATAACAACCGACAGAATAAAAAACATTTGTAACTATAAAATATAAGTAATTAAATCATTTTTATATGTTATTATATTGTTGAAATACCAAAGGAGGGGTGCTCTTGAATGTTTAGTGCGATAACCTTATAAAATCTTTCCCTATTGTCCTTGCAAGTTTAGTATTAAACGCTTATTTCTTTTTTAGACAACACCATTTTTCAACCAAAATCCAAGCGAAGGTACCATGTTTACTTTCTGTTTTTAGAACTAGAGTATGTTTTTTATAAGGTATCAATGATCAAAGAATAAAAATAAATAATACTTAATTGAGTATAAGGAGGAAAATTCATGAAAAAGTTACTCTTATCTTTACTGCCGCTTACGATGCTATTGAATCCTGCCAGCTCCGTCATTACACACGAGATGAATGAAGTCACTCTACCGCTTATTTCATATACCCAAAACAACAAACAGACACTTCAAGAAGTCAAAGACTCGAACAATCTAGAAACCAAAGTAGATGCGTTAAATTTAGCTAATGATTCTAAAGCAGCATTAGCTTGGAGCAATCGTCATTTTCCAACAGTTTTTAATGAAGACATTAAATTTATAACCGGTATCAACAAAAAATTACGAATAAAATACCTGAACAGATCTGAGTACTACCAACCACAGCAAAATATAAAACTTCTTGACGATCTGTTTCTCACACAAGCATCAGAAGATATTAATTTATACGCAAACTTTACACCGGATGATTTCGGAATCAATTCAGAGTATTTTATTAGCAATCCCGATAAAATCTATCAATCCATGTTAAAAAATAGCCGTTATGGTATTGACCATGGTTACCTTCTGGGCAGTTTGACTAAAAATAAACTGAATCTTGAAAATAATGAGTATATCCAGATGAAAATTACTGTACCTAAAGGAACGAAGATGATGAGGGTTGGAACGCTCTTAGACTCAAAATACGTATTACCAAGAGAAAGCACTTTGCATTATACCCTGTCCAATTTTAATCAAAAAGATAAGACTATCACCATCAATGCACTGTTGGTCGATCGAAGTGAACTTGAACATGAGACAACCGAGTTAGAAAATAAGTTGAACCACGAAATGAAATCGCTTTACAATACTCCTTCTAACCTTGTTAAGTTGACTCCACTAGGCTTAAATGCCGGACTCGTCCTTACAAACAGCATTCGCGTCATTTCACACACCTTGGATTCTTTAAGCTCGAATCATATTCTTACTGAGAATTTACTAGAAAAGGAAAAACTTCATTTTACAAATGGTTTATTCGTTCATACAGAAGCATTAGAGAAGTTAAACCAGTACTATCCAGCGGAACAATGGCAACAAGTTTTTGAACAGAACTATGACCTAAAACATTTGGGACTTACACAATCATGGGACGACGATAAAGGTTATTTTAGTGACAGTGACAGCGTGATTACTTTTTCTCATTACGAACCAACCGATAACTTACCTCAACTAGATGTAAATAAAACCTTATCATCTACAGTCATACACGAAATTTTTCATTACCTTATTGATTTAAAAGATAGATTTCTTTTCAAAGATGATCCCATTGCTTTTGAGACTAAAATAAAACAGCTGAAAGAAGCTGAAATAAATGAATTAGTAGCATTGTTAAATAGTTCTTATGCAAAAAGTAATTGGGAAGAATTTATTTGTGAAGCTTTCGCAGCAAAGTTCAATCCTGACAAGGAAATAAGTAATCGTTTTAAACAGGAAGTTCCGAAAACAAATCGAATGTTAGATATTTTATTTGATGAAGCACCACCATCAGCGCCTAATCATTTAAAAACAATCGAAGTCGGTGGTAATTCTGCCACTTTAACCTTTGATCATTCTACAGATAATACTGGTGTTGAAAAGTATCAGATCTATAAAAATGGAGAACTTACTAAAACTGTACTTGCTCCAAAAGATGCAAATGATCTTTCCTATCCTGATCCTGGAAAACACTCGCAAAATTTAAAAGTAACATTTGATGATCTTGAACAAGCAAAAGAATATGAGTTTTATGTTGTCGCAGTTGATGATGCGTGGAATGAATCTGAAAAAAGTTCTATACTAAAAGTAACAACACGTGACGTTGAACCACCAAAACTAACTGGACCTTTAACAGGGCAACCTTTAGTAAGCAGTGCCGCAAGGTTTAGCTGGCCTCCTCCAACAGATAATCAAAAAGTAAAAGAAGTACGGTTATACCGAAGACACTCCTCTTCATTACTAGTCGAATATACTCCGTCTTTCTTAACAACAAATGAAACATTTTTTATTGTTCCCGAAGGCACCAATTACTATACAGATTTCACCGTTGAAAAAGGGCAATCTTACACCTACTATATGACTGCTATTGATGAAGCTGGAAATGAGTCAGAACAAAGTAATCAAGTTATCATTCGAACAGAGGATAAGCATGATGAAAAGCAAAATGAAGATAGAGCAGAAAATATCACATCTTCTCAAGCAACACTTAATTGGTCTGGCCTTTTCGGCGGACTCAACGTATCAGGTTTTAATATCTTTGGTTGGTTTTCTGGTGGCGGAGGTTGGCTATTCGGTGGCATGACATCTGTCGCTGGGTCAGTAACGTCTTCTCTAGTCAATTTAACTTTAGGCATGTCGCATCACTTTGTTATCGTTCCTATAGATAGTCAAGGTAATCCGATCCATGCGGGAATACAGATCAGTGTAGACTCAGTTGATCGTTCCTCTATCCAAACCAAAAACAGTATCTTATATCAGGGGCAAGAATGGCGTAAAGAAGATAATTTCGTTCACGCAACAGATGAAGATGGTAAAGATATCCCATTCAAAGATGGGCGTATCACAACAAATGGAGCTCGTATTGATACCAGCAAGCCTGGAGTTTATGAGTTAACTTATACGTTTAAAGGAATTGCCAAAAGAACGGATTCCACTTTTACAGTTACGGTCAAAGAAGACAACTCCTCTATCCAAACTAAAAATAGTATCTTATATCAGGGACAAAAATGGCACCAAGAAGATAATTTCGTTCACGCAACGGATGAAGATGGAAATGAGATTTCCTTTGAAGACGAGCGGATTGTAACGAACAATGCTAGTGTTGATACAAATAAGCCAGGTATTTATGACTTAACCTACACATTTAAAGGAATTGCCAAAAATACGGATTCTCCTTTTTCAGTTACGGTCAAAGAAAATAAAACTTCCATCCATACGAAAGATACTGTCTTATACGTTGGGGAAGCTTGGACTAAAAAAGTCAATTTCCTTTCTGCTACTGATGCGGATGGAAAAACTGTTTCTTTCGATGACCCTAGGATTTCAGTAAACGGCACAGTCGATACTCACAAACCGGGTGACTACACCATTGTCTATCAATTTACTGATAAAGGTAAAACTGTAACTTCTACCACAAATGTTACAGTCAAGGAAGACTTGACTTCGATTAAAACAAAAGACAGTCGTATCTACACTTTACAACAATGGACTAAAGCAGATAATCTTCTATACGCTACCGATGCTGACGGAAATGAAATTCCTGCAGATGATGAAAGAATTTTCATAAGCAGAGCCGCTAACACTGCTAAACCAGGCGTTTATGAAGTCATCTATTCGTTGCAAGGAAAATCAAAAACGTTCAAAGATACAGCGATAATCACAGTAGTAGAAGACCAAACGACCTTGGACTTAAAAGATGTGACACTATACACAGGTCAAACATTCGATCCAAATTCTCCATTTAAAAACGTGACAGATAAAGATGGACAAAAGCTTGAAGCAAAAGATGTGGAAGAATACTATATTGATGAAATCAAAACAAAGGAGCTTGATACGTCTAAACCTGGGACACACACGATTAGAATCGCTTATTATGATGCAACAAATAATTGGAAATACAGTACCCGACAGCAAATCACGATTAAAGAAGACTTGTCTTCTATCGTTACAAAAGATAATGTCGTATTTGTAGGCGAAAAATGGAATAAACAAGATGCTTTTGTGAGTGCGACAGATGAAGACGGGAAATCAGTTCCTTACTCAAATGGACGCATCACAACGAATGGTGCTAAAATCGATACAAGCAAACCAGGTGTCTATCAATTGACTTACACCTTTAAAGGGCTCGTCAAAAGAACGGATTCTACTTTTACAGTTACTGTGAAAGAAAAGTGAACAAGCAAAGGAATCCAAACTTCATTATTAGTTAGTCAAAACCGACAGCACGTGTGAATCATGGTAAACTTAAGGAAAAACAGGAGGTATTGATTATGCCTATCAGCTTTCATACTACTCTGACTCCTTCAGCAATCGAGATTACGTTACCAAATGAACATGGGAAGATGACTATCACAAAAGAAAAACCAGCTCTACCTGATCATTCACTTTATCTATTTTTCAAAAACAAACAATGTATCGCAATCGGTCAAACCGTGGTACCTAAAAGTTGGGATCACATCGTATTGGTTCAACTTCCTTGGGATCTTGAAGCCAGTCATCTAAGCTACCTACTTCAAGAACAGGCAGAATCAACGGGATTGACAGTAGAAATCGATGATTCCGCAAAAGAAACGATCCCTCAAGTACAAGTCAAAAAGTTAGCGGAACCAGTCGAAGAAATCACAAAAATCTTGGCAGTATTTGGTTACTCTTTAGAAAAAAGCAGTCCTCAAAAGAAAAAGCCGGCAAAAGCAAGACATCGTTGGACGAAAGAAGTTAGTGAGATCCCTTTTACCGTTAATTTTAGAAACAGTCAGGCAACACTTTATTGGATCAGTAGAAATGAACTGTTGATCAAAAAGGGGGCTATACTATTAGCGGAAGCCCCTTTAAATAAAGACGGTTCCGTCAGTTATGCGGCAAAATATGGGGATAAATTACGTGATGATTATAAAGATAGCATTGTAGGAAATAAAACGAGCAAAGATATTATCGTCAAAAGCGTCAATGAAGCAAGTCTGTTACTCTACTTCGGTGGAACAAACAGCTGGTTAGAAATCATTGATGAAAATGGTAAATCCTTAGATGAGTGGACAAAAGTAGAATAGAGGAATGGTTATTCTCTAGCGATTGTCCCGTTTCAATAGATAGTAAAAAAGCAAAGAAATCAGCTTTACTAGCTGTTCTCTTTGCTTTTTTTACTGGAAACAATGATAGCCACGTTTGACTTCCTTAGACTTTTTCAAATAATCCTCGACTGATCATACCATCCATCAAAAAATAAAATTTATCTTGACTCATTTTTTGTCGGTCGTCTTTAAAAATATTGACTGCTTTCAATCCGTTAGCTGTCGTAATAGACATTTTTAGTGTTTGGATATCCTTTGAAACAGTGATTTTTAGTTTAAACCCTTCTTTGCTTTGTGGGGTTGCATCTAGCGGACGGATCAACTGATAGTTGCCGCCATTTGTTTCGGTAAATCCATTGTCTCTCAAAGTGTAACGTTTTGCATCTGGATGTAAACGATAACTTGTTTTTGCTCCTAAAACTGTGGCTGTTTTTTCAAATGCCATGATTTTCACCTCGGTAAATTGATTTCTACTTTTATTATAAAAGTTTCTTGCATCATTTACTAGGTTTTTTCCAACTTAGATTGATTGGATCAATACATCAAGAAAACGTTGGACTTCTTCTTTGGTATTGCCGTAACCAAAACTGATTCGTATGGATTCTTTAAGGATTGGTGTATCTTTCCCATACATTGCCTCCAGCACATGCGAAGGTTCGATATTACCAGCTGTACATGCTGACCCAGTAGATATCGCAATCCCATTAAGATCCAACTTCATCAAAAGTAAGTCATTCGCAACACCAGGTAATCGAAGGTTTAACACATGTGGTAATTTGTTGTTTAAATCACCATTGACTTGATAAGAAATTCCTTCTTTTTTCAAGGTATTCAAAATCAATTCTTGGAATCCAGCATATTTTTCACTTCGAGCTTCACGTTCTTCAGCGGTTAGAAGCTTGACCGCTTGCGCCATTCCCCAGATACCTGCGAGATTTTCAGTACCTGCTCGCCGCTTCTCTTCCTGTTCTCCACCTAAAAGTAGTGAAGGAATATTTATGCCATCTTTTTTATATAAAAATCCTACGCCTTTTGGTCCATTGATTTTATGGGCAGAGATGCTAAGTAAATCCACACCTAACTCCCTTGGATGAATCGTCTGATTCCCATAAGCTTGAACTGCATCGGTATGAAAATAAGCAGGATGTTCCCGCAACCGTTCGCCGATTTCTTTGATTGGCATCAAATTCCCGATTTCATTATTCCCAAACATGATCGAGACTAAAATCGTTTCATCACTTAATGCTTCATCAAAGTCAGTTAGTGAAATATTGCCTTTTTCATCTACTGGTAAATACGTGACTTCAAAGCCTTGTGTTTCCAGATATTTCATTGTATTCAAGACAGCAGGATGTTCGATAGCGGTAGTGATCAAATGATTCCCGTCTTTTTTTCGTGAAAAAGCCGTTTCAAGGATCGCTGTATTATCGCCTTCTGTCCCTCCACTATTAAAAATGATTTCATGATCATTGACTTTTAAACTATCAGCAATAAGTTGTCTTGCTGTTTCTAACTTTTCATGGGCAATTCGGCCGAAGCCATGGATACTCGAAGGATTCCCAAAGGTTTCTTGCATCATTGTGGTCATTTCTTGAATGACGTAGGGATGCATGGGCGTCGTCGCTGCATGATCCAAATAGATTTTTTCCAACTTCTTTCATCCCTTCCAAATAGAACTAGGCACATTCTAGCATAAAATAAGCAAGTTACCAAAGAAACAATCGCTAAACCAGGATAGTTTCCCAACTTTTAGAAAAAAATTCGTTCCACAATTCGTGCTACCACGATTGTCGAACGAATTTTATTTCATCACTTAACAAAAAATGATTAATCAAATACTTTTTCTTCTAGACGGAACAATGGACTCATTGGTGTATTTTCATGAATTCGTTTAACCGCTTCTCCCATCAGCTCTGAACAAGTAACAATCGTTAAATTGTTAGGATGACGTTCTTCTTGAGTAAATACAGAATCAGTGATGCAGATATCTTTAATCGGTGCATCATCTAAAATTTGTTTTGCAGGAACAGACAACAAGCCGTGTGAAGCACAAGCATAAACCTCTTTTGCTCCGTTTTCTTTCAAAACATTAGCAGCTCGAGCAAGCGTTGCACCAGTATTCAAGATGTCATCGACCATGATACATGTTTTTCCTTGGACATCACCAATCACATATCCACTATTTTCATCTGCATCATCGGCGTGATCCACGATCGCCAATGTACTATTCAAATATTCAGAAAGACTTCTTGCACGTTGGACACCACTATTTTTTGGTGAAACGACAACAATATCGTCACCTGTTAAACCAAGTTCTCGGTAATAGTGAGCAAACAATGGCATTGTGAATAAGTTATCTACAGGGATATCAAAGAATCCTTGGACTTGAACTGTATGCAAATCCAATGTCAGCACACGAGTTGCGCCAGCTTCTTGGATCAAATTAGCAATCAATTTAGCTGTGATCGGTTCATGTGGTTTTGCTGTACGGTCTTGTCTGGCATAACCGTAATAAGGTAACACAACATTGATTGTTTTTGCACTGGCACGTTTCATCGCATCGATCATGATCAATAATTCCATATAATAATCATTAACTGGCTGATTGGTTGATTGCACGATATAAACATGATCCCCACGAATACTTTCTTCGATATTGATCGAGATCTCTCCATCACTAAATTGTTTTACGACACTTTTTCCTAGCTCCGTTCCAAACACCTTGGCAATTTTTTCTGCCAGTGGTCGATTTCCATTCAAGCTAAAGATTTTCAATGTGTCATCCTGATACTTTTTACTCATGTTGTCCTCCCTATTGTTCTCTCTTCTTCGATAGTTTAACATATTTTTTCCAGTTTTTCTGGTAATTTCTGTAAATAATTTTTAAGGCAGCGAAACAGTTCCATTACACCAACTAGCAGGAATCAATTGATCCGTGTTGCCCCAGTTGTCATGAACTTTGTAAAAGCGTTCTCCAGAAGAGGATTGATAATATGCATATGCAGTGACCCAATGATTGCCATAGGTGCTCCCTAATACTTTCAACACCCCTAAGATCACAGGTTTTCCTTGGCGAATCCGTTTAGTCGCTCGCTGCCAAGAACCAAGCATCGTACTTCTAGCAGACACTCGATTTCCTGTATGTTTTAAAAACTTCGTGATACCATGACTGACTTGACCGGGAACCGTCGGAAGTCCTAGCGGCTGGATCGCTTGGCGTAATGCTTCACTTAGTTGCGCATGGTCTTTCGTTCCTTTTTCACGTAACGTTGGAGAGAAAAACAATTCGTTTTGAAAATCTTGGTAATAAGCAATAAGGACAGTTGCAGCATAGGTCCCACAAAGATAGCCAGACGGTGTCCGCCAATTTTTATAGTTTAAAAACCGTTGTTCAGGCAATCCCACCCAACAATCCAAAAGTTCTTGTCCGTTTTCCTTTGGCGCAATCAAAGCTTTTTCACGATTATCTGCAAGCCAACGAGAAATATTGGTGACTTCTGCTTCAGTCATCGGTACGAGTTGATAAGCTTTTCTTGCATCTGGGTAGGAGTGGCTCGCAGGACCGTATTCTATTGGTTGTTTGTTTTGATCTAGGATGACATAACTACCATCTTCAAAAATTAAAGCGTAACCCTTTTCTTCATCCTTCATCGCCAACTGTTCCACAGCGCTTAACCGTTTCTTGATACCATCTAGATTCCATTCGATTGATTGTTCAAATACAGTTTTCAAGAACGAATCACCTCCGTCTTTTTTATTATAAGTGAAATAAGGAGAAAAACAAATCAGATAGACTAGTTCTGCTGTGCCTACGGCAAGACCCCAACAAGTGCTTCTTTCCTCTTTCTATTTGTTTATTCGCTGTTTTTATATGATAATAGGAACATTAGATAAAAAGGAGCGATAACCGAATGAACAAAGAACTTATAAAGCAAGACTTTTTTGAAGCTGTGAATGAAGAATGGCTAAAAACAGCCAAGATCCCCGCTGATAAACCAGCCACTGGCGGTTTCCAGGACTTAGTTGACGGTATCGATGATCTTTTGATGACAGATATTGATCATATGCTGGCTGAACCTGATAAAGTCCAATCAGATATGATGCGTCACTTTCTTCATTTTTATCAATTAGCTAATGATTATGATCGAAGAAACCAGTTAGCTGCTAAACCGTTGCTTCCTTTAATTGAACGAATTGAAAAAATCGAATCTTTTGAAGACTTGAACCAACAATTTCCTACTTGGACATTGGATAGTTTACCTTTACCGTTTAGCTTAGATGTCGATGCGGATATGAAAAATGCACAAACAAACGCATTATTTGCCTATCCCCCTTCATTATTTCTACCTGACAAAACTTACTATACTGCAGAACATCCAAATGGTGCGCAACTATTAGGCGTTTTCTTTGATATGATGGTCCAACTCGTTGAATTAACCGGAAAAGAAAAAAGCCAAGCAGAGGCAATCGTTGAACAAGCCATCCAATTTGATCGATTGGTTGCGCCTCATGTTAAAAGTGCGGAAGAAAAAGCGGATTACAGCAAAATGTACAATCCCCGGTCATTTGACACCTTCATCCACTATACCGATAAACTGGATCTGGAAAAGTTGACAGTGGGATTGATTGGTACCACACCGGATAAAGTAATCGTGACGGATCCTGTTTATTTTGAACAGTTAGGCGAACTACTAACCACAGAACATTTTCAATTGATCAAAAGCTGGATGATCGTCCGAACGATTCGTTCGTTGAGTAGCTATCTATCAGAAGACTTTAGACAAATCAGCGGAATCTTCTCACGGACACTCTCAGGCACAGATGAAGCCATGCCACAGAAAAAAGCTGCCTATTACTTAGCTTCAGGTCAATTTGACCAAGTCGTTGGCGATTATTATGGCAAAAAATACTTTGGTGAAGCGGCCAAAAAAGATGTTGAGCATATGATCGAAAAAATGATCTCTGTCTATAAAGATCGTTTAGAAAAAAACAACTGGTTAAGCGATACTACTCGAAAAAAAGCGATCATCAAATTAGATAAACTAGGAGTTCAGGTCGGCTATCCAGACCAAATCCCTGCGTTATATACGAAGTACCACACAGTGACACAAGAAGAAGGCGGAACCTTGCTTTCCAACGCTTTAGCCTTCAGCAAAATCGAATTGAAAGAACGTTTTGGTCGCTGGAATCAACCTGTTGATCGGACGGAATGGGAAATGAGTGCTGATACAGTCAACGCCTATTACCACCCTTTCAGAAATGTCATTGTTTTTCCAGCTGCTATTTTACAAGCACCATTTTATAGTTTAGAACAATCAAGTTCAGCAAACTACGGTGGGATCGGTGCCGTCATCGCCCATGAAATCTCTCATGCCTTCGATAATAATGGTGCCTTATTCGATGAATATGGTAATTTAAATAACTGGTGGACGGAAGAAGATCTAGCGCACTTCCAAGAAAAAGCCCAAGCAATGATCGAAGAATTTGATGGCTTATCATTTGCTGATGGTACTGTTAATGGTAAGCTTACTGTTTCAGAAAATATCGCAGATGCGGGCGGTCTAAGTTGTGCTTTAGAAGCAGCAAAAACCGAAGCAGATCACTCACTAGCAGACTTTTTCGTCAGCTGGGCGACGATTTGGCGGACAAAAGCAAAAAAAGAATACCAACAATTGTTGTTACAAATCGACGTTCATGCCCCTGCTAAATTACGTGCCAATATCCAACCCCAAAACTTGATGGAATTTTATGAAACATTTGCGATCACTGAAAAAGACGCGATGTATCTTCCACCTGAAAAACGAGTGCATATCTGGTAATACAGTTAAAAAACGCTCCAATGGCAATAAGAAAATTTTTTGAAACAACCTCTCATATAAAAAAATTGACTTATTTCAAGGAGCGGTTGTTTGAACACTATTTTTCTCTTTACGAGGGACTGAGACAAAAGTTGTCTCAGTCTTTTCTAGTATCTCTAAAAACGGATAAACGGTGTTCAAGAAGCAACTCCTCAACAATAAGCCTGAATTTTTCAAAACATGAGGAGCTGTTTCAAAAAATTCTTTCTTATTGTCATCAGAGCTACCCGATGTTTTCACGACCTCTGATTCACGGTGTTCAAAGAGCTGATCTTCGGCGATAAGTCAAAAAATCTCAAAACATGGGAAGCTGTTTCGAGATTTCCATCCTTAATGCTCCTGCGATTACTCGTCGCAGTTTTTACTTGGTGAGCGCTCAGGTCAAAACACTCTTTTCACGACCTCTTGTTCACGGTGAGACAAAAGTAGCATCTTCGGAAAATTTGCCGAAATTTACCAAAAATTTGAGAAGCACCAAGTAGGTAACAATCAACATCAAAAACGAGTTTTTTTGTTTCTTGTCAATTTTCGGAAATTCCTTCTTATTTCTTGATGCTGAACACTTTTGTCTCAACCTCTCTTAATATTATCATTTACTTTTCTACCAAGCTCATTTTGACTACCCACAAACCAACTCCACTTAATAAAGAAAAATAAATCCTTCCATCTTCCTTCACTGTTCTCTACTGTTATCTACCCTTTCCGACCATAAATAGTCATAAAACTGCATCATTTCATTTACCTCTTTATTTTCGTTAACCTTTGTAATAAAATTAGTTAACGAAAGTAAAGAGGTGTTTTTATGGAAAATCTATTCGAACCTTGTGTTCCGCTAACAAAAACAACATGTCTGGAGATACTAAAAGACAAAACTAATTTATGGGGGTATTATGCACAAGCCCTTCAGCTCAAAACAAACAAGTCACAAAATATCATCCGTCTGAATACATTGCTGAATGCTAAGAGCGGCTTGTGTAGAGAAGATTGTGGTTATTGTGCGCAATCAAAAAAAAGTTCTGCAACGATTGAAACATATGGATTATTACCCAAAAAAGAAATCATTCGTAAAGCGTTGATTGCTAAAAAGAATCATTCCAGTGTGTTTTGTATTGCGTTAAGCGGAACACGCCCATCAAAAAAAGAAATCCACCTTTTAGGTGAGGCAATTCAAACGATCAAAAGCATAATGTCGATTGAGATTTGTTTATCCATTGGCTTAGTTACTGAGGAACAAATTGATTATTTAAAATCGTGTGGAGTAGATCGGTTGAATCATAATCTTAATACTAGTCGAGATAATTACCCAAACATCACAACAACCCATTCCTATGATGATCGGTTAGAAACATTAAACAAACTTCGTCAGCACAAAATGAATATTTGCTCTGGTTTTATTTGTGGCATGGGAGAAACAGATGAACAATTAGTCGATCTGGCTTTTGACTTAAAAGATCAAGAGCCTTATTCCGTTCCAGTCAATTTTTTACTTCCAATTGCTGGAACAATGTTTGAGGAACACAATGAATTAACCCCTATGAAATGTTTAAAAATCTTAACCATGCTGAGGTTACTATTCCCTACTACAGAACTTAGGGTAAGTGCCGGAAGAGAGTTTCATTTAGGAGAACTCCAACCATTTGCTTTATTGATCGTGGATTCTATTTTTTTAGGCAACTATTTGACAGAGAAAGGAGCACCTATTTCTGAAGATCAAAAAATGCTTGATCGTTTAGGTTTAGTTGTGGCTGGTGTCTGTGATGAAGAATAATTATATTATTTGCGGGATTCATACCGATTGTGGAAAATCAGTGATCAGTGTCTTACTCTATGAATATTTACGTGATCTGACAAATCAGGAACCGTTACTCGTGAAACCGATCCAAACAGGACCGTTTCCTGATACAGATTTTTATCAAGCCTGCCATATTGAGAAACAAAATATTGTTCATTTCTATTCAATGTCATTAGAAGCATCTCCACATATCGCTAGCAGAAAAGAACATCAATGGATTGATCTACTTGTCTTGAAGGAAAAAGCAAATGTTGTCTTGAAAAAAAATCGACCCACGATTTTTGAATTAGCAGGTGGTCTGCTTTCTCCCATTAATGACTCGCAAACCATGTTAGACATGATCAAACTTTTGCAATTACCGGTTATTCTCGTTGCGGATAATTATTTAGGTGCAATCAATCATACGTTGCTAACGACTAGTTTATTACAAAGCGAAAGCATTCCAATAGCAGGTCTGATTTTTAATTCAAGTAAAGCAAATAAAAAGAATGACCTAGAAGATTTAAGCCAATGGATCACAGATAAGACAGGAATCACACAAATTGGCAAATTACCCTATTTAGAGGATTTAACTCATTGGTTAAAATCGAGAACAAAAAAAAGAGAACTTAGTAAGGAGTGGCATTTAAATGTATACAAATAGGCGAGATATCACCATGATGGCGATGATGATGGCATTATTGATCATCACAGCAAAACTAGTGATTCCGTTACCACTATTCGATTATTTATCTTTACAAATTATAACGATTTATCTGATTTATCCTTTATTAGGAACAAAATACGGGCTCATTGTCACATTCAGTTATTTGATCCTAGGGCTCATTGGATTACCGATTTTCGCTAGTGGCGGAGGTATTTTTTATATTTTTAAACCTAGTTTTGGCTTTCTACTATCTTTTGCAACTTTCCCACTGATTCAAGCCGCCCTGTCAAAATTGTTCTGGCGTAAAAAATGGTTCCCATTAAAAAAAATCCTGATCATTAACTATTCAGGATTACTTTATCTCTATTTAATCGGTCTGTTGTATAAATGCTTGATTTTATTCTTTTACCTTAAAGAAACGAATGTTCTTTACAGTGTGCTAGCAGTTTCGACATTGATTGATTTAAGTTGCGATATCTTACTTGTGTTCGTAGCTAGTTTGCTTACCTATAAGTTATTGCCACTCATTCATAAGCACAAACTAGCAAACCAACTCTTTATCTCCTAATAAAAGCCGCTATTTCAGCGATTGGAAAAGAATCGAACCATCGACTTAAAATGGATACTGATTGATTGACTTAAAAAATCTTACAAAATTATGAAAGAAAATAAACCGAAGAAGAGGTTGAGACAACTTTGTCCCAGTCCCCCTTCGGTTTATTTTTCCGTATTGACTTACTCTATCGTACGACAGAATGTACAACAGAACGATCTGGTTACTTCATGAACCAGTGAGGCCCACAAATCATTAACAAGCTTATTATATATTTACTTGATCAACGTTGCCCCGAGGACTGTTTCAAAATGACGTAGTGCCCAGTCATGACCGACTGGATCAAAGCTAGCTACAGCATCTTCAAAAATAAACAGTTGATAGCCTAAATTATATGCATCAACAGCTGTGTGCAACACACAAATGTCCGTACATACGCCAGTCAAATAGAGTTCAGTGATCCCCCGCTCACGGAGCCGAATATCTAGATCTGTTCCACTAAAAGCAGAGTAATGCCGCTTATCAATCCAATAGACATTGGCTTGTTCTTGAGCTCTTTCGTAAACAGCTTGTAGCGAACCATAAAGGGCACGACCATTGGTGCCAATCACGTTATGCGGAGGAAATAGTTTATTTTCAGGATGGAAGTTATCCGATGGGTCATGCGCATCAATCGCAAACACCACAAAGTCTCCCTCTTCGATAAACTTTTTCGTGTGAGTCGTCACTGCTTGTTCAATCACTTGACCAGCTTTACCTGTCGTTAATTTCCCGTCATCTGCCACAAAATCATACGTGTAATCAATCGAGATCAATGCTTTCATTAATGGGCTCCTTATACAAGATGTTTGACAAATTCGATTACCATCTCAGCAGAACGTTTCCCTGCATCTTCAATAAACTCATCAAAGGTTTGTGTCGCTGCATGATCAGCAGTATCACTCATCGCACGAACGATCAAGAAAGGAATATTGAACTGACGAGCCGTTTGTCCAACAGCCGCTCCTTCCATTTCACAAGCCAACGCATCTGGAAAGTTTGTTAAAATCTCTTCTACTTTTTCGGAAGAATCAACAAACGTATCTCCAGTAACGATCAAGCCTTCTTTCACATTCAGATCTATCGCTTTGGCTGCTCTTGCCATCTCTGTGCGAAGATACGTACTTGCTTCATAATAAAGTGGCATCCCTGGTATTTGTCCTGGCTTATAGCCAAATCCGGTTGCATCTGCATCGAAATAAGCTACTTTATCTGAGATTACGATATCGCCTACTTGTAGCCCTTGTCCGATACCACCCGCTGAACCTGTATTGATGACCATATTTACACCATATTGTTGGATCAACAAACTAGTAGTGACTGATGCCAAAACTTTACCGATCCCTGAACGAACCACAATTACTTCATGTCTTCCTAAAGATCCTGAAATGAACAATGCTCCTGCTCGTTCCCATGACAAGGGTTCACTTAGCGTTTCTCTTAAAATTTTGATTTCTTCTTCCATTGCACCGATAATACCGATTTTCATAGCTTTTTCCTTCTTTCTAAATAAATGCGACCGCAAAAAATACGACACACAATAATAGAATAACAATAATCAAGGATTTCATCAAAAATGAATTCCACTTCGTCGTTTTTTCACGTTCACCGATTCTTGTTTTTGTGATAGGTTTGTTCCGTTTTTGTTCCTTTCGATAAAAACTAGCAATTTTCTTTTCTTCTTGCTGATAAGCAGCCTCTTCTTTTCTTTGCCGTTTTAATGACTCTTGGGCTTGCGCCTGCTGTCGTTTACGTAATTCACTTCTCGTAATCAGCGGTCCTTTGGCCATCAGCCGATCCCTCTACTTTCCTTTAATCAATAGCTCCCAATATTGGATCGCATACATGGTTTTCGCATCACAGATCAGTTGATCATCTATTGCTTGTTTAGCTTCTGCGAAAGTCAGTGCATATAATTCAAGCACCTCATCTTCATCTTGAGCCAACGGATTCTCTACTTTCTGTAAATCAATCGCATGATAAATATGCATGATCTCATTTGCAAATCCTGGTGAAAGATACATAGATGAAACATGTTTGAGCTTTCCTGCCCGATACCCAGTCTCTTCTTCCAGTTCTCTTGCAGCGGTACGTTCCGGTGTTTGGCTTTCTTCTGGATCGATTTTCCCAGCAGGGATCTCCAAAATCACTTTTTCTAATGGTTTCCGAAACTGTTTCACTAATAATAAACGATCCTGATCATCAAATGCGATAATCCCTACACCACCCGGATGAAACACTAATTCACGTTTGGCAAGTTTTCCATCTGGCAGGCGGACGTCATCTACTGCAACATCGATGATTGCTCCGTGATAGATTTCTTTTCGTTCGATCGTTTTTTCTTCAAATTGCTCATATTCAAGCATCTTTCTCCCACTTTCTTTGTAATAATACCCGCTTTTCGTTTACTTTTCAATTTTTCTAGAGTTTTCTTTTAGTTTACCATAACTAAACCTTAGAAATTCTCTAAATCTACAAAATCCTCCTTTAGTCCCATACTCTTTCTTAGGTTGAGTGTGCTAAAATAAGGGTGGAAATGAGAACAACGCTTCATTACTTAAAATGGATGGAATATATATGGAGGGCTTATTATGCGAAAATTAAATTGGCGATGGATCTTAGGTCTATTGTTGGTGTTTCTTTTGATTCGTCAAGGTCACTTTTCTTTAGTAACAGTCATTTTGATTATCGGCGCAGCTTTAGTGATTTGGGGAATCTTTGGCTCTGGCAAGAAAAAATCAGCAAAAAATGAAATGCCCGATTTATCTGATGAACTTGAATCACATTATACAAAAAGCGGGATGACACCTAGTGAGATTACTTTCTTTAGACAGACAATGAATCAAACGAAAGTCGAAATTGAACAATTGCAACAAAACATGCAACAAACAGCCAAACTAAAAGCTGTCGATCTTCGTCACGATACAGTGAAGGCGGCCAAAGCACTCTTCAAAGCATTGGTGAAAGAGCCCAACCGATTACACGAAGCAAGTCAATTTCTTTATACTCACTTACCAAACTTAGTCGATTTGACCAATAAATATATTGAGATCAATGACCATGAAATCAAAAACAAACAGACTTATGAAAAGCTCGAAGAAAGTTCACAAATCATTGATCAACTAGCACATCTGATTGCTCAAGACTATCAACAATTTGTCTCTGAAGATTTAGATGATCTAGATGTAGAAATATCAGTTGCGAAACAAAGCTTAAAACGAGAGAATCTATCTGATGATAACAATCAATCTCAATGATCGGTTAATAGAATCATAAAGGAGTGTTTTGTTTCTTAGACACTCCTTTTGCTTATCCTTTCTTTTGTTTATCCTTTATAATAGATGAATAAGATGAACAACTGTTTTTTTACAAAAATGATAACATTGAACCTATCGCATCACATTGAACCACGAGGAGGAGTTTTAAATGGATAATAAACCTAAAGAGGTAACACCTGTAAATGACACGTTAGATGATCTGTTAAATAATCCGTTCTCTACCCCAACAGATAAATTAACCCAAACACAACAGTCAGAAATCAATGCTTTGCAAGAACAACAAACCGCTGCACGCTTGATTGATAAACTACCTGCTGAACGACAAGAGCAAGCCAAAGAGCTAGCAGCTAAAATCGATGTTTCAGATGCACAGTCGGTGATCAGCTACGGTTCTGCTGCTCAAACGAAGTTAAGTGAATTTTCACAATCCATGTTAAATCATGTACAGGCACAAGATATTGGTCCTGTCGGAGATTCATTGACTGAATTGATGTATCGTCTGCAAGAAGCAAATCCTGATGAATTACGAGCTGGCGAAGGCAATATTTTTCAACGGATGTTTGGCAAAGTAAAACAATCGATCTATGAAGTGACTGCAAAATATCAAAAGATCGGTGCCCAAATCGATAAAATCTCTGTTAAGCTAGAAAAAGAAAAAGACGGGCTTTTAAAAGATAATTTGATGCTCGAACAACTCTATCAAAAAAACAAAGATTATTTTGATGCACTGAATATTTATATCGCAGCTGGCGAATTGAAGATGGAAGAACTTCAAACAACGATCATTCCTAAAGCAATGAAAAAAGCCGAAGAAACAGGCGATCAAATGGATGTTCAAATCGCAAATGATTATACTCAATTTCTAGATCGTTTAGACAAACGAACACATGATTTACGTTTGGCAAGACAGATCACTATCCAGCAAGCACCACAGATCCGTTTAATCCAAAATACTAACCAAGCGTTAGCAGAAAAAATCCAAGCATCAATCGCAACAGCGATCCCTCTATGGAAAAACCAAGTAGTGATCGCCTTGACGTTACTTCGCCAAAAAGATGCGGTAACCGCCCAACGTCAAGTTTCTGAAACAACCAATGACCTATTGAAGAAAAATTCAGAAATGTTGAAAATCTCTGCTATTGAAACAGCAAAAGAAAATGAACGTGGGATCGTTGATATTGAAACCTTACAAACAACTCAAAATGATTTGATCGAAACAATCCAAGAAACATTACGCATCCAAAAAGAAGGGAAAGAAAAACGTCGTCATGCAGAAGTCGAACTTGGTCATATGGAAGACGACTTGAAACAAAAATTACTCGATTTAACACAATAAGACTATTTTGCATGGATCATTCAAAAAAGGCTCTATACTTTTTGATGTTGGTGAAATTCGCCAACATCTTTTTTATGCTTTAAAAGGATAGAAAAGACACCCCGAAATCCTTCAAAATGAATTTGGCTAACCAATTCATCGAAGGACTCAAGATGTCTTACACTCGTCTTATCAAATTACGCTATAGGTTCTAAACCTAGGTCGTTTAGAAAGAACGAATCATCAATTTTGTTGATTCATTTTACTATGTTGGTACCCATAACCAAAGTAAATCACTAATCCAATCGCCATCACGATACCAAAGACGATCCATGTGACTGGTTGTAAACGAAGCATCAATACCAAGCATGTACCGATAGATATGATCGGTAATATCGGTACAAATGGCACTTTAAATTCACCGGCTTTTGGTTTACCAAACATTTTTCTTAGTTTAAGTAATCCTAAGCTGACTAACATCAAATAGGTCAACGCCATGATGTTTGTTAGTTCAGCGAGAATATTCAATGGGAAGAAACCAGCGAAAAATAAAGCCGCTACCCCAGCTACAAAAGTCGCCTTTCTAGGCGTCCGATGCTTTTCATCGATCTCTGTCATAAATTTAGGTAAAAGACCGTCTTTACTTACAGCAAACAATAACCGAGCTAGCGAATACATCATAGAAATCGTTACGGTCAAGAGCGTCAAAATGGCACCGACTGCAATCACAGCTCCGATTGTTCCATGACCAACGTAACGCATCGCAAAGGCAACTGGGTCACTGACCCCTAATTCAGTAAACGGAACAATCCCCGTTAAAATCAAGGTAACTACGATGTATAAAGCTGTGGCAATCAAGATCGAACCAATGATCCCTCGAGGAACGTCTTTTTGTGGCTCTTTCACTTCTTCGGCTGCCATTGCAACTGAATCAAATCCCAAGAAAGCGAAGAAGACTAGAGCTGCTCCATCTAAAACGCCTGAAAAACCAAATGGTGTAAATGGTTGCCAGTTTTCAGGTTTTACAAAGAAAATCCCTACAACGATAAATAATGCAATAATACCGAATTTCACAAAAACCATGATATTATTCAATCTTAATGCTTTTTTGGCTTCTAAAGAAACGATGTATGTCACAAATATGACAACGAACACTGCGATCAAATCGACATAGGTGCCATTGTCAGGATTATAACCACTGGTCAAGGCTTGTGGTAAATGGACTCCAAATCCTTCCAAGAACCCTTGAACATAACCAGACCAGCCGGAAGCAACCGACGAAACTGCTAATAGAAATTCGCCAATCAACAACCAACCTGTTAACCAGGCGGCAAATTCACCAAAAACAACATAAAGATACGCATACGGGCCACCAATGACTGGCACACGTGAGGCAAACTCAGCAAAGCTTAACCCCGATAAAATGACAACGATTGCAGCTAAAACGAATGAAAGTGACAGTGCTGGACCCGCATTTTGATTGGCCGCAACCCCTGTCACTACAAATATTCCTGTGCCGATAATTGCGCCAATTCCAAGCATAATTAAATCGGACGTTTTCAGATCTTTCTTCATCCCACTTGTGTGGTTGAGATTGATTTCTTTCTTACGAAACAAATCCATGGCAGTACCTCCCTATTTTAGGTTGGAAAACGGCCATTAAGCCGTTTTCATATACCCTAAAATGATACCACCTAAAATGACTAAAAGGCAACCGACAATAACGTAAACAAGTTCTTTTTTCGTTTTCTTTTCTCCCAAAATGAAAATACCACCTAAAGTTGAGATGATAATCCCCATCTGTGATAATGAAAATCCAACAGCTAAACCAAGTGATTTAACAGTTAAGAGCATGCACACGTTCCCAATTCCCCATAGCAAACCACAAATCATGTTCTTCCAAACAAATTGATCCACTTTAACTTTACGAAAGGCAAAGAAACTTGCACCTAAGATCATTCCGATACTTTGAGGTAAGATGATTGACATCGCATCCAAGTTAGCCCAGTTCACAATGATCGTATAAACACCATAACCAATCGTTGAATAGATCAATGCTCTAAACCCTTTACCAAAATCAAGCATTTTATTGTCAGTATCAACTTTTCCTTCATCATCTTGGCGAGCTGTTAAATAGGCACCGCTAACAAGAAGTGCTAAAGCTAGGATACCGTATACATAATCTTTCGTTTGTGTCCATTCATGAAAGAAAACGGCTCCCGCAATCGTATTCAAAATTAATTGAAAACCAGTCGATAAAGGCAAACCAACAGAAACGCCCATAAATTTCATTCCATGGAACTGTCCGTTTTGACCAACACTCCAAGCTAACCCAGAGAGGAATCCAATCAAGAAAATCCATGGTGTGATTGTTGGGCTAACGATGAAAAAGACAACTAATGAAAAGATAAATGCACCAATCGTCATCCCTAATGTCTGTTGATTGGCATCGCCACCAATTTTCCCGCTTACTAAACCAATACTTCCCCATGCTACCATAGGGATTAATGCTATTAAAATTTCCATAACTAATCTCCTTTTATTTCACATGATATGAAACTTATCAGCGAAAACGTTCACAACACAAGAAGTTTTTTTCGATTCTAACTATTTTCTAACGTTTCTCATTATAGAAATTTAAGATTGGGAAAAACAGGGTCATCGTTGTTCCCTCTCCTACAATTGATTCAGCAAGTAGTTGGATCCCAAGTTTTTCAGCTAAGGATTTAGCCAAATAAAGCCCTAAACCAGTAGAATGTGTTTTACTCAATCGTCCATTAGAACCTGTGAATCCTTTGTCAAAAATCCGCGACAAGTCTTCTTTAGGAATACCGATGCCCGAGTCTTTGATGGCTAAAGAGATCCCTTGTTGGTTCTTTTCGATCGAAATGATGATTTCTCGATGGTCAGGTGTATATTTAATCGCATTGCTCAAAATTTGTTTGAATATAAAAGCTACCCACTTGGCATCTGTTAAAACTCTTTGATCTTCTCCAATAATCTCATACCGAAGATTTTTTTGAATAAAGTAATTTGCCTGACTGCGAATCACTGGCTGAATGATGCTTTTTAATTCATACTCTTGGATTAAATAATCTCTCGAAAAACTATCCAACCGTGCATAATAAAGAACTTGTTCTACATATTCATCGATTTTGGCTAGTTCGTTTTCTAGTAGGGTATATTTTTGATCATCAATATCAAATTCAATCGAACGCACCAAGAGTTCAGAGGCTGCTAAAGGCACCTTGATTTCATGGACCCACGAATCAATGTAATCTTTTTGATCCTGTTGGTTACTAATCGCCTCTTGCATGACTTCTTGGTGCTCACGGATCAATTGATTGATATAATCTTCGACTAATTTTTCTTCTTCTGTATGACCGCCACTCAAATAACTTTGTAGCGGAGATATTTGTTTGAGATCGGCAAGTTTTTCCCACCAATGACGTTTGCTTAAATAACGGACAAGTAAATAAAAAAACAAAAATACGGCTTGAATAAGCGCCAGATAGCCAACCATCGTCCAGTCGACTAAAATATTAGGTGCTAACCACATGACAAAAATCGTTAGCAAGACAAAAAAGAGCCAGCCTAAGAGCAACGACCATTGATCCTTTAAGTATTTAAAGAAATTCATTATTTATTTTCATCCTTTCAGGGAACAATATAGCCCTGCCCGACTTTTGTTTCGATATATCCTTTGATCCCTGCTTGTTCGATTTTCCGACGTAAACGATTGATATTGACTGTCAATGTATTGTCATCAACAAACCGCTCATCATCCCATAATGCTCTCAATAACTTTTCTCTGCTAAGGATTTTCCCATGTTGCTTCATCAAGATAAATAGTAATCGATATTCGTTCTTACTTAAATCGATGATTTCACCGTTGATTTCCATACTCCCATTATCAACATTCAACGTGATCCCATTATGACTCATGACTTCACTCGACAGTTCCCCATAATTGTATGAACGTCGCAATAAAGCATTGATTTTGGCAATCAGCACATCAATTTGAAAAGGCTTGGTGACAAAATCATCTGCGCCCATATTCATCGCCATGATCATATCCATATTGGTATTTCGACTGGAGATGAAAATAATCGGCACTTTGGAGACTTCTCGAATTTTTTGACACCAGTAGTAGCCATCAAAGACCGGAAGATTGATATCTAATAAAACAAGTTGAGGTTCTTCTTTTTCAAAGTCTGCAAATACTTGATTAAAATCAGAGGTACCGAACGTTTCAAACTGCCACTTTTCCAGTTCTTCCATGATGAGTTGGCGGATGATTTCTTCATCTTCTACAACCATAATTTTTGCCATCTTGTTGTCCTCCTACTTCTTTCTTGCTATAACCATAACAAAGAAGGCCGAACGTGACAAGTAACCATATTTCCAACTATTTCTCTCTCCATACGACTTACATCTGAAACGATGGGTTTATTCCTCAATATTTAGTCAGGTAGTTGATTCTTTCATCGCAAATTTTTTGACTATTCTTAAACTTTTGAAGGGCTCTTTATTTCTTTCCGTCCAAAAAACAAAAAAGTTTGTAAATAAAGCAAGGAACTTCCTCCGACTAAAACCACATAAATAGGTCCCAGGAAGAATAAAAAAAGCAGTAGTAGCAGGGTTCCCCCTAAATGTAAGAGAGCGTTTTTCCATTGATAAAAAAATAAAATAAAAGCAGTAAAAAGAGGGACTTCGTTTGCTCTCTCTAGTTGGAGCAACATACGGTAGCTAACCATCACGATACTTAAAAAAAGGATACTTAACGAAGCATACATCAATATCAATCCCCATGCTCCGCCCCAGTAAAGAAAAATACGACTATCAATTAGTAAAAGCAATAAATAGAAACTGACTATGAGGTCTTGCTTACAATAGGTCAAAAAATTATGACGAAGTTCTTGCCAAAACAACGTATGGATCTTTTTCTCTTCGTTTTTGTGGTAGTGATAAATGGTAGACATAACCGTACGACTAGCACTGCCAATCGTCAACAGCGGTAAGCTAGTTAATAGCCATAAGGATTGCAAAATAAGCAATGACGGAATCCATTCAATGACTGTCAAAAAATGCTGATTGATTTTTTCACTATGAATTTTATTCATTTAGCCTTTTGACCCTCCTGTCAAATCCATTCCTTCAATAAAGTAACGTTGCGCAAAAAAGAACATCAAAATCGTTGGGATCAAAACAAGTGTGGCTCCTGCCATCAAATAATTCCATTGAGTCGTCGCCTGATTTTGGAAAACTTGCAACCCAATCTGTAAAGTATACTTCTCTTGATCTTGGATGTATAATAACGGCCCTAAAAAATCGTTCCAAGCCGCATTGAATGAATTGATCGCAATCGTGATTAACGCTGGTTTAGTCAGCGGCAGCATCAGACGGCTCCAAATATAGAAATGATTTGCTCCATCGATTTCTGCCGCTTCAATTAATTCATCATTGATGGATAAATAAAATTGACGCATCAAAAATATATTAAATGCATTGCCGAAAAATGATGGAACGATCAATGGTAAATAAGTTCCTACCCAGCCTATTTTTGAGAATAGAACATATTGGGGGATCATGGTCACAAAACCTGGAATCATCATCGTAGAAAGGACTAAAGCAAACATTAGCTTTTTTCCTGGAAAATCTAATTTCGCAAACCCATAGGCAATGAAGGAATTCGAGAGAACATTGCCAAATACCACTAAGACTGTGATCAATAAAGTATTCCTTGCATAACGCCAGAAGGGGAAAGCAGTAATGGTATCCAGATAGTTTTGCCAAACAATTTTTTCTGGAAAAAAGGTTGGAGGATAACGTACGATCTCTTCCATTGGTTTTAAAGAAGTAAATACCATCCACAATAATGGTGTGATCAATACGATCCCGATAGCAGTCATGAGGAGATAACTAACGATTTTTTTGGTTTGACGATTAACACTTGTTCTTTTGAAATATTCCATCATTTGCCATCACCTCCAGAGTAATAGACCCATCTAGGTGCCAGTTTCAAATTAATAAAAGTCAACACTAACACTATTAAAAATAGGATCATTGACATCGCCATTGCGTACCCCATGTCGAATGCGACAAAAGCTTTATTCCACATATGAAGATTATAAAATAGTAAAGAGTTAGCTGGTCCTCCTGTCCCATTTTTAGTCATCACATAAGCCTCTTGGAAAATTTGAAAAGAGCCGATCGTTGAAGTAATCACATCGTAAAAGATAATTGGTGTGATCAACGGCAACGTGATATTTTTAAATTTTCCCCATACGCCAGCACCATCGATCGCTGCTGATTCGTATAAAGAGCGTGGAACGTTTTGCAAAGTCGCTAAATAAAGCAGCATTGCTCCGCCAGAACTCCAGATCTTCATTAAAATCAAAGCTGGCTTTGTCCAGTTAGGATCAAACAACCAGGCTGGTCCAGAAATATTGAACCAACCTAGAAACGTATTGATCAACCCGGCAGAAGGTGAGAGCAGCTGCATCCATAAAATATAAACAGCAACACCAGATAGGACTGCGGGTAAATAAAACATCGTTCGGAAAATACTAATTCCTCTGATCTTTTGATTTAAAATCGTTGCTAGAAATACGCTAAACATTGTGGTTAAAGGAACATTGAATAGGACGAAATACACTGTATTGTATAATGATTTCCAAAAAAGATCATCGTGTAGAAACATCCGTCTAAAATTAGCTAATCCAATGAAATTCATTTTAGAAGTCAAATTATAATCAGTGAAACTTCCGATAACAGAAAAAAGCATGGGCCCTAACATAAAGACGACAAAGCCAATAATAAAAGGCGAGATAAATAAATAGGCCCATCTTGCCTCTTTTTTCTTTCGGATCGATAAACGCTTCATTTTCTTGCCTCCTTTTTTCTTTCAATTAGTCAACAGGTGATTAGTTATTTTGTTTTACTAAATTCTCCACCGCTTTTTGAGCATCAGCTAAACCTTCTTTTGGTGTTTTTGTTCCTAAAAGAATTTGATCGATTTGCTCATTCACTAGTGTCGTATAATCTGGTGCCGCTAATGGAACAGGTGTAATGACCGTATTTTTGAAATTCTCATCAGCCATTTGATAGATCATTCGTCCCTTGTCACTTAGCTGTTCATTCTTCACTAAGTTCTCATTGGCTGTTTTACTTGCCATGATATCAAAACTCTTTTCGCCAAATTTTTCTTGAACTTCTGGTGAAGAAAGATACTTGATAAAGTCATAAGAAGCTTCTGGATCTTTCGCCCCATAAGGTACTTCGAGTACAAAGCCGCCGCCCCATGACCAATGACCAGAACCTTTTTCTTTTTCTGGAAGCGGAATGACACCAAAATCAAAATCTTCTGGAGCATTTTCCATCAAGCTCGAATAATAATTGATATTTTGGGCACGCATTGCGACTAAACCTGAGATGAATGGATCAGAAACACCTGAGCCAAATTCTGCCTCTAATTTATTGATCGTATCTTTCCCATAATAGTCTTGCCAATCTTGGATCCACTCTAATGCTTCGACTTTATTCTTCGTATCGATTTTGATTTTGTCGTCTTGATCAAACCAGCTTGTCCCATTATCTGCATTTAATGCCCAGACATCTGCCCCTAAATTCCATAAAGGATAAAATCCAATTCGTGTGAATTCTTTTTTATCTTTTTTATCCAATTGATGGGCAGTTTTTTCTAATTCATCCCATGTAGTTGGTAAATCTTTTTCAGCGATTCCTGCTTCTTTAAATAATTTTTTATTATAAAAAATAACTTGAGTATCTGTGTTGAACGGAATCGCATAGGGATCACCTTTGTACTCCACTGTATCCCACAATTGTGGATAAAAATCTTTTGAGGTCTCTTCATCTACATATTTAGATAAGTTTGTGGCCTGTTGCGCTTCAGCTCTTTGAGCAACTGAATTGATATCTTGAACAATCACGTCTGGTGCATTCCCCGCTGTAATCGCTGACAATGATTTGGTCCAAATATCCCCCCACGGTTGGTATTTATAATTTACTTGGATCTTATCTTGTGATTGATTGTAATCGTCAATGATCTCTTCGATCACTTCTTTACGTGCTCCTGATCCCCAAAATGACCAGAAATCAATAGTTTTCTTCCCGTTACTTGTTTTTTCAGATGAACTAGCTGCGTTTGACTTTGCACTACTTGAACCACAGCCTCCCAACAAAAATAATGCTGTACTTGCCAGCACCCCAGTAACTAACAACTTTTTCATTTTATCCCTCCGTTTTTTAATAAAAAGGTTATCTTTTGTCATTTGCAACCGATAACATTTTAATATAACGATATCATTTTAATCAGAAAATAACAATTCATTAGGCGCGTCTACTCATATATCAGATTAAATCTACCACTATATTTTTTCTAAGCATTTCCTTTGTGTTTTCTCATTTTAAAGCGCAGAATGTAAATGTATTAATAAAAGATTAGGAGGAATTTTTGATGTTCAGACACCAAAAGGAACTACAGTTTGAAGCAAAACCAGATCGTCCGAATCCGTTAATCGCAAAATATTTACAAGAGCTTATCGGTGGACAATACGGAGAAATGAGTGTGGCAATGCAATACTTGTTTCAAGGTTGGAGCTGCCGAGGAGAAGAAAAATATAAAGACATGTTAATGGATATCGCAACAGAAGAACTTGGACATGTCGAAATGTTAGCAACGATGGTCGCACGATTATTAGAAGATGCGCCAGTTGAAGACCAAGAAGAAGCAATGAAAAAAGATCCTACGATCGGCGCAATCATCTCTGGTATGAATCCTCAGCATGCAATTGTCGCTGGCTTAGGACCACGCCCTGCTGATAGTGTTGGCAACCCTTGGAGTGGCGGTTATATCGTTGCAAGTGGAAACTTGTTAGCTGATTTCCGTGCCAATCTAAATGCTGAATCTCAGGGACGGTTACAAGTCGCTCGTATCTATGAAATGATCGATGACCGTGGCGTCAAAGACTTATTAGCAGTCTTGCTTGCAAGAGATAGTTATCATCAAAACTTATGGGCAAGTGCCGTGAAAGAATTAGAAGAAAATGAAGGCTCCATTCTTGTACCAAGTACGTTCAATCGTGAAAACGAACGAAAAGATATCGCCTATGACTTTTATAATTTCTCAGAAGGTGATGAAAGCAGTAAAGGCTCTTGGGCAAGTGGCGAAGCCTTAGATGGTGAAGGCGAATACCAATGGTTAGCAGAACCAAAAATTGAAGGTGATAAACCAAAATTACAACGGGTTACACCAAAAATGTATGGAACACCGCCAAGTAAAAAATAAAGCATGCAAAAGTGGTTATGTCCAACATCCTTTGGGTCCTTACCACTCAACAGAATAAAAATAAGAATGATCGACCTGCAAGCCTTTGCTATCCTACTAAAGACAGTAGAAATGCTTGCTGGTCGATCATTTTTTAGCTTCTATTGGCATTTATAAGCCAAGAATAGTTTGAGACTCGTCACCATCATTTTTAGGACCGATAGAAAATTCTACCGGTCCTGTTTTTTATAAAAAAAGTAGTTATCTAAAGGTACTTACTTCTTCCTTAGATAGAAAAATCGTTTAAACTGTCACTACCTCAACATCAATATTTCCTCTTGTCGCTTTTGAATAAGGGCAGTAATCATGGGCATCTTCCGCTAATTGCTTGGCTTGTTCCTCGCTCACATCGTCAACATGTACTTCTAAGACCACACCGATTTTATAACCACCCTCATCAAGTGTGTAAAGTGAAACCCGTGCTTTAACTGTGGAGTCTACGGACAAATTAGCTTCTTTGATCATATGTTGCAGTGCACCATTGAAACATGAGGCATAGCCCGCAGCAAATAGTTGTTCCGGATTTGTTCCTTCAGCATGGATGCCTGGAGGAGTGATCTTCATTTGCATCGAACCATTTGGTGCTGCTACTTCGCCTTCTCGTCCACCATGATTGATCATCGCTGTTTCGTATAATTTTTTCATTGTACTGCTCCTTTCGATATGACACTTCGTCTATTACCAGTGTAAGCATATCTAGCAATTTGTTCAAAAATTCTGCTCCTAGATTCATACTGCAACGATTGAGGACTTCTTGATTAACATGAGCATTTTAGTTTATTTTCTCATGAAAGTTACTTATTCAAAAACAAGGATGCCATCTTCAATGATTTTTCCAAAAAAGAGAAAAATACCACTCGTAAATAATAAAGTCATGTTTGTTCCCAAATAAATAGCTAATTTCTCTACACAATTTTTGATATGATTGATTCTAAGATAAAGAAAAACTAAAAAATTAACACCATAAACTAATACAGTCAAAAAAATTACTATGTTCGCAACCATTTTTACTTTTCATTTCCCTTCGCTTCCTTAGTATCCACTATCAGTGGTTCAACATTTGAGTATTTCTTTAAATGTTCCGCAAGTAGCTGTAAAACGTGTTGATTTTTTCCAACTTCATCATTTTCGATCTGGAGCACCAGTAATGGCTCATGCAAACTTGCTCGTAATAAAAACCAGCCATTCCCATATGGTTCTTTTAGATCGTAACGAATTCCTTCTTCATTTTCCGGATGAAATACCAGCCCCTCTTCGTTCAATTCGTTCACTAGCCCTTGAATAATTGTTGCCCCTTGTTTTTTCGGATCCTCTCCACTAAGCCTTAACCTAATTTCTTGTACTTCTTGTGGCTGTTTTAAGTCGTGGATAATCTCTTCCAACGTTTGTTCTGTTTGTTTCAGTTCTGGCAAAAGCATCAAAATTTTTGCAATGACATAGGCACCATCATCTAAAAAATAATTTTCCTTGAATGCTGCATGCCCACTTGTTTCAATCGCTAATGGAACATTGATTCCTTCTTTATTGCATGCAATTGCACGATTGATGACATTACGATAACCTGAAATGTAACGATCTTGTTTGCCACCTTTTTCTTCAATAAACGTTTCTAGGTGATTAGACGTTGGTGAATTAGTTACGATCGTCGCTCCAGGGTATTCTTTTAACACGATCGTACTTAATAAGGCGATCAAATTGTTACGATTGATCACTTGACCACTTGCACTGACTACTGCCGAACGGTCAACATCCGTATCAAAGATCACTCCTAAATCGGCTTGACTTTCTAAAACAGCTTGCTTGATACTTGCCATGGCTTCAGCATTATCTGGATTCGGGATATGGTTCGGAAAATGACCATCGGGCTCTAAAAATTGCGAACCTGTCGTATCTGCCCCTAATCGTTGTAGTACTTTTTCAGCAAAAAAACCACCGGAGCCATTTCCTGCATCTACGATGATCCGCCAGCCAGCTAACGGTTTTGTGTCAGACATTCCTTTCTTTCTAATACCATTTTTGATTTTTTGAACTAAGTCTTCTGCATAAGGTGTTAACAGATCAGCTTTTTGGACTGTCCCCTTATGATTGGTTTTATTTGGTGTTGTTTCTGATAAAATAAATGCGATATCTTCTTTTTCTGCGCCGCCATTAGCTGTAAAAAACTTCATGCCGTTAAAGTAAAACGGCAAATGACTAGCTGTTAGCATCACACTTGCATCACACTGGAATTGAGAAAACTGAGTAGCCATAAACATCGCCGGTGTCGTAGCTAACTCAAAATCAAGAACATTTATGCCTTGTTCGATTAATCCGTCAATCAGCGCTTTTTCTAACGTTGGACCACTGATTCGACTATCCCGCCCCACTCCTACCGTTAATTTACCTTCTTGATATTTGCGTGGATGATCCCTTTTTAACCAATTAACCAAGCCACAACTTATTTTTTGGATTTCAGCTGGTGTCAAATTAGCTGAATGTGTTTCCGTCGTCATGGCAATCCCTCGAATATCAGATCCGTTTTGTAGCGCTTTCAACAAAGACATAAATCATTCTCCCTTCTTTTATTCCCTCATTCTTTCTAATTTTTCTGCAAAATCTTGTGCTTCTTCTTCCGAACGGCAAATCACAATGAATGTATCCACTCCAGCAATCGTTGCAACAACTTCTGGATAAGCGACTTCATCTAACCAATTGGTTACGACATCCGCCCCATCTTTTTCTGTTAGCACCACGATCATAAATTGAACAACTTGTATTTTCAAAACTTCTCTTTTAACAGCTGCTTGTAGTCGTTCTTCATGTAACGTTTCAGCAGGCTGACTGAACAGATTGTAACGAACTTGCTTATTTTCATCCGTAGACTTCACTAACTTCAGCTCACGGATATCACGCGAAATAGTTGCTTGAGTGGCTGTCACCCCTGCGTCTTGAAGACAAAGCAATAGTTCTTCTTGTGTGCTGATTGGTTTTTCTGTGATGATCTGACGAATCAATGCTTGTCGTTGGATTTTTTTCATAGCGGACACCTCTTGTCTTTGATTATAGCAAAAAAATAATCGTTTTTCTGCCTTTTTTGGTATTTTTTACTTTTATTTTTTTAGTTGATTTTTTGGCGCAATCTTGACACGTAAAATCGTTCTCAGTTTTTCTGGGTTGGCTCTGCGCGGATCACCTAAATAAATTTCTTTATGTTCTTTAGCTATCCGTTGATACCCCTGCTCTTCGATAAACGTTGCTAATTTTTCAAAGGTTTGTGGCTCATCCTCATACGGTCCCACATGAAGCATCTGAGCGACTAATCCTTCATCCATGCTACTAAATACTACTTGGTCGAACAAATCATTGGGAATTTTGTCCGCTACACGTAGTAGAGCCTCATGTGCAACTTCTTTCGTCACAAATTCAGGTTGTTTGATCATGATCTGATAAGCAAAATGACTCTTCTTCATTACTTTTTCTTGCAAATAAGCTTCTTGTAATCCCCAATGTCCTTCTAATGGATAAACAGTGTAGGGAAGATAGTTAGGAATCTGCCAATTTTTCTTTGGGGCCATTCGGATCGCATAACTAACAGCATATAAAGCTGCCACTCGTCGCTGAAAATCGTCTTCATTTGGATCCCCTACTCCTTTTATGCTAAAAAAATTCTGTGGAGATAACGTTAAGATCTGTGGCTTTTTTTTACTACTATAACCTGGTTCCGTTTTTTTCCAATCAATCGTAGCCATTTTTTCCTCCTGCGATGATTTATTCTCTACTATCATAACTCTTTTCAAAAGACTTGGCTAACCTGGTTGACACTTTTTTTACCTCTATGCTAGAATAAGCGATGGAAATAAATCGTACAGATAACACGTATATTACGTGTCGAGAGAGAGGCGGTTTCTATTTTTATAATAGAAATCACTCTCTTTTTTTACGAAATTTTTTGAGGTGAGGATATGACAAAACAAAAACAATTACTCTTAGTACCTGCAGTCATCGCAACCGGCATGATGTCTTTTGCGGGAGTGTTGATCGAAACAGCAATGAACGTCACATTTCCAACGTTGATCAACCAGTTTCAATTAACGACTGCACAAGTTCAATGGGTGACAACGATTTACCTGCTGATGATCTCGATCATCGTGCCATTATCAACTTATTTAACACGAAATTTCAGCCTTAGAAGTCTCTTTTTACTTTCGAACCTGCTTTTTTTAGCAGGAATCATTGTTGACTTCTTTTCTCCGACTTTCTTCATTTTATTACTTGGTCGGCTTTTACAAGGGGCAGCTACCGGGATTGCTTTACCACTAATGTTCCATATTATTTTGACCTTTGCGCCTATGAACCGCCGCGGAGCGATGATGGGGGTGGGAACACTGACCACAGCAATTGCTCCGGCTATCGGGCCAACATACGGGGGAATCTTAACTTCAAATTTCACTTGGAATCATATCTTTCTTTTCTTGATTCCTATTTTGATTCTTTCTCTTGGCATCGGCTTGGTTGCTATTCCTTCAATGCCCGTTCAAAAAAGTGGACGTTTGGATGTGTTGAGTGTATTTAGTTTGTGTTTATTATTTAGCGGTAGCTTAACGTTTTTGAGTATGCTAGGACAACCGCTTAGTTGGTTTGCGTTACTAATAGCGATTATTGGTGGGATCCTTTTTTACCAACGAACAAAAAAAGCCGATTATCCATTGATCCAACTAACCATTTTTTCTAATAAAACATTTCGCTTGTTCTTATTTAGCTTTTTAATCTACCAGTTCTTATTGCTAGGCGTTTCTTTTGTCTTACCAAATTTTGTTCAGATTGTTCAAGGAAACAGTCCTTTCATCGCTGGAATCGCCATGCTGCCAGGAGCTACGATTGGCGCTGTATTATCGCCGTTTTCTGGAAAACTGCTTGATCAACACGGTCCCAAAAAACCGATTTTTGCCGGATTACTCCTTGCTCTTGTTGGTTGGTCCGCACTAGTCTTTCTTCTAGGACATGTTTCATTGCTATTGTTGATTACTTGCCACGTGATCTATATGATAGGGATTGGTTTGTCTTATAGCAATATGATGACCACTGGGATGAATGCTTTAACGGATGACTATCAAAGTGATGGCAATGCTGTTTTTAATACCTTACAACAATTTTCTGGTGCCATTGCTACTTCATTAGTGGCAATCATTATCAACCTTATTCAAGCGCATGCTGATTTGAGCTATAAAGTCGCCACGACATTCGGTTCACAAGTTGCTTTAGGTGTATTACTTCTTCTATTAGTTATCAGCTTTATCTTATTTATTCGTTATAGTTTAACTACAAAACATTCATGATTGATTGAAACGGCAGTCGTTTGCAACTGCCGTTTTTTTGTGCAAAAATACAATTTGTAAGTAAAGGAGGAATCAAACATGGAAAAAATCGCCATTATCGGTGGTGGAATCATCGGTATGACATTAGCCAATTATGTTGATACTACAAAATACAGCATCACCTTATTTGACCATGGAATCGGTCAGGCAACCAAAGCAAGTGCGGGAATCATTTCTCCATGGTTATCCAAAAGAAGAAATAAAACATGGTATCGTTTAGCCAAAGACGGTGCGGCATTTTTCCCAAAATTAGTGCAAGATTTCGCACTTGATCCGACCATTTATGCTCGTTCCGGTACACTCTTGCTTCGACCAAAAGAACAATTAGCAGAATTACTTGATCTTGCAGAAGAACGAAAAAAAGAGGCACCTGAGATCGGAGAAATCCATTTATTAAAAGCGGATCAAACAGCTGATTTACTTCCTTTATTAAAACCGACCCCCTCTTTATTCATCACTGGTGGTGGCCGTTTAGACGGAAAAGCTTACCTTCATTATTTAACGGCACGCTTGAAAAGGGCTGGTGTAACAGTAATAAACGATAAGATTCGCCTACAAAAAAGGAATGATGATTGGCTGATCCTCGGAGAGTTTGGTGAAGAACCGTTTGACCGTGTCATTTTGACTCCTGGACCTTCCTTGAAGCCTTTATTGGAACCATTAGGCTATCAGGTCGATCTTCGTCCTCAAAAAGGGCAGTTGATCGCTTTTACTACTCATCAGCTCCAAAGCCAAAAATGGCCTGTTGCCATGCTAGATGGAGAAGCAGACCTCATTCCCTTCAATGACGGAAAAATCTTATTGGGCGCTACACATGAAAATGAACAAGGATGGGATCTGACTCCTACTAATGAAGCATTTTTACAGTTGACTGAACAGACAAAAGCTTTTTTTGTACAACCAGAAAAATTACTTTCACAGCCTTATCAGTTACAAGTAGGAACGAGGGCATATACGTCTGATTTTGCTCCGTTTTTTGGTCCTTTATTCGATGAACCAAATCTGATCGTCGCAAGTGGACTCGGTTCTTCTGGTTTGACGACTGGTCCTTATATCGGTTATCTCTTAGCTGAATTTATAAACACTGGTACGTGGCATGGAACGGACTATCAAAAAGATCTCCATAACTACATCAAGAAAACCTAAGATGAACAAAGAGATAACTATTTCATTCATCTTTATTTTTCGTCATTACTGTCTCATCCCTAAACAGCAAAAAAAACCAAGAAATCGAATGACACGATTTCTTGGTTTTGTCTTTTTATTAGTATTCAATAATCGACTTAGTACCAGCCGTTTGCTAACCAGAATGCTTGAGCAGCATCCCATGAGCCATAACGTGATGATACATATTGATCAGCTACGCGTTCTTGGTTTGCAGCAGAGTAGTCACCATTTAAGTATGATGCATCTAATTGGTAACGTCCGATGTAACGGCCGTTAGTTGCTGTGTAAGAACCGCCTGATTCTTTATTCGCAATCCATTCTTTTGCAGAACTTGAATTGCTTGGAGCTGTTGCTGTTTGAGCAGCTGGAGCAGCAGGTGTTACTTCAACTGTTTTAACTGGAGCAACATATGTATGTTCTTCCGTTACTGTTTCAGTTGTTTTTGGTGCTTCGACTGTTTTTGCTGAAGCATCACTTGAAGTCGGGATCGTTAATTCTTCGCCAACGTAGATGCGGTTGATGTCTTTGATACCATTTTTTTCAGCGATTGCATCGATCAATGAGTTATCTCCAACAAATTTTTGTGAGATTTTTGATAGTGAATCACCTGATTTAATTGTATAGACTTCGTCAGCATGAGCAGTTGTTCCTACAAACATTGCAGTTGCACCAGCAGCAAAAGTTGTTCCTAAAACGATCTTCTTAATTGAATTCATGTTTATCTCCTTTTTTTTCCATGTATTTATCAACGTCATTAACTTTATCATCTAGAAATATTTCATAGGTAAAAGAAATATGACATTTAATGACAAAATATCCTAATTTTTAACATTTGTAACATAACTCTGGACAAAAAAGTACGACTAAAGTCCTAGAACCCTTATCTCATAAGAAAGAAACCGTTTTTTAACATTTTCTTATAAAGTTTAGAAAATCTTATATTTTGTAATATTTCTAGTATTTTTTTTAACTTTTTTGATTTTTTTGTTTAATTTATCCTTTTTTTTAGTAATTATGTGTCAAAACGACAAAAAATTGAGTAATTATTACAACCTTTACTAAAAAATTTTAGGATAAGTTTTTTAATATTTTTGAAATTTCTGGTATTTCTAGATTTTTTGCTAAAAAAACCGATAGTATTCTATTTTTTGAACTGCTTCAATTACAAACGAGTCGAACATTCAGTGGATTATACTACTCTAAGTATTGAAATTTTCTAATACAGATTCTTTTTATTATTTAGTTATGATCCATTATTTTACTTCAATCAATAAAAAGACTAGAACAAACTAACTGTCCTAGTCTCTTTGTCGTACTACGCTTGTTTTAGCATAATACTCTATTTTTTTCTTATTATAGAAGTGAAAGGAATCTTGTACATAAAATTTTCTCTTATTCGCTCGGAGCTGACCGCTTCTTTCATGTCCTCTTTTTTCGCTTCGTTTTCTTGGCTAACATTTCTTGCGCTTCTATAATTTCTGTGATCACTTCTTGGTCTTCTTCGCGTTGTTTCATTTGCTCTAAAGTTTCCAACCATTTTTCTGGTTCTTTTCTTCCTAAACGTCCAATCGACCAAGCAGCGGTTGCTCGAATAACTGGTCGAACATCACTTAAGCAGCTTTCGATCTCAGGTAACGCCAAAGTATCCCCCAGGTTTGCTAAAGCAATCAAGGCGTTTCTTTGCAATGGTTTTTTTCCTCGCCAAGAACCAGCTAAATGCCCAAATTGTTGTTTAAACTCTTTATTTGATAAAGAAAGCATTGGTTTTAATTTCGGATAGACTTCTTCTACTTTTGGTTCCATTTCTTCATGGAAATGGAAATCTTTCCCTTGATTATAAGGACAGACTAACTGACAGATATCGCACCCGTAAATGACATTTCGCATTTTTTTCCGATACTCATTTGGCATTAGCCCTTTGGTTTGGGTCTGATAAGATAAACATCTTTGTGCATTCATCCTGCCATCGCCTAACAAAGCTTTTGTCGGACAAGCTGTCACACAACGAGTACAATCACCACAGCCAAAAACACCTGGTTCATCAGGTTCAAATACGATATTGGTGACAATTTCTCCAAGATACACGAATGAACCGTATTCTTCTGTGATCAGCAACCCATTTCGACCAATAAATCCTAGTCCTGCTCTTTGTGCAACAGCCACATCTACTAATTCTCCAGTATCCACTTGTGGGGCAAACCGCCAAGCTTCTTCTTGTTGCCAGACACTTGCTCTGCTTTGGATAAAAGTAATCAATTGATTGAGACGGTCACGTAAAATATCATGGTAATCGATTCCCCAAGATGCCCGCGCAAATTGTCCTCTTTTTTCATCTTTTGGGACCTCTTCATGGATCTTGGTTGGATAAGCTAAAGCAATAGCGATAATCGATTGTGGGCGATCAAAAGTTTTTTCTAAATATAAACGTTCTTCAATCACTGGATGTTCAAATCCCGAAGTATGTCCAGCGGCTTTTTGTTCTTCTAAAGACTCTTTTAAATAATCAAAGGGTTCTGCCGTCGTAAATCCGATTTTATCAATACCTAAACGTTTGCTTTCTTCAATGATTTCTTCTTTTAAGGTTTTTGTCATCTTTTCCACCTATTCAAATAATTGCTAGCGACTATAAATTCCGTAATAAAGCCGATCTCTTTTTAGCTGGACAAATTGGATCTGTTGATCTGCGATCTTTCGTTCTTCCATCCATCTTTTTCTAGTAGCAAAGATTTCCCAATAGTTGAGAGACAACCATTTTCTTTGGTTATCTAGCGCTTGAAAAAAGTTGAGCGATACTGGCTTAGTATGCAACAATTCATGCAATCGAACCTGTTCTACTGCGGAAAAAGTGGATAAATCTCTGGAATATAATGTTTCTTCGTAGAGATTCTTTTGCTGCGAGTAGGTAAATGTTTGTGGAATATCTCCTGGGCGGGCAATCAAAACCAAACGATTATAGAATGTATTCATTAGTTTACTATTTGCAATAAACGAACTTTTATAATAAGCCGATTGAATTTTTTCAATGACCCCTTCTGTCCCCATTGTGGAAAATAATGCTGGCCATGCCTTGATATTGATTTCATTATTTTGTTTCACTAATACTCCTGGAATAAATCCAACAGAAGAAATCGAGACAAAATAACCAATTCCAGTCTGTTCATCTAATGGCTGAAATTCATCAAAAAGCCATTTCCCCGGATAACGTTCTTCTACATCCGATTCACTTGGACTTGCTATGAATAATTTAGCCATTTCTGTTTCAAGAAATTGAAGGTCTTGATCTTTATCAGAGCTATCCTGTTGTTCGATCACTTTAAGGATTTCTTCTTTGATTAGTTGTTTATCTTTACGCGTAAAATTCATAGCTTTACCTTCCTTTCTTATCTTTAACTATAACGGAAAACAACAAAAAAAGGTATCCGAAACTAACAAAAAGCAGACGTTTTTTTTATTTTTTTACTTGCAAAATAAGTGAGCTTTCGCTTGATCTCCGTTCCACATAAATCAGGGTAAATGAATCCTCCTGCTTCTTGTTTTTTTAATCTTGATTTTTAGCATAAATAAGCCGAAGAAATCAAAATCTAATGAACTGATTTTGATCTCTTCGGCTGGCTATTTAGCACGCATTCTTTTCTAGTTTTTTTGAATGAAAGTTATTTTGTACCATTTATTTTTCTTGAGTCAACCCATCATGGATCGTTCGGATATTCCAGTCCATCATCTTATAATAAGAATCTCCTGGTTTGCCTTCCTTATCGATAGAGTCTGTATATAATCGATCATAGATAGCTACTCCCGTTTCTTTCGCCACACGTTCCATGCTTCTAGGATCAACACTTGTTTCGACAAACAAAGCGGGTACTGCAGAGTCTCTTACTTGATTGATGATTCGTTTCATTTGTTCAGGAGTTCCCTGACTTTCTGTATTGATTTCCCAAATATAACTTGCTGGGATCCCATAAGCTTTTGAAAAATATTTGAAGGCTCCTTCACTCGTTACTAATAATCTTTTATCTTCAGGAATTGTTTGAAAGTTTGTTTTAGCTTTTTCATCCAATTCGCTCAACTTTTCAATATATTTTTTTGCGTTTTCTTCATAGACTGCTTTATTTTCAGCATCTTTTTCTGAAAAGATACGGGTAATTTCTTCTACATATTTCATCCCATTCGATAAATCTAACCAGGCATGAGGGTCAGCTTTACTCTTGGAAGTCCCACCTGATAAATAAATGGGTGTTACTTTTTTACTCACTGCAAAATAATCTTTCTCTTCTTTTTTATGTGTGGTTTCCATTAAATTCGTAAACCAGCCATTACCAGTTTCTAGATTTAGCCCATTATATAAAATCACATCGGCATCACTCGCTTTTTTGATGTCTTCTGGTAACACTTCATATTCATGAGGATCTGTTCCTACAGGCACGATACTATGAACAGCTACATGTTCCTTTCCTACTTCTTTTGCCATATCCGCTAAGATAGAGTTGGTTGCTACAACATTCAATGTTTCTTTAGTCGTTTCTTTATTAGCTTCCTGCTTTTCTTGACTGCCACAGCCCACTAACAAAAAGAAACTTGCGAACATTACCAAAAAAATCCGATAGTTATTGGTTTTCATCTCATTACTCCTTTTTTCAAATGATTTGTTTTACATGATCATTCTTTTTACTCGCTTTTTATGACTCGTTTATGAGCAAAAAAGATTCCCTTAGAAGGTGAAAAGCAAAATGCCAACAGAAAGAATAGCGCGCAAGCTAAAACGATGGTTGCACCGGAAGGCCAGTTATAGCTATAACTAAAAAATACCCCCAAGATTGCACTTAATACACCAACTGTTGATGAGATAGCAATCATTTTCACTAAACTATTCGTTAATAGATAAGCTGTAGCAGCTGGTGTGATCAACATCGCAATCACTAAGATCGTCCCTACTGTCTGTAAACTAACCACTGCGACTAACGTCAGGAAAAACATGAGCAAATAGTGGATCAAGGTAATATTTAGCCCATAAGTTTTAGCCATCATCGGATCAAAAGAAGTAATTTTGAGTTCTTTATAGAAAATGAACACAAACAATAACACAATACCGCTAACGATCGCCGTCATCTGCAGGTCGCTTTCTCTCACCGCTAACACATTTCCAAATAATATATGGTACAGATCCGTAGCACTTTGGGCAAAAGAAATCAAAATGACTCCTAATGCAAAGAATGAACTAAAGACGATACCGATTGCTGTATCATTTTTTAATCGACTTCGTTGGGTGACAAAACCAATGAGCCCTGCCGTCAGCATGCCGAAAACCGTTGCACCTAAAATATAACTAAAGCCAAACATGTAGGAAATTGCTACTCCTGGTAAGACCGCATGTGAAATAGCATCTCCCATCAACGACATCCCTCGTAAGATGATAAAAGATCCGATCACCCCGGAAGCCAAACCAACGAGCATTGATGTGAACAATGCATATTGTAAAAACTGGTAGTTCATCATTCCTTCAATAAACGATTGGATCATTTTTCTTTTTCTCCTTTCACTAATTGCCCGATCACTTCACCATAAGCAATCTTCAGATTTTCTGAAGTAAATGTCGTTGCAACAGGTCCGGCAGCGATCAATTGCTGATTCAATAAAATCACTTCATCAAAATATTCTGTTACTTTGTGCAAGTCGTGATGAACAATGATGATCGTTTTATCTGCTGCTTGTAATTCTTTCAATATTGAAAAAATTTTTTTCTCACTTACGGCATCAATCCCTACAAATGGCTCATCAAGAAAAATCCATTCTGCTTGTTGCGCCAATGCGCGGGCAATAAAAACACGTTGTAACTGTCCACCCGACAATTCGCTTATTTGTCGCTTCCCATACGAAGCCATACCGACTTTTTCTAATGCTTGCTGTGCTCGTTCTTTTTCTTTTTTTCCCGGACGTTGTCCCAACCTTAATGATGGATAAGTCCCCAATAAGACCACACCTAACACATCAATTGGAAAAGAGAGATCCAATTCATTTCGTTGTTCAACATAAGCGATTTTTTTACGTGCTTCTTTTAGCAATGAACCGCCAAAAGAAATTTCTCCAGATACTTTGGGAATCAAAGCCAGTATAGCTTTCATAAAAGTTGATTTTCCCGCACCATTTGGACCGATGATCCCAGTGATTTTTTTGGGTTGGATCATTACATCAACTTCGTTTAACGCTAACTTTCCTTGATAAGCAACGGTTAATTGCTGGATATTAATGATCGCTTCTGACACATTCCCCACTCCTTTTAGGGTTACCTAACTTTTTATTTAACTATAGTTTAACTAAAGACGAAAGCATTTTCAAGTATCCCGCATGATTTTTTTTACAAGAAAGGCTCGCAATTTGTGAGAACTTTCTGTAAAATCACATCAAGAGTTTTAAAAGCAAATTGTCTTTATTGATCATTTATTTGTTATTAATGTCTATCATTTATTCGTATTTGCTTGTTTTACTCAAAAATGAAAGGAGTTTTAGTATGGAAGAAGAAAAATTAACTCGAAGCCTTAGTGCCCGTCACATTCAGATGATTGCACTAGGAGGAACGATCGGCGTAGGATTGTTTATGGGTGCTTCCTCAACCATTCGTTGGACAGGTCCCTCAGTAATGGTTGCCTATGCTGTCGCAGGTCTCTTTCTTTATTTGATCATGCGAGCACTTGGCGAAATGCTTTATGTCGATCCTTCAACGGGTTCTTTTGCGAATTATGCTAGTAATTATCTTCATCCTGTCGCTGGTTATTTAACTGCTTGGAGTAACATCTTTCAGTTTATTGTTGTCGGGATCAGTGAAGTCATTGCAGTCGGTGAATATATGAATTATTGGTGGCCTCATCTGCCAACAATCATTCCTGGGATTGTCGTCATTCTCTTTTTGATGCTTGCCAACTTAGCTTCTGTTAAAGCTTTTGGTGAACTAGAATTTTGGTTTTCAATGATTAAAGTCGGCACGATCGTTTTGATGATTCTGGTAGGGCTAGGTGTCATCTTATTTGGCTTAGGAAATCAAGGCCAAGCAGTCGGGATCTCTAATCTTTGGAAAAACGGCGGTTTCTTTACCGGCGGAGTAAAAGGTTTCTTTTTTGCGCTATCCATTGTTGTTGCATCTTATCAAGGAATCGAGCTGATCGGAATGGCCGCTGGAGAAGCTGCAAATCCGAAAAAAACGATCGTTGAAGCTGTTCAATCAACTATTGGACGAATCTTGATTTTTTACATTGGTGCTATTTTTATTATCGTTAGTATCTATCCATGGAATCAATTAGGCACAATAGGTTCCCCATTTGTTCAAACATTTTCTAAAATCGGGATCACATTTGCTGCCGGATTGATCAATTTCGTCGTCTTGACGGCTGCCTTATCTGGGTGTAATTCTGGTATTTTCAGTGCCAGTCGAATGATCTACACCTTAGCAATCAATGGAAAAATGTCGAGGAAATTTTTAAAACTAACCCGTCATGGCGTACCTTTTTATCCAGTCGTAGCGATTTCTAGCGGGATATTGATTGGCCTAGTTTTAAATTACCTGTTACCTTTGTTTGTGAATCATGCAGAAAATATTTTCGTTTTTGTCTATAGTTCCAGTATTTTACCGGGGATGGTTCCTTGGGTAGTTATCTTACTTAGTGAGATCCAATTTAAAAAACAACACCCAGAAGAAATGAGAGATCATCCATTTAAAATGCCATTATCACCTTATACCAATTATCTTACTTTATTATTTTTAGCCATTGTCTTGATTTTTATGTTTATCAATCAAGAAACAAGAATTCCATTGATTATTGGTCTCGTGTTTTTGTGCTACATGACGATTCATTATTTTCTACGTGAACGAAGACTGAAAAGTCGCTAATCTTCATCAAAAAAGCAGGGCTTCCCATCAAATGGGACCCTGCTTTTTTTATGGTCTAAAATAAAAAAATTTCTACGATTATTTATGTATCACTATCTTACTATTATCTATATCTTTTATTCAGTTCACGATGAACTTAAACAAACCATTTCAATTCAAAAAAATAAGCTAGTGTCCAATCAATTAATTGGTCGCTAGCTTATTTTTGCTGATCAAGGCATCTTGTCAGTGGCTTAATTCAATTTCAATACTTCTCCAGGACTGAAGAAATAGCTGTCCATCGTCATCCCATTCAATGATAAAAGCTTATCAACTGGTATCCCTGTACGTTCCGCAATCTGGTTGGGACCTTCTCCTTGTTGAACGACAGTAGTAGCAGCTTGTTCATTTGAAGTAGCGCTTGCTGTCTGTCCTTCGGTTCCTTGGGTAGCTTGGGTAGCTTGACTGGAAGATTGTGTCGTTGAGTCAGTCGTCTGAGAAACACTAGTTTCCGTTTCACTAGTTGTTTGACTGCTTGACGTTTCTGCTTGTACCGAAGCACTTGTTCGGAGATAGATATCAGAAATTTTAGCTACTTGTTCCGTATAATCGGCTGAAAGTTGGTTGATCCAATTTGCAAGATCTACGCCTTCTTTGGTTGGTGCTGCTTGATACGTAGCTTGTAATTTGCTGATCCCTTCATCGGAAATAGCTTGTAGCGCTCGAGCCTTTTGATTAGCAATCGCAGACAACCCCATCACACCGTTTTGATTGTTCTGAATCTCAGCTTGGTATTCTTCGATCAAACGAGGCGTTTGTTCTTCCAATTTCTTTGTATAATCTGTCATAATCGTTTGTAACTGATCCGTCAGTGTGCCTGTTTTCGATTCTTGAGTCGAACTTGCAGTTTCTTTATTTTTTGGTTTCGTTGTGGAAGAAGCTTTTTTTGTGGTAGTTTCGCTTGTTTTTGCGACCGAGCTTTCTGCACTCGAACTATTCTTTCCATGAAAATAAAGAGCTGTAACAGCACCTATAAGGACTAAACAAACGGCAACAGCCGAACCAATTTTGATCAATCGGCGTTGCGTTTCTTTTTTCTGTTGTTGTCTACGAGCCATTCGGACATTGACTCTTTGCTCGTTTTCTTCGTTCATTACTTTCACCACCCATTAGTATATAAAATAGCGTTATCAATCCTACTTTAATCCCATTGTAGCAAATAATCATCATTCTGAACATTTTAAACTGTGTTATTTATAAACAAAACTCACCATTTTTGATGATTCCAGGATTCTCCATCGATTTCTCCTTGTAATTGGACTTTTCGTTCTGAAATTTCCAGTAAAAGTTTTTTTGTTTCATGCAACAAAGCTTTTGTTTCATAATCTACCGATGTACTTAATTCTTCCAATTGTCGTACAAACCATTCTTCCGCCATTTTATTGCTCCTTTAATTCTTGTAAGATAAATGTGAGGTCTTCAATCTCTTCTTTTTCATTCTCTAAATAGTCGATTAAGAATGCTTGCTTGGTCTGATCTAGTTGTTGTAAAGAATGATTGCTGCTTAGTCGCTCAATAAACCAGTTTATTCGCTGGATCAAGGTCGGTTTGCCTACTAATGTCAGGTATTGTTGATACACCACTAAACGCTCCCAACGCTTTTCTTCTGTTTGATACATGAATTGCGCCATCACAAATGGAGGTAAAAAAGTCATTTCAAACTTGTGGGCAATCCGCTGATACGGTCTTAATAATTCAGAAATGGTATATTCTTCTTTCCCGCCTGCTTGATATTCTTTTTCAGAAACGCCAGTTGTCACGACAACCCCTAATTCTTTGCCTCTAAGAATTTCGTCAGCATGTTCCAATACAGTGTCCTCCCATAGTTTTAAATGAGCTGGCGCACTATACCAATACAAAGGGAATTGGAAGATGATCCGGTCATGTGTTTTTAATAACTCAAGTTCTGTATCACGATCAATCGTCCAATCTGGGTAATGTTTTTCCAAATGATGCCAAGTAACCGTTAAATTTTCAGTTGCTTCTTTAAAAAATTGTTGGTTCAATGATGTCTCAATCGTAGGATGACTAACGATAATCAAAGTTCTCATTTCTTGACTCCTCTTCATTCTTGCTATTTCCTAGTTTAGCACAGAACACAAAATGTCATTAGTCTCCTGCCTTATGGTTAGGTAGACCAGGAAACAATCTCTTGTTCTTCTAATTCTTTCTTCAAAGCACCTAATGAAAGGTTTTTGGACGCTTCATTTTTCATCCGTTTCCGATAATTTGTTGCTGTTTCTCCAGTTGTCTTTTTGAACATTCGGCTAAATACAACTAAACTATTAAAACCAACTTGATAAGCGATACTCTCTACTGAATCATCAGTCAACGATAATAAAAATGCTGCTCGGTTGATTCGCACGCCAATCAAATATTCTTTGATACTCGTTCCTAATTGATTTTTAAAGACTCTTGATAGATGACTCCGGTTGACTGACAGTTGTCGAGCAATTTCCTCTACTGTTAAATTTTCTGGATAGTGTTCTTCAATATACTTCACTGTCTCGATTGCTAGTGGCGAAGAAACCTTTTGATTTCCCAAACCGATTTTCCCGCCATCTTTTAGTAATACGGATAAAAAGCGATAAGTCAAAGCCGTCAATTCTAATTCATCTGCTAAACCGTCTTGTGAATAATGAAGACAGTCCAAAATAATATCTATATATGCCGAAATACCTGCAGAAACCATTGTATACTGATCTTCTTTGAATAAGGAACGTTCAATGATCTCTTTCGCTAATGGCCCACCAAAAGACAACCAACAGTAGACCCAAGGCTCTTCACCATCTGCTAAATAAAAAGTAGAATCCCCTGGCCGGATCAAAAACAGATCACCTTTTTGCAATTGATATTGCTGTTCTTTCACATGGTAAGTTCCTTTACCTTCCATCACGACATGTAACACATAATCTTGTCTGATTGCTGGACCGAAAGAATGATATGGCAAAGTTTTTGAAAATCCACAAAAGTCAAAATAACACCCTTTAGCTAATTCTTGACGTTCTTTTTTTAAAAATATTGCTTGCTCCATCGCTCTCACTCCTTTGTTTTTACTTTACTCTTCTTGTTCTACAACGTGCAACAAAAAGTTAAATATTAGTCACAAAAATATATTCATCAGGAAGCGTTTTCTTGATAAAGTCAATAGTAGAAAAAGAACTTTATTTATTTATTGTAACCGGTTAACTTTTTATTGTATATTTAACAAAGAAGGGATTAGATACTATGAAGAACAAAATGATACAACGGGTTTCTTATGCTTTAGGCGCATTCGGTCATGATACTTTTTATGTTACTCTCAGCACTTATTTTATGGTTTTTGTAACAAGCGAGATGTTTGCAGGTACAGATAAAGCAACTACTGCTCGAATGATCGCTACGGTGACCAGTTTAGTCGTTGGTATTCGTTTAATTGAAATCGTTTTCGATCCATTGATTGGCGGGATTATTGATAATACTCGAACAAAATATGGAAAATTTAAACCATGGCTGGTCATTGGTGGTTTAGTTAGTTCATTCCTTTTGATTTTTCTTTTTACTAATTTCTTTGGCCTTGCTACTCACAATACAACTTTGTTTATCATCCTTTTTACCATTGTTTTTGTATTATTAGATAGTTTTTATTCATTTAAAGATATTGCTTTTTGGTCAATGATTCCAGCTTTAAGTACTGAAACCAAAGAAAGAGAAAAATTCGCGACTTTTGCTCGATTCGGTTCTTCCTTAGGAGCAAACGGGACCACTTTGGTCGTCGTACCAATCGTCACATTTTTCACTTATTTAGTTACTGCTCATCATGTTGAAGGCGCTTCAGGTTGGTTCTGGTTCGGTGTGATTACCGCTGTGATCTCTGGAGGAACTGCAATTATTACAGCTTTAGGAACAAAAGAAGTCGACACGGCGATTCGTCAACAAAATGAAAAAGCAAGTATCAAAGATGTCTTCAAAGCAATTGCCCAAAATGACCAATTAATGTGGTTAGCACTTTCTTATATTGCTTATGCTATTGCCAATGTAGCAACAACTGCCGTTTTATTCTACTTTTTCAAATATGTCTTAGGTCAACCAACTCAATTCTGGATTGTCGGTTTAGTAGCAGCTTTACTTGGACTAGTCGCTGTGCCTTTATTCCCTGCTTTGACACGATTGATTTCTAGACGCTATGTCTATATCGGCGGTATTGCGATGATGATCAGTTCTTACTTCTTCTTCTCTATCGCAGGCACTAGCTTACCGATCGTGATCGTTGGACTTGTTTTATTTTACTTCCCACAACAGTTGATCTTTTTATCTGCCTTGATGACAATCACTGATTCTGTGGAATATGGACAATGGAAAAATGGGATTCGTAACGAAGCTGTGACTTTATCGATTCGCCCACTGCTCGATAAAATTGCAGGTGCTTTATCTAATGGGATCGTTGGGTTTGTCGCAATCGCAGCTGGTATGACTGGAAATGCTTCTGCTGCTGATATTACCAATCATGGAATCATGACTTTTAAAGCGTATGCATTTTATGTTCCTGCAGCATTGATGTTCTTTTCTGCCATCATTTTTGCTTGGAAGATCACTTTGACAGAGAAAAAACATGCGCAAATCGTCAAAGAACTAGAAAATAAATTAGCTTCACATGAAGAACTCGCATCTGAATTAGAAGATGACTTTATCATTCCACAACATTAAGAAAGGAATTATATTATGACGATTACAGAAAAAGACTTTGGTCAGGGGTACCATTTGATCACATTATCCAATACTCACGGACTTAAATTAGCCGTCACTGACTTAGGTGCACGGATCGTTCAGCTAACTGCTAATGATCGGGAATTAATTTTAGGGTTTGACTCCGCACAAGAATATTTGACAAAAGATGCTTATATCGGAGCAACGATCGGACGAACAGCAGGTAGGATTGAAAAAGGCCAATTTTCTTTGAATGATCAAACCTATCAATTGAGTGTCGATCCTCAGACAGGGCATTCACTTCATGGAGGTACACCAGGATTTGAACAGAAAAAATGGACGTATCAACTAAGTGAAACAGACAAAGAAAGCTCAGTCACATTTACTACTACCAGTCCCGACGGAGAACATGGTTTTCCTGGAAATCTATCCGTAGAAGTTTGTTATACTTTGACAGAAGACAACATTTGGCGTGTTAGAACGCAAGCAATCAGTGATCAGGATACGCTTTTCAATCCGACCAACCACGTGTATTTCAATTTAAGTGGCGATGTAGAGGAATCAATTGATCAACATACACTTTGGCTAGACAGTGAGTCTTTCGCTCCATTACGACCTGATAGTATACCAACTGGCGAAAAAGCGAGTGTTGCTCAAACACCTTTTGATTTTCAAACACCTCAAAAATTAGCCACCGTCTTTACTAGTCAATTTGAACAAAAACAACTTGTTGATGGGATCGATCATCCTTTCTTTTTAAATAACCCAGGTATGAATCATGTATCGGCTTATTTATTAAGTCCCGATGAACAAATCAAAGTAAGCATCATGACCGATTCACCTAGTGTTGTGATCTTCACTGCTAACTTTGGGCAAGATACCCCAGAAATGCATGGAAAGAAACTAGCCAACCACGGTGGTATCACGTTTGAGACTCAAATCGCTCCCGGAGCAGAACAGTATCCAGCTTTTGGAAATATTCATTTAGCAGCACACACACCATTTGAAACAACTACAGAATTTAAAATCGACACAAGAGAGGATATCTAACTATGGAAATCAAACGCAGTTTAAATACAAAATTCGCAGAAATCTTTGGACCTAAAAAAACCACACAATATTTTTCTCCAGGCAGAATCAACTTGATTGGTGAACATACAGATTATAATGGTGGTCATGTTTTCCCTGCCTCCATCACTTATGGCACACAAGGAGTTGCCGCACCTCGTGAGGATAATAAAGTATTGGTCTACTCAACAAACTTTGAAGACGACGGTGTCATCAGCTTTACTTTAGACCAACTTGATTACGACAAACAAGCAGGATGGGCAAACTATGTCAAAGGTATGATCGTTAAACTAAACGAAGCAGGCTACCCAATTGGACATGGTTTTGAACTCTTAGTTGAAGGGACGATCCCGAACGGTGCAGGACTTTCAAGTAGCGCTTCCTTAGAATTGTTAGTCGGTGTTGCCTTAGAAGACTTATTCCATTTATCCATTGATCGACTTGAATTAGTTCAAATTGGTAAAAAAGTAGAAAATGAATTTATCGGTGTCAACTCGGGGATCATGGACCAATTTGCGATTGGCTTTGGCGAATTAGACAAAGCTATTCTACTTGATACAAATACGTTAAAATATGAAATGGTTCCAGTAAAATTAGATGGCTATGCAGTAGTAATCATGAATACAAATAAACGTCGTGAATTAGCTGATTCTAAATATAATGAACGACGTAGTGAATGTGAAGAAGCACTAAAACGTCTCCAACAAAAATTAGCTATTCAAGCATTAGGTGATTTAGACGAAGAAACATTTGAAGCAAACATTGATTTGATTGGTGATGACACATTGATTCGTCGTGCTCGTCATGCAGTTACTGAAAACCAACGAACATTAGAAGCTAAAGCTGAACTGGTACAAGGAAACTTGGCTGCTTTTGGTCAATTATTAAATGCTTCACACGATTCGTTGAGACATGATTATGAAGTAACTGGTATCGAGCTTGATACATTAGTCGATGCAGCTCAAAAACAAGAAGGTGTCCTAGGCGCCCGTATGACAGGAGCTGGCTTCGGTGGCTGTGCGATCGCATTAGTCAAAGAAGAAAATATCCCTAACTTTAAAAACAAGGTCTATGATGAATACTTAGACGTCGTTGGCTACGCCCCAGAATTTTATGTGGCACACATCGGCAATGGTACTACAAAGATTATGGAAGAAAGTGTTTCAGCTTAATCCAATGAAAGAAATGTAAGGTAGTTCAACGTTACGTTTCAAAAGAATAAAGCAAAATTATGATCGTCACTTTTCAAAAAAAACAAATAATCATGAAATGCTACCTGAAAATAAGTGTCAAAATAAAGACTGACCGCCAAAAGTTCATTTAAACAACTTTTGGCGGTCGGTCTTTTTGCAGCTAATTTTCTCACCATATCCATTTCAATAAAACATCTACTATTATTGAAATAAATACGCATGATCCGTTTGATCTTCGATTCGTTTTTGCCATTCAGGATCATGTTTTGGTACAGTGGCTATTTCTTTAAATTTGTATGGTCCTAATTCAAAAAACTGTTGAAGGATCTGACTCACTTGCTCAAATAAAGCTGGACGCTCCATCCTATTTTTGACGGTCAGTTGCTGATCAGCTGTACAAAAAGTCACATTTCCTAATTCTTCAGAAACATTGATCGTCTTGCCCGCTCTACTCAACTGGCGAACTTCTCCTAACATTTCATAGATGTCCTCACCTTCATATCCTTCTAGTAGTGCTAGACTGTCAACTAACGAACTCACAGTCAAATCAGCAATGATTGCTGTTTTCGTTCCTAATTGCAACGAATAGATCGCAGCATCTACGATACCACAGGCATTACAACCACCTTCTGTTAACTCACTTTTTCTAGTGATTTGTACTTCCATCATTTCTGGCTCACCTTCTTCCTATTATAGCTCTGTTTTTTATTCTTCGCGTTCTTTGCTCTTCTTTTCTTCATTTCCAAGCGAGCAGCTTCTCGCAGACAACGTACATGACAATTGACATAAGTTAACACTACTTCATCTGACTCTTGTTCAAATCCCCAAAAAGACATATTCATCCTTCCATTTCTTTTTTGAATGTGTATGGTACAAAAATATTGTGCAACTTCTCTGACAATAAGAAAAATTTTGGCTTATTTCATAGAGTTGACACTTGAATACCATCTATGTATTTTTAGAAGTATTGATAGGCATCTCCAACATCTATCAGACAAATTATTTTCTATAGCATAAGAAAAAATAAAATTTACGTCAATATGAACAAGCAACTATAAAAAAATAAAATGCTCTTATTTATTTTAATTATGAGGTAAATAACTAAAACCCACAGAAATCCACATAGGACTTTTGTGGGTTTCAGCTATTTAGATCAGATAAAAGAAACAGAAGCTATCTGTTGATAATCAACGCATTCTTGTCTCGAACACTTATGACAATTTTTCAACTAGTTCCTCTAATTCATTTAATCGTTGTTCAAACTTAGTCATAGCTGATTCGATATAATCAGCTTTTGTCATGTCGACGCCTGCTTTTTTCATGACTTCAACTGGGTAATCACTATTTCCTGATTTCAAATAAGTAAGGTATTTTTCTAGAGCATCTGGCTCTTGACCCCAAATTTTCTGCGCCAAAGCAGAGGCAGCTGAAAAGCCTGTTGCATATTGATAAACATAATAATTATAGTAGAAATGTGGGATACGAGACCATTCATATTTGATTTCCGGATCTTTTTCTACCGCTGATCCATAATATTTGGCATTCAATTCCCCATAACTGTCGCTTAGATATTCACTAGTCAAAGGTACACCTTTGGCATCTTCTTCATGCATGAAATGCTCAAATTCTGCAAATTGTGTTTGTCTGAAAATCGTTCCTTTGAATCCATCAAGATAATGATTCAAGACATATGCACGAACACGTGGATCTTGTTCAGTTTCAAGCAAGTATTCTGTCAAAATATTTTCATTAGTTGTTGAAGCAATCTCTGCTAAGAAAATAGAATAATCACCGTAAACAAACGGTTGATTTGAACGAGTAAAGTAACTATGCACACTATGTCCCATTTCATGTACGAGCGTAAATAATTGATCCAACGTATCATGCCAGTTCATTAAAATATAAGGATTGGTATCATAGCTTCCTGAAGAATAAGCACCACTTCGTTTCCCTTTATTTTCGACCACATCGATCCAACGGTCAGCAAAAGCTTTTTCTACCACTGACAGATATTCTTCCCCCATTGGTGCCAAAGCTTCCAAAGCTTTCTGTTTCGCTTCTTCGTAAGTGAACTTGATAGGAGCTTCTCCTAATACTGGTGTATATAGATCATACATATGCAGTTTTTCTACATTTAAAAGACGTTTGCGTAATTCCATATAGCGATGCAATAGCGGAAGATTTTTATTGACTACTTCAATCAATGTATCATAAACACTTTCTGGGATATGATTATTGCTCAAAGAAGCTTCTCTAGCAGAATGATAATGGCGAATTTTTGCTTTGTAATTGTGCCCTTTGATATGGGTACTCAATGTTGAAGCAAACGTATTTTTAAATTGATCATAGACACGATAAAGCCCTTTGAATGCAGCTTCTCTAACTGTACGATCTGTGCTTTCCATCAATTGACCATAGACACCATGAGAAAGCTGGATTTTTTTCCCATCTTCTCCCACGATCGTAGGAAACTCTAGATCGGCATTGTTTAAAACAGCAAAAGTATCACTGGAAGCGCCAAAAATTTCTCCTGCTCCAGCTAGTAATGATTCTTGTTCTGCAGATAATATATGCGCACGATTATCCACCATTTGTTTTACGTAATGACGATACAGTTCTAACTTCGGCTCTTGCTCAAAATACTGCCAAATCTGCTCATCCGAAAGTTGAAGGACTTCTGGTTCATACCAAGAGACTGCTTCACTTACTTTAGAAAATAAACTTCCTGCTCTCGCATATAACGCTTGATAAGTCGTATTTGCTGTATCTTGGTCATTTTTTAAATGAGCATAGACATAAATGAGTTCCACTTTTCGGTAAACATCTAAAACAAATTCAAGCGCATTCAGAAATTCTGTCGCACCCTTTGCTAATGTTCCTTTATATTGATCGGAATTTTTTAATTCTTCTGTTAATTCTTGGTATTTTTCATCAAATTCTTGATCGCTAGAAAAGATTTTGGTGAGATCCCAAGTTAGTTCTTCAGGCAATTCTTCTCGTTTTGGTAATTGGGTCGTTTCACTCATTTAATACACTCCTTTATTGTTTTCACTCTTTTTTTCTAATTCATATTGAAAATAGAAAAATGAATAAGCCTACTAAAATCAGCTACTCTTAATTAGTGTATCATAATTTATTTCTGTTTGACATCAAGAATATCTCCTCACACTCCTGGTAAAGTAATCGGAAAATCTTTTTCTTATCAACCATTGGATAAAGCCAAGTTGTTTTATTTGGTTCAATTTTTTGGAGCCAATTGAGATACTTCCATTGTTTGTTTCTGCCTGCTTGTTCACTGATGATTTCTTCAAATAAAAGACGATAAAAGAAGACTTTTTCTTGAAAATAAAAAAAAATCGACTTTCTGCGTACATCCATGGAGATAAATAAAGTAAATGTTTTTTTCTAAGATAGAATTGTTTTTGTAAATGAACGTATTTAGACTGACGATAGTATAATTTTTTTTGTAACCATTTTTGACAGCCAACATTAGTAAGAACTTTTTGCCGATTTTGATTCTCCATCTGTTTTTCTAATAGACTTACAGGAGATTCACTAAAGAAAGGCCAGCTGATTGTTTCATAGGTTACTATTCCAGAAAATAATTCTGCCAAATGATAAAACAAATATAATCTTTTTTCCAGCCAATCGATTTTCCATAAATGAGTACCCATGGTGTCATTGTACATACAAAAGTACTTTTCTCTCGTTTTTAAACGATCATTTTTGAAAAAAGCAGAGCCTAAGATCCACCAAACACGATAGTTTTTGCTTAGATATCCTTTTGTTCGTTCTTTCATCCGTTCATAAGCGAGAACTGAACACTGAATTTCTATGGCTAGATCCCCGCAAAGGATATCTGGTCTTTGTCGAAGGGCTGGTAAATAGGCTTCTAAGACAGGCGGATGAGTAACAAATTGTCTACACCACTCAAAAAAATATTTTTTGAGTTGGAGATGCTCCGTTGTTTCTTTCTCACTAAAACCAAAACAATCCTGTAAATTTTTGTGAGAAAAATGTGCTGTTTTTTGCTGCCCAGTTTTTAATATCACTGGTTCCTTACAAGCTGGGCAGAAAAGACATTGCCGTTTCGTACATGTTGTAGCCAGATATCTTTTTCCATGTTTATCGATTGCAACCATCATAAATTAGCTGCCCCCCTTCTAAAAGAAAATACGTCAAAAAAAGAACCTGATCATTTTCATTGATCAGATTCTTCAAATTGTTTCTTTGCTTATTTGCTGCTTACGCAAAATAAAATTTTGTACGTTCCAAAGCATTTCGTTCCATAAGTAATTGCGCATATTCGTTCAATGTTTCAATGGTCCGATCGCTTCTTTCTGCAAACTCTAAAATTCGAGCTACTTCATTAGCGACATCTGTTTGGTTTAAATCTTCCATCCAAAAATGTACGGCTAAATAGTAGATACCATCTAGTAAATACAAATCTGTCCAGGCTGATTCCAACTCGACATCATTGGCTAGTTGAATCATTTGTTCAAAGTCTTCAAAAGCAAAAATCGCTTGGTGTTCTGTTTCATCGGAAATGCGTTCAGTCGTTTCTTCTTCATTATTTAAGATTTGTTGCTGGATAAATTCAGTTACATCATCAGAATCTAAAGAGTCTTCGTCTTCTTGGAGCATTTCTTCATTCGGTAAGTTTTTACTAATAAAAAGTTCTAACCCGTCTCCTTTAGGAAGCACTTGAAATGTAACAGCTTCGCTACTGCGGAACTCATCTTCAATATCAACTTCTTCTAAAATACTGTAGAAAAAATTTTCGATCTCTCTATGGTTACCAAGCAAGTCTAAAAATGAGACGCCTCGCTCTTCTAAATCTTCATGACCGATCATTACTCGGATCGTATTTTCATTAATATGTTCCATTTCCATCTGGCTACACCTCACTTTGCCACAACTATCAATATAACTTCATTGTAGCGAAATAAGCTTAAATGTAAAGAAAAAAAATTACCATTTAAAATCAAAATAAGTTTTTAATTTAACCTTGACATCATTTTTTTCACTTAGCTAAACGTAAAAAAGAGCTTAGGACAAAAAGCCACTCCTAATGCGAGAACGAATAAACGGCATTCAAAAAGTAATCCTTAACAATAAATCGAATTTTTGACACCAAGTATTTTGGTCTTCTCAAATCTTGCTATCAGCTAAAGAATAAAATTCATTTACATGTTACATCTAGTTATATGTACTTTCTATTCCGGTAAAAAAAAACTTAGAAAAACTACAAAAATAGTTTTTCTAAGTTAACGTTTATTTTCTATAATCCAGCCATTAATTGTGCTTGACGCAATTCCAATTGACGTACATCACGTGGTAAGAAACGACGGATTTCATCTTCATTGAAACCAACTTGTAGGCGTTTGTCATCGATCATAATCGGACGACGCAACAATCCAGGGTTATTTTGAACGAGTTCTAACAGTTCTTGCAATGGTAAATCATCAAGATCCATGTTTAGTTTTTGGAAAACTTTTGAACGTGTTGAAATAATTTCTTCTGTGCCATCTTCAGTCATTTGTAAGATTGCCTTTAATTCTGAACTATTTAATGGTTCAGAAAAGATATTTCGTTCAACAAATGGAATTTGATGTTCTTGTAACCACGCACGGGCCTTTCTACAGGAAGTACAACTTGGGGAAGTATATAGTGTTAACAACGTGCACCACTCCTTTTCATGACTAATGTCACTTTTTTGTAACAGAAGATCATTATAATCTTCCATCTGTTTCTATTATACATAATCAACTTTTAAATAGCTAGCTTTTTTCATAATATTTTATCAAAAAAATGAAAGTTATCTAAGATTTATATTCCGTAAAACCAACACTTTACGTTTAGTTAGCAATTAAAAAATGAGAGTTTTCAAATTTAATTCAAATATAACCAACCATTGAAACAGGCTTTAAAGTTGTACTATTATTTTATTACTCACCCCACAAAAAAACGGTTTCTTTGAAAAAATTATGTTTTTTATTTCTGTCTTCTTTATTTTGTTTGCTATTACAACAGTCCTTTTAATTGAACCTAACCCTTATTTTGTCCGCTAATTAAGCACCCTTTTATATTACAATGGTTATAAAATGAAAATCACTACAAAACGCCTTATCGTCATCATTAAGTGTTATTTTATATTTTAATCATTTTCGTTTTTCTGTATTAAAAAAAACATTCTTTATCGAGTAAAATAGGATTATTCTATTAAAATTAGTCAGAATTTCGTTTCATTGAGGATTAATTTATTCATCAGATAATCAAATGATATTCAATTTTACTATTTTAGTGAAAAAAACTGAAACTTAAAAAGCTTATTCTGTCAAGAAAAGCGAAATATAGTAATAAAAACCTTTATTTAACAACGTTTTAACAGGTATTTTTCTGATACAATAGTCGAGGATTTATGAAAAAAATGATGAAAACCGAAAGGCGTGTAGAATTTGATTAAGTCAGTTGTTTTTGACGTTGATGATACGATGTACGATCAACAACAGCCATTTAGAAATGCGGTAAAAAAAGTAGTGCCGCTTGTTTCAGATATAGATATGGGACCATTATATCTCCGGTTCCGTCATCACAGTGATGAAAATTTCCCTAAAGTGATGGCAGGAAAATGGACCTTGGAGTATATGCGTGCACATCGAATCAGCCAATCACTAAAAGACTTAGATTATCCACATATTACTGAAGAAGAAGGTCTTTATTTCCAACAAGTTTATGAAGAAGAATTAGATAATATCTGTCTTCATGAGGAAGTAAAGAAAACATTGGACTTCTTGACTGAAATGAATATCCCTCTCGGAATCATTACCAATGGTCCCACCGATCATCAAACCAAAAAATTGAATCAACTTCAATTAGCAAACTGGATTCCTTCACAGCATATGATCGTTTCGCAAGCAACAGGATTTCAGAAACCAGAAAAAGAGATTTTTCAACTTGCTGAAGAACGTTTCAATCTAACTGCAGAAGAAACTCTATATGTAGGCGATAACTACGACAATGACGTATTAGGTGCTAAAAGAGCTGGTTGGCAAGCGCTTTGGTTTAACCATCGTGAACGAAAAGTTGATGGTCCATTGAACTGTGATATCGAAATCACCTCATTTGATCAATTATTAGAAACGATGAAAGTAATTTTCAGCTAAAGCATCCATGCACAGCTCCTAGCAAAACAAATAACTAAAAAACTCTCGAAACATAATCTTGTTTCGAGAGTTTTTTATTATTGAGTCTTAAGATTTAATTATTTTTTGTTTCAAAAATTTTTAGTCTTCCAGGTCTCCGACACTCAGAATCATCCGGATATCACCTTCCGTTAATTTGGTTAATTGGTCTTCATTTCCTTGGATGACTTTTTGGAATAACTCTCTTTTTTCTTGTTGTAACGAATCCATCCGCTCTTCAATCGTTCCTTCTGCAATCATGCGCCAAACTTCGACCACATTTTTTTGTCCGATACGGTGCGCACGTCCTGCCGCTTGTTCTTCAATGGCTGGATTCCACCATAAATCATACAGAATTACCGTGTCTGCTCCCGTTAAGTTGAGTCCGGTTCCGCCAGCTTTCAATGAAATCAAAAAGACATCTCGTTCTCCTTCATTGAATGCATCTACCATCGTTAAACGATCTTGCGGTTTGGTGCTTCCTCTTAAGTAAAAAGTAGAAATTCCTAATTCTGCTAGTTCTTCTTGTAAGATGGTCAACATACCTGTAAATTGAGAAAACAACAGAACCCGCCGATTGTTTTCTTTGGCTGCGACCAGTAGATCTTTGACTTGTTCTAGCTTTCCTGAGCCACCTTCATAATCCTCCAAGAATAATCTTGGATCACAGCAAATTTGGCGTAATCGTGTCAAACCAGCTAGAATACCGATGCGATTCTTTTTAAAAGCTTCTGAGTCCATAGTAGAAATCTCTTCTCGCATCTGACGTAAATAAGCCAAGTACACGGTTTTTTGCTCTTCTGTCAATGCAGAATAAAGATTCATCTCGGTTTTTTCTGGTAGATCGCTTAACACGGTTTGCTTATCCCTTCGTAACACAAACGGACGAATCATTCGGGCAATTTCTTCAGGTGCCAGCTCTCTAAAGCGGGTCTTATTCGGGAAAAATCCTGGCATAATCGTCGCAAAGAGCGACCATAGTTCTTCCAGATTATTCTCAATTGGCGTCCCGCTTAAGGCAAAACGTTGCGGTACACTTAATTCTCGTAGCGCTTGAGCTGTTTTAGTACTACTATTTTTAACCATCTGAGCCTCATCAAGGATCAAATAATTAATCGCATGTTTTTGATAATCTGCTAAATCTTGTCTTAAACTAGCATAAGAAGTGACTCTGATATCTGCCTTACGAGCTAATAGTTCTTCTCGTTCCTTTTTATTCCCGTTGATTACTTGGATGCTCAAAGAAGGAGCAAATTTTTTCACTTCTGCTTGCCAGTTATAGATCAAACTAGCAGGAGCGACGATCAAAGCAGAGAGTTCGCCTTTTTCTTCTTTTTCTGAAAGCAAATAGGCAATTGTCTGAAGGGTTTTTCCTAGACCCATTTCATCTGCTAAAATTCCGCCAAACTGGTAATTTCCCAGCATTTTCAACCATCGAAATCCTTGTTTTTGGTAATCACGCAATTCAGCTTGTAGACCTGCTGGCAAGGATACTTGATATTGTTCAGGTTGTATTAGATCTTGGATCATTTTTTGATAGGAGTCACCAAAAGTTGCTGAACTTCCTGCTAACTTATCTTGAATGATCAATCCTTGGTTTTTAGGCACATGGATCGTTCCAGATTCTGAACGGATCGATTCACGGAATTGTTGCAAGATTTGACTTGTTTGCTGAAACTCTTCGGAATCAAAGGACAATACTTGCCCATTTTCTAACGTATAGAAAGCATCATTTCGCAACAAACTTTGTAAGACCTGATTGATTTCTTGTTCCTCAATCCCAGTCACATCAAAACGAATATCTAACCATGAACTGGTTTCTTCCACTTCGATCTTCGGTTGATGTCGATGTGCATCTAAATACAATTCCCGAAGTTTTTTCCCAAGACGGACCTCACCAAACTGACGAAAAACGGCTAACTCCGTACGGAAAAAAGTATACAACTCTTCTCCTGTTGGCAATAAACGTTCATAGCCTGTATCATTTCGTTGGTAGCGATACATTTTGAACAAGTCTAATACACGTTGTTCTTGGGCTTTGTCTCTTAACACTTCAGAAGCATTTTCAGCAATAACTTCATGTTTTTTATCTGTTGAAAAAACGACTTCATCATACACAAAATCAACACGAGCCTGGATCTTGCCTTTCGATTTTCTAAAGAAGAAAATAAATTCCACTGGCACATCAGCAACTTCTGCTTTCACTTCATCCGCTATGCTCACTTGACCAATTTCAGATAGCAATGGAATGATTTCTTTGAATAATGAGGATAGTTCTTGCTTAAGAAACAATACTTCTGGTTTCTCAAATCTTCTCATAAGCTGTTTCCAAGTTAAATAGACTGCTTGTTGACGTTTTGTTAATGAATAAAAAGTTCCTTGGATCATTCCCCATTGATAATGAGTAAAGAACAACTCAAAGTCATTCAGTGCGCTTAATTGATAGGCCTCTTCTTTTTTTGTTACCTCAAATTCTAAGGAAGGCTCATTATCAGAAAATCGAACCCCTTGATAATTCACTTCTCCGATCTTCATTTGGAGTTTTGTCGTTTGGTTCATTTGTTCTAACAATGTTTTTGCTTGTTCGATCGGTAATAACAAATAACGTTTATCTAATTTCCCTTTAACTTGTAGGCCGTTTGCACCTAAAAGAAGTTGCGTTTGGGCACACTCAGCTAACGTTTTTAAGATTACTTGATCTTCTCCTTGAAAAGCTCGTTGATCTAGATGGAACTGGTATTGTTTATTCACAGTGTAACGTTCATTTTCCATATAGGAATGTAAAAAATCAAAAATGTTTTTAACGATATACGTTTTCTTTGGCTGATCTAAATAGCCAATCCGCAAATAAACGGCTAAAATAGCTAATTCCGGATGATAATGATTGGTCTCAATCGTTTCTACTTGATATTCCACAATCAATGGTTGCGTCCGTGGTGAATTTTTTTTGACAGTTAGTCTTGAAAAACCTTTCGTTAAAATTTCACCTTCGCTACTTTTTTTGACTGGTTCTAACGCAGGTTGATCTGCCTTGATTATTCGTGAAAGATTCTTAGAGCGCAAGTACAGTTCGACTGCCACTGTATGCTTACAATAATGATGTTCTTCCCAATAAGGGCATTGGCAGAAATCGACTTCTTTGGCTGTCCCATCTAAATCGACCATATACAATTCACTGCCTAAGACTTCCGCATGCCAAACTTTTTCTTCTTGGTCAGGGACAACCGATAATACCCGTCCTTCTTGCAGATATTGACGTCCTCTTGCAATGACTTTTTCTGGAATGCTCCATTTCATCAGTTAATCCCCCTCTTATCCAAGATGATAGCGTACTTTACTTTGTCCGCTACCTTCTGTTTCGATTCTGATTTGTTGTACTACTCGTTCTTTTAATTCTCTCACATGGCTGATGATCCCGATCATACGACCTTCACTTTCAATTGTTTCTAATGCTTCAATCGCCATTTCAAGTGCTTCTTCATCTAACGATCCAAATCCTTCATCAATGAATAACGCTTCGATCAACACACCACCGGCTTGTGTCTGGATCACTTCAGCTAAAGCCAACGCTAAGGATAAAGCTGCAATAAAACTTTCGCCACCAGATAGCGTATGAGCCCCACGTGTCAGACCTGCTTCATCATCATAGATATTGATCTCCAACCCAGTTTTCCCACGGTAACTTCCCACTTCATCTGCAAGCTCAAATTGGTAACGATTTTTCGTCAGACGTTGCAATCGCACATTTGCCACTTGTAGTACTTCTTGTAAATACACTTGTAGTACGTATCTTTCCAAACTGGTTTTTCTAGGGTTTTCCCCATTCATCGTTTGCGATAATTGTTGTAGTTGGATCAATTCATCTAATTGTTCTTGACTCGCTTGATAAATCGAAGAAAATTCTTCGATGATTTGCTGATTCTGCTGTTCTTGCTCTTGCAAGTGATAACAATGTTCCTGTTGTGTTTGAACCGTAGCTTTTAGCTCATCTAGTTGTTGCTCCAATTGTTCTAAATCAGGAAGTGTTTCAGCTAAAGCAACATGGTTCAACTGGCTTAAGCGGTCTTCAACGATTAATCGTTCTTTCTCATATGTGTTGACCAGTTGACTCTTCTCTTGGTATTCAACTGTTTGTTTAGCAAATGCCAATACCTCATCTGCTTCTTTAAAGTAAGCTTGCTCTTTTATTTTTGCTGAAATTTGCTCTTGGATACGCTGAATTTTATTTTCAATTTTTGCCTGTTGCTCATGAATATTAGCCATTTGCGCTTTTAACAAACTGATTTCTTGAGAAAAACGAAGTTCTTTTGTTTTTTCTTCTGCTAACCATTGGGCTTTCATCGCAACATTTTCTTCTAATTGGTTGACATCCTCAATCAAAGTCTGAGTATTTTGTCCTTCTAACTGTTTCGTCAAGGTAACAAGCTCCCCTTGTACTTGTTGGAGCTCTTCTTTGTTTTGGCTGATTTGTTCGGTGATCTTCTTTCGCTGATCTTCGATAAGACTTAAACGTTCAGTTAGTGTTTGAGTAGCGATTTTTGCCTGTGTGATGGCCTCTGCACGCGAATCCAAATCATGCTGGATTTTTTCTAAGGATACAAGAGGATCATCTGCTATGGCAAATTTAAACGATTGCTGGATCAAATGTTGTAATCGTTCTTTGCTTTTTTGGATCTCTACTTGTTTTTCTTCTCCAAAGTTTTTTAAGTCAGCTATTTTTTGTTCTATTTGTGCTTTTTCTGCTTCACTACGCCCTATTTCTTGATTGATTTGTTCAAGATTTGTTTCTGCCTCGGCTAAATTTGCTTCCAGTTGGACAAATTCTTCTTGATTAGGCAATACATGCTCATTTTGTTGTTTAGGATGCTCCGTTGACCCACAAACTGGACAAGGTTGCCCTGGTAATAATAGCAATTGCAACTTCGCAATTTGTTGGCTTGCCCATTGACTCTTTAAAAGATCAACTTGATTATTTTGTTTGCTTAACATTACTTGTTGAGCTTGGAGTTTTGTGATCAGTTCGGACAACTTGGTTTGATTCATCTTTAACTGTTCTGTATTCTGGTGATTTTCTGTAAGGATAGTTTGGTACTTTTCTTGCTCATGCCGAAGTTGTTCGTAACACAATTGATCACTGTGCAAGCGATCTTGGTCAAGCAGCAGTTCTGCTAGTCTTTGTTCTTCTTCTTTTAACTGGACTTGTTCTTGAAGAATTTTTTGTTCTTTTTCTTCTGCTTTTTTCTTAGCCTTTTGTAACTCTTCACTTTCATTTTGCTTTTTTTGCCATTCTTCCGCAATTGGGATCAATGACTTCATGACTTGTAATCGATTCGCTGCATGTTCCATTTCTTGTTGGGCATTTTTTCGTTCAGGTTCATCTTTACGCCACTGTGCATACGCTTGTTCTTGTTGCACGAATGTTTCAGAACAAGTCTGTTCTTTATCAATCAGTTCTGCTTGTTCTTTCTGGTATTCTTGACTTCGTGTCAACGTATCGACCAGTCGTTCAGCAAATTCATAATGAGTGATCCATTGTTTTATTTCATTGATTTCACTTTCTTGCTGGATCAATTCTGCATATTTTTGCTCTAATTTTTGCTTTTCTTCCTGACGTGTTTGCAATGTTTGCGAATGATAATAGGTATCTTCTAATTGCTTTTGTTGTTCTTGTAAATGAACCAGTTTATTTTTTTCTTGGAGAAGTCTTTCTTGTAATGTTGTTTGCTCTGCCTGCCAATAAGTGAATAACGCATCAAAACTTAAGGTTTCAGGAACCGTTCCTGTGTCCAAAGGGATAAACCGTTTTTGCAGCAAACTCAATTCTTGCTCAAGATGATCTAATTTTTTTTGATGTTCTTTGGCTTTTTCTTTCAATTGTTCATTAAGTTGTTGGAAAAATTGCGTACCAAACAAATTACGTAAGACAATTTCTTTCTCACTACTTGATGAAATTAAAAAATTACGAAATTCTCCTTGAGGTAGTAAAACGATCTGAGAAAACTGTTTCGCATCCAGATTCATTAATTCTTTGATTAATTGATCCACTTCACTACGTTTCGTGTATTGGCGCATTTCTTTGCCCGCTTCATCAAAGATCGTCAAAGAAACTTTTGCTGCTTGCTTTCGATTGCCTTCACCTTTACGTTTGGCCAAGAGTTGTTCTGGCTTACGTTCAATCTCATAATTCAGCCGCTGATGCTCAAATGAAAAAAAGACACACGTTTCTTCTTCAGGCGTAGCAAAAAGAGACCGCATTTCTTTACCAGTCCTGATTCTGCCAGAAGTTTCACCAAACAATGCATAAGTCATTCCATCAAAAAGAGTCGTTTTTCCTGCACCTGTTTTTCCAGTAATCAAAAATAGTGGTGCTTCGGTCAATTTCGCAAAATCAATTGTCTCGTCAATAAAAGGACCAAAATTTTTTAGTCGTAATTTCTTGGGTTTCATTACTGATCATTCCTGTCCGTGAGTTCTTGTAGCGTTTCTTTTAACCAGATTTCCTGCTTGTTCGTCAACTGTTCCTTGGTCATTTCTTTGAAAAAGCCTTGTGCGATCTTATGTGGATCCTTTGTCATCATCTTTTTTTGTTTTCCCTGTTTCAGTTCTACTCGACCGTTTGAACGTTCCACACCAAGTATCCGTGGATAGATTTTTCTTAATTGATTCATCATGTTAGGGATAATTGTTCGATCTTCCAAATAAATTTGGAGATAATTTTCACGATTGATCGTCTGATAAAAATCTGGATTCAACAGCTCTTTAAAACTTGCTGTTATTTCTTCAATATCATATAACGGGGTCAGTTCTCGAAAATTCAAAGAGACGTTCTCTTCTAAATCTACGATCCAGACACCTTTTTTTTGATTGATTTCTGACAATGAAAATTTTAAAGGCGACCCACTGTAACGGGCATTTTTTTGATTCAATGCTGCTTGATTGTGGAGGTGTCCTAATGCGACATAATCAAATGGTTCAAGTAAATCTCCTGGAACAGCATCTAATCCGCCTACTTCAATTTTGGTTTCTGAATCTGATTTCATACTCCCGGTCACAAAAAAGTGACTCACTAATACTTGTTTTTTCGTTGAGTCAAACTGCGTTTTCATTTTCTCAATGACTTTTTCCATTGCTTGTTGAATGGTGCGTATCTGCTCATCTTCAAAATATATCCTCGCTGAGATTGGTTCAAAATAAGGCAAAAGGAAAAATTGCGTATCCTTGAATATGATTGGTTGAAAGGCTTCTGTCAATCTAGTTTGTAAATAATAATCGGACTGACTGAACCAAGGTGTTCCTGTCGAAAGTCGAATACCGCTATCATGATTTCCGGATATCGCAAAAATCGAAAATCCTTCCCGTAGATTCCATTCGACCATCAATTGATTGAACACTTCAATGGCATCCACAGACGGAACACTTCGATCATAAAGATCTCCCGCAATCACGATTGCATCAACATTTTCTTCTTTTGCAATTGCTAAGATCTGGGTTAAAACATGCTCTTGTTCCTTGATTCGATCGTATCCTTGTAGTTTTTTTCCAATATGCCAATCAGCTGTATGTAAAAAACGCATCTCATCACCTCAAAAAATGTCCTTCTAATTATTATAACACTTCCCCTCATTACATGATACCTAGGATCATTACGGACTAAAACAAATAGGCAATGAAAAAAAGTTGCTGATTCCGTATAAACATAGATAATCCCATGCTTAGAAAGAACCGCAACTTTTATCATTACCTTGCGCTTTGATTTTTATTGAAAAAGAATCATTTACTTTTTATTTTTGATTTCATATTTAAAGTCAGGATTGACTTCTTTGTCTAATTGATCGAAAGCGGCTTGTGTTCTACGTTCGATTTCTGCCATTCCTTCTTTGTCTGTTTTTTTGATATCAGACAAATCGATCGGTTCACCAAAACGTACAACCACCCGTTTTCGCTTGAATAAGTCACCCAAAGTTAATGGTCCTTGGTAGACAGCAGGAACGATTTTTGCTTTTGACATTTTAGAAATCAATGCCATTCCGCCTTTTAATTCCGTTGCATGTCTTGTTCCACTTGGGAACATAATCAAACCTAAATGAGTAGATTTTAAAATTTTAACTGGCGTTTTGATGACACTAGGTCCTGGATTTTCTCTTTTTACTGGAAACGCATGGGCATGTGTCAAAATAAAGCGTAATACTGGATTTTTGAATAATTCTTCTTTTGCCATAAAGCTAAATTCTTTAGGCGAAGCTGCTACAGCAAGATATAAAGGATCCCACCAAGTTCGATGTGGCGCTACCAAAATATAATTCTCATCTTGTGGTAAAACTTCTTTATTTTCATATCGGGCATTGCCGTTGATCACTGCTAAGATCACTCGGACTAGCCCTCTCATAAATCGATAGAACATAGTCTCTTCCTTTCTAGGTGTATGGTCATAGTATGCCTAAATTTAGGAAACTTTACAAGGTACCTTGGTTCTTTTTTATAAAAATAGTATAATACAATCAATTAGTTTTTTCATTTTGGAGGGAACCCATGCTTCACGAAGATGAACGGATCGATCAATTATATGCAAATGATATTAAAATCATTCAAAGTCCTCACGTTTTTTCTTTTTCACTAGATGCTGTTTTGCTTGCTCATTTTGCACGTGTACCGAAAAAAGGACAAATCGTTGACCTCTGTGCAGGGAATGGTGCAGTCGGTCTTTTTTTGAGCAAACGAACGAATGCGTTGATTGATGGAATCGAAATTCAACCACGTTTAGCGGATATGGCAAGACGTAGTATCCAATTAAACGAGCTAACACACCAAATGACCATCCATACGCTTGATTTAAAAGAAAGTTTATCCGTTGTTCGTCATAATTCATGTGATTTAGTCGTCTGTAATCCCCCTTATTTTAAGGGATTACCAACCAATAAAAAAAATCCGAATGAGCATTTAGCGATTGCTCGACATGAAATCCATACTACCCTTGAAGATGTGATCCAAATTTCTAGTAAATTATTAAAAACCAATGGACGCTTTGCAATGGTCCATCGCCCAGACCGCTTTTTAGAAATTATTCAGTTACTAGAAAAACACCGTATCGCCCCTAAAAAAATTCAATTCGTTTATCCAAAAATGGGGAAAGAGGCAAATATTTTGTTGATCGAAGGAATCAAAGAAGGCAAATTAGATGGCTTTAAAGTTGCTTCACCGTTGATCACATACATGCCTGATGGTAGCTATACAAATGAAATCCGAGAAATTCTTTATGGCCAGTGAGCATTATTTTTATGTCTTAGCTTGTAAAGATGGCACGTTTTACGGTGGCTATACGACGAATCTTTCAAGAAGATTAGCAGAACACAATCATGGAACAGGAGCTAAATATACCCGATTACAAAAAAGGCGCCCCGTCAAAATGATCCATGCTGAGGTGTTTGCAACTAGGAGTGACGCAACAAAAGCCGAAGCAGCCTTTAAAAAACTCACGCGCTCTCAAAAAGAACGGTATTTAAAGACACAGCCCTCTCATATGTTGCCAGAACAATAATTTGGGTCAATATTACTGGGGCTTAATCGACCTTTTAAGGGAATGTACGAGAACGAAGCAAAAACACAAAAATTAGTTTTTTGGCTGTTGATTGTTACCTACTTCAAACAATTGAAAAGACATCTTGAGATCCTTTCAGATGAGTTCAGCACTTATTGATAGAGGAAAATCAGCTCTATAATTTATGGGACTGATGATGTATCGAGGTTGCTTACGAAAGCTTCCAGAAGAATCCCCACATAAAGACAGTCAAACGTGTAGCTTACGGACTTAAATCATTTGAGAACATGAATATTAGAATCTTTTTGAGCAATCAATTAATTAACGTGAAATAACAAAAAATCCGGGTCAGAATGAGGTTTATTCTGATCCGTATTTGAATTTATACCACTCATCGGTTCTTATTGACAAAGAATTAAAATAATGTTGAGGCGTTTTATGGATTTGATGATTTTTACATAAAGTTACAACCAAAAATCAAAAATTATTAGCAGTTATGAGTTTAAAACGATACTTTGTGAAAATATCGGCAGCATTTAAAGGTAACGTGATAAATTGAAATAGGAAGTATGGTGTCAAATTAATTTAAGGAGGTGAAGAATAATGAAAAAAGTGATACTAAAAGGCTTAATTTTAACTACATACATGGTAATGACGTGTTCAATGATTATTATAGGTGAAGTTGCTTTTGCCAGTGAAAACACTATGGCTGGTACTGAAGAAGTTATAGCCGAACCCACTAATAATATACAGTATGACATGTCAGGATTAATGATACATAGTAGCGCCAGCACGCTTAATTTTTCTGAGTATGTTTATATGCAAAACAAACCACATGGATCAAGTCGTTGGATTCCAAGCTTGACAAAAATTTGGCAAGTTAAATATAAAGACGGAAAAAAATACCAAGGCTATGTGAAGTGGACGGGTAAGTATAAAAACGGCACGCATATTGGTGCATATTATCAATACACTGGCGTATTAACTTTATAGGAAAGATAAAGTTATGATTCTTGTATAAACGAAAGGTGACAGTATATTGAAATTAAAAACGATTCGTTCTATTAGAATAGTCAAAGTAATACAGTTCTTACTTAGTTTTTCTTCTGTCTACTTACTAATAAAAGGATCTAAGTATGTATTTTTAATACCATTATTATTTGGTTTTCTCTTGGAACTAATACTTCCAAAAGAATATGGTGGTGGACTAGTTAAAAATAAAAAGAATGTATTTATAAATTCAGAAAAAATTTGGATTGAACCACTGATTGAAATTATACTTTTGATTTTATTTATTATTTTTTCAACTATTAATTGACCTAGGAAGAAGAAGATGTTTCATCTCAAAGATTCTATCTTATTCTTCTCCTTATTAAAAAAACTTCCAGAAGCGCTGGATGATCGCTTTCGAGCGAAACTTCAAAACCTTCTTTCTTATGAAGAAGGAATTACCAATGCACTGATTTACCCTTACTCTAATGGAAAAATAGAAGCAAAGAATCCCCACATAAAGACAGTCAAACGTGTAGCTTACGGACTTAAATCATTTGAGAACATGAATATTAGAATCTTTTTGAGCAATCAATTAATTAACGTGAAATAACAAAAAATCCGGGTCAGAATGAGGTTTATTCTGACCCGGATTTAATTTTATACCACTCATCAGTCCTTATTGACAAAGAGCCGGAAAATCAAGATGTCTTATCTCTTATTCAACTATTCCGTACTACCATTTCCATTAGCAGAACTAGCTACACTACCACTATTAGTATTCGTATCATTTTGGGTTGATTCACTTGAAACAGTTTTCTTCGTTTTATCTTTCCCTAATAAAGTTTCGCTTACTAAATGGATATAGTGTTTCATTCCTTCTGGATTTGGATGTACTTGGTCATCATAAAACCAATCATTGTGGCTATTACTATAATCATACCAGTCGATCAATGTAAGATTATCGTATTTTTTAGCCATTTGTGCTAACAAGGCATTCACATCGTTTTGCCAACGTTTTGTAGGAACGCGGACATTTACCCAGTAAACTTTACGATCTCCTAAGGCACTCATGATGCTATCAAATTGCGATTCAGAAAAGGCACCATTTGTTCCTAAGCCAATCAAAACCGTATCTTTCAATAAGTTTTGTTTTTTCAGTTCTTCAATATATGGCTCACTCGCATATAATTGTCGACCAACGTCTCCATCAACAACAACTTTAGGATATAACTCCTTCAAATCAGTCGCTGCATCTAACATGACTGAGTCCCCAAATGCTGTCAATTCTAATTTCTGCGCTTTCTTTCCTTGTTTAGCTGTTAGCCCATATTTATCAAGAACTGCTTGATCAACGGTGTTGGAATTATTATCTTCATTTTTCTGGCTTTCCTCCGCCAATCTTTTACTTTCAGCAATTTGTGCTTGTAATTTTTTTTGATCCGCAGTCACTGAATTCTTAGGTGCTGTAACAAAACCAACAAGAGCGATCAACACCATCAATGTTCCCGGAATGACCCAAGGTTTTTGCTTGCTGATAATCGGCTTAGTGAACCAGCCTTTGACTACTTGAATCGTTTGTCCATAATCGAATCGTGCCAAAGGACGTTCAATGTAGCGATAAGAAAGTTCGCTAATGATCAGGATCAATGAAATCTCGATCAATGTATGAAGCAAAACATGATCCGCAATATTCGCAACTTTTGCTTCATAAAAAATCATGACTGGAAATTGATACAGATAGATGCCGTAACTTCGTTTACCGATCCAAGAAAACACGGGATTGGTTAACCATTTGTTCACACTTGCGCCTGGATGCGCTGTTACCGCAACTAAAACGACACAGAAGAGACTAACTAACAGCATGCCCCCATAATAGACAAAACTATAATGATCATCTAACAAGAAAAAGAAGAGGATCAATGCGATCAGTGAAATCAATCCGGCTAGATTCAACACCCGTTTTGCTTGCTTTGGAATATTTTTTTTCAATCGGGTACTTGGCCAGACAAAAGCCAAAGCACTTCCTAACCAAATTGAAAACAATCGCGTATCTGTTCCATAATATACTCGAGTTGGATCGCCGCCTGGCGTAAACAGGATCATCATGAGGATCGCAGAAATAAGTGATCCTCCTAAGACTGTATAAACGATCCACTTCTTTTTACGTACAAAAACCATTAACAAAACAAAAAGAATGGGCCAAACTAAGTAGTTTTGACCTTCCACCGCCAATGACCAAATATGGGTAAACGGTGATTCATTGGCAAATCGATCAAAATAAGACAAACCATTTTTTATTTGCCACCAGTTGTTGACATACAATAAACTACTAACGACTGTTCCTCGTAAGTTATTCAATAACCCTCGTTGAAATAACGTAATATAAGCAGATGCAGTGATTAGTAAAAACACTAATCCTGGATATAACCTTTTCATTCGTCGGACATAAAACTGCCAAATATTGATTTTGCCATTTTGTTCCCATTCTTGCCGTAATAAATCAGTGATCAAATAGCCTGATACAACAAAAAATATCGGGACGCCCAAATAACCACCCTTCAAACTTGTAGGGAGCAAATGGTACAAAATCACTCCTACTACTGCCAAAGAACGAATACCGTCAAAACCAGTAATGTAGCGACTATTTTTTAACCTTTTTTGTTTTTCCATTCAATATTCCAACTTTTCATAAACTTTTTTCATTTGTAATATACGTGTATTGTACAAAAATAGCAAGAAAAATTCATATGATTTTCGCTATCATTTCTATCTTCCCATAAAACTTTGAAAAAAAGAATAACTTTTTCCGCAACTTTAATAAAAATTCAACTATGAACAACGTATAACTAAAAATAACCTTGAAGTCTCAGTAAGATTACATCTAACTGAAAGAATCACTTTACTAAGATCGTTACGACAAATTTAGCAAAATGAAGGGTGAAAATCTCAAAACAGGATAAACTGTTTGAAGATTCTCACCCTCCAGATACAAATCAAGTTACACAATGCCCAACTTTATCAAACGATTTGTAGAATAAAGTTGTTTCCAGCCACACTGATCGATTCATTTATTTGGATATGTCACTTTTTCTGTCAATAAGTTGCACTTGCACTAAACGCCCTCTTCATAAAACCGACCAAGAATTTGGACATTTTCGGCGATACTGACAAACGCTTGTGGATCAGAAGCTTTCATCGCTTCTCTTAACAAAGGCAACTCATAGCGTGTAACGATCGTCATCAACACCGTTTGTTTATCGTGCTTGTAAGCTCCTTCTGCCTCATTGATGATCGTGATTCCACGACGCATACAGTTTTGGATTTCATTGACTACTCGTTCGGGATGCTTCGTTACTATCATCACTTGCATTTTCTTTTGTTTCGTATACATCACGTCGGTTACTTTCCCACTGACAAAGATCGAAAGTGCGCTATAAAACATGTATTGCCAGCCAAAAAGGATACCAGCTACGAAAACAATCAATGCATTGAAGTAAATCGAAATTGAACCAATCGATTTTCCTGTCTTTTTACGAATAGTGATACTGACGATATCCAAACCACCTGAGGATAAGCCATTTCTTAAGGCTAACCCGATCCCTAACCCCATCACAGCTCCCCCAAAAATCGCGCAGATGATTGGATCAGTTGAAAGAACCGTTAGAGGAAGGATATGGATACAAAGTGACGTCAATGTCACGGTGATAAATGTAAAAATCGTAAACTTCTTACCGATCTTCACCCAAGCAAGAACAAATAAAGGAATATTCAATAAGTATAAAGTCGTTGAGACGGGTACTTCGAATCCAATCAACGATTTAGATAAAGTAGTCAGTATTTGTGCCAAGCCAGTGATTCCGCTTGAATAAATATGTCCTGGTTGATAAAAAAAGTTTAGTGCTACTGATGCAATCAATGCATAAACGATAGATACCGAAAGCTTGGTCGTATAATCATGATGCGCCCAATTTTCGAAAGTTTTTTTCATTGCTTTGTATTTCCGGTTACGATCTCGTAATTTTCAGATGAATTCGTATGAAGAGACAATCATTGGCTGGAAGTCAATTTCTCTCTTTTCCCGGAATTTCCTTTCTTAATTTTAATTTGGATAGTGAGTAAAGATACGTAGTATATAATGAAAGAACGAACGATTACGTTCAGTGACTACTCTATAATGATCCATCATTACACTAACCAAAAAGAAGGATTCATTCTTCGCCTATCGCATCACTAAACGTAGCATCCATTGAAAATATGGGTTAAAACTCAACTGACATTATACGCTATGGCTTAATTATAAATCGTTTTGGAATTAAATCAAGACAACATAAACAAGTACGAGAGTCTTTTTACACCTAGTCCAGACTCCCGTACTTATTATTTATAAAACGATCAATGGAATTGAGTTACTAGTCTTTTGTTCAATACGAATAAACTTAGTCCATGCTGGTTACATCAATATTCAAGTCAAATAATTGGGCATCTGATACCGTACTTGGTGCATCACTCATGACATCTGCTGCTCTACCATTTTTAGGGAAAGCAATAACTTCACGAATGTTTTCTTCACCAGCAAGTAACATCACAAAACGGTCCAAGCCAAGAGCAATACCGCCATGTGGTGGGAACCCATAATCCAATGCAGTTAATAGGAAACCAAATTGTTCCTCCATTTGTTCCTTCGTAAAGCCTAAAGTTTCTAAGACTTTTTCTTGGATTTCACGAGTATGGATCCGGATTGAGCCACCGCCTAGCTCATAGCCATTCAATACGATATCATATGCTTCTGCATAGACACTAGCTGGATCTGTACTTAAACGTTCAAGATCTTCTTCTTTTGGCATCGTAAATGGATGATGAGCAGATACGTAGCGTCCTTCTTCTGCAGAATATTCAAATTGTGGCCATTCTGTGATCCATAAGAAATTGAATTTTGTTTCATCAATTAAGCCTAATTCTTTTCCTAAGCGTGTACGGATTGCCCCTAGTGTTGCAGCTACGATTTCTTTTGTATCCGCACCAAATAATAAAATGTCTCCAACTTCAGCGTTTGTCGCTTGAACGATTGCTTCTGTTGCATCTCCCATAAATTTAGCGATTGGACCTTTCAAGCCGTCCTCTTCTACTTTTAGCCAAGCTAATCCCTTCGCACCAAATTGGCTAGCGTATTGCCCAAGATTATCTAAATCTTTACGAGAGTAGTTGCTTGAAGCATTTTTAGCATTTAAAACTTTGACGACGCCACCTTTTTCAAGAGCCATTTGGAAGACTTTGAAATCAACATCTTTGACGATTTCACTTAAGTCGATCAACTCCATCTCAAAACGTGTATCTGGTTTATCACTACCGTAGCGATTCATTGCTTCGTCATACGTCATGCGAGGAAACGGTAAAGTAACGTCGCTTCCACGAACATCTTTCATCACTTTCGCAATCAAGCCTTCGGTATAATCTTGGATTTCTTCTGCCGTCAAGAATGTCGTTTCAATATCTACTTGAGTAAATTCTGGCTGACGATCACCACGAAGATCTTCGTCACGGAAACAACGAACGATTTGGTAGTAACGATCAAATCCTGCATTCATCAATAATTGTTTAAACAACTGCGGTGATTGAGGTAACGCATAGAAGTGCCCTGGGTAAACACGCGAAGGAACAAGATAGTCACGAGCCCCTTCTGGCGTTGATTTTCCTAAATAAGGTGTTTCGATATCCATGAAATCATTATCATCTAAATAATGACGGATTGCTTTCGTTGTTTCATTTCTCATTTTGATATTTTTCGTCATTTTTGGTCGACGCAAATCTAAATAACGATATTTCATACGGATCTCGTCTCCGACTGTTTGATCGTCTTCAATCAAAAACGGTGGTGTTTTTGCTTTGTTCAAGATAACAATTTCGTTTGCGAATACTTCATATTCACCAGTGACCATTTTAGGGTTGATGGCTAGCTCCTCACGTTTACGAACCACACCAGTGATTTCAATCACGTATTCACTCCGACATTTATCCGCGATTTCCCATGCTTCTTTATTGACTTCAGGATTGAAAACGATTTGGACGATTCCTTCTCGGTCACGTAAATCAATAAAGATTACTCCCCCTAGGTCTCTTCGCTTTTGTACCCACCCTTTTAATGTAACAGTTTGATCTAGTTCTTTTGCTGAAATCAAACCGCAATAAGTTGTTCTTTGTGCCATTTTTCTTTTTCCTCCTACTCGAATAAAGTCATTTCATCATAGACTTCATCAAAATGTTCATAAACTTCTGTTAAACTAAAGCTTTTTTCTTTTCTATTAGCCATTGATTTGACTGTGACCGTTTGGTTTTCCAGCTCATCTCCGCCAATAACTAACACTAACTTAGCATTCGCTTTATCAGCCGTTTTGAATTGTGCTTTTGCTTTACGATCCATAAAATCACGATCAGCTGAAAACCCAAAATTGCGGATCGTTTGCACCAGTTTCAATGCTTCGATATTCGTTTCTTCACCTAAAGCCACGACATAAGCATCTAATTCATTAAATGCCGGAATCACGACTTCTTCTGCTTCCATTGTTAACAGCAAGCGTTCAATCCCCATCGCAAAACCAAAACCGGGTGTTTGAGGTCCGCCTAGTTCTTCAACCAGATTATCGTAACGTCCACCTGCACAAATCGTCGCTTGTGCGCCCATCTTTGGTGCATCACTCATAATCTCAAAGATTGTATGTGTATAGTAATCCAACCCTCGAACCATCGTGCTATCGATTTCGTAAGGTATATTAAGTGCATCCAACATAGCAACGACCATATCAAAATGTTTTTGCGCTGTTTCGCTTAAGAAATCTAAAATCGATGGTGCATCAGCAACAAACTTTTGATCTCGTTTGTCTTTACTATCTAACACCCGCAACGGATTCTCATGCAAACGACGTTGTGAATCTTCACTCAACTCTTTTTCAAATGGTGAAAGATAGTCGATCAATGCTTGACGATATGCTTGACGCGTTTCTTTATCTCCTAGCGAGTTGATCACTAATCGAATTTGAGTGATTCCTAATTGTTTGAAGAAATCAAGGGCCATAACCATGCTTTCCACGTCAGTTGCTGGATTGTCAGAACCAAAAGCTTCTACTCCGATTTGATGGAATTGACGTAAACGACCTTTTTGAGGGCGTTCATAACGAAACATTGGTCCCATATAAAATGTTTTATAAGGTTTTGCATATTCTGGTCCAAATAATTTATGTTCCACAAAAGAACGAACGATCGGTGCTGTTCCTTCTGGACGTAAAGTGATGTGGCGTTCCCCTTTGTCATAGAAATCATACATTTCTTTTGACACGATATCCGTTGTATCCCCTACACTTCGAGAAATGACTTCGTAGTGTTCAAAAATAGGCGTGCGGATTTCATTGTATTGATAATCTCTAAACAATAAACGCGCTGTTTCTTCCACGAACTGCCATTTTTCTGACTCACCAGGTAAAATATCATTTGTTCCTTTTGGTCTTTGGAAACTCATTTTTTTCTCCCCTTTACTTTTCTATGTAAAAAAAAATCCACCCTTATTCATTACGAACAAGGGTGAATGACTAATTCATACACGGTACCACCTATTTTTGAAAGATTGCTCTTTCCTCTAACGATTAACGCTCGTACACGGGACGGCTTTTCACTCGTCCATCTCCAGAGTGTCTTTTAGAACCTAAAACTTTAGATCATTTTCAGCCTTGATGATCCTCTCTTGTAAAGCTTCAGAAACTTACTCGCTCTTTCATTGATATTTTCAATATTACCTATAACCTACTAAAAACAAGGCGTAAAGTCAAGAAAAATCTGTAAATCAACTGAGAATTAATAAGGTGCTAACCGACTAGCTGAATGAAACATCTCTTTAATTACTAGCCTCCTTCATTCCAGCACATGCTCATTTTTTCAGAGCTAACTTCTTCTGTCACGACCTTCTCTGTATTTTTCTAAAAATCTTTAAAGAGTTGATCAATGGTATGGTAATCAGTGGAAGATAAATGAACATCTAATGCACGAGCATTATCTCTAACTTGTTCCGGTTTTTTCGCTCCAGGTATCACGACAGAAATCCGTGGATTTTTCATATACCAAGCTAAAACGAGTTGAGCAATACTAGCTTGATTGTTTTTCGCAATCGGTGCAAGTTGTTCGACAGCCTGAATGATTTTTTCAAACCTCTCTCCTTGAAAATCCGGATTCTTCTTACGAGGGTCATCTGGCGCCATACTTTTAAGACTATTTAAATGATATTTTCCCGTTAACAAGCCGGAAGCAAGTGGAAAATAAGGGACAAAACTAATGTTATGTTGTTCAAGATAAGGCCAACGTTCTTTTTCAGCTTCACGATGGATCAAACTAAATTTATCTTCAACAACATCAACATAGCCATCTTGATTTGCTTCTTTCAGTTGAGTCATTGAAAAATTAGAGACTCCGATTGCACGGATCTTCCCTGCTTCTTTTAGTTTGTGCAACGCAGCGACTGCTTCATTTTTTGGCGTTTCTTTATCTGGAAAATGGATATAAAAAATATCAATATAATCAGTTTGTAAACGTCGGAGTGCTTCTTCTACAGAACGGGTCAAAAATTCTGGTGAATTATTGAATACCCCTTTTTGCCCAGGAACATGGGCAGCTTTAGTGGCAATGATCACCCGTGAACGATCAAATTCATTTTCTTGCAAGACTTCACCGATCAGTTCTTCTGAACGTCCATTTCCATAAGCATAAGCAGTATCAATTAAATTGATGCCGTTTTGCAAAGCGGTTCGTACAACTTCTTTCCCAGTTTCATCTTTTAAGTTAGCAAAAAGATTATGACCACCGATCGCATTCGCTCCTAAGCCAAGTTGTTCAGCGTAAACTTGTGAATGTCCAATTCTTATTTCTGCCATTCGCAATTCCTCCTTTTTTCTTTAGTCTAAAACAAAAAGAAAAAAAGCTAAACTAAAAGAACTTTTGAAGTAAGAGGTTGTGAAAGCAACGGGAAGCTCCGATGACAATAAGAAAGGATTTTTTAAAACAGCTTCTCATGTTTTGAAAAATTCAGGCTTATTTCAAGGAGCTGTTGCTTGAACACCGTTTAAAACAAGAGGTTGTGAAAGAAGCGATCAGCTCCGAGCGAATAAGAGAGGATTTTTTAAAATAGCTTCTCATATTTTAGAAAATCATCGCTTATTGCTGAGGAGTTGCTTCTTGAACACCGTGAATTAGAGGTTGTGAGAGCATCGGGAAGCTCCGATGACAATAAGAAAGAATTTTTTAAAACAGCTTCTCATGTTTTGAAAAATTCAGGCTTATCTCAAGGAGCTGATGCTTGAACACCGTTTACTTGCTTTAGAATAAAAAATAAAGCCCCCAAAAAGTTAGTTTTTTTAGTCTAACTTTTTTTGGGGGGCACTACAGAATGAGATTTATATTTCAGACTTTTTATTTTCTACGCACTATTCTTTATATAAGAGTACACGACTATTAGGATAAGTTGGAAATTGATTACTAGGGATCGTCCAATCTTGTTCAGGTACTGAAAATTCATAATGATTGACTAATTGGTCAGAAAAGACCCGTAAACTGTGTAAAGTGATCCATTCTCCTGCACAGCGATGCATTTGTCGAAAGTCTCCTCCACCTTGAGCAATCATCTCATATTCCTCTTCGTAAGAAAGATCTTTTGCTTTCCCTAAATAACGTTTGATTATGAATGAATCTGGCACATCGATTGTACGCTCATCATGATTCGTCCCGTATAGATCCAAAATAACCCAACTATCTTTAGGAATAAGATAGCCGTCAACTGACACATCTTTTAAAGCAATTGCTGGCAACATTGGGAAAAATGGATAGTAACGGCGCATTTCCTGAATAAACGGATCTTGAAGTTCTGTAAAGTCATTTTTCAACTGCTGTTTTAAGTCTGGTCGACTGAATAAAGCATGTCCCATCAAAGCTGCCCAGACTGTCAATGCTACAGTTGGTCGAATAATATTGAGCAATTCCACCGCAGCCACTTCGATTGGCAACAAATTACCATCAAGATCAGTTGCTTGGGCAAAAGCATATAAAGCGACATCTTCTTTACTTGGAACAGGGTTTGCTCGTGCATCCTCAATCAACCTTTGAGCCCATTGTTCAGATTTTTTACGATTTTCAACCCCTTTGATATGATCGATTGGCGACGTAAATGTCCCACTGATCATAGAAATTTGGTAATCAGCGAACTGATTGATTTCTTCATCGGTCAATTCTGCTAAGTTGATTCCTGACCATTCACAAATCGAAGTAAATAGTACTTGTTTACTTAAATCAAATAATTCAAATTGTCCATGTTGTTCGTTTAACGCTTGAGACAAATTTTTTTCTAAAATTTGATGGTACGTATCCATTCTTTCCGGTGTCATCAAATCCATAAAAATCGATTTGCGATGATGGTGTTGGGCACCGTCTAGTGTTTGAACACCATCTTTCCCAAACAACGTTTTTAATACTAATTTAGGCATTGCTCCTTTTCGTTTGAAATTCCTTGGATCATAAAAAATTTGAGCGGCTTCTTTTCCATAGATCACAATCGCTTCTTTATTGAAGATTTTTGCTTTCACTACTGGCGCATTTGCCTCTTTACGTAATTCCTCTAACAAGTGATAACCTTGCTCATATCGTTTTTTAATCTCGGTTATCTTTATATCGACTACTGGTACCTCTTTCATCTTTTATCTCCTCCAATAGAACACTTCATCTATTATTAGCTTATCTTTTTTTTAGATAGCTGACAAAAAAAGTGTTCTAAAACCAAAAAGACCAAATGGACTCGATTTTAGAACTATTTCTCCTCTAAAATCACTCTTTTTTCCTTAAAAAATAGGTTCCCCCATCTGTATGACACTTTTCGAGTAGGCACACAAAAAACCGAACACTCAAAGATTCATCGCTTGTGCGAATCTCTGAGGATCGGTTAAAGAAATTGACGAGTCCTGCTCATCTTATTTCAATCAATTATGAATATACTAGCATCTCTTATTTATTTTGAGAATCAATAATGATAGTAACCGGACCGTCATTGATCAAAGATACTGCCATGTCAGCTCCAAATTGGCCGGTTGCTACGGTAATCCCTCTATTTCTAATCCCTTCATTAAAAGCCTCGTATAGTGGAATAGCTGTTTCGGGACGAGCTGCTGAGATGAAACTTGGACGATTTCCTTTTTTAGTATCTGCAAACAGCGTAAATTGGGACACACTCAAAATTTGTCCTTCGACATCTTCTACACTACGGTTCATTTTTCCTTGTTCATCTTCAAAAATACGCATTTGTGCAATTTTTTTTACTAAATAATCAACATCATCTTGCGTATCTTTTTCATGAATACCTAGTAAAATAACCAGCCCTTGATCGATCTTCCCAACTTCTTGTTGATCGATCGTCACTGAAGCTTTACTTACTCGCTGGACAACAGCTCTCACGTGTTTTCCTCCTAACCATTGGTTCGTCGCACGCTATACACATCTGGTACAGCTTTGATTTTATCCACGATGCTCTTTAGGTGAGCAAGATTTTGGATCCCTACTGTTAAATGGATCGTTGCCATTTTGTCTTTGTTGGTTCTCGCTTCCACGCTGTTTAAGTTTTTAGTCATGGTATTTACCGTTTGTAAGACATCATTTAACATGCCGGAACGATTATAACCATAAATTTCCAGATCAGCATCATATTCTTTTCTGGTATTCGAGGTATCTTCCCATTCAACTTCGATCAGGCGTTCGGCCACATTCGGCTTGTCTACTTGGACATTCGGACAGTCTCTTCGGTGAATTGAGATTCCTCTTCCTTTAGTGATATAACCCACGATATCATCTCCAGGGATCGGGTTACAGCAACGACTGATCCGAATCAACAAGTTATCGACACCTTGAATCACGACACCACCTTCATGGCGAACCTTCATTTTTTCCGGTTCTTTTTTCGGTTGGTTCATGATTTCTTCAGCTTCTTGTTTTTGTTGCTCGATCTTTTGTTCTTTTCTTTCTTTTTCAGTCAAACGGTTCGCCATCGTCAATGCACTGACTTCACCATAACCCACAGCTGCATACATATCATCTTCCGTTTGATAATTCAGCTTTTCTAAAGCATCTTGCAGCTTACTTTTTGCTAAAATTTCTTTTGGTGCAAAGCCTAGATCGATAATACATTTTGTGATTGCTTCATGTCCTTTGATGATATTTTCTTCTCTGTCTTGGGCTTTGAAGAAACGTTTGATTTTATTACGAGCTTTACTCGTAGCAACTAATTTCAACCAATCTCGACTTGGACCAAACGAATTAGGTGAAGTCAAAATCTCAATAATGTCTCCATTTTTCAACTTATAATCTAATTGAACCATTTTGCCGTTGATTTTGGCACCCGTTGTTTTATTTCCAATGTCAGTATGGATACTATAAGCAAAATCTAAAGGTCCAGAACCTTTTGGCAGTTCTGTCACGTCCCCTTTAGGAGTGAAAACATAGACCTTATCACTAAAGATATCTCCTTTGACACCTTCCATAAATTCTGAAGCATCATAACTTTCATCTTGCAGTTCAATGATTTCGTGGAACCAGCTTAATTGTTTCGTGATACCATCTGGTTCGACCTTATCATTTTTACCTTCTTTGTATGCCCAATGTGCAGCCACCCCGAACTCGGCGATTTCGTGCATTTCTTGAGTTCGTATCTGGATCTCTACCGGATTTCCAGCTGGTCCAATGACTGTTGTATGCAAGGATTGATACATATTTGCTTTAGGCATAGCAATATAATCTTTAAACCGCCCTGGCATTGGTTTCCATTTGGTATGGATTGCTCCTAAAACAGCATAACAATCCTTGATAGAGTCAACGATTACCCGTATTGCAAGTAAATCATAGATTTCATTGAATTGTTTCTTTTGGTCTTTCATTTTCCGATAAATGGAATAAATGTGTTTAGGACGTCCATAGATTTCTGCATAGATATCTAGTTCTTCTGTTGCTAGACGAATATCTTCGACTGTGGCGTTGACATATTTTTCTCGTTCTTCTCGTTTCGTTTGCATCAAATGCACGATTCGATAATATTGTTTAGGATTGAGATAGCGAAGTGCGGTATCTTCTAATTCCCATTTGATTCGACTGATCCCCAAGCGATGAGCTAATGGTGCATAAATTTCTAAAGTTTCTTGGGCGATTCGACGTTGTTTATCTTCACGAAGATGTTTTAGCGTACGCATGTTATGTAGTCGATCAGCTAATTTCACCATAATTACACGTAAATCTTGCGCCATAGCTAATAACATCTTTCGATGATTTTCTGCTAATTGTTCTTCATGTGATTTGTATTTGATTTTCCCTAGTTTCGTTACACCGTCAACTAACATTGCAACGTCTGGACCAAATTCTTCTTTCAAATCATCCAAAGTAACGTCGGTGTCTTCTACAACATCATGCAAAAAACCAGTTGCAACAGTATGGGGGTCCATTCTTAAATCAGCTAAGATCCCAGCAACTTGGATAGGATGGATAATGTATGGTTCGCCTGATTTACGAAACTGGCCATCGTGAGCAGCCGTTGCATAATCGCAAGCTTTTTGAACAAATGCTACATGATCAGGTCCCATGTATTGGCTAACCAATTTAATCACTCCAGGACCTGTCAATAATTCTTCTTTTGGCATGGAACATCCCCCTTTCAAAGGTTACGAACAACAGCTGTTGCTCCGAATAATATTAAAAACCATTCTTCTTTTTTATAACATAACTAGAAACAAACTCATGCACACCATTCATTTGATGTCATCCGTTGTTTACAATAAAATAATTGTTTTTATTATACAGATTGTTCGGAATTTTTTCAATTTTTCCTGATTTTATTCAGTTATTATCAGTGAGTGAGCTCCCACTGATAACTTGCCGCACTTAAAAGATAAAGAGGTGCCGTCTCCGTACGTAAAATCCGTGGCCCTAATCCACATAAGATTCCACCTTTTGCAACAAAGGCTTCAACTTCTTCAGGAGCAAGACCTCCTTCAGGACCAAAAATGGCTAAAATCCGACTACCATCAGTGAGTTCTTGGAATACCTTAGCTAAATTGGCTAGTTCTCCTTGTTTTGCTGACTCTTCATAAGCAATCAACAACACATCATAAGCAGATAGTCGATCAAAAAGAGCTTGCTGACTTTCCAATAATTCCACTTGGGGCGCAATCTGTCTATGAGATTGTTCAGCTGCTTCTTGAGCAATTTTGTTCAAACGTTCTTGACGTTTGTTTCTTTTTTTCGCATCCCATTTTACAATAGATGTTTTAGCTGGAAAGCCAATAAATTCATGCGCACCTAATTCTGTTCCTTTTTGAACGATCCAGTCTAGTTTATCCCCTTTTGGATAACCACTGGCAATCGTGATGTTATTGGGTAATTCCTTTTGGCTTTTTTCTTTTTCAAGCTCGCTCAAATAAACGGTATCTTCACTGATTTCTGTGATCTCCGCACGAATCGATACTTGATCGTTGAATGCTAAATAGACTTGATCTTTTGGCGCCATGCGCATGACCCGTACGATATGATGAAATGTCTCTCCCGAAAGTTCGAAACGTGTATTTGGTTGATACGCCTCTTCTAAAAAGTAACGTTGCATTTATTCCACCTCAGGCTTTTTCAAGATAATTGCATACCAATCTTTTTGTTGGAAAATTTGATCAACGACAAAACCCTGTTCTTTCATGGCGTCAATGACCATTTGTTTTTTTTCTTCAATGATACCAGATACGATCAGGCGCCCCGTTTGTTTTAATAAGCGCCAAGCATCAGGGATCATCAACAAAATAATATCTGCTAAGATGTTCGCCACGATAACATCACTTTCGATTGTGATGCCGTTCAATAAATCATTAGCAGCTACGTGAACATCTTTGGCTACTTCATTCATATCCATATTTTCTTTCGCTGCACGAACAGCCACTTCATCCAGATCATAGGCATAAACATCTTTGGCTCCTAAATATTTTGCTGCGATACTTAAGACGCCAGAACCAGTTCCTACATCTAAAAGTGTTTCTCCGCCACGCAATACCGTTTCTAATGCTTGCAATGTTAAAGAGGTAGTTGGATGTGTCCCTGTTCCAAATGCCATTCCAGGATCTAATGTAATGATCTTTTCTAATGGATCACTTGTTTGATACGCTTCCCAACTAGGCACGATCGTTAACATTCTGGTGATCCGTACTGGGTGATAATACTTTTTCCAAGCAGTTGCCCAGTTGCTTTCTTCCACTTCACTAACGGTGATGATATTTTTACCGATCGCCAAGCCAAATTCTGGGAGTTGGGCTACACGGTCTTTGATAAAAGGCAAAATTTCTGGTAAAAAAATCGTTTCAGGGAAATAAGCCATCACCAGTGCGCCTTCTGTTAATGAAGTAAAATCTTCTTTATTCAAGATTTCCCCATATTGATCAGACTTGAAATTTTCAACGTCTAAAGCATCTTCAATCGCAACACCGCTTGCTCCTGCTTCCATTAGTATATTAGCCACAGCTTCCACTGCTTCACTGGCGGTTTCAACTTTTACTTCATTCCATTTCATGACATTCACTCCTTAATAACTTGGATAAGGCAAATAGACGTCCGTCTCATTTTGCTGTTTTTCTTCGACTAGTTTTGCTAACTGTTGATTGTCCCAATTCAACTCAAACACTGCCGTTTCATCATCTGCATCAAGAAAATCTAAGAGATCACTTTGCCCTTGCGCTAATACTTCGTTCAAATACTCAATCAATGCATCAATGACCGATTTGGCTATCCCTTTCTTCCCTTCATAAGGAATAACCGCTAAATAATCTTTTTCATCAAAATGGGATTTTTGTGGATTGAACAATAAAATACCATCTTCAAATTCAATGATTTCTTCTTCGGAAACTACACCTTGGGCATCATCGATTTCCAAATGCGCTTTATTTTCTGCAAATAGTCGGACAATGATTTCAATCGTATGTTTTTTCGTATCCCAGTCTAATGCCACATCATAATCAGTGATCGTTTTTTCGATTGTTTTGTCTAAGTAATCTAGTAAGTTTGTTTTTTTCATTTTCTCTTCCTCCAACCCCAGTCTTCCTCCACTAGGTTCTTTCTTTGTAATGATAGATATGGATTTCCAGCCACCACAAAACGTAATGGTTTGTCCGTCCATTCTCCTTTGTTAGGAATACCGATCCTTGGCAAAGCCATGATTTTCTTAGGTATTTTTGTTTTTTCAAAAACAAAATGCAACGGACTGTCTAAAATCGATTGTCCATAAAGTTCTTGTGGTAATCCTAATGCCGCTACCAATTTTCCGGGACCGTTACTAATATCAGGACCAGTCTTCCCGCCTCTGTTAATGCTCATTTGAGCCACACCAGTTGCAGGCTCGATCGCACGGATCATTACCCCTTGTGGAATCCCTTCAGGTTGCGTAATAATATTTAAAATACGGTGGGTGTGCATCGTGTAAAGATAAATCGTTCCTGGCTTTTCATACATCGCTGCCACTCGTGGGGTTCTGCGCATCCCAAAACTATGAGCCGCTTCATCTTCTGGACCAAGATATGCCTCTGCATCAACGATGTAACCACCAACGGTACCAGTTGGCGTAACATATTCTAAATACATCCCTAAAAGATCTCTGGCAACTTCGGGTGTTGTTTTATTCAATAAAAGTTCATCTAATTGCTCTTTATTTGTCATTTTATTCACCACCCTTATCATACACAATATTGAAAGCATAAGCTATGGAAACCAAGAAAAACCTACAGCAATAGACAGGCAGATAAGAATAGCCGAAAAATCCCAAAAATAGGAAGAACTATCTTCGGATTCTCCGGCTTATTTTTCAGAACTAGACACTTCTGTCACAGCCTTTTATAGGATTTTGCATAGACCGTTCAAACCAGAACAAGGTTTAGCATTCATTATTTACCTATCACCAGTCGGCGAGTATAGATTCCCTGACCAGAATGCATCACTGCATCATCAATGATCGACACGAGACGATCTTCACGTGTGACAGGAGGTGTCCAGTTGGAATCAATGACTTCATCAAGTGTTCCTTCATCGACTTGTTCCAAGTACTCAATCGTCAATGAAACACTATTAGCTAAATAATCTGTAAGTAGTTTTTTGTCTGTTACGACGACTTTTTTTGCTTCCGCAGGTGTGTGTTGCCAATCTTGCGTATCATCAGGCAGATCTAATGCAAATTTTCCAGACCAGTCTTGACTAAACCACAGTGGTTCACTATTTTTCAAATCGGATATTTGAAGGTCTAATTCTCGAGCAGTATGCCAGATCAGCCAAGTTACTGATTTGATCAAAGGTGCCGGCATCGTATTTGCTTCTGCTACATCTAGCTGATCTAACGTTTCTTCAAACCGTTCTTGTGCTCGTAACAATGTTTCACTCAATAATCGTGTCGCTTTCATTTTTCTCCTCCTCCAAGCCATCTATGTCTTCACTCCCTTTATTTTACCTCAAATCAGAATAAACGAGGAAACTGGTGCTTTATTTTAAAAGTCCCCCAGTCCTTTCAATAAGGATCCTCTCTGTTAAACTTAGCTTGAATATGAGTAAACTCGTTTCCTTTCACTTTTACGGTTTACGGCTTTCTAAATTAGCGTTACCATAAAGTGGATTGTCTTAATGTATGGTATAATTAACGAACGAAAAATAAAAAAAGGAGGCCGTTTTATGCAGCAACCTTTAGCTTATCGGATGCGTCCACGAACGATCGATGAAGTCGTAGGACAAGAACATTTAGTTGGTGAAGGAAAAATTATTCGGCGAATGGTTGATGCCAAAATGCTGTCTTCCATGATTTTATATGGTCCACCAGGAACTGGTAAAACCAGTATTGCTAGTGCGATTGCTGGCTCAACCAAATTTGCCTTTCGAATGCTCAATGCAGCAACTGATTCCAAGAAAGACTTACAAGTAGTTGCCGAAGAAGCCAAAATGAGTGGCACTGTCATTCTCTTACTTGATGAAATCCATCGTCTTGATAAAACGAAACAAGATTTTTTGCTCCCTCATCTGGAAAATGGACGGATCATCATGATTGGCGCAACAACTGAAAACCCCTATATCACGATTAATCCTGCTATTCGCAGTCGAACACAGATTTTTGAAGTAAAACCCTTAAACGAATTAGATATCCAGCAAGCGGTTCGATCAGCTCTAAGTGATAAAGAGCGTGGGCTTGGTAATCTAGCTATTGAATTAGACGAAAACGCTTTGCTTCATCTATCACGGGCAACGAACGGCGATCTTCGAAGCACACTCAACGGCTTGGAATTAGCGGCTCGTTCGACCGAGCCAAATGAACAGGGCATCATTCACTTGACGCTAACGATCGTTGAAGAATGTATCCAACGAAAAGCCCTCACTCATGATAAAGACGGAGATGCTCATTATGATGTGATTTCAGCTTTTCAAAAATCGATCCGAGGAAGCGATGTTGATGCAGCACTTCATTATTTAGCCCGTTTGGTTGAAGCTGGTGACCTGGCAAGTATCTGTCGGCGCTTGATGGTGATTGGTTATGAAGATATTGGTCTAGGAAACCCTGCTGCCGCAGCTAGAACTGTCAATGCTGTCTTAGCTGCTGAACGTCTAGGACTTCCCGAAGCAAGGATTCCTTTAGCAGATGCCGTAGTTGATCTTTGTCTCTCTCCTAAATCAAATTCTGCTTATGCCGCTTTAGATGAAGCGATTGCTGATATCCGCTCAGGCAACGCTGGCGAAGTGCCCGATCATTTACGAGACAGTCATTACCAAGGAGCCAAGGCATTGAATCGTGGGATTGGTTATCAATACCCTCACAATTTTGATCAAGCCTGGGTGAACCAACAATATTTACCCGACAAATTAAAACAAGCGTCTTATTATCATCCGAAGACTACAGGGAAATATGAACAAGCCCTTGGGCAACAATATCAGCGAATCAAAGAATGGAAAAAATCAGGAGGCAATAAGCCAACGACATAGACTTGATTTTCCATGAGCGCTCTCATTGCTCTTTTTATTTCCATATGCTACTATAGAGGTGGGAAATCTGTGATGTTCGAATTGTCCTCTTTGTGTGTTGACCGAACATTTTTATTGATATCTTGGGACCCGTCTTGTGTCACTGCTGGTAACATGCCTTATCATTTGGTAGTTCGAGGCTACGACCGTGGGACCCACCTGCTTGAATTCGCGGGATCAATACTACAGGACGAACAACGGCATTAACGGAGATTACCATTTTTTGAAGATTAAGGGGCTATGCCAATTACTTGGTACAGCTCCTTTTTTTTCGAGTAGATCCCTTGAAAAACATTATTTGACCAATCTTTAGACTTTTGGAGGAATTTCTATGATTCAACTTTTAATGGGCATTGCCGCATTATTATTATTATTTGTTAGCTATTATTTATTAAAAAAACAACCCATCTTTTTCGTATTAATAGAAGAAACAGAAAAAAATCGTGGCTATTTACAATTCTATGGTGCCATTTACGCTTTCCTAGGGGTGTTAGGTATTTTTGTCGCCTTCTTCAATCAACGATTTATTGCTTTGGCTTACCTGCTCTTGGTCATTATTGTTGCTTCTGTCTTCAGTTTTACTTTCGCTCGGAAAATGGTCAAACCAAACAGTAAATAATTCTCTTTTTGTTCAACTTGTTTTACAATAGAATTATAAATGATTGATTTATCTGAAGGAGTGAATGCTTATGTTACAACAGTACAAAAAAATTATGGTTGCCGTAGATGGCTCTGATGAAGCTGAATTAGCTTTTAAAAAAGCCGTAAACGTTGCTATCAGAAATAATGGAGAACTTTTATTAGCACACGTGATTGATACTCGTTCTTTCCAAACCGTTTCATCATTTGATGGCATGTTGGCAGAGCAAGCAACTGAAATGGCGAAGCAAACGCTAGCTGATTATGAAGCAAATGCTAAAAAAGCGGGATTGAACAATGTTACTACCGTGATTGAATACGGCTCGCCGAAACAAATCATCGCTAAAGAAATTCCTGAGGATAACCATGTAGATTTAATCATGTTAGGTGCAACAGGATTGAATGCTGTTGAACGTCTATTTATTGGTTCTGTTTCAGAATATGTGATTCGTAACGCCACTTGTGATGTTCTAGTGGTACGTACTGATTTAGAGAATAAATTACCTGAAAAAGAATGATTAATTACTAAACAAGCGGTTGTGACAAAAGTATGTCACAACCGCTTTTATTTATTTTTACATATGATAAAAGAGGATTTTTTAGAATAACTCCTCATATTTTAGAAAATCATCGCTTATTATTGAGGAGTTGCTTCTTGAACGCCGTTTAATCATTTTTAGAGATACTAGAAGAGCCTGAGACAAGTTGTTTTGTCCCAGGCTCTCTTTGAGGTCCTTAAGTAAGGTTGATTGCTGTCCAGCAAACAAATAGTTTATTTACGTAAACGTTCCACGTCACGAGCGATCATCAATTCTTCATCAGTTGGAATGACAAGTACTTTGACTTTTGAATCTTTTGTGGAGATATCTAATTCTTCCCCACGTTTTTTATTCATTTCAGGATCAATTTCACAACCAAACCATGTCATCCCTTTAATGATTTCACTACGGACGTGCCCATCATTTTCACCAATTCCAGCAGTGAAAACAATTGCGTCAACGCCGTTCATCGTTGTCACATATCCACCAATATATTTACGGATACGGTCTACAAAGATGTCATATGCCAAATGGATATGCTCTTGTTCATAGTTTTTCTCAAGGTCACGCATGTCACTTGATAAACCTGTTAGACCTAACAAACCTGATTTTTTGTTTAAAATGTTGACCATTTCATCAATATCAATCTCTAATTTTTCCATTAGATAAGGTAAAACAGCTGGATCGATGTCCCCTGAGCGTGTTCCCATTGTTACACCTGCCAGTGGTGTGAATCCCATCGAAGTATCAACTGATTTTCCACCATCTACTGCCGTAATTGAAACACCATTCCCTAAGTGACAAGTGATCAATTTCAACTCTTCGATTGGTTTCTCTAACATCTTAGCCGCACGTTCTGCTACATAGCGATGACTTGTACCATGGAAGCCATATTTTCTTACTTTGAAATCTTCATAGTAAGAAACAGGTAAGCTATACAAATAACTGCTTTTTGGCATTGTTGCGTGGAATGACGTGTCAAACACAGCCACACTTTGGATATCAGGTAAGATTTTTTTAAATGCTTTGATACCCATTAAGTTAGCAGGGTTATGCAATGGTGCAAACTCTGCCAATTCTTCAATGCGATCCATCACAGCTTCATCCACGATTACAGAATCAGCATAAGTTTCTCCACCATGAACGACACGATGTCCTACCCCAGTGATTTCATCGTAAGAACTTAAGATTTGTAATGCAATCAGTTGATCTAACAACATTTTTACTGCTACTTCATGGTCATCGATGTCCATGATTTTCTCAAATTTTTGATCTTCACCATATTTGATCGTAAAAATTGAATCTTCTAAACCGATTCTTTCGACAATTCCTTTAGCAATTACGGTTTCTTCTGGCATTTGATATAGCTGCCATTTTAAACTTGAACTTCCAGCGTTGATAGCAATTGTTTTAGACATATAATTCTCCTTCTTAGTGCGTGATTAAAGAGAAGACGATTTCCATGTTTCAAATTCTTTAAAAAATTCAGTCACCTTCTCTGGTTTCTTTAGTGAATCAAGTTTTACAAGTAATACTTCTTGTGCTTGTTTTGCCTTTGTTCCTTTTTTCTGCAAGATCAAAATACTTTTTTGTGATTGCTTATTACGGAATAATTCATCTGGTAATTGGATCATTCCTTGAAGATATCCTTCTTCTTTAAACCATCTTTTGACTTCTTCACTTTGTTCTGTTTCTAAGAAGTTACTTGGCATCAAAAACAGACCGAATCCATCTGGTTTGACATACTTCATTGCCTGTTCTAATAGCAGATGATGGGCATAACTATGCCCTTGTGTGGTGCTTGTTAAAAACTCTTTTGCTTTTTGATCATTCGGATAATAACCAATCGGTAAATCGCTGATAGCTACATCCACTGGATCAATCAGTAATTCTTGTAAGCCATCTTGGTGAAAATATTGAACATTCGCCTGAGTCAGATCACTTGTTGAAGCAGCAACCGCTAATAACGTATCGTCAATATCTACACCCATCCCTTCCGCTTGGTATCCCGCACTTGATAGGTTTAAAAGAACTGTTAATAACAAGTTGCCCATTCCTGCTGCAATGTCCAAAATCTTGATTGGCTCTTCTTTATTTGTGAATAGCTGTTCAATTAAAAAGACAAATAAAAAACCAATACTATCTGGAGTAAGTTGATGGTTCGCTTGAAGATGTTCTGTCTGACTCCCCTTTAGTAACAGTAGTTGTGACAGACGGCGCCACTCTTCTGGTTCAAAGGAAAGTTGACTGAGTTCTTTATACAAAGCAGAAATCTGTTGCTTGATTTCTTCAGACGGTACTCCATCTACCACTCGTACTTGATAGTTGTCGATTAAGTTTTCAGCATTTTCGACATAGGCTTCTAAAAAGGAAGTTCCCAATGCATTTTGTAAAAGCTGAATCGCTTTTAGGTTTTGTTCAAACCCCTGTTCCATTTTTTCTGGTAACATGGTGCACCTCATTTCTAGATATATTATAACAATTATTTTACCTGTTTAATTTTAACGAACTATGAGCAAAATTTCAATCGTTTTCACACTTTTTTGTTTGTGAAATAAAAAACATAAACGTTATGTAAACAGCGGTAACACAGAAAAGAGTGCGTTTTCATGGATTCACTCACTTTCTGTGTTACTTTCTGTATCACTGTTAAGCATTTCCATGAACTGAAAATGCTGAGATTCGATCTGAATTTCGATCGTTAGCTGATTCGCTTTTCTTTTGTAATGAGCCTTTCCTAAATTATATTGATACATTCCCTGTTCTTTCAACTCGTTACTTTCAGATAAAACCATTTGTTTGATTATTTTTGCTACATAATAATTTTTGGTGCGTTGATTCAAATCTACTGTCGAGCGATAAGTTTGTACAATGATCGACAATAAGGAACTACAAACTAAAAACAATAGTAAGGTTGAGAATAAGATATTACTACTGAACCCCTTGTTATGCTTTTTATGATAGTGGCTTGGTCCAAATTCCCTCATACTTCTCTCCGTTTATAAATTCGATTAAAAATGTGATAGCTGCAGTAGAATCTCTCACTTCCCAATGCTTGACTTGTGTTAACACAGGTTGGTGTCCCCCTGATACTTCTCGTTTACGTATCAAAGCATGATATTGCTCAAATAAATAGGTTTTCTTTTCCATCTCATAATAAATACGGTTATCTTTAATGACGACATTTTTTCCTTTTTTTATTTCTTCTTCAAACTGAGCTAAAAAAATCAGCCACTCTTTTTGATCCTTTCGTTGTAAATATTGTTCCACTTTCGTTGTTTGCGTGATTAAAAGACTGATTGAAAGTAAAACAGCACTTAAAATGGCAAGCGAAATCAAACATTCAATCAGTGTAAAGGCAGCTTTATTCTGGTATTTTGGTAATCTCAATCACTTTGTCTCCTTGTGTGAGCTTCACTTTTTCGATCTTTTTCTTTTTAGCGGTTATGGTTGTCTGACTATCTGGTCCATTTAACGTTCGGTTCGGTATTTGTTCATACATTCGGTAGGTTTTTACATCTTCATATAGTCTGCGAAGTAATAAGATTTCCTGATTATTTTGCTTTTCTGCAGTTAATAAATACAAATTCCCGTGACTGACAAGAAAGATACACGATAAGGTAATGGATAAAGCCATTACTGTTTCTAATAGAATAAAAGCATGTCTATTCGTTTTTTTTAATATATCGGCCACTCCCTAGCTGAAATTGATAAACGATTGTTTGTCTTTTATTTGTCCAATAGAACCGATAGGCTTGCAATGAACTTTCGTTGCCGGTTCCCGCAGCGAATATGAGCTTTTCCATCTGTTGGACAGTAATTTCATCTGGCACCTCTAAAGTTGACCAACCGAGATTTGGATTGGGTACGTCAAAAACAATTTGATTCTTTGATTGATCGTAAAAGATTCTTGTAGCTTGTTGGCTGACAATGGCTATTTTCTGCGTGGCATATATCCTACTTTCAAATTGTGCAAAAAATTGCTCTATTGTCATCTGCTTTTGCCAAGCTGAGCCCGAAAGTGAAGGGAATAGAAATAATCCTAAAGTGATCGTCAAAACAAATAAGGTTTCAATCAAAGTATAACCAGTAAAGCAAATTGGTTTATTTTTGGTTATAGGCATCTGCATGTTCTTGCTTTATATATCCCTCCTTTAAGAGTTCTGCGATCGTTGGGACTTTCCCATTATTTTGCAAAGAGTACAATTCTTTTTGAGCATCGACCAATTGCATCACTGCTTGTTTGCCTTCTCGATTGACATGATCTCGATAGCGGGAAATATTAGGGATGAACAAGAGAACTAATGCGCTGATCACTAATAAGACGATCAGCATTTCGATCAACGTAAAACTTTCAACATTCCTTAATTGTTTTCGTCTGAAATTGACTAGATATTTCATAATAAAACCTCCTCAATGTTGCCATAAACCGGCAGTAAAATTGCTGCATAAATCAATAGAATCAAGCTGGCAATTCCTAGAAAAAGGACTGGCTGTATCCATGAAAGTCCACGGTTCACCTTTTGGAAAAAATGCTGTCTTGCTAATTTACTGTAAAACAAAAGTTCTTTACCTAAGTTTCCTTTTGCTTCCCCTTGTAAAACGATTTGACTAAATTCAGCCGTTAAAAATGAATAAGTCTCAAACTGCTGTGCTAAAGAAATTCCTGATTCTAACCCTTTTGTCAGACGAAATGCTAATAGTTGGATCAAACTCCCTTGTTTTGTTTCTTTCAAACAAAAAATAATTTGGCGCAATTCTAATCCCTCGTAGAATAATTTTCCAAATTCTAAAGCGATATAAGAAGACTGGTAGAGGGAAAAAAGCGAACCAATCAATGGTTTGTTGCTGAACCATTCCCCTCGTTGAATCATATCCATTTTTAGGAGCCTGATCTTGATAAACAGACATAATAAACCAACAGATAGTAAAACAAGAAGAACATACCAATGAAAGGACTGCAAGAATCGGATTCCCCAATGCGTATCCATGACCATTTCCGAAGTTAATAACTGTGGCAAAATAAATTGGCGTAATGCAACTAAGATCCCTAATAAAAACAAACACAGTAAACACGGGTAACTGATCATCTTTTTTAATTCTTTTCGAAATTCTGCTACGAGACGAAATTGTTCTGCCATCCCATTCAATGTTTGGATCAAGTTCCCATGCGCACTGGCTAACTCGATTTGCACAAGCTTGTCTTGAGTAAAACCCAATGCTTGTAGAACCTCATAAAAAGAATGTCCTTCTTGCAATAAACGGTGTCCTTGCTGTAAATAAATATGGGGGACAGGTGTGATCTTCAACAATATTTCCGTTGCTTCTTGAATACTAAATCCATGGTCAAGTAACTCCCCCATCAGTCGAATATACTTTGCTTGATGGTTCAGTGACATTTTCTTAGAAGGCAAACGATCGCCAGCGACTATTTTTTGCTTCTTCATAGCTTTGGTCCCACCCTTTCCTCTCAAAATCATTGTAGGTAAAGTTGTAACCCCATAAAGCCGCTGCTGCTTGTGTTTGGTCTAAAAGGATTTCTTGGTAGATTACGCCAGATAAACATTCAAAAAACTCATCGCTTCTGCCAACTAATTCAAGAATTCTCGCTTCTGTTCCATCTAAATGGCGGGCATGAACCGTCGCAAATACACGGTGACCTGTCAACGCTGCTCGAATTGCTACATTCGCTGTCTTGCTATCTCTGATTTCTCCAATGATCAATAAATCTGGACGATGACGTAACGCAAGCTTCAGCAATTCCTCATACGTTTGTTCGATTTTGTCGTTTACTTGTAATTGTAAAAAGGCTGTTTCTTCAATTTCTACTGGGTCCTCTATTGTAATTACTTGTACCTCTTTGTCTTGTGCCAAATAGTACATCAAAGAAGTTTTTCCTGATCCAACTGGTCCGCTGAACAAATAGAGCCCACGCTTTTTACTCCGCTCATTGATCACCTTTAAATCCTCAGGACAAAAACAGCGGAACTGTTTTTCAGACAAATCATAAAGTAATCGAATCACCAAACTTTCTCTTTGTAAGTAATCACCTACAGAAGACAGTCTCAGTCTGACCTCTTTTTCTTTTAAGACGTAAGTCATTGCACCTAATTGCGCTTTTCTTCTCTCACCGATATCCATCTCTCCTAAATATTTAAAGCGTGAGATTAATTGTTGTCCAATATCTGATGCAATACTTTTTTGGAATGTTCGTTTTTTACTATAGCGGTAATAAATATTGAAATCAGTTTGATCAGGCATTATATAGATATCTTGAACACGTTTTTTATAACTTTCATTAATGAGATCATCTGATATCTCCTTTATATCCATCTTATCCCCTCCATAAAAAACATACGTCTTTTTTCTAATACTATTTTATTTTTGTATCATTAAATGCTAAAAGATGGGCAAAATCCGAATTTATGTTATACTATTAAAAATTTATTTTGGAGGGAACATGGTGGAATCATTACGAACAAAGCATATTTTAGTCGCTGGGAAAAAAGAACCAGCTGATCTGGTAATCAAACATGCACAAATCGTCAACGTTTTTACAAAAGAAATCCTAACCGGTGATGTTGCGATTTGTGACGGTAAAATCGTGGGGATCGGTCAATACAAAGGCAAAGAAATCTATGATGCAAAAAATCAATACCTCGTACCAGGACTTATTGATGGGCATGTGCATATCGAAAGTTCACTTTTATCTCCAAGCGAGTTTGCAAAAATTTCTTTATTACATGGCGTCACCTCGGTAATTACTGATCCTCATGAAATAGGAAACGTAGCAGGAAGTATTGGGCTTGATTTTATGATTGAAGATGCCCAATCCGTACCAATGAATATTTTTATCATGCTGCCATCCTGCGTTCCTGTAACACCTTTTGAAACAAGCGGCGCAGTGCTAGACGCCCAATCATTCATTCCTTTTCTTGATCGTCCTGAAGTGTTGGGACTTGCTGAAGTGATGAACTACCAAGCTGTTGCAAATAACGAAAAAACCATCATTGATAAATTACAATTGATGCATGAGAAAAATATGAAAATCGATGGTCATGCAGCTGGTATTCAAGGAGATGAGCTAAACGTCTATTTGACAGCTGGTATAAAAACCGACCATGAAGCGACTAACGCACAAGAAGCAAAAGAACGTCTAGCTTTAGGGATGTATTTAATGATTCGAGAAGGGACAGTTGCAAAAGACCTCGAAGCACTCCTTCCCGTTGTAACACCAGAAAATTCACGACGTTGTTTATTTGTCACGGATGATAAACTGATCGATGATCTGGTTGCAGAAGGCTCTATCGATCACATCATACGCCAAGCAATCCATTTAGGAATGGAACCATTACAAGCTATTCAAATGGCCACACTAAACGCGGCCGAATGTTTTGGCTTAAGTCAGCTAGGCGCCATCGCACCTGGCTATCAAGCTGATTTCTTTTTAACCAATGATTTAACGACTCTTCCAATCAATACTGTCTTTTCTAATGGAAAAATCGTAGTAGAGGATGCACAATTGAATCTGGAACAATTTCCGAGACAAAAAAATACTTATGCTCAAAAATTACCAAAAATGGATGTGAAACCATTAACGGTCGATTCTTTTGCTTTACCACTTTGTACTGAAAAAGCCCACATGATCGAAGTCATTCCTAATAGTTTATTGACCAATGATTGTCTCGTAGAAGTAGACACAAAAAACGGTGTCTTTGTTCCTTCAATTGCCAACGACCAACTAAAAATTGCTGTGATCGAACGTCACCATCGAACAGGAAATGTTGGTGTTGGGATCGTTAAGGGATTTCAACTAAAGAAAGGAGCTCTTGCAACAACTGTTGCGCATGATTCCCATAACATCGTCGTGGTGGGAACGAATGACGAAGATATGTTAATAGCAGCAAACCAATTAATCAAAAAAGGTGGCGGAATGATCGCTGTTGCAGATGGTCAAGAGTTGGCTTGTTTACCCTTACCAATCGGTGGCTTAATGTCTCAAGAACCTTTTTTAGCTGTGAATGAGCAGTTAGTTTCCTTAACTAAAGAAGCACATGCGTTAGGTGCCAGTCAATCATTCGATCCATTTTTAACACTTTCATTTTTAACATTATCTGTCATCCCCGAATTAAAGATCACAGATAAAGGCTTATTTTCATTTTCTAAATTTAACTTGATTGAACCTTCTATATAAAATAAATACGAAAATATTTTGTCCTACAATTTTTCCTTGCTCGAACAGCTGCATCTACAAAAAAAAAGCAACCGAAACAAAAATGTTTCGGTTGCTTTTGATTAAATGAAGTCATTATTTCTTCGTTTTATCTGGAAATTGAGCTTCAACACGATAGATTCTTTGACCTCTTGAAGAAAATTTTTCTTCGTATTCAGTCATGATATTTCCTTCATATTTACTTTGATGTAAATCTAACCATACTTGTTTGATGATCATGCCGTATTGAGAAAAACTAGCTAATGAATATTCAAATAGTCCTTGGTTATCTGTTTTAAAATGGATTTCTCCTTTAGGGCGTAGAATTTGTTCATCCACCGCTAAAAATGTATGATACGTTAACCGGCGTTTTTCATGTCTTTTTTTAGGCCACGGATCAGAAAAGTTCAAATAGATTTGATCAATCTCACTATCTGCAAAATATTCCGTCAACGCTGAACCATCAACATGCAATAGTTTTAAATTTGGTAATGGTTGTTCAATTAATTTATCTAAAGCAATTGATACAACGCTGACTTGCATTTCTACCCCGATATAATTGATTTCAGGATGAGCCTTAGCCATTCCTGTGATAAACTGACCTTTTCCCATACCAATTTCAATATGGATCGGCTGCTCATTACCAAATAGTTCGTTCCACTTACCTCTCCACTTGGTTGGTTCACTTATTACTAGATCTGGATGCGCTGCTAGCATTTCAGCAGCACCTGGACGATTACGTACACGCATGAAAACTCCATTCCTTTCTTTCCTAAAAAAATAAAGATCAGACAAGTGATGTTCTACTCTTCTGATCTTAACTCTGAATAAATAATCGACAATAAATGCTTTATTCGTACACCGTACTCATTCTTTTTGACTCTTTGCTCAACCACTAAAAATTCTTTTCAACTGTAAGATCTCTTCATTCATTCGTCGATGATCTTCACGCTGACAATATCGGGTAATCTCTTGTAAAAGATTCATCGCAGCATACCAATGTAATTTTTCTAATATCTCATCCGTTGGGCGAATCCCATAAGTAACGAGCCATTGATTCCAATTAGATAATGGAACATAATTCCCTAAAATCGTGGCAATATCCACCGCTGGATCAGCAAACATAATTGAATCCCAATCAACTAGATACAAATAATTTTTGCACACTAACCAGTTCCGATGATTGACATCTCCGTGTACAACTGCAAAGTTCTCTTTATCCATCTGTGGAATTTGTTGACGCAAAAACTGGTGAACGATTTGTAAAAATCGATTCTTTCTGAGTGTCTCAGGTAACTCCAGTTCATATTGTTGCAACATTTTTTCTGGTGTCATCACTCTACCACCGATCCGAGTCAACATCGTTTTAAGTGAAGCAGAATGATGCAAATGATACAAGACATCAATAACATCATTTCGCTGGCCGATCTCGGTCGGAGTTAATAAACGTCCTTCTAGCCATTCCTGTGCTGTTAAGGTATCGCCATTTCCTGTCCGTTTCGTCCATACCAGTTTTGGTGTAATTCCTTCTCGGGATAGTGCAGCAAGCATTGGAGTCGTATTGCGTTTAATAAAGACCTTATCTTCATCGCGCATGCCTATGTATGTTTTTCCCGTATCACCTTTGATTGGGCGTAAACGCCATTCTTGGTCTAACTGAAACTCCATCATGCATTCTCCCGTCCTCTAAACTCTATGATTTGCAGTACTTATTATTCTAGTCGCCTAAGCCCCGAACGTCAAGCACATATACGTTCTTTTTTCCTGTATTCCTCTCTAAAAAACCATCTTTTATCAAAAAAACGAGAGAAAAAGCAAATCTGCCTTATTCTCTCGTTTTTTCACCTCTTTTATTCGTTCATTTTCTTTATCCGAGTCGGTGTATAGATTTTAATAAACAAGCCGATGACAATCAAATAACTGATAATCGGTATGAGTTTGTCTAGACCATTTAATACGATCGCACCAATCAATCCAAAAAGACTAGCGGCAATCAGCAAAAGATTTAACAATAACTTTTGCAGCGCAACTTCTTTTTGCTTTTCCGTGATTGGATAAAGTTGGACAAGTGTCATGTAACGAAATTGATTGTATAAAGGAATCACTTGGAATCCGATCAAATAGATAAAAAGCGCCCCAATAGCAGTTATAAAATAAACATCTTCAATACCTGCAATCAAGATACTTCCAATCAACACTAAGCGTAAGAAAAGGCCACTGAAATCAGAACCTCTAATAAATCTTCTGACATAAAGATAATAATAAGTATTATCTTTCGTTTTCTTCGTATGTTGAAGCAACGGGTCTAAATACCTTCTTCTTTTGACTTTAGAAGTGATTTCCGGCACGTCAGTGAAAAGATTGATGAATTGATAGATTTGATGTAAACGTTGCTCTTCTTTTTGTATCATTTTTTCCCAATCCAACCGATACGTCATATTTTTCCATAAAAACCAAAAGTAAATATTTAATTGAATCAACATAGCTAACAATCCAAGCCAGAGCCATCCATAGACCGTAAGCAACAAGATCAGCAATGTCGAAAGATACCAAGAAGCTTTCCATACCATCAATTTTTTCTCTTCAATTCGGAAAAGCTCCACTCGTTTGATTTGTAGTTGACTACTCTTCAATCCCCAGAGAATCAGTAAATAAACGAAATAAAAAGAAAAAGGCCGCCCGGTTGTCACAACCACGAGGGGCATTGAAAAGCCACAAGCTAGTCCTAAGAACAGAAAAGGAAATAGACTGGAATAAAGAAAAGCTCGTTGGAGATACTGATGCATCTCCTTTTCTTTCGGTAGTAGAAAAACCAGATCGGCCGCTTGCGTGAAAGTGGCAAATTTACCAAAAAACAAACAAATAAACCAAAAGATCGTAAGGATAATCCCACCCATTTGAAAAGGAGTCGTTAACGTTTTTAACCAGTTTGAATAGTAAAAGCCGACTCCGCCAAATAGAAATAAGCAAACCAATACAAAATGATCATTTAGTACATAACGCAAATACTTCATCATTTTTTTCTGGTGTTTTGCTAATCGCAATTGAAAGAAATTATTCATGATCCTGCTCCTTTGTCAAGGAGATATAAATTTCATCCAGTGAAGAATCAGGTAGTCGGAATTCCTCCTGTAAGTCTTTTAAGGTTCCATCTGCACGTATTTCTCCATTGTGCAGAACTACAAAACGATCACAATATTTTTCTGCCGTAGCTAAAATATGCGTAGACATCAAGATCCCTGAACCTTCATTTTTCATTTCTACCATTAGTTCTAGAAGAGCATTGATTGCTAATGGATCTAATCCTAAAAAAGGCTCATCAATAATGTACAAAGAAGGCTCGATCAAGAAAGCACACAAGATCATTACCTTTTGTTTCATCCCTTTTGAAAAATTGGCTGGCAACCATTCCAAACGATTCTCTAAACGAAACGTATGTAACAATTTCTCAGCTCGTTGCATCGCTATATCGATTGGAATATCATAGGCCATCGCAGTCACTTCGATATGTTCTCTTAAAGTTAGTTCTTCATATAAAGAAGGCGTTTCAGGTATAAAACCGATTTGTTTTCGGTATTCTTCAGTATTTTTTTTCAAACTCAGATCATTAATCGTGATAGATCCTTTTTTTTGTTCTAAGAGGCCAATGATATGTTTGATCGTTGTACTTTTTCCAGCGCCATTTAAACCGATCAATCCCACCATTTCGCCAGGCTGTACACAAAAACTAATATCTTTTAAAACAGGTAGATGTCCATAGCCACCTGTTACATGTTCCACAATTAGACTCATAATTTTTCCTCCGTCGTTCGATTGTTTTTATTATACCATGAAGAAAACGAAGTCAATTTATTTTTTTTCATACAAATCTTTGAACATATGGTAAAGTTAACATAAATAATATGTTTGATGGAAAGGATGTTTCCTATGGAAAACTGTATCTTTTGTAAAATTATTAAGCAAGAAATCCCTAGTTATAAAATCTACGAAGACGAAAAAGTCTATGCATTTTTAGATATATCCCAAGCGACAAAAGGACACACACTAGTTATTCCAAAACAACACGTTTCTGATATTTTTGAATATGACGAAGTACTAGCAGCTGATGTCTTTTCACGTATCCCTAAAATCGCTCGTTCAATTGAAGAAGCTTTTCCTGAGATGCAAGGACTAAATATCTTGAATAATAACCGTGAATTGGCTTATCAATCTGTATTTCATTCACATGTCCATTTGGTCCCTCGCTATAGTAAAGAAGATGATTTTTCGATCCACTTTGGTAACCATCAGTCAGAATATAGTGCGGAAGAATTGCAACAAATTCAACATACCATTGTAAAGCAGGTGAAGAACATTGATTAAAAACTTTTTAAAAGGAATCGTTTTTGGAACGACCGTTGGAGCTATATCTGGATTGTTATTTGCTCCTAGAAGCGGGAACGAAACCAGAAAAAAATTGATTGCTGAACTAGACGAAGCAACGGAATTAACAAATGATTTAAATAACAGTCTTAATAATTTCAAACAAGCATTAGTTGACACAAAAGAAACAGCTAATACTTTGATCCCCGCTTTTCAAGAATCAATGAAAAAAGATATTGAAAATTTTAAATTTCAAGCAGAACCAAGAATTGCACAAATCCAAGAACAAGTTGAAAAATTAACAAATGATTTGCCACAAGACATGCAATAATGCAGAATTTTATAACACTTTTGATTTTAATTTTATTGTTTTTTTAATTTTTAGTTAGGAATGTGATCAAAATTTGAATTTTATTTGAAACTATCACGAGAACGTTTTTATTAATAAATAGATATGGTATAGTTATTATTGTAAGAATAATAATAAATCACAGGAGAGCAATTTTAATGAAAAAGAAAAAAATAATTTTAGCTGCAACTAGTGCGCTAGCTGTATTAGCATTAGCTGCTTGTTCAGGTAGTACAAATAAAGACATCGCCACAATGAAAGGCGGAACTATCACGGTTGAAGATTTTTATAATGAAGCAAAACATACGCAAAACAACCAACAATTAGTTCAAAATATGATTATTTACAAAGCCTTTGAAAATAAATATGGCGATAAAGTAACGGATAAAGATGTCAATGCTGAATACAAAAAGAATGAAGAAACTTACGGTGACACCTTTAAATCACAATTAGAAGCAGCTGGTTATACAGAAGACTCATATAAACAAGCACTTAGAAGCAGTTTAGTATTAAAAGCTGGTATAAGTGCTAACGTCAAAGTGACAGAAAAAGATTTAAAAGAAGCTTGGAAAACTTTCCATCCAGAAGTTGAAGCACAAATCATTAAAGTAAGCAGTGAAGATGAAGCAAAAGAAGTGAAAAAATCAGCAGATGATGGAACTGATTTTGCGAAACTGGCAAAAGAAAAATCAACCGATGAAGCAACTAAAAAAGATGGCGGAAAAATCAAATTTGACTCTCAAACGACAGATGTTCCAACTGAAGTGAAAGAAGCAGCCTTCAAATTAAAAGATGGTCAAGTATCTGACGTTATCTCAGCGACAAATACAACTTCATACTCAACAGATTATTATGTTGTAAAAATGGTCAAAAACCAAAATAAAGGCGATGACATGAATAAATACAAGAAACAATTAGAATCAATCGCCCGAGATACAAAAGAAAGTGATCAAGACCTACAAAAAGAAATTATCGCTAAAGTATTAAAAGAAGAAAATGTAAAAGTCACAGATGATGCCTTTAAAAATGTATTAACGCCATTTACTATGGAAACAGCTAATACCAATACATCTGAGTCTAAAACAAAATCAACAAAATCTTCTGAATCTAAAACAACTGAATCAACAAAAACTTCTGAATCATCAACAACTGAATCATCAAGCAAATAAGATGAAAAAAACAGACCTATCCAGGTCTGTTTTTTTTGACGCTATAATTTCTAAGAAGGATCGTGATTTCCACCTTATTTTTATAAAAGATAAGCATATATTAAAACACCAAAGTAAATGATTGACTTTGATGTTTTTTCGCTACCTATTCACTTTGACAAAGAGCTGTTTTTTAGTAACTGATTCTGGTCATCAGTGTAACGATCGTTGCAAACATAGCAAAAATACAAATAAAGACGCCCGTAGTCGTTAAAGTAATCAAAGCAATCTTGGATTTGTTTCTCAATTTATAAGCCATATACAACAAACATACTGAGAAGAAAATTCCCAATACCCAGAAAAATAGCGGATCTCTTTGAACGCCAAGAGATTGGATATAATGATTCATTAACTATTTTCCCCCTATTAGTAAAACGGTTTCTCATCTGACTACAATCTTACACTATTGTAGATTTTTATCAATAACAAAATAAATTTTCCAATAATAAAGACACGTAGGCTCACAAGTAGTTCGTGTTAGGCTACGTGCCTTTAGTTATCTATAGTTCTTTGGGAACATAGAAACTACGGTTTTCCATTCCAAAAATCCGTTCAGTGTATTTTCCAGGTTCTGTTTGACGAATCGACGTCAACATCATTTGCATTGAAGCATCGAGATTATCGATCTGATGTAAGATTTCTGCTTCCATGATACGTGGTCGAACCGGCGATCCGTATTCTAATAAGCCGTGATGTGCTAAGACCATATGTCTTAATACCAAAACATCTTCATCTGCTTCATTTATTTTCAATGCGATACATGCTCTCGTGATTTCTTCATCTACTAGTACCAAATGCCCCACTAGATTACCCGCTAAAGTATATTCCGTACTCATCGGTCCAGATAATTCAATCACTTTTCCGAGATCGTGTAAAATGATTCCTGCGTATAACAACGATCGATTCAATTCTGGATATTCATCAGCAATCGTTTTACCTAAATGCAACATAGTCAATGTGTGGTAAGCTAATCCACTCGCAAAAGCATGATGATTCCGTTTTGCTGCGGGAAATTCAAAAAATTGCTTTTGATATTTATTTAGTAAATGACGGACAATCCGATTCCAATGAGCATTTGTTATATCAAATAATAATTGATTGATTTCTTCTTCCATTTCTTCTTTTTTCAAAGGAGCCCTTTCCATATAAAAACTAGGATCACTTGGCTCTTCAAGTTTAGTCAATCGCATATGCAAAATCTTTACTTGTGGGTTTCCTTGATAGATTTCCCGCTTCCCACTTAAGAAAACAACTGTCCCAGCAGTAAACTTGTTGATCTCTTCTTCAGAAGCATCCCAATATTTGCCATCAATCGTTCCAGACGTATCTTGAAAAGTAAATGCAATAAATTTTTTTCCGTTTTTCGCAACTCTGACATCAGCATTTTTAATTAAAACAAACAATTCAAATTGTTCATCGACAACTAATTCACGAATTTTTTTCATTCTTTATACATCCTTTAATATATTCACAGATTGTTGAAGCTCCTGATAATAGCTTACCATTTCTTGGTCAGAAGAAAAACAAATAACTTGATAATTTTGGCCGAAATCAGCTAACAATTTGGCTAATTGATATTTTCTTTGATGGTCATAATGCAACCAACCGTCATCTATGATGATTGGACAAATCGAACGTTTTGATTCTAACGATAGGTAGGCAAAGCGCATGGCCATAATCAGTTGATCTTTCGTTCCTGTAGATAATTCATAAATGGGAAAATCAGTTACACCGTCTGTTAGTGTCAAAGTATCATTTCTCAATAAAATCTCTTGGTAATGATTTTGTGTTAAGACTCCTAAATAGTGACCAGCAGCTTTTAACAATTGTGGTAATTGACGTTCACTCATTTCTGTAGACAGATCCCCTAAAAAAGTCCCAGCGACCATTAGACCGCCCCAATGTTCCATCAGTTGTTGCAGTTGTGCTCTCAATAAACTTTCTTCTTGGTACATCTCATCCAACGTACCATCTTTTTGTAATTCCTCGATTTGGATCTTTAACCGCTGACGTTGTTCGATCAATTGTTTTTCTTCAAACTGATACTGCCGTTGTTTCTCTTGATTATGATACAGTTCAGTACTTAATTGCTCCCGTGTCCGTTTTTTTGGAAAAAGTGGCGCGAGAATCTCATCCAACTCTTTTAGTCGTTGAAGTTGTGTTTTTGTTTGTTGCGCTTTTTGCAAATAAGCAGCTACTTCGGATGGATAAGCAAGTCCGACCTGTTCCATCTGTCCGCTATAGTGTTCGATCAAACTTTTTTGTTTCTTTTTCAATTGGTTGATTTCTTGTTTCAATAGTGTATTTTGTTGATAACTTCTAGCGAATTTCAATTGCTCCATTTCTTGGATGAAGTTCGTTAAAAGCACCATTTTTTCAGCGATTCCTTTATCTTGTAACGGTAACCATTCCTTAATCAATTCAAACTGACGATCAAGCTGTACCAACTTTTGTTGAATCTCATTTGCTCGTTCTTGTTTCTTGATCAAGCGGCTATACAAGTCTTGATAATCGGATACTTCATGCCCATATTCCTTCATCGCTTCTAAGGTATTCATCGTTCCTAAGTGATGGACCTTTGTAAAATCGAAAGCTTTTTGTTGGATTTTTTGTTGTTCAATCACTAGCTTGTTTTTACTTTGATTAATCTCTTCGATTTGGGCTAACGTATTGTCTAATTGTCCCAGTTTTTCTTGCCACTTACCTTTGATTTCTGATAAATCACTTTTCTGACCATTCAGTGATTTCCTTTCATAAAATGAATACCCCAATGTACCTAAGGCTAATAAAAAGACTCCTAGTTTCCAAGGCATTGGTAGGAAGATCCCCACCACAAAAAAGAATCCGCCGATAATAGCAAACGGTGTTTTGTTCTTTGAACGAACTTCTGAAGGTGCCGACTGTAATAATTCTGGATGTGTGGCTTCTAATTGGTTGATCTCCGCTTCAATCGTCCGCTGCTGCTCTAAGACGATTTCTGATCTGATTGATAATTGATTGACTTGTTCTTTCAACAAACGATTTTCAGAAAATAGTTGTTGCCACTCTTCAGTATGCAAAAATTCTTGTGGGTCTTGTGTCCGTTGCCATTGCCAGCTTTGTTCTAAAATTTTTAATTCTGAATCAATTTCTCGTTCTTCCACTTGGAGTCTTTGCCACTCATTCAGCCAATGTTCGATTTGTGTTTGCTGTTGTTGCAATTCTTTTAGTACTTGCTCTTGTTCCAAATAGAAATAATATCGTGCCAACTGTTGATCCATTCCGCTATGTTTTTCTAAAGTAGCTTCGAGCTCATCTAGGCGTTCCGTCATCTGCTGGTAGCGTTTAGTGAATTCCTCTAAGTCTAAAAGCAACTGTTCTTCAGGAACTTGTGGTAAGGTATTGGCTTTAAGTGTTTGCCACTCTTCGTATAAAGAATAATTCAGATCTTGCTGCTTGATCTGAGAAATTTTTTCGTTTATCTCTTGGAGTTTTTTTTGTAGCTCTCTTTGATCTTGACTGTAGGCTTGTTCTTGTCGAACGAGTTCACCGAAAAAAGATTCCTGCTCTTGTTTTTGATGGACTCTTTCTTGAAGGTTCTTCCACTCATTCAATTTCTGATTGATAAGCAGTTTCTGCCCTTTTTTCTTAAAAAGCTGTTGGGCTTGCTGATAATATTCTTGTCTTTTTTGAAAAACATACGAACTACCCGTAATCCCTAATGAGATCAGTGCATCATGTAATTCTTTTTCTCGTAGATGATCTAGTTCAGTTAACTGTTCTTGTTGAAAAGTAAAAACCTGCTGAAATAAATCCTTTGTTAGTGGAGAAAGTAATTTCTCTAATAATTCATCACTTCCCTGTTGCTCATTAAAAAGGACTTTGGATTTCCCACGATTTTGCTGTTTGTAACGTTCAACTAGTATTTCTCCATGAACTGGATGTTCTAACCAAATTTTCCCACCATAGGCAGCCCCATCTTTCGGCGTATAGTCTTTTTTCTTCTTTCCTTTTGAAGGGAAGCCAAATAATACAGCCTGAATAAATTGGTAAATCGTTGACTTGCCTGCTTCATTTTCACCGTAGATCAATTGATTTCCAGAAATAAAATCAAATGTTTTTTGTCTCCACTTACCAAATGCAGCTATTTCGATTCGAAGGATTCTCATATACTTTCCTCCTCAAACACAAAATCTTGCTCCAGTATTGCCTTGGCTTTAGTCAAGGTACCTTCCTGATATTCAGGTAAATCATTCATCAAGCGAACCGCATCAGGATGACTGTACATCTCACCTAAAATCTGATGGAAATCTTCACTTACCCGATAAGTTTCAAAGAGTTGGTCAACTAATGTCTGTGAGACCTTCAACGATACTCGATTCATTCTTTCATCTTCCTTAATAGATATACGCCAAATAAGTAAATTTGTAGATAGGTTGGCTATTTTTTCCATTAAATACTCAAGTAATTCGCCAGAATAGATTCGATCAATCACTTCTTGGTTCAAGTGATGATACTCTGTTACCTTTAAATCTAACAACGTCAGTTTTGGATTTCCCATAGTTAACTGCTCTTGGATCACTTGTAACACGTCTTGCGTAGTCCGAGCTGTTTTTAAAGAAACGGTCTTACTCTCCCAGTATACTTCTGCGACCTCTAGCGGAATCGTCTGGCATTCACTGGAGGTCAATTCAACCAATAAAACATTTCTAGCTGTCTGCTCTTTTTGGGTATGGCCTTGAGGTGCCCCTGGATAATTCATTGTTTCTTTTTCGTTTAAAGACATTGGCACATGGATATGTCCTAATGCCCAATAATCATAGCCTTTTTCCTGCATTTTAGACGGCTGAAAAGGTGCATAGTTTCCCCGCTGATTGCTCCCTATTTCGCCATGATACAGACCGATATGATAATCCACTGAGTGTCGTAAAGGAAATTCAGCAACTTTATCTCCCTGTATCCATTGGTGTAAATAACTAAACCCGCTGATGGCGACCTTTTCCCCTTTTTTAGATAAAAATGTCTTTGTTTCTACCTCTTCCGAAGTAAATAAATGGACATTTTCGGGAAAAGTAAACCAGTAGCGCTCTGATTGATAATAATCATGATTTCCAAATGTCAAATAGACAGCAATCTCTTTTTCATTCAATCGTTCGATTTGATCAAAAAAATGTTTTTGGATTTTTAATGAAGGACGATTTTGATGGAAGGTATCTCCCGCAAGTAAAACAAAATCAACTTCATTTATTATAGCCTTGTCTACAATATTTGCTAAAACTTTTAAATTAACCTCTAATAATTTTTCCTGTACCGATTTATCTAAATTTACTAGTCCTTCAAAAGAGCGATCGATATGTAAATCAGCTGCATGGATGAATTTAACCATCGAGTGTCCTCCTTTTTACTCAAGATGAATTTATGCCTTATCCGGCTTTATTTGAATAATTTTTATAAAATAGGTACTGCTTTATAAAATTATATGCCCTTTTATCATACCATTTTCATTGCTTTTTTTCATCAAAAACCGAAAATTTGTTCGCATTCACTCGAATAGATTACTCCGACCAATTCTCCCCTTGCTTTATGCCTAACTTTTTTGTATTTTATGGTAAAAGTAGAAGCATGAGGATTATTTACTCCTTTTTCTCTAAAAGGATAGAAAAAGAAAATGGGGAATTAACACACTGTCTTTTGATATGTAGCGTAACTTGTATTTCCAGCTGTCTATCTTTAATCTGTTTGCAAATTTCAGTGCAATTTTTTTACTTGGCAGCCTCACTTCGTCAATCAACCTGTTAACTATACTTAATTTTGTCACCTTTTATCTTTTACTAAAAACCAGCTAAATAGGAGGAATACCTCGCTTTTCCATCTTCATTGTTTTAATATACCTTTGTTTGTAAAAAAGCTAGGAACAATCCCAAATACGATTATTCCTAACTTTTTATTTTCTCTTAATTTATGCAAATAAAAAAGCAGATGAACTAAATTCATCTGCTTTTCACCATTTGCGTGGCGACGTCCTACTCTCACAAGGGGCAACCCCTCACTACAATCGGCGCTAAGAAGCTTAACTTCTGTGTTCGGCATGGTTACAGGTGTATCCTTCTCGCTATCGCCACCACACTGTG
>NZ_JBIOSW010000001.1:2552500-2715000 GCF_051714985.1 Enterococcus sp. AZ078
CGGTACTGGTTCACTATCGGTCACTAGGGAGTATTTAGCCTTGGGAGATGGTCCTCCCGGATTCCGACGGAATTCCTCGTGTTCCGCCGTACTCAGGATCCTCCTAGGTGCCTTCCAAATTTCATCTACGGGGTTTTTACCCTCTTTGACTGACTTTTCCAAGTCATTCGACTATCTGAAAGAACTACCATATTGGAGTCCTACAACCCCAATGAGCAAGCTCATTGGTTTGGGCTTTTCCCGTTTCGCTCGCCGCTACTCAGGGAATCGAATTTTCTTTCTCTTCCTGCAGGTACTTAGATGTTTCAGTTCTCTGCGTCTACCTCGAATGCGCTATGTATTCACGCAAACGTAACATCCTATAAAAGATGCTGGGTTCCCCCATTCGGAAATCTCTGGATCATAGCTTACGTACAGCTCCCCAAAGCATATCGGTGTTAGTCCCGTCCTTCATCGGCTCCTAGTGCCAAGGCATCCACCGTGCGCCCTTATTCACTTAACCTTATCAACCTTGCGGTTGGGTTTTGATCTTTCTTCTAGCGATAGAAGTCCGATCAAGAAAATAAGCAATTGAACTTATTAAAAAACTCATTCAACACGGTGTTCTCGGTTTGTATTACTAATTTACTTCAAATATCCAGTTTTCAATGAACAAAAATATCTCTTTGAGAGTAAACCTCTCAAAACTGAACAAAGTGAAAAACAAACAGTGTAGTCTCCGTAATATTCCTTAGAAAGGAGGTGATCCAGCCGCACCTTCCGATACGGCTACCTTGTTACGACTTCACCCCAATCATCTATCCCACCTTAGGCGGCTGGCTCCAAAAGGTTACCTCACCGACTTCGGGTGTTACAAACTCTCGTGGTGTGACGGGCGGTGTGTACAAGGCCCGGGAACGTATTCACCGCGGCGTGCTGATCCGCGATTACTAGCGATTCCGGCTTCATGTAGGCGAGTTGCAGCCTACAATCCGAACTGAGAGAAGCTTTAAGAGATTAGCTTAGCCTCGCGACTTTGCGACTCGTTGTACTTCCCATTGTAGCACGTGTGTAGCCCAGGTCATAAGGGGCATGATGATTTGACGTCATCCCCACCTTCCTCCGGTTTGTCACCGGCAGTCTTGCTAGAGTGCCCAACTAAATGATGGCAACTAACAATAAGGGTTGCGCTCGTTGCGGGACTTAACCCAACATCTCACGACACGAGCTGACGACAACCATGCACCACCTGTCACTTTGCCCCCGAAGGGGAAGCTCTATCTCTAGAGTGGTCAAAGGATGTCAAGACCTGGTAAGGTTCTTCGCGTTGCTTCGAATTAAACCACATGCTCCACCGCTTGTGCGGGCCCCCGTCAATTCCTTTGAGTTTCAACCTTGCGGTCGTACTCCCCAGGCGGAGTGCTTAATGCGTTAGCTGCAGCACTGAAGGGCGGAAACCCTCCAACACTTAGCACTCATCGTTTACGGCGTGGACTACCAGGGTATCTAATCCTGTTTGCTCCCCACGCTTTCGAGCCTCAGCGTCAGTTACAGACCAGAGAGCCGCCTTCGCCACTGGTGTTCCTCCATATATCTACGCATTTCACCGCTACACATGGAATTCCACTCTCCTCTTCTGCACTCAAGTCTCCCAGTTTCCAATGACCCTCCCCGGTTGAGCCGGGGGCTTTCACATCAGACTTAAGAAACCGCCTGCGCTCGCTTTACGCCCAATAAATCCGGACAACGCTTGCCACCTACGTATTACCGCGGCTGCTGGCACGTAGTTAGCCGTGGCTTTCTGGTTAGATACCGTCAAGGGATGAACAGTTACTCTCATCCTTGTTCTTCTCTAACAACAGAGTTTTACGATCCGAAAACCTTCTTCACTCACGCGGCGTTGCTCGGTCAGACTTTCGTCCATTGCCGAAGATTCCCTACTGCTGCCTCCCGTAGGAGTTTGGGCCGTGTCTCAGTCCCAATGTGGCCGATCACCCTCTCAGGTCGGCTATGCATCGTCGCCTTGGTGAGCCGTTACCTCACCAACTAGCTAATGCACCGCGGGTCCATCCATCAGCGACACCCGAAAGCGCCTTTCAAATCAAAACCATGCGGTTTCGATTGTTATACGGTATTAGCACCTGTTTCCAAGTGTTATCCCCTTCTGATGGGCAGGTTACCCACGTGTTACTCACCCGTTCGCCACTCCTCTTTTTCCGGTGGAGCAAGCTCCGGTGGAAAAAGAAGCGTTCGACTTGCATGTATTAGGCACGCCGCCAGCGTTCGTCCTGAGCCAGGATCAAACTCTCATAAAAAGTTCGAACAATCTTGCGATTGTTAAGCTCAATTGTTTGCTAGCATATTGCTTGCTTGTTAAAAATGTTTGTTGTCTTGAATCAATCAAGACGCCCTACACATTTGGTTTGTCTTTGCTTTGTTCAGTTTTCAAAGGTCTACTTGATTAAAAGCTAATCAGTTGAGATTGCCGTAGCAACTTTTATATCATATCAGAGCGACGTTTGTTTGTCAACTCTTTTTTTAAAAGTTTTTTTAACTTCGTTTTTCAGAAGTGTTTCAGCAACTCATTTATCATAACTCGTCGTTTGTTATTTGTCAACAACTTTTTTAAAGTTTTTTTCGATGAAATCAAGCTTCGCAAGCTATTGATTTTTTACGACTTAGTTATCTTATCACCTTAAAAAGTAAATGTCAATGAATTTTTCTAAATAAATTTCACGATCTTTTTCTCTTTTTCAGCAACGTCAATTACTTTACCATTAAAAAAAAGAATGGTCAAGCTAAAAATTAATTTTAGCAGTACCTTACTTTATTTCTCTCTATTGGTCTAACCTACTTTAGTTGCCTATCTTCTTATTTAGACTCATCGGTACTTCAGACGATTACTGCAATGACTAACTATTTTCATGCTCAAACATCAAATATCTCTCATATCTTACTTTCGATACCGCACACCTTTATAAATAGCTAATGGCAAGATCACAAAAAGAAACAAGAGAAGAATATCGATCAGATATTGGTCGCTAAAAACATTTGTTAATGGCTGATTTGTAGTTAAAGAATAAAATGCGGGTAGCAAAATAATCGTGAAAAGATACGAGCCACTGATTTCCCAAAAATCTTTCCAAGAAAATTTTTTGTGTTTCATCGCTCCACCTCCTTGCTTTATATGAGAGAAATTCACTACTTGAATAGACATTTCTACGCTTCTATAATAGACAAAATCAGCTATTATAGCTAGGTTAACAATAATTATTTATTAAACAATGAAAAATAAGCTAATTTTCTATGAGTTATCCCCGTCTGATTTCTTCATACTAAAAAAGCAACGCAAAACAATTTTGTTTTACGTTGCTTTTGCTTGTTCTGGCTAAATTATTTTCTACAACGTTAATTATTCGCTGTATAAATCTCTAACTGGTGTCATGATGATGCGATTCAAGTCATTGATGATCGTGCTGAATTGTTGTTCTTTTTGCATCAAATCATTGATCACTTCTTCTGATTGAATTTTCATTGCCATTTCTTGCGCTTTCATTGCATCTTCATCGCTAAATTCTTGCCCGCTCATTTGTTTTTCCTGCAATTCGATTTGCATCGCTTGGAAATCTTTGAATAGACGATGTGCTTCTTCATTTGCTTTAACTTTTGCATAGGCTTCTTCTAAAGCTTTGAATTCTTGCAATTCGCGAATCTCGCGTTCGATTTGATTTGCGCTATCATAAATATTTGACATAGTTAGCCTCTTTTCTATAGATCGTTTAGTTTTATTGTACCATTTGTTTATCGTTTTTCATAGGATTACTGTCCTTGATATTTCCGCCAGAGATCTTTCGCAGCTTCACCTAAACCTCTTACGCCTTCTTTTACCATATCACCGATATTTTTCAGCCCATCTTTAGCTTGTTCCCCGTATTTATTCAGATTTTCTTTCCATTGTTCTGAGTTCTCATTGGTTTGCGTATTATTATTGACTTGATCAGCAGGGACTACTTTTCCGCCAGTAGCATATGCATCTGCTACAGGGAAAGGCTCTTGCTCGGTATAAGGAAGAATGCCTTCTGCGGCCGATTTGAAGACTTTACCAACCACATTCCCACTTGTTCCTGCTAAATAATGCAATTCACTAGATTCTTCATATCCCATCCAAGTTGAAATCACGACATTAGGCGTATAGCCAACAATCCATTGGTCGTTAGCTTTGGTAGGATCAAAATTGGTTTCAGTCGTTCCTGTTTTCCCTGCGACTGTGTAACCAGCCGGTTTAGCTGCAACGGCTGTCCCATTAGAAAAAGTCCCAAGCAGCATTGAAGTCATTTGATTAGCCGTTTCTTCTGAAATGACTTGTTTAGGTTTTTCATTGGTCTTATCAACAATTACTGCACCCGTTGAATCCACGATTTTAGTAATCAGATGTGGTTTGTACATTTTACCAGCGTTAGCAAATGCACTGTAAGCTCCAGCCATCGTTAACGGCGAAACTCCCTTAGCTAAACCACCTAATGCTAAACCATAATACTTATCTGATTTCGATAGAGGCAATCCAAATTCTTCTGCTTTATCATAACCTTTTTGAAGACCGATTTCATGAAGCAACCATACAGCAGGAAGATTCAAACTTTCAGCAACCGCCTGATACATCGGTACTTCACCACGGTACGTCCCGTCGTAATTATGAGCTTTATAATAAGATAATGGTTCATCTTTCAAAATACTTGCTGGGGTGTATCCCGCTTCTAACGCTGGTGCATACACACTCAATGGTTTGATCGTTGAGCCAGGAGAACGTTTCATTTGTGTTGCAAAACTGAATCCTCGGAAAACATGTTCGCCACGTCGCCCTACCAGCGCCTCAACTCCACCAGTTTTAGGATCTAATGCGACTGATGCGGATTGAACCATTGCCCCATCCGCAGCATTTGCCGGAAACAGTGCATTGTTTTGATACGTTGTTTCTAATTGTTTTTGATAATTTTGATCAAGTGATGTATAGATTTTGTATCCTTTGTTCATCACATCTTCTTCATCTAAACCATAATCATTGACTGCTTCATCAATCACGGCATCAAAGTAATAAGGATAGCGATAGCCTGATTCCGAATTATCATACGTATCTTTCACGTATTGTTTGATATCCACTTTGCTTTCCGTTTGGTATTGTTGTTTCGTGATCTTGCCGTTTTCTTCCATGACACTCAATACGGTGTTTTTTCGATTGTTTGCATTTTCTGGGTGATCGATCGGATTATAGATACCCGGACCTTTAAGCATCCCAGCTAACGTTGCCGCTTCTGCTAAATTAACCTGATTAGCATCTACCCCAAAGTATTTCCTTGAAGCATCTTGTACGCCCCATACCCCATTTCCAAAATAAGCATTGTTGAGATACATGGTCAAAATCTCTTCTTTGCTGTATTTCTTTTCAATTTCAATGGCTAAAAATAATTCTTTTGCTTTACGGTCAAAAGTTTGATCAAGTGTCAAATAAGCATTTTTAGCTAATTGTTGGGTAATTGTACTCCCACCTCCACCAGAAGTGCCACCTGAAAGGACCATCCGAACTGCTGCCCGAGCGATCCCTTTGATATCAAATCCATGATGCTGATAAAAATTACGATCTTCGGTTGAGATAACCGCATTTTGGATATCTGGAGAGATTGCATTCAATTCCACATAAGTCCCTTTTTGAGCATACAGGGTGCCTGCTTCTTCATTCTTTTTATCATAGATAACGGTAGACTGACTTAGCCCCGATTTTAATGTGGAGACATTTGCCTGTTTTGCTAAAATAAAAAGATAGATACTGACGATCAATACACAGATCAAGCCAATCAATAGGATCAGTTTATTGATATGATACTTTTTCCATATACGTTTTCGCCATCGATGGAATCGCCCTAAATAAGGTTTAATCCAATGCCAAAAACTGATCAAAGCAGCTTTTATTTTACTTAAAATGCTTTGAAAATCCATTTATTCTTCTCCTGTCTATTTGATTGAATCGCCTTATTCTACCACAGGTACGTTCTTCATTCTTCCTGCTTGAGATGTAGGCAAACTGTTTTTTTAAGTTTTGACGATAGTTTAGCATAAGAAGTATCAGAAATTAGTCACTTTTTTCTTAAATAAGTTTTAAAAATGGTACAATAGAGCTGCATTTTTGCTAAAAGGAGTATTTTTATGGAAATCACGATTACGTTACCTGACACCCAGCCAACAACCACCATTCGAGAATTATTAGAACAAGAATGGCTCGTTCCAAGAAAAGTCCGCCACTTTTTACGTATAAGAAAAAATGTGTGGATCAATCAAGAACCTGCCTTATTTCATTTTGAAGTCCACGCTGGTGACCATATTACGTTACGTTTTGAAGAAACTGATTATCAATACCAAGAAGTCCAATTGGGTAAAGCTTCCTTCGTCCAACCATTATATGAAGACGATCATTTACTCATTGTCAATAAACCCGCCGGCATGAAAACTCATCCGAATGAACCAACCGAAAATGATACTTTATTGAATCATTTAGCTGCGTATTTAAAGAAAAAAGAGCAACGCCCTTATGTCGTGCATCGATTGGACAAAGAAACAAGTGGTGCAATTTTATTTGCTAAAAATCCCTTTGTTTTACCTATCCTAGGCAGAATGTTGGAACAAAAGAAGATTTATCGACGATACCAAGCACTTGTCTGGGGAACAATCAAAGAGGATTTGATTTTAAAAGATAAAATCGGTCGTGATCGGCACGATCGCAGAAAACGGGTGGTAGATCCTCATAAAGGTCAAACGGCTCTCACACATGTTTCCGTTGATCAAGTAGTAAATGGTCAGACTCAGGTTTACTGTGTCTTGGAAACCGGACGTACTCATCAAATCAGGGTCCATCTCTCTCACATTGGTCATCCCATTGTCGGTGATCCACTTTACCAAACACGGCCTGCGAACCGTCTCATGCTCCATGCGTTAGAATTACACATGTCTCATCCTTTCACGCAAGAAACCATTGTCGCAAAAGCCCTCCCTGGTTTATGGTAAAGACACTATTGTAAGGAGCGATCCACTACTGATCACAATCAAAAAACGGCTAGGGATACACCTCTAGCCGTTTTTTATTACTATATATAGAATATATACACCTTATTGTTTACCATGTTCTTTTTCTGCTAAAAGCAAACTGCCAATAATTCCACTCTCATTCGGCAGCCCCCAGCGTACAATGTACTCATCTACTTGTGGCGTTTCCATGTACCCACCCATTAACTCAACGAATTGTTGTCGAATTTTATGCAACAAGTGGTCTTGATTCATCACTCCGCCACCTAAAATGATTTTTTCAGGAGCTAACGTCAACGTATAATTGATCAATGCTTGAGCAATATAATAGGCTTGGATGTCCCATATTGGATGATCTTGAGGAAGTTCTTGGCCTTTGATTCCAGTTCGTGCCTCAATTGAAGGTCCAGCCGCTAACCCCTCCAAACAATCTTTGTGGTAAGGACATGTTCCTTCATAGGTATCCTCTGGATGACGTTTTACCCATATATGCCCCATTTCTGGGTGGGCAAGTCCAGAAAAAATATCTCCTTCAAGGACCACACCGGCACCGATCCCTGTACCGACAGTCAAATAAATACAACTCTTTTTCCCTTGTGCGGCTCCTTTTAGCAATTCGCCGTAAGCTGCTGCATTCACATCTGTCGTCCAAGCCATCGGAATCCCGTAACGTTCTTGGATGCTGCCTAAAAAATTGTAGTTTCCCCATCCAGGTTTAGGTGTTGCCAAAACATACCCATAATTATCGGCATTTTTATCAATACCGATCGGACCAAACGAACCGATCCCTAACGCCTCTAGTTCATATTGATCAAAAAAATCAAATACTTGCTTTAGTGTTTCTTCAGGTGTAGTTGTAGGAATACTTACTCTTTCTACGATAACGCCTTCATTTGAAACGGCACAGATGAATTTTGTTCCCCCTGCTTCTATTCCACCATACATTGCTTATTCCTCCTCGAATCCGATTGTCCGAATTTCATAAGGTCTAACGGTCGGAGCAATCGTTTGCTCAACTGTTTCTTCTAGCAGATTCAATAATTCCCCTTGTTTCCCATTTTTAGTGATTTGTAATGGTGAATCAAGACCGGACAGATTAAACCCACGCACCACTACTTTATCACTAAATTTACTTCGTTTCAAAGCAGTAATTGCAAACGTTTCCCCTTCGCAAGTTAAATAGCTGTTTTCAGCTGGCAAGGTTCCTGTTTGAATCGCCATTTGCGTGGTAGAAAAAGGAATCTGTGCGCTATAAGCATGATGGTAACTAGCAAATTTTTCTTCTGGCTGATGCACTTCGATACTGTAGTTAAAGCAATGTACCCCATGACATTGGGCTTCTGGTGTTGGAAAATATCCCCAATCGCCTAATTCCCCTACACAACGTAGTAAAGTCACCGCAATCACACTGTCATCGATTACTTCATATTCATTTAATCCATAATTGCCAACTGTTACGCCATAATCGTTTCCTTCTAAATGAACGAACGCCTGTTGATGCTGTGGATTTGTTGGATTTTCCCAACTACTTGATACATCATTGGGACGGGTAACCACTTCAAAAATACTATCAGCTTGATGTTGTTTCACATGTAACTTTGTTGGGAACAACACACGTAAGCGATGATCATCCATTTGATTATTCACTTTTGTTTCAAAGTCGATTTTTTTGCTGTCTTTTCTTAAAGTGATAACAGTTGTTACTTCTAACACACGCTTTTCTTTTGAACGACCTGCTTTACGGTGACGAAACTCAATGACCATCTGTTGTTCTTTTGCTAAACGTTCATCAGCAGCTACTGGGATCAATAATTCCTGGGTAACTTTTACTTGTGCTAATTCACTCGTATCAGTTACGACTTCTACGGTACTTTGATCATTTTCCTTTGATAAAATAGGTTGGTCATTTTCAGGCTGTTTGAAGATATATTCATTTCCAATATCCCCAACATCTTCGAATGTCAATAATTCATCTAGTTGTTTGCCCGTTGATTTGTCTTTCAACGTCAAGGTGCCATTCGGTTTGATCTCTAGCCGAACTTGTTGATTTTCTAATACTCGTCCATCGTTTTGGATCATCGTCTCTTTTTCTTCTTTAGCTTTTCCTTCTATTAATACGTACGTGTTCCAAGAAAAAGCTGGCATTTCGCTCACTGGTAAAGTGACCGTGATTTTTCTCGCCATGTAAGGAATCCTAAACCGATCTTTGGGCAGATCATAATCAAACGTCACAAATGTTTCTGATAGTGATGCAGGGACTTCTTCACCATTGGATGTTTCTACATGATAGCTTTTTGGTGGTTGCTTTTCTAGTTCTTCATATAATTTTTCAGGTATTCCTTCTGCAAAACATTTTCTTTCTAACTCAATCGTTATTTCTGCTTCACCAGTCTTTGCTGATCCAGCCGTGTTCATAACTAAGAAAGGATAGCTTTTTGCTGGTAAGCTGCTAGTGTCGATCGCTTGGGCAAGTTGTTTGATCGCTTCTTCTGCTAAATACTTCCCTACTTCATCTGCTTTTTCAAAACGTGTCATCATTTCTCGATGGACAGAATCAACCGAACACCCGCAAATACTGTCATGTGGATGATTTTGCATCAACGTTTTCCACGCATAATCTAATTGATCATGGGGATATTTACCTGTGACTTCATAAGCCATCGTTGCTAATGGCTCAGCAATATTTTCAATTTGTCTTTGAACTTTGGTATTCCATTGTTTTAAATAGACACGTGCTGAAGCAGTATTCGCTAACGTATACCAGCCATCTGTTTCCTGACTGGTCAACTCTCCCTCAACGGAACCAAGTTCTTCTGGCAAGTCCTTTTGCACCGTTGCAAGATAATCGACAAAATTGGAATGGATAAATTCATACTCTGGATATAATTCATTCGCTAATTTGATTGCTGCTGTTACATCCTTTTGAACCGGTTGATGATCCACTCCATTCATCATCAACAGATGATCGGTTGATGCATATTGCTCTGCATCTGCCAGCTTTTGGTCCCAAAAGGCTCTTGCTTTCTCTTTTTCAGCCGGGATCTCATTTCCATTACTGTACCAATTGGCAAACAGTAACCCAAAGATTTCTGTGCTATCTGGTCCTTTCCACCACATTTCAGAATATTGAGAAGAATAATTTTCTGCTTCCAAGACTTGATTATCAAAGCCAATTGGTTTTACGCCTCGTCCAAAAGCAGCAGCTGAAAGTCCTGCTTGTTTCATCATTTGTGGTGTTTGCCCCATATTTCCAAAAGTATCCGGGAAATAACCGAGCATCACAGGCGTTCCCCACTTCTTACTTTCTTCCATTCCAATCAACATATTACGGACATTCGCTTCTGAACTGATCAAGAAATCATCTTGTAAAATATAAAAAGGACCGATCCTTAATTTACCCGCATCAATAGCTCGTTGCACCGCTTCTTTCTTTTCTGGACGTACTTGTAAATAATCATCTAAAATAATCGTTTGTCCATCTAAATGGAAACTATTGAAATCTGGATCGGTTTCAAATAATTCCAAAAGATCATCCATCAATTCGACTAAACGCATATGATGCTGTTCATAAGCCATGTACCATTCACGATCCCAATGACTGTGTGAAATGATATATACTTTCTTTTTCATTTTATTCCTCCTATTTCGCTACTCGAATATCAAAGTAATCCATCACTAATTCACAAAACATCATGTTCGCCCAAGAGAACCATTCTCTGGTGTAGTTGTTTGGATCATCGACATCAAACCCCTCGTGCATCAAATGTGTACCAGCATCTGTCGCAACTAATAAGTCTAAAATCCGCTTTTTCTCTTCTTTATCTTCAGTGGTCATCCCTTCCATCGCTAATGCAATCGGCCAGATGTAATTTTCTGGAGTGTGAGATGATCCGATCCCTTTTGCATATTTCCCTTCATAGAAGTAAGGGTTCTCTTTACTTAGTAACGTTTTTCTCGTTGCCAAATATTGTTCATCTGTGGTAGAACAGTAACCTAAATACGGAGCAGCAATCAAATTAGGTACATTACTGTCATCCATAATAGAAGCGTTTCCTAATCCATCAACTTCATAAGCATAGATAGTTTCTCCTTGTTGGTTTTTAGTCAGCGCATAGTCTTCGATTCCTTTTTGGATATCTTCTTTTAAACGTTTGGCTTCTTCAAGGATTGCTTTACTACTTGTTTCTTCCGTGAGAATGTTCGTAAAGATTTCTTCAATATAACCCAGCACTACTACAGCAAACATATTTGAAGGAACGAGGTAGCCATATTGACACGCATCATCGCTTGGACGAAAACCAGACCAAGTCATTCCAGTTGGTGCAACTGCACTTCCACGCCCGTCGTTGACTAAGGTATCTTCTTTCCTCGTCGTATCTCTTTCGAAAGTATAAGGAGATTGATTGTGATCTTGTTCGGTTTTGAAGACATGTAAGGCTTTTTTGATTCCTTCAACAAACGAATCATTCAATTGGTCCGTTCGACCAGTGTTCTTATATAATAAGTAAGCTAATTGGATAGGATAACATAAGGAATCGATTTCATATTTACGCTCCCAGATCCAATCATTCATTTCAGTATGGTCACTTTGATGCCCCGCTCCATTTGCTTCTTCATTGAATGCGTTTGCGTATGGATCGATGTTGATATATTCAAATTGTTTTTTGACAAGCCCACTAATCATCGAAGCTAAGTCTTCATCTTCTTTTGCAATGACTAAATATGGACGGACTTGAGCGGTGGAGTCACGCAACCACATCGCTGGAATATCACCAGTTAATAAGAAAGTCGTCCCGTCTTCATGTCTTTTGACTGTCGTTAACAATGTATTGGCAAAGGCAGCAGAGAAATTCGCTGCCCAGTCTGCATGCTCTTCCCCACATTTTGCAGTAATTTCATCCATAAACTGTCGAACTGACTTTGGTATATCTTTATATGCCATTTATTTTCCTCTTTTCTTTATTGATATATCATAAGAGGATTATACCTCGTCACTTTACAATTGTCTACGCTTTCAAAATGAGATTTTTCTTATTTACTTTTAGTGGTTTTATGCTATGATCTTTATATGATATATCTTATAAGAAGGTGCTTTTATGAATCAACCACTATACCAACAAATCTTTCATGACTTACAACAAGCAATTGCTGATGGATCGTTACCTGTTGACAGCCAGGTACCTACCGAAAAGGAATTGTCCACCAAGTATCAAGTGAGTCGAATCACTTCTAAACGTGCATTAACTGAATTAGAACAATTAGGTCTGATTTATCGTGTCAGAGGAAAAGGCAGTTTTGTCAAAGCAACGACTAGTGATCTTAATAGAAACGATGTGATTAAAAATAGTCGCATCCTGTTCCTACTTCCCTTTTTATCTGACCTTTCTGTCGGAGATTTTACAAAAGGACTAAATCCAGTGATGCAAGAAAATCAGTTAGAGGTCATGATGACGACTGTTGATTTTCTGGCAAACAAAACGGCGAAGGAAATCATGCAAGAATTTGACGGAATGATTTATTATGCGTTTGCGACCGATCAACATCTGGATCTGCTCTTTGAATTATCATTGAAACAATTCCCAGTTGTTGTTTTAGATAAAAAAATCTATGAACTTCCTTTTCCAACTGTCCTTTCAGATAATTTCCAAGGTGGTTCTTTGGCTACGGCTCATTTGATTTCAAAAGGGCATAAAAAGATTGCCTATCTTTTTGGTGAACAGGCGCATCCACAATCTGTCCGACAACGATACTTGGGTTACCTGGAAGCTTTGGACAAAGCCAATTTGCCGTTTCATACAACTTTAGATGCAAAAGGCACTACGATTGAAACGTTACTGACCTACATCAATGAACATCAGGTCACTGCGTTTGTCTGCGAAAACGATCTGGTAGCTATTCAAACGATGAATCATTTAAAACAACAAGGCTATCGTATCCCAGATGATTTTTCGATCGTTGGATTCGATGATATCCAAGCAGCCGCTTTAGTTGATCCACCATTAACAACGATTGCTCAAGATTTCCACCAACTAGGAGAACTTGCAGGAAATGCTTTGATCACTTGGCTCAAAACAAATAACATTCCCGAAGATACGAGCCAACCAGTCTCATTTATTAAACGACACTCAACAAAGGAGATTTAACATGAACATTCAACATATTGATACTCGTCACGGTACAGCCAATCAAGCGAACTTCTCAAATGGGAACTGCCAGCCTTATACTGGTGTTCCTTTTGGGATGAATTACTTTGCCCCACAGACAACTGATCAAAAAGGTAGCTGGTGGTTCCATCCTGACGATCACACCTTCCAAGGCTACCGTTTGACTCATCAGCCAAGTCCATGGATGGGTGACTTCAGCTATTTTGTCTTCACTCCGATCAATGGGTTATTACCTGAGAATACCCTGTTCCATGCACAAAGTTCGTATCGTCCAGAAGAAAGCACATTCTGTCCAACTCATTTAACGATCAACCAATTACGTGATGGTATTCGCTCCACGTTGATCCCTAGCATGTACGGTGGTGTCCTAACCATTGATTACCACAAAAATGATAGCGGTTTACTTTTGTCATTTCCTGGTAAACATCAATTAGTTCTAAAAGATCCCTATACGATTGAAGGACAAGTCACTCATTTTGCAGGCGCCGAAGATCCTGATTTTACGTTCTATTTTGTCTTACATTTTGAACAGCCAATCCAATCAAAGGAATTGTCACAGTTAGCAGCCGATGACGCTGGGTCGATTCCGATTTATTTTGGCGACGTAAAAAAACAAGTCATTCGTTTCGGTACTTCCTTCATCAGTTCTGAACAAGCTTCATTTAATCTAGAACAAGAGTTACATCAAACGCCTGATGACTATTTGCTGAATAGTTCACAACAATGGCAAAACTATTTTGACCGAATCAAAGTCGAGCATCATGATCCGCAACAGTTACGGACGTTTTACCACAATCTCTACCGTGTATTTTTATTCCCACAAACGTTCTATGAAATCGACTCGACCGGACAAAAAATCCATTATGATACCACTAGTCGAAGTGTAAAACCAGGTGTACTTTATACCAATAATGGTTTTTGGGATACTTATAAAACAGTGTATCCACTTTACTCTTTGATTGCTGTCGAAAAATATGAAGAGATGCTTGAAGGCTTTTTGAACAGCTATCGTGAAACTGGCTTTTTACCAAAATGGCTTTCGCCAGATGAGCGTGGACTCATGCCAGGAACATTGATTGATGCAGTGATCGCTGATGCCTCGGTTAAGGGAATCCGTAAAGATTTAATGGCTGAATTTCTCGAAGCAATGAAAAAAGGCGCTACGGTCCAAAGTGAAAAACAAAATTACGGACGTCAAGGAACGAATGATTATCTAAAATATGGTTATGTACCAAATACTTACCACGAATCAATCAACCACACCCTTGATTACGCTTATAGTGACTTTTGTATCAGCCAAGTAGCCACCGGCTTGAATGAAGCAGCAACCGCACAACACTATCAAAAGCAATCTTTCAATTATCAAAATGTCTTTGATCCGGAAACCGGCTTCATGCGTTCCAAAGATCCCGAAGGAAGATTCCGTACTCCGTTTTCTTCCACACGTTGGGGTCAGGATTATGCAGAAGGTAGCGCTTGGCAAAGTAGCTTTGCTGTTTACCATGATTTTGCTGGTTTGATCAATGCTCACGGTGGACCAGATCAATTTGAAGAAAAACTGATTGAATTATGTAACCAAGCACCGACTTTTGAAGTTGGCGGTTATGGTTTTGAGATCCATGAAATGAGTGAAATGGCAGCGATCGAGTTTGGACAAGTTGCCATCTCCAATCAACCAAGCTTCCACTATCCTTATTTATTCAGTTATATTGGTAAACCCGAAATGGCACAACCATTGATCAAACAATTGCTGACACAAACATTCGATGATACCCCGACCGGTTATCCAGGAGATGAAGACAATGGGAGCATGGCAGGTTGGTATATCTTTAATAGTTTAGGCTTTTATCCTGTCACGCCAGGAACAGGTGAATATGTCATCGGGATGCCTTTAGTCGACAAAGCTGTGCTTACGTTGTCTAATGGTGAACATTTAACAATCGAAACAAGCCCTAATCACCCACAACAACAATTTATCCATGAGATCACAAGAAACGAAACTAGCTATCGCAAACTCTTCTTTACACATGAAGACTTGTTGACTGGTGGCACGATTGCTTATCAGTTGGGGATTGTTCCTAATCCTACAAAACACGACGCTGAAGACTTCCCTTTTTCTTTGACCAAATAAACAAGCTGACTTATTTGGTTATTCTATAAGACAAAACACCTTCTTTGAATTTCTTAGTCTCAAAGAAGGTGTTTTGATAGATTTAGAATGAATTTTTCGATAAGATTATTTTTTATTTTTTTTCTTTTGACTATTTCCTTTTTTTACTAGTTGTTCAGTAACTTTGGCTAGTGTATCCGTGACCTCTGTTTTGACTTTAGTACCTGTTTCTTTCATGCTTGTATTTATTTTTATTGATGACTTCAATTGTTTTATTTTCAAAGAAGAGAACTTGTTGCCGATTACTTCTGTCTTTTCATTCGTAAATTCTACTGTCTTTTTTAACGCTCGTTTACTCACGTTCGTTATCCTATTTTTTTCTTTTTTACAATATGCACATAGTTTTTTAGGTTCAGATATTTCTCGTCCACAATTTGTACATTTATACATTGCTTTCCCCCCATTAGTCCGTTACATATCCACTTAAAATATACTCAGGATCCGCTTCGATCATATCAGAGATAGTATGAATCAACGTATGAATATCATCAATTGCTTCTGTTATTGGATTGGTTGATTTTTGAAAATACTCATCTAATTTTAACGCCATTTCTCTAGTCAAAATGCTTTCCAAATCTTTTTTATGGAGATTTAAGCTATAGTTCAAAGCAACATATTCATCTAAATCTGAAAGGCAATTTACTTGGATATTAAAACTCTCATTTATAAATAAAATATTTTGCAATATATCATTTGCTGACTTTTCTTTATCACCAAATTTCATACGGTTTTTTCGGTAACTGATTACCTTTCCTTCTAACTGTTTTAACAATTGATATTTCACAGTAGTGATATCATTTAGCACATTAACTAATAACTGTTTTTTTATTTGAGGATCTTTTATTAACACTGATTGTTCATATTTCTCTTTAGCAGAAACTACACCTGCATAACGATCATTTTCAAAATTTTTGATTACTTCGTCTATTTTCAAATTAAGATCATCTAATTTGTCTTCGATTTTTTTAAGTTCTAACATGACTCCTACTACTATTGCCGCAGGACCTAAAGCTGAACAAACACTTGTTCCATTTTTTAATGTCAAATTTTTAACAAATTCGCCACTTTTTTTATCAGCAATCTGTGCATATACTCCATCTTTCCCAGAGACAAAACGATACGTTCCATTTTTTAGTCCCTTTAATATTTCCGGTGGAATATCTAATACGTATTCTCCTTTATTTATAATTTCCATGACGGTACCACTCGTCACTATTGCCCCATTTAAATGTTTAACAATTTTTTCTGAAAAATGTAATTCCTTCACTTTTTCTACCAATTGGTTTTTTGGAACTCTGATACTCGCTTGCATTATCTCCATATTACGCCCCTCCATTATATTCAAAAACATTATACCGCTTAATGAAAAATAAATACTATCAATATTACTAAATAATGCTACTAAGAAGCAAAAAAATACCTACACTGATCTATATCCACAAAAAATTTCGTTTTTTATATTAAAAAAGCCTGAACTTTTAATCTCCTTCGAAAAAAGGAATTAAAAATTCAAGCTTTTTTTATTGAGATGATTTGTCTCACTATCAAAGGAGCAGACTCAGCCAAAAAATCAGCCGTTTCACTAGCCTAAGAATTCAAACACATCTGCTCGATCATATAGTTTCAATACTTTCTCACATAAAAACTGAGTGAACAATGCTGCCGCAACTGGGACGACTAACCAGCTCAAAACAACAAGAGCCGGATTTAGACCTGCATCTAAAGAAGCTAAAGGACCAACTAAGCCAACGATCCCAAAACCAGCCGAGGCAGGGGTTCCTGAAATAGACAACAAAGCAACTGGAATAGCTGTAATCACTGCACTGATCAGACAAGGAACGAGAATAACCGGTCTGCGAAACAGATTAGGCATCATCATCTTCATCGCTCCTAACGTAATGGCGATCGTCACTCCTGATTTATTGACTTTCCACGAGTTCACGATCAAAACGAAAGTCGTTGCTGCGACACCCATTGCTGCCGCTCCTGCTGAAACACCATCTAGTTGGATCGCCACTCCGATTGCTACGGTGGAAATCGGTGAAATGATCAAGAAGGCAAAAGAACAGCCAATCAAGATCGACATCAGTAAAGGTTGTAGTGTCGTGAAGTTATTGATGACCGTCCCGATAGCTGAGGTAATATCTGCCACATAAGGATAGAGATAAAACCCGATCACTCCTGCGCCGACACCAACAACGATCGGAGTCAACACAATCGCTACCGAACCAAACCGTTCACCAATCAGATAAATCAACCCAACTGCGATAGAAGCAGTGATCATCGTATTGATGATATCGCCTGTACCAGCACCAACATACACACCTGTTTCACCAAGCTCAGGAGTAAACTTCACCACCCCTGACCCGACAAATGCGGCACCAGCCACCACCATCATCTTCATCGGTGCAAAACCAAATTGCAAAGCAATCAATCCACCGATAATCAACGGTGTCGCTAATTGGAAGATGACCGCCATTTGAGCAACAGCCATCGCAAAAGAAGAACCACTAAAGTATCTTAAAATCGCCCCTAATACTGCGTTAGGAATCAATCCGATGATAATCCCCGTTGCTGTACCAGCTAGTACTTTGTTCAGAAAAATCTTTGGTGACATGCTTTGTGTCTGTTCCATCAATTATCCCCCTTTATTTTACCTGCAAGCTATCTTCTTTCGCATGGATCAATTCTGTTAAGAAGTCACAATAAGGTGTTGCAATACCATATTTCTTCCCTTTTCTTGAAACCGCACCGTTGATGTAGTCGATTTCCGTCAAGCGGTGATTCTTGATCAAATCTTGATACATGGATGGATAATGTAATCCGATCGTTTCTGGATCGAAACAAGATTCACAATGAGCGATCACTTCTGGGATATCTAAGTGGATATTTTCAGCTTCTGCCACTGCCGCAAATTCACGAACAATCGTTTCCACCATCTTATGCGCAGTCGAAGTTTGACCTAACCCTGCCATGTTCACATCCAAAATCGTGCATAACCCATTCATCGTGCCATTCACACAAGCTTTACGGTAAATGGAATAATGGATGTTATCAGAGAATTTCGCATGTAAGCCTGATTCTGATAATTTTTCAGCTAGTGCTTTCGCTTGTTCTTCTTTGCCTTCTCCAAGATTTTGCAGCTCAATTGAACCACTTCCAAACAGTTTGACTTTTCCAGGTCCTTCTAAGCCCGCCGTCCACATGGTGTTACCAATATAAATGTTTGCCATTGGAACAAATTTTTCAATGATATCTTCATGTCCGATACCATTCAATAAGCATAATACTTCCGTTTCTTCTTTGATCAATGGACGGATATCTGTTAGCATTTTTTCTAATTGCATCGCTTTAGTAAATAAGATGATCAAATCTACCTGATCTTCTTCGCCTACTTCTGATTGAAGAACGACTGGTAACTTCTCAACTACTTCTTTGCCATTGAAATCTGCTTTTAACCCATGCTCTTTGATTTGTTGGACATGATCTGCCCAGCCGTCGATCAATAGTACTTCGTTTCCACCTTGATGTAACATCAGACCGAAACGACTTCCCATCGCTCCAGCTCCTGCAATTGCAATTTTCATGTTTTATTCCTCCCTTTTGCCTTACATTATACCTATCTAAGATTTATTACACAATTTTATTCTATAGCTTAGCCTTCTTTTTACACTACTTTACGTGAAATCAGCTTGCCTAAGAGAAAAATGGGCAATCCTAAACTTCTCCGTTCAATTGGAAGTTAGCAGAAAGATGTTTCAAATTACTTCCTTCCATCACTGCAAGCACAAAAAAAGTAACCGAACATCAATAGAAAGCTTTCGGCTACTTTGGCAATGATCGATTAGCAGTGATCCCTAAGACAAAAGCGAGCTTTCCTATCATGCAAGAATAAAACCAACGCCCTCAACATTCACGGATTATTCTTCCGTTTCGACCAACATTTTCATTTTTAAGATGAATTCTGTAAAATTTTCTGCACCCGCTAACAATCGCACATTGATCGGATCAGAAACGATTTCGATAAACATTTCAAAAAAATCATTAAATTCTTTGGCTTCATCTTGTGAAATCGCAACTAAAGCTACGATTTGAACAGGATATTCGTCCCATTTGAGGGTTTCTTGCAAGGTCATAATCGAAAGGGCACTTTTTTTCGCCTGTTGTTCCAGCGAGTGGGGTACTGCGATACCTGATGGGAAACTGGTCGATGACATCGCTTCTCGTTTTTCCATCCTCTGGGAAAATTCTTCCTCCACATACCCTGTCACTAACAATCGATCAAACAATTTTTCCCGAATCATTTTAGGTGTCTGATCGGTCGGATCAAATTGATTAAAATAGAGATCTTCAATAATAAACCGATCAATCAAATGAAACATCTGTTTTCGCCAATTACTTTTTCGCTTGGCAGTCACCCGTTTTTGGATCTTTGCAAAATCTTTACGTGTCAAAATAGGATGGACATATACTGCGCCATTGATTTCAGTCACTCTGTCACGATCAGAAGAGACATACACGTCATTTTCTTGTATGCTTACCTCGTGATGATCAACCGCCACGATCTCCACATCTTCCCCTAGCATACTACGAATATTTTGAACGTTTGTTTCTTCAAAATCATGGTAATTGTTGTGATCAACTAGCACTCGCAACTTTGGTCTTTTTTCTTTTTTGCTTTCTAAGTAAGCCCCGATGTGTAAAGCGATAAAAGAAATCTCATCCTCATTAAACCAAATCGCTAATTTTTCCTGTACCAACATCGACAAGTAAACCGCAATGTCATACGTTAACGGATAGGCTGTTTTAATATCTAAAAGGCTGCTATTCCGGGTGAACCGTTCATATTGAGAGCGATCATAAAGATTTTGCAGATGGATAGCTAATTTATTGAAAAAAGCTTCATCTTGTAAATCAATCAAATAGGTTTCTTTGACTTTCTCTAAAACTTCATTTAGTGTTTCGATCACTCGAGCTTCAACAATTTTGGACAAGGATAGCTCTTTGCGATTCGTAAGATATTCATTTTGTAATCCAATAAAAAGTAAGGATAACTGCTTGACTTCAGCATCAGAAAAATGAATGTGATAAGTGTTCGAAAGAAGTTCAGTAATCTCCACACACAATTGAAATTCCGTTGCATCATTTCTTAATGGAAAGTCCTTCACACTTTTCAAATCATTTCCTTGGCGGATCCGTTCAATACTAATCGCAAAATGAAGCACAATATTGTTCATCGAATAGCGATTGATTTTGATTTTGTGTGAAGCTAAGACATCATGGATGGTTTGCTCTAGATCAATAAGCGAAAGCGTACCAATCATATCTTGGACATGATACTTTAGTTTTTCCTGGTAATCGCCTTCCTCATACAATAGCGAAATCATGTAACGCCTTTTATCACTTTCTGATCCTTCTAAATAAATTTGATTGGCTTTGATCGTTAATTTCAATTGTTTGTTTTGAATCTCGTTACGTAAAAGCTGGATGTCATTTTTTAACGTTGACTCAGAGAGAAACATCGTGTCTGCCAAATCATAGAGATCAATGCCATGATTGCTTTTTAACAACGTCAAAAACAACTGTGATTGCCGGTCATTCGTTGTTTGGATCACTTGCTTATCCTGGGTAGGTTGTTTGATCCGATACCCTTGATTACTAGAAATAATTTGTTGCTCTGTCTCATTGATCTTTGTGATTTGATTACGAATGGTTCGAGTCGTACAGTTACAAAATGTTGCTAGTTCCGTCGCAGTGACCCAATGCTGCTGTCGTTTTGCAAGATACGCGATAATCTCTCTTTGCCTTTTCGTTGCCACTTTCTATCTCCCCCACACATGTGTTGCTATCCATTGATTTGCCACACTATCTCAAAAAAAGGTGGATACGAAGATCCATGTCTCGCATCACACCTATTCTTTAAACTGGCGACTTTACAAATTTTCTCCATTCGATTCAATCACATTTTTGTACCAGTAAAAACTATCTTTTTTGATCCGATCACCACTACCTTTTCCTTCATTATCCAGATCCACATAGATAAATCCATAACGTTTTTCCATTTGAGCAGATGAACAGCTGATAATGTCAATCGGCCCCCAGGCACAATAAGCAATCACATTGACTCCATCATACATCGCACGTTTCATTTCTTCAATGTGACTAGCCAGATAATCGATCCGATAATCATCATGAATCTTGCCGTTTTCCAACTGGTCATACATTCCAAAGCCATTTTCTGCAATAATAATCGCTTTACCATAACGATCCCAATATTGCGAAAGTGAATGATACAACCCTTTAGGATCCACTGCCCACCCCCATGGATTAGCTTTCAAGTTCGGGTTAGGTGTCACCGATGCAGGGTTCAAATCGTTTTTCTTGGAGTCGACCATTTGCGAATAATAATAAGAAATAGCCAGATAATCCATCGTATTCGCTTGTAAAATGGCTTTATCTTCTTCAGTGATCTCGAGATGGATATTATTTTCAGCAAAATAATTCAACGCATACTGAGGATATTCTCCTCGAAATTGCACATCTGTATAGAAATACTCCATCCGATTACGACGTAAAGCCAAAATGATATCATCTGGATCGCAAGAAAATGGATAGGCGGTGCAATCTGCAACCATCGTTCCGATTTGCATTTCAGGGTTGAGCTTTTTCCCATATTCATAGATTTTAGCACTGGCAACGAACTGATTATGGATCGCTTGATAACTAGCTTCTTCGTAATGATCCACCGTATCATAAGGTATAGCCGTTGAATTGAATGGTTCAAATTGGATCAAGTTGATCTGATTGATGACGATCCAGTACTTCACTTTATCTTTGTAACGATCTAAAATTGTTTTTCCATATTTCACAAATAGATCGATCACTTTCCGATTATGCCAACCACCGTAGTTTAAAGTAATGTCTACTGGTGTTTCATAATGAAGCATCGTAATAATCGGCTCCATCCCTAACTCATGGATTTTATCAATCAATGCATCATAATAAGCCAAACCCGCTTCATTCGGTTCCGTTTCATCGCCCGTAGGAAAAATCCTCGACCAATCAATCGACGTCCGAAACGTTTTAAAGCCCATCTCTGCTAATAGCGCTAAATCTTCAGGATAGGTATGATAAAAATCGATCCCATGGCGTTTAGGATAATAGCCTTGTTCATCTGTCATATTCGCCTTCAACTGAGCCAAAGACATTCCTTTATGTTGCTCTTCCGCAATTTCTGCATTTGTTTTATCCGCATGGAAAACATGTAAATCAGCGAGGCTGATGCCCTTACCATCAACTTGATACGCCCCTTCTGCTTGGTTGGCAGCAATCGCCCCTCCCCAAAGAAAATCTTTTGGCATTTTGTATTCTTTAAACATGAAATACCTCCTATTTAGTTAATTTTTTTGAAAAGTTTCGAAACAACCGCACCATATGTTCACCAATCAATATCTCACTTTGCGCTGTCATCAGCGTATCTTGCGCATGACAGAACAACGTAGAATAGCGGATCTGCTCTCCTGAAGCTTCCATTTGTAACGTATCTGTTTGCAAGCCGTGAGCAATCACCACTTCTTTATGTGCCGATTGAATCAATTCTTCTGCTTCATCGAACGCCATTTCCTCCAGTGCATTCAGACCTTTTACCAGTAATTCACGAGCATTACCTGCATGGATCAAAATATTCATCGATAATTCGTTTAGGCTATCTGTTTCTTCCACAAACTGTTGTGACATACTACTACCTCCAATTATTGAGCCGTTGAAGCTTGCATTGCTTTTGCTTGCGCCGCTTCTTGTTCTTCAGCAATTTTTTCTTGTTTTAATAATGAACTATCATATGCTTTAAAAAATGGTAAGAAGATAAACCATGTAATAACAAAGATCAACAGACAGACGATGACCGCACGGAAATCTTGAGTGGCTAAATAAGATGTAAATGGATATGGCATGTACCACAACAAGAATGATTGACTAGGAATATTCACGAAGCCCATATTCATCACAACATAAGAAATCGTTGGTACGATCAGTGCATTGATCCACATAGGAATCATCAAATAAGGATTAAAAGCAATCGGTGCCCCAAAAACCAACGGTTCATTAATATTAAAGATCGAAGGGATAAAGACCGCTTTACCAATCGCTTTTAATTGTGCTGATTTACTTAACAGCAACATCATCACAGACAAGGCCAAGGTAGTCCCCACACCACCCATTGATGAAAAAGCATAACAAGTTTCTTGAGTAGCAATGTTCATTGCTTGTCCACCATTTGCAACAGCCTCAGCATTAGCAGCTAATCCAGCCATATATACAGGATAGATGGCCGGCATCATCACCCAACCTGAAATACCGAACGTATATAAAAAGACTGGGATAAAAACGGATAAGACAAAACCTGGATAAGATTGCACGATTTTTGCCAATGGACTGAATGCCCAAACGACCACTTCAAAGAAGTCAACATTCATTTGTACCGTGATAAACCAACCAACGATCAAGATAAACGTAATCGGCAATAAACTATTAAACCACCCCACCACGAAATCAGGGATCGGTGTATCTTCATCGAAAAATGATCTTTTAGCAGCAAAATTCATCACACAGGCAACAAAAAGACCAGAAATAATCGCAAGAAACATGCCTGTAGCGCCAAACCGAGAAAGAATAAACGTAGCATTTCCTTCAGCAGATACTGTTGGAAATAGTAACATCATGAATAACACTAATCCGGTAGCACCTGAAATCAGCTTTTGACCGCTGTTTCCCTTTTTTTCCATGAGATAATAAGGAATCAAAAAAGAAACAATCAAACCAAACATCCCAAAAGAAAAATTACTAATCATTGAAAAATCAGGTAAACCTGCAAAAAGATTTTTTAGCAGAGAAACCACTGTAACTAAAGAACCAACAAAAACTAACGGCAAAGCCGCCATGATCGAATCTTGGATCGCCGAGACCCAAGGATTCTTAACAATTTTATTTACTTTTGGCGCAAATTTGTTCGTCATGAAGTCCATAATTTTATTCATCATTCGTTAGCCCTCCATACTTAAAATCAGATCTAGTGCCTTATCTCCATTTAAAGTGCCATAGGTTGCTTGTGGAATGACTGCTACTTTCACGTTCTTTCCTTCAATTTGTGCTTTGAGATCTGCCAACATATAAGACAAATGCGGACCAATCAACAGATAATTGATCTCATTGATCCGTTCATCCAATTGCGACTCACTAGCCGCTTTTACAGTTACTTCTTCCCCTCTTTTTTTCGCTGCTTTTCGAATAGCAGCCGCCATAAATCCACTAGAAGCACCAGAACCACAAATCAACAAAATATTTTTTGCCATCTTTACCATCTCCCCTTTTTTTCTTACACGTTTAGTTTAGCTACCGAGGTATGCGCTTTCAAACTTACTTTTTTCCTAGGTAGCGGAAATTAATTAACGTGAGGTTCTCTTTTAGCTATTATAGGGTATACTCCTCTTAGTTACTCCACCAGTTCTGTTGAAAAACGAATCCTGATAGTTAGGCTCATATCATCAGCTGGCTAACATTTCTGTGAATATCCCCGTACTTCACTAAAAAAGAAAAACATTCCCACAAAAAAAGAGAGCCGATCAGATTCATTCTGATCACGGCTCCCCCTCTATGCCATTTTTTGATTTATGCTTGTTATCAATAAACTCAGCATCCACTAATCATTCCTACCGTTACCTTAACCCAATGAAATCGGTTGGATATAATCTACCTGCCATTTTTGTTCTTTGTCTGAATAATTGAAATACCAGATCTGAGAAAAATATTGTCGCTGATGCTTGTACCCTGATAAGAGCAGGTTATTTTTTCGATCAATCGTATAATCATAGCAACTAAAATCAATTCGGATCGAGAAACTGTCTTCCTCTATTTGACGATAGTTCCCCAACTGTTGCAGTACGATTTTTTTAGTATGATTTTTAATACCTTCTGCTTGATTCTTTTGTAAGACTTGTTGATGCTCCAAAAATAATTTTTTCGTATAATAGCGCGAGGCTTTTTCCATTTTTTCATGTTCCCAAGCGTTTTGAATCGCAAAGAAGCTGGTTTCGATCTCTGAAAGCAATCTTTTCTTCGCTTTCTTTTTCCCCGGCATACGAGAAAATAGCTCTCTGGTCACACTGTGCTGTTCTTTCTTCCTTTTAAATAAAGCAAACGCCGCAAAACCACCAACAGACGCCCCCATTAATACATAGTCCTCTACGTCACCGTATGAACTCGATCGATAATACCCTCGTGATCGTCCGATAATTGGCCGATCGTCATAAAAATGATGTCCGACCGAACTACCACCAAAACTTCCACCAGATCCACCGCTTCTCGTTGAGCCACCTCCATGTCCACCCGCTACTGCAAAGCCCTGTACTGGCAAAGCCAATAAAAAGAACAGACACAACAAACAAGCCAAATAATGTTTCTTCATGTTCCCCCACCCCATTCATCTTCTGTTAGCAACAATCTAACGCTGAAATCCCTCATTACTACACTAGCTCGGCAATTTCAGAAGCTATGTTATCAGTCCATTTATTTCATACGTTACTTTACAATAAATTGACTAGCAATAACTTAGTTATGAAAAAAAATTAATAAACGAACAAATGAATGTTGAATCTGGATTTCTGCTTGTTAAGTGTTAATCAATGCGTTAAAAGCAAGACTGCTAGAAGATGATCTATTCAAATCCTGTATTAACTATTGACTGGGTGAAAAAGAATGCTTATAAGCGTAGGATCTCTGTCGAATCTGAAAGATTGCCTTATCCAATAATCATTGATGAAACAAATTAAAAAAAACTGGATTTCTCTCTAAAAATATCAAACCGTTTTTTCATTAAAGAATATTCAATTTTATGAATATGATTAACGACTTATATGTCATTTATGAGACTGATAGGCACTGGCAACTGTGAAGAAATAACTGACAGTTAAATGGACGTCTCACCTGTTATCACTTGATAGCTTTTTAAAATTTATAAAAAATGAACAGAAAGCGACTCCTTTTCTGTTCACTAATATGCGTTATTCTTATTTAATACGGTTGGATAGCCAAACCAATTTATTCATTAATATTCTAATAAATAAAAGTCATTCTTGTATTTTCTATTACACATATATTCTACAAAATAGCATAAAATTTCCTAATATAGCTTATACTAATCAATAATCTCAAGTGTTTCTCTATAAGCATATATATTTCTATAATTTTTTAACTCTTGAAAACTTTTGCACTCTGTAAAATCCTTCACTTTAAATGCTATCCTATCTCCCACTTTCATTGATTCTGCTTCAGGAAAATAGTTCGTGTTTAATTGTAACCAGTGATTTTCACCTTCTTTAAAAACTTCTCCTGTAGGAATTAAATTTTCAATTTTAGCGAAAACATATCCTTTGTTCTCCGTTATTTCACTAATTCTTGATTTCCATACTTTATCTCTGGGGATTAAATCTCTTAAATTCTTACAACATATCTCCGCATTATAAGCCAGTTCTGTCTCATTAAATGATAAAAAGCTATCCCTTAGAATATTTCTTACAAAATCTGTTAAACCCTTTTGACAACGGTCATCTCCAGTTAAAAATATCCCTTTGTCTTTACTATTTATACAACAGCTTAAATAGCTATGATGCTTTAAATCAAAATCAGGTAAAAATAATTGTGTGTACTGATTTTGATTGAGCCAAATAGCTCCCATTTCATTTAAACAAGCAGTACTTTCGAAATAGTCATCAGAAAGTAAAAAAACTGCATGTTTTTTTACTTTTATAGTTTTTTCGAGATAGTCAAAAATGTTATTGCCAACTGGTATTTCATTCATTTTATGAGAAGAATACAATAACATATCATTAGGAACTCCACAGCTTACCAATAGGTCTCGGATGAGATCACCATAATTTTTATTTTTAGAACTATGACTTAATAAGACAGTCGGATTACTTAGAGAAATAGTTTTCCCTTTAAATATTTCAAACATCATATTTTCTCCTTCTTTATATACTTAAACAATAAACATCATTCGCTAAAATCGGATTTCCAACAGCTAAATTGTTTATTTTTATCAATAAACAAAAAGCTACGTATATACTTTTTCCACATATTTATATAATGCAACCCACTATAAAAATACTAGAAAAATACTATTAAATAACTTTAAAATCATAAAAAGTTCTTTTGCCATCATAATCGTTCAACTTTTTTCTAAAAATCAATCACTCGATGTTGTCTATTTTTTCTACTGTCATTCACCATGAACTAAATAAGAATAAAAAAACACCTAGTGATCTCACTAGATGTTTCGGTGTCCCGTCTTTTACAAATAAAAACGAATCTTTCAGTTTTTTGTCCTAGTACGAATATTTATGTTACGCAATTTTTTTCGAAACGAAACATTTGCCGATCAAGAAACGAATAAAAACAAAAAGATAGCTTCCTAGACTGACAATAAAAGCAAGAATCATTGTAAAGGGATACTTAGAAGAAACTTCAATTACCGTTGTTCCTGCTTTTCCTTCAAATGTTGCTAATCCTTCATTGTTTTCAATCTTGGTATTTTGCCCATTCACTTTTGCTGTAGTTCCCCAGTAATCAAACACGGGTAACGTGATTTTTTTATCTTTAGCACCTTTGACTGTATAGACTATTTTGGAATCAGAAGCTTTATATGCTGCTGTTTGCCATTCATTGTCCACCCTTATTTCATGCTTTTGCAAATGCTCCTTATATTTCATGGCTTCTAATGGTGCATAGTCAAGGACCCCTCCAACACCTACAGTGATGTAACTACCTAGAGTGTCTTTGTTCACCTCTAAATGGTCACCTAGTGTTGGCACTTTGTGATTATAATTGGCTTTAGTGGCTGCCGAAACAACAAACATAAAACAAACAATCGCTGCAATACTAAGTATTCTTTTTTTCTGACCAAATATCATCCTATTAAAAACAATGGATAAAATTAATGAGCCAAAAAGTACCTGAAACCCTAATATCCGCCAAGGAAATTGAAGCAATCGAACGGGTGTATTTTGCAATAGTGCCCATGGGACCAGCTTAGTTGATAATAACCAGGTAGCTACTGCAATCAGGTAAATCACTTTTTCCTTGCTCGTTAGCTTTTTAAAATACACAAGCGGAAGAATCAAAGAAACAATCCCGATAATCCCGATTGTAAAGGAGGCCAAATCATTATTCATGGCTCCAATCAAACTATCAGATACATTGATCGCTTGATTTTGCAGATCTGTTTTTCCTGGCTGATTGATGGATTGATACATGGTTTGCTTGAACATAGGATACCAAAAATAGGCTGTTAAAAGAATCGTCATTCCCACAGCTTTTGACATCTCCAACACCAAGCGAATGGTTTCTTCCTTATTTAGTTTATTCACAATCAGTTTGCCTATGATCATCATTCCAATGAAAAACGCACACATGAAAGTAGAGAGAACATGCGTATAAACAAGCAAACTCATACTGATTGCTAACGGGATCGCAGCCGTTGCTTTCTCATAGATCATTTTGTAAGCATAATACAATACTACAGGCATAATCGTCAGTGCAATCGCTTCTGCAATCGCTGAACGATGGTAAATATCAATCGTTCGATAGCTATAAAATGTATACAGACAGCTAAATAAAAAGGCAGCATCTACTCGCTTTAAAAATTTTTGACCATAATAAAACATCAATAGGATGGTACAAACATTCAACACCCATACGTATAAAATATAACTTACGATCAAATTATTGGTAATCCAATAAAAAATTACCGATGGAAAAAGGGTAAAGTAGGGGTAAAAATAGTTCACACCGCTGCCATAACTATTAAAAGTCGTAAAATTGATTGGTCCTGAGAATATAGAGGATAATCCTTTAATTCTGGAAAGATGAAATGCGATATCTCCTGTCGTAGAAATCGTTTGTGCATGCCTAAAATAATTCACAGAATAAAGACCCGCAATAAGTATTAATATAACAAATAAGAGCAATTTTTTCTTTATTTTCATTAGTGACTCCTTTCAAAAAATCATAATAAGTATAACGTAATTATTGGAATTTTTCATAAATTTTTCTGTTTTATTTAGCAAATTATCCTTTCAGAAACAAAAAAAAGACTGAGACATCCATCTCACTCTTTGCTCTGGAAACAGATAAATGGTGTTCAAGCATCCGCTCCTTGAAATAAGCCTGAATTTTTCAAAACATGAGGAGCTGTTTCTAAAAATTCTTTCTTATTGTCATCGGAGCTAACCGATGCTTTCACAACCTCTTTTCCATGGTGTTCAAGCATCAGCTCCTTGAAATAAGCCTGAATTTTTCAAAACACGAGGAGCTGTTTCTAAAAATTTTTTCTTATTATTATCGGAGCTAACCGATGCTTTCACAACCTCTGTTCCAAGGAATTTTCTTTCTAAGTTTGGAAGGACGTCTCCTCTAGCTATTCACAATCCGCTCGAAACCGTTCTTCAATTCATTATTCTCAGTTTCTTTGAAATACAAATAATTGTTTGGGTTTCCTTGGTTTTGCTGAGTCACCATTACCTTAGGTTGATTTTGTTGGAAACCAAAGAAATACAAATGAGCTCCAGACGGTTTTGGATGATCGATATCAGAATAGATCGCCACTAATTCAAATCCCGCTTGTCCTCTGCCATTTTCTGACCATTCTACGGTAACCGGTGTTTGATCAATCACCATAGACCATTGCCCATCAAAAATGTATTGTGGTACTTGCAATCCATAATAATTAGCATTCACATGATCATTGTAGCTTCTATACTGTTGTCCCATTTCCTGACCCCAAGTTGACATAAACGTAGCTAATTCAGTCGCTTTACTCGCATCCCAGCTATTTTTTTCAACTGGCTGACTACTTGATGTCGCAGACTCAGCCGTTGTAGTTTGAGTTGACTCTGATGTACTCGTCGTCGTGGACTCTGTTTTTACCTTTGTTTCTGATGAGTTGGATGATTCAGTCTTATCAGATTCTTTCGTCGTTGTTGAACCTGTCTTACTTGTTTTTGTAACAATAGTGTCTGTCGATTTACTTGAAATATCTTTTGCCTGATCCGTTCCACAACCAGCTAGTACAAACAACAACCCCACAGCCAACAATATCCCCTTTTTCATTAATAAAACTCCTCCTTGATTGTTTCACTCATTCTAACAAACCAAACTTGAGATTATGCCGAAAATTTGAAAAATTATTTCTAACCAATCCCTCATCTGCAAACTAGAAAATTGGTTTAACCGTCACGAAATCAGAATCAGATACTCAAAAAAAGGTTTATGTAGATTTCTAAGGAGTAGTTCGCCATAGAAAATACTAATCAACTATAAGAAGACACGGAAAAATGCGCCCCCTCATTTATCAATTATGACTAGTATTAAATACATCTAACTCTTTGTTCAAATATTCTCCGTAATTGCTGTGAATATACAGAACTTAAAACATTAGGCACAAGAGAAACAGCTAAAACAAATAGACTGATACAATTAACAAAAAATCCTCAACGTCCACCTTGTTTCTAGCGGTATCGTTGAGGAATACGATCATTGGTTGCTATTTCAAAAATGGCTGAAAATGGTGTCTCTAATAGACAATTTATTCACCCATAAAATAAAAGGCAACTCTATAAATTTTCTTTATTCATTTTCACGTTTGTTCTGCACTGCCATTCACCTTAGATCCCTTCATCGGAGGACCATTTTACTTTTTACTAAATTTTTTCTTCTCAGCAAATATCGAATAAAGATAAATAAAAAAGTTCCAACGCTTGTTAGTAATGCAAAAATCATCGTTGGCGGATAGGTAGAAGAAACCTCAATCGTAGTCGTTCCTTCTTTTCCTTTAACCGCTACTAACCCATCATCATTTTCTATGCTAGTCGTTTGACCATTTACTTTCGCAACGGTTCCCCAATAATCAAACACAGGTAACGTGATTTTTTGCCCTTGCGCATCTTCCACTGTATAAATGATTTTTGAATCATGCGCTTTATGAGAACTATTTTTCCATTCATCCCCAACTTTTACTTCATGTTTTTTCAACTGTTTTTTGTATTTCAGTGCATCAGACGGTGCATAATCATAAAGTCCCCCTGTCCCTGAAGTCGTGTAATGCTTAATCTCTTTTTTTGTCATAATCAGACGACCGTTATAGGATTGGATTTTTTGCGTATAATTTATTTTCGTTACTACTGTTAGTGTCAAAAGCAGGAGGACGATTCCGCCAATCCACCATATACTTTTTTTCTGATCTGGTCTGCATTTCAAAAAGACCATCACCAAGATCAATGATCCGAAAAGCACTTGAAACCCTAAGATTCTCCAAGGAAATTGAATCAATTGGATAGGTGTATTTTGGAAAAGAAACCATGGAAAAACATTCGTCGATAAAAACCACGTAGCTACTGCACAAAAATAAATGACTCTTTCTCTTCGTTCAAATCTTTTCAAAAAGAAAAGCGGGAGGACTAATGACACGACACCAATCGTTCCCATTGTAAATGTCGTTAAATCATTAGTCATCGCACCAAACAAACTTTCAAAAATGTTCACTCCCCGCTCCTGAAGGTTTGTGCGGAAAGGACGATTGATGCTTTGATGCAGGACTTGTTGCAGCATTGGGTACCAAACATACGCTGTTAAGAGAATCGTCCAGCCGACAGCTTTTGCCATTCCAACAAACAAGTCCAAAACATTTTCTTTCTTTTTTCGTTTAGCCAAAAGTGAACCGATAAACAAAAGCCCAATAACTATTACGCTCATAAACGTAAAAAGAGCATGCGTATAAATAAGCAAACTCATACTAACAGCTAAAGGAATCACACAATTCTTCTTTTCAAAAAGAAGTCTATACGTGTAGTAGAGGACCACCGGCATAATCGTCAGAGCAATTGATTCTGAAATCGCTGAACGTTGGTAAATATCGATCATTCGATACCCGTAAAAAGTATAGAAACAACTAAATAAAAATGCTGCATCTACACGTTTAAAAAATTTCCGTCCGTAATAGAAGGTGATGAGTATTGTACACACATTCAGTACCCAAACATATAACATATAACTTAAGATCAAATTATGGGTAATCCAGTAAAAGATCACAGCTGGAAATAGGGTTAGATAAGGATAAAAAAAGTTGACCCCACCGCCATAACTATTGAATGTAGTAAAATTGATCGGACCCGAAAATACAGAAGCCAATCCTTTGATCCTGGAAAAATGAAAAGCGATATCTCCTGTCGTTGCGATCTTTTCTGTATTATTAAAAAAGATAAAGGAATAAGTGCTTGCAATAGCTATTAGCAGAACAAACAAAATGATTTTCCGATTGAATCTCATAACAATTTTTATTTCTCCTTTCATACGTCGCTCTATTTGAAATGACTCAGTGATTATTCATTGGGTGAATACCTCTCATTTTTATCATTTCATATTAAAAGAGCTTGCTAGTTATGTTTATGACATACTTATTTTTCTTAACTAACATGAAATACACTATACCTAATCAGCAAGAAAATATTTTTTCTATTCTCTCACTCATTCATTATTTTTTTCATCTTTTGAATAATGAAAAGGTGTGATTATTTTCAACATATGAGTTAGTTACCTCAAAATCCATTATTAAATCCTAAGCTATCCATTGACGAATAGATGGTTTCATTGATCCCTTCTCCCTTCTAAACGACTGACAGATTTCAATTTATAACGTATGTGATTTTATCAAAAAACAACTAGTTTTGTCATTTAATAACCTATAACATAGACATGAAAAGGCTCCATCGAGTTGATGATTCAAAATATCGTTATTTTTATTTAAAGATTTATTTGGAACCTCAATCTTATCATTCACTCTAAAGCGCTGTTTAAGCAGTAGCCCCTTGAAATAAGCCGAAACCAACAAAAAATAGATCCCTATCTCTAGACATCCATTGATAGACTTTATCGTGCCAAATTTCATTAAGTAACGTACTTTCTTTCAAAAAAACGTAAAAAACATTTATTAAGATATTGGAATATGAGTAAAAAACGGATTTATAATCATACAAATTTTTTTGATTTTTGTGTACCTTAAAATCAAAAAATGGGACAATAATCAGATTTTTTCTGACTATTGTCCCACTCTCTTCATGGATATAATATATATTTAAATTTATATTTATTTCAGGTAACTACTACTACCAAAAATACCATTGGAAATGATTATAATAATCATTGTTCTAATTGTTAATATATGCAATTGCACTCCCACTACCAAATTTGATATCTGGTAAAGATCGTTTATATAAATTAAGTTCTCGCAAAGTATCTTCTCTATTCGATAATGCCTGAAACGCATAGCGTGTTCGACCATTTTCAAATTTCTTCGATTCAGAATATTGAGAAGAAACTTTATATGTTGCAACAACCGCATTGTCTGCTCCGGTATTAACAGCTATAACATAGCGAATACGATGAATTTTGTCACGACCAATTGCCCAGTTACCTAGCGTACGAGATTTTAAATTAGTATCATCACGAAATCTGTCATCGATTGGATATTCTTTTGACTCATCTTTACAAAGATTAAAAGCATCTCTCACTTTTACCGCTAAAATCAACTCATCTGTCGCTATTTCATTTATAGACATCTCTTGGAATCCATATTGTTCTTCTATCTCTTCTACTAACATTGCCTTAGAACCATGCCCTTTTACTAAATTTGTCAACGAAAGTCCTTGAACCAGTTGGGCATAATTGATCAACGCATTCTCACTGGCATAAGCCTCGCTCTCAGTTAACCCATAGCTGAGTATATAGCTTAATATTTGTAGGTTCATTCTGTTTATTTCTTGGATGATTCTTATTTTCAAGGTTCTAGCTGTTTCATTTTCTTCAAGTAAATCATCTTCTCTCAGCGTACCCAGTGCCGCTTGACGATGGGCAAAAATACGATTTTCTTTTCCTTTCCCGATATAAAAAGTCTGGTTGTTTCTAGGATCAACCAAACAGTAAACATAGTAAGGATGTTTTTCATCTTTTTGCAACTCAGCTAAAGTAGATGTAGAAAATTTTTTAAGTTCACTCATTTATACTCCTCTGTTTCACTATTTTTTCCCTGTCTCAGAAAAAATATCATTATTTATGGTACGGCGCACCCGCATTGATTCGAAAAGCGCGGTAGATTTGTTCGACGAGGATCAAGCGCATGAGTTGGTGGGGGTAGGTCATTTTACCAAATGAGATTTGGGCGTTGCTGCGTTTCATGACGGCTTCGCTTAAGCCGAGTGAGCCACCGATGACAAAAGTGATCTGGCTTTTCCCTTGGATTCCTAGTTGGTCGATTTCTTTGGCGAAAGCTTCACTGGTTGGATTTTCCCCTTCGATTGCTAGTGCGTAGACGTATTCTTGTTCTTTGATTTTGCTCAAGATCCGCTCGCCTTCTTTTTCTTTGACTTGGCGCATTTGAGCTTCACTCAAGTTCTCAGGTGCTTTTTCATCGGGGACTTCGATTCGTTCGATTTTAGCGTATGCTTGCAGCCTTTTGACGTATTCATTGATTCCTTGGATCAAGTATTTCTCTTTTAGTTTACCGACTGAAATGATTTTGATATTCAATTGCTTTACTCCTTCATTTTTCCTCTTCATTGTTCGTTGTTCGTATTTCCTTCTTTTCTATTATAACGAAATGTTTGCTAAAAGAAAAAGCGAGTTATTTTTTATTTATTTTAAGATTCCCACATAGTTATGCACATCATCCACAGGTTTATCCACAGAAAAGACGATGATTTTGGCTTATTTTATAAGTATTTCTTAAGCAAACGTATGTTTTGCACCGATTTATCCACGTTTTCCACATCTTGTGGATAAAAAAGGGTATTGTTTTTCTGCGAGTTTTCCGCTGATTTCTACACAGGATTTGTGGAAAACTTTTTTCTTGTTTTTTCATCTGAACGCAATGATTTTTCCTAAAGTTTTTCATAAAAAGTTCATAGTCTCCAAGTAGACTAATCTTAACAAATAAGTCTATACTTAGAGATAGAAGAAAATGATAAATGGAGGCAGATCACATGGAGAGAAAAGATGTGACACCAAAAATGAAAAAGAATAATGGAATCTGGCGTAAGCTGGGTCTAGGCTTAGTCGGTGGAATTATTGGGGGCTTGGTAACGGCTGGTATTTTTTATGCTGTCATGGGTTCTGGAAACGCAGCGTCAAATTCGGGTGGTCATCAAAATTCAGCGGGCGAAACTGTCGTTGAAAATGTCAAAGTCAATGTCGATTCAGACATTACGAATGCGGTAGATAAAGTCCAAGATGCGGTGGTATCTGTTATCAATCTTCAAAGCCAAAATCAAGGGACCAACGGCTTTGGGCAACTGTTTGGTCAACAACAACAAGAAAGTTCTGATGATAGCAATCTAGAGGCTTCTAGTGAAGGTAGTGGTGTCATCTACAAAAAAAGTGGTAATTCCGCTTATATCGTAACGAATAATCACGTAGTGGAAGGACAACAAGGATTAGAAGTTTTATTAAAAGATGGAACAAAAGTCAAAGCTGAATTAGTCGGGACGGATGCTTATTCTGACTTAGCCGTTTTGAAAATCAGTGCAGATAAAGTGAACAAAGTTGCTTCATTTGGTGACTCTAATTCATTGAAAGTAGGTGAACCTGCGATCGCAATTGGTTCTCCTCTAGGTTCTGAATATGCCAACTCTGTGACTTCGGGGATCATCTCTTCATTGAATCGCCAAGTAACCAGCACGAACGAGTCAAATCAAACGGTCAATATCAATGCGATCCAAACAGATGCTGCGATCAACCCTGGTAATTCTGGTGGTCCATTAGTCAATATTGAAGGACAAGTGATCGGGATCAATTCAAGTAAAATTGCAAGTACTTCTGCTTCTTCATCAGGTGTAAGCGTGGAAGGAATGGGCTTTGCGATCCCAAGTAACGATGTAGTAAATATTATCAACCAACTTGAAAAAGATGGAAAAGTAACCCGTCCTGCTCTAGGGATCACAATGGTTGACCTTTCAGCCGTTTCAACACAACAACAAGAACAAATCTTGAAAATTCCTGAGTCTGTGACAAATGGTGTGATTGTTACCAGCGTTCAACCGGCGACACCTGCAGAAAAAGCTGGCTTGAAACAATATGATGTCATTACAAAAATCGATGATACTGATGTTTCTTCTGGTGTAGAATTACAATCTGTCTTGTATCAGAAAAAAGTCGGAGATTCAGTGAAGGTCACTTACTATCGCGGAAAAGAAAAGAAAACAACAACAATTCAATTAACAATTGATCAATCCGCATTAAAACAAAGTCAATCAGAGAACTCTGGTAACTAATAACTAATTTCCTATACAAAAACAGCACGGTTGCTCGGCAACTGTGCTGTTTTTTGCTTATTTTGGAAATGCTTCGCCAATCACTGCATCTTCTGGTAAAACAAGGATCCCTTTTTCTTTCGGTGCGTCTGGTAATTGTAATTCTTTCGCCGAACAAATCATTCCGTGACTTTCAACCCCACGTAATGTTCCTGGCCAAATCATCATTCCATCAGGCATCATAGCTCCTGGTTTGGCAACAACGACTTTTTGTCCTGCTTCGATGTTCGGAGCGCCACAAACGATTTGTAAGACTTCCTCTTTTCCTACTTGTGTTTCAGTGATCGATAAGTGATCAGAATCAGGATGTGGTACGCAAGTTTTGACGTAGCCAACAACGATTTTTGGTTCATTTTCTTCTGTTAACGTTTCTTCAAAACCAGCTTCTTTGATCAAGCGGTTCAACTGTGCAATTTGTTCTTCTGTTAGTTTGACCTGTCCGTTACCTTCGATCGTAAGATGGTCGGAGATATGGAAAAAATTCCAGCCAACGATTTGTCCTGTTTCATCTTTGATTTGAGCAACATTCCATTTACGGATGACCGTATTTTCGGTTCCATTGTCATTTGAGACGATGACCATCAAGGTATCTCCCACGTGCGCTTTATTATAAGCAAAAATCATGTTTTTTCCTCCATTATCCTTTGCTGACATTTATCTTAACAAAAAAAAAGTTTTTGTGCATGCTTTTTTTCATTCTTCAAAAAAAGTGCGAACAACTATTTTCTTAGTTATGGAATCGCAAGAATTTACAATAGCAACGAGCCTGTGAAAGATATCTTGCCCTTCACTCAAAAAAACGAGTAAACAGCATGCAAAAAATCGCTCTATCAGAAAATTTGCCGGAGAATCCCAAAAATAGGAGGAACTATTTTCGGATTCTCCGGCTTATTTCTTAGAGCTAGGCCTATCACTATCTCTTAGTTAACGTATTTAATTGTCGGTGTTGTTCTCCACTTCATCAGAGACAATCAAGACATCACATGGTGCTCGGCGGATGACATAGCTGGAAACACTACCTGTCATAAATCGTTCAACCGCATTTAATCCTGATTGACCGACCATGATCAAATCGATCGCATATTTTTTTGGTAAGTTGACTGCCATTGATTCTCTAACAGAACCATAAGCGACGATTCCTTCGATTTTTTGATAGTCAACTGTTTTTCCATAAGCTTTGCAGTCTTCGATCATTTGTTTCGCTGCTTCTGTTTGTTGGTCAACTAGCGTTTGATCTATTGGGACATAGCCCATGAAATTATAAAATTGTTGGTCGATCACATTTGCTACATAGACGGTTCCGTCGTTTCTTCGAGCAACCTCAACTGCTTTTTTAAAGGCAGAAAGTGCTTGCTCACTTCCATCGATCCCGACCAAAATATTTTTATATTCTTGTTCCATCCTGATCCCTCCTAACAAATATCCAGATGTTAGCCGTTCGTCACACGATTTAAAAAATCCTCGATTTCTTGTTTTGTTTTCCGATCTTTATTCACTAGACGACCTAATTCTTTACCGTCTTTGATCACTACAAAACTTGGGATTCCAAAAATGTTCCACTCAGCGGCTACATCTATGTATTTGTCACGATCGACTTCAATAAAACGCCATGCGGCAAAATCATTTTCTATTTCTGGCATTTGAGGCTTGATAAAGCGACAATCGCCACACCAATCTGCGGTAAAGAAAAAGACACTGTTTCCTTTTTCAACGTAACCTGCTAATTCTTCTAAGTTTTCTGGAATAATCATTGCTGTCCCTCTTTTCTTCTTATATTTAAATTATACACCTTTCTTTAAAAGTCACCAACTCCTAACCAGTCCTCACTTTTGTATTCAAAAAATTCAGATGCTTCAACCAAAAAAAAACGATTCACCGATTTCCCCCGTATTTACTGACTGACGAAAAAACAAGAAGACCTAAAAAGGAAGCCCAATAATAGGACTTCCTCTATTTCTGAACTTCTTAACTATTTACACTATCCTTCAGTCTCTGTTCCACGATCCATGGTTCTCGTTTCACTTCGTTTAAAGGATATATTCTTATTTTCCGTAAACGATCGTATTGACAGTCGATTTGTCTAATCCTTTTAATGTTTGGATCAACATCTCTCTTGCTGCTTCAAAGTCACGAATGCTAAACATTGTTTGATGTGTATGAATGTAGCGTCCTACGACTCCGATCACCGTACTTGGGATTCCTTCGTTTTGTGTATGTGCCGCACCTGCATCTGTGCCGCCTTTTGAGACAAAGTATTGGTAAGGAATGTTGTTTGTTTCAGCCACGTCTAATAAGTATTCACGCAAGCGTGGTAACATGATCAATCCTGGGTCTTGGATACGCATCAACGTTCCTTCACCTAGATGTCCGAATGTCCCTTTTTTCGTTACCGTATCGTCTGCTGCTGAGCAATCGACTGCAAAGAATAGATCAGGTTTGAATTTATTGACAGAAGCTTTTGACCCACGTAAACCAACTTCTTCTTGCACGTTTGCTCCTGCGATCAATGTATGACCTAGTTTTTCATTTTGCAGCGCTTCTAACGCTTCTAACACCATTGTACAACCATAGCGGTTATCCCATGATTTACTGATGATATTTTTGCCATTAGCCGTTTTGATGGTTTCAGCAAATGGTACGATCGTATCGCCTGGCAATACGCCAAAGCTCATTGCTTCTTCACGTGATTCAAAACCAGCATCAAATAAGATATCTGTTACTTCCACTGATTTTTGACCGCTTGTTCCACGTAATAAATGTGGTGGAACAGAAGAAGAAATACATGGGTAATTTTTGCCAGAAGAAGTCTTCAATGTGTAGCGTTGAGCAGAAACCACATACGGATTCCAGCCACCTAAAGGTACAACTTTGAATAAACCGTTGTCTTGGATTTGGGTTAGCATAAATCCTACTTCATCCATATGAGCCGCAACCATCACACGTGGGGCATCTGCCTCTTCATGTTGGCGTAAGCCAAAGATTCCACCTAAACCATCTAGTTGTAATTCGTCCACTAAGGGTTCCATGTGCGCTTCCATATACGCACGAATGTCTTGTTCAAAACCACTTGTTCCTTGAAGTTCTGTTAACTCTTTGATTCGTTGAAATGTTTTTTCATCCATAATAAAGTTCGCCTAAGATTCAGACTATGCTCCTCTCAAATTTATAGTTGACTGACTAATTTGTATTGCTCTTAGTCAATCACTCACATTTATTATAGCTTATTTTAATTGATAGCGGTTATTTATTTCTAAGAAAAACACAGAGTATGGTAGAATAAATGAAGATAATCTTTTTGGACAAAGAAGGAGGTAAGACGTATGTATTCTGAAGAATGTGAGTCAAATAATTTTAAAAACGGTCTTGCTATAGGTATCGGACTTGGTTTAATCAGTGGCATCACTTCAATGGTTTTGTATCAACGTAAGAAAACGTTATCAGCCGATCAAGTCTTAGAACAAGTCAAAGAATCATTCTTAAAAGAAGGCTCCATCGAGGGGTCTTGGATCTCATTTGAAAAAGAACCGACTAGAAAATTTGCGATCCATTCCAAAGCTTATCGTGGAGGGATTTCCCGCCTAGAAGATGGCGAAATCATTTGCTACGAATTTTTAGCGGATGCGTATACCGGCACCGTGTTAGAGATTTCAAGAAAAAAGAATGAATTGATTTAATAAAGCGAAGCCTCAGCTATCACCATTAACATAAAAATAGTGGTTTTATACGGGGCTTTTTACAATAGAAACAAAAAGAAGTGAAAATTCTCTCTAGGTACTAGCATTTAAGAATTTGATACAGTATTCTTAATAGAGATTTTGTTTTCTATGATTTAAGGAGAGTGAAAAATGGAACAACAAGAGAAAATTGCTGTTCTGATTCCTTGTTATAATGAAGAAGCGACGATTTCAACAGTCATTGCAGACTTTAGACGAGAATTACCGGAAGCAGAGATTTACGTATATGACAACAATTCGACTGACACCACCTATGAACTTGCCGTGGCGTGTGGTGCAATCGTCAAAAAAGAACCAAGACAAGGGAAAGGAAATGTCATTCGGCAAATGTTTTTTGATATTGATGCAGATTACTATCTCATGGTGGATGGTGATGATACCTATCCTGCCGAAGCGGTGCATGGGTTACTGGATAAACTTCGCTCAGGTGAAGCGGATATGGTAATTGGTGACCGACTTTCAAATGGGACTTACTTTGACGAAAACAAACGTCCGTTTCATGATTTTGGGAATAATTTAGTGAAAAACACAATCACACGATTATATAAAACAAAAATACGAGACGTCATGACAGGCTATCGAGGATTTAATCGTATTTTTGTCAAAAGTTTCCCGATTATGAGTTCCGGATTCCAAATCGAAACTGAGCTGACGATCCATGCCTTAGACAAAAAATTCAAATTGGTCGAATTGCCGATCGATTACCGAGACCGTCCAGAAGGTAGTGAATCGAAACTGAATACATTTTCTGATGGATTTAAAGTGATCATGATGATCGTTAAAATGTGGAAAGACTACAAACCATTGATGTTTTTTGGCATCTGGACCTTTTTCTTTTTTGTATTCGGCTTATTTGCAGGTGTTCCAGTGATCCGAGAGTATATGCTGACTCACTTTATCACACGGGTACCTTCTGCTATTTTAAGTACCGGATTGATGATCCTTGCCTTACTTTCATTAGTTACTGGGTTGATTTTAGATACTGTTGTAACGAATGCCAAAAAAGAATATGAACTAAATCTCTATCATGTCTATCATGAATGTCGAAAGCAAGAACAACAGAAATAACGTAGAAATAACCAAAGAAACTAGCTGGGAAGAATCTAGCTTCTTTGGTTATTTTTTTGCTTTTTGATACGCTAGTTATTTAGCTGTCCGAATCGTCACAAACTTCGCTACTACATATTCTTCCACACCGTAAGTTCCATTTTCCCGACCAAAGCCTGAATGCTTGACCCCTCCAAATGGCGTAGCTGAATTTGAAATAGCTGTATCATTGACACCGACCATCCCATATTGGAGTTTCTGGCTAACATTCGCGATCGTGTGGATATTCGTTGCGAAGAAGTAAGAAGCTAACCCAAAGATGGTATCATTGGCCTCTTTGATCACTTCCTCTTCTTCCTTAAAAGCAATCAACGGAATCACTGGTCCAAAGGTTTCTTGATAAAAGATGTCCATTTCCTTCGTGACACCGTCCAAAACAGTGGGTTCAAAGAAATAGCCATGCGCATACTCGCCTTCTGTCAGTCGTTGCCCACCTGCTAAAATCTTGGCTCCTTTATCTACGGCATCTTTGATTTGTTCTTCTACCTTTTCTACACCTTCTTGATTAATCAAAGGTCCTGTCGTTGGATCATCTAAGCCATTACCAACGGATACTTGTTTGATTTTTTCGACGATCAATTTCGTAGCTTCTTCTTTGATTGCTTCATGAAGAAAAATTCGATTAGGCGACGTACATACTTGTCCGTTATTGATGAATTTTGTTTTGATCAATTGATCCGTTGCTAATTCTAAATCTGCATCTGGAAAAATAATCAACGGCGCATGTCCGCCTAGTTCCATGGAAACTTTTTTCAACGTTGATGCTGCTTGTTTATTTAAGATTTGACCTACTTCTGTCGAACCAGTGAAAGTGATTTTGTGCACGTCTTCTGATTCGGTTAGAATTTTACCGATCGTTGAGGAGTCTCCAGTCACGATATTGACGACTCCTGGAGGAAAGCCAGCTTGATCAAAAAGCTCCATTAACGCCAATGCAGAAAGCGGTGTCGCTTTTGCTGGTTTTAAGATAACCGTGCAGCCAGCCGCGATTGCTGGAGATATCTTACGGATAATCATATTGGATGGAAAGTTCCAAGGAGTGATTGCACCTACTACTCCAACTGGTTCTTTACGTACTTGCCATTCATTGGTTGCCGGAGAAGGAATGATCTCGCCTAAGATTCTTTGCCCTTCGGCAGCATTCCACCGCAAATTTTCAACATTCGTGTTGATTTCTGAAGCAGCTTGTTTGAGTGGCTTTCCTTGTTCCATCGTCATGATCGTAGCTAAACGTTCACTGTCTTCTTCCACTAGATCTGCCATCTTGTTCATTAATTTTGCCCGTTGAGCAGGAGAAGTTTTTGACCACTCTTCAAATGCTTTCTTAGCGGCTTTGATTGCTTCATGTGTTTCACTTTCTCCACCTTTTTGAACATTCGCTAAGGTTTCACCTGTTGCAGGGTTGATCACCTCGAAGGTACCTTCTGTTCCTGTCTGCCATTTGCCATTGATATAAAGACGAGTTTCGACTTTTGGTAAATCTCTTTTTGCCATGTGTCTCTTTCCTCCTTCTTATTCGGTACAAATCTACCCTAACACGGTTAAATTTAAAGCTCAAAGCATACGCATCAGATGACTTTCCTGCTTTCTGCTTTTAGCTCATCACTGAATCTACTGCAGGTGCCATCATAGCTGATCCCTTTTGATTCGCTGCTCCTATCGATTCAGTTAAGTTCGGGATAGTTCCAAATTTCGCCTATCCAAAACCATTATATTTTCCACACTTTTAATGATTTTATTCGAAAATATTATAAGATAATAAAATACTTTATGTTGGAGTGAAAATGTGTGAACAAAGACAGATATAAAGAATTGAAACAAGCAGAATTAGGTGCAATCATCAGTATTGTCGCTTATATCGTAGTCTCGATACTGAAGTTGACTATCGGGAATCTCGCAAATTCTGAAGCGTTAAGAGCCGATGGCTTAAACAATTTTACGGATATCCTAGCTTCAGTTGCTGTATTGATTGGTTTGAGAATCTCACGCAAACCTGCAGACACTGAACATCGCTATGGTCACTGGAAAGCCGAAAATATTGCGAGTTTAATCACTTCGTTTATTATGTTATTGGTTGGTCTGGAAGTCTTGTACTCTTCGATTCTCTCGATTACTGACAAAAAAATGGAATCACCCGATATGACCGCAGCCATTGTTGGGATTGTCTCAGCGCTGATCATGTACGGGGTTTATCTCTTTAATAAAAAACTAGCCACAAAAGTCAACAGTCCTGGTTTACTAGCTGCTGCGAAAGACAATCTTAGTGACGCGTGGACAAGTATCGGTACAGCCGTGGCAGTGTTTGCGGCCTCCTTCAATTTGGGTTGGTTGGATAGTGCCGCTGCAATCGTCGTGGGTTTATTGATTTTAAAAACAGCGGTTGATATCTTTAGAGAAAGCTCCTTTTCTTTATCTGATGGCTTTGACCAACAAAAATTAGAGCACTACAAACAAGCAGTCAATAACATCCCGGAAGTCCAAAGCGTGAAGAGTATCAAAGGGCGTACTTATGGTTCAAATACCTATGTAGATATCACTGTTACCATGGACCCTAATTTGACTGTCAAAGAAAGTCATGATATTTCTGATTTGATCGAACACACTTTATTTGAACAATTCCAAGTCCACGAAACAGATGTACATGTCGAGCCTGTGGAGAAGTCTTGAATAGCTGATAAAAAATGAAAAAAGAGGTTGAGACAAAAGTGTTCAGCATCAAGAAATAAGAAGGAATTTCCGAAAATTGCTTCTCAAATTTTTGGTAAATTTCGGCTTATTTCCGAAGATGCTACTTTTGTCTCACCGTTTATTCGTTTTTAGAGATACTAGAAGAGACTGGCTCTATAATTTATGGGACTGATGAATCAAAAATTGATTCTTCAGTCCCATTTTCTTCTTTTTTTAGCTTTCTACTAAATCATCTTCCATATCAAATTCTAGTTGTTTGGCAGCATTCAGCTGGTCACTATAATAACTTGCTAGTTCTTCCGCTGATTGTGGGGTCAAATCTTCAAATGAGAAAGTGGTGTAAGCTTCCTGTGTTTCTCGACACACTGAAGTAATCTGCAACCCTTGTTGTTGATCAACAAACATATAGTTTTCTCCCGGAATGAATGATTCCCCACCCGTTCTGATCCGAAAGCCATTAAAACTCATTTGATACATCTCAAAAATTTTCGAATCATAGGATAACTGACGATTGACTGTAATACTTAATGCTTCACTGTCACTTTCGATATCTCGGTTTTTACCGATCGTGATGGCATAAAACAAGCCATAAAGATTATAGACTGACCATACTAACGTAACAATATAACCAAATTCATAGCCTTCCCCACGAATCAATCGGTAAAGAGCAATGATACAAGCAAAAAGAATCCAGCAAAAAAGAACGATATGCGGGAACACCGTACGCCAATCAAATGCGTTACTCCCGACAATTTCTTTTTTCGTTACGTTGAATTTCTTTTGTGGTTTGAAAAATTCTTTTAATAATGCTCCTGTGTGGATCGGTGCCACAAAGCAATCATAAATGTGAGAACTCGTTAGATTTCTTATTTTAGGCACGTATAACCTAAAGGATAAGGTGATCATAACAAACGGCGGTAAAAAGAATAGTAACAATTGATGGTTGTTACTTCTTACAATAAAAATATCAAAAACCATAAACAGCGTAGGAGCTAATAAAAAAATAATTTTTTGGAAAGAAGTAAACCAATACAAATAAGAGTTGTAATAACATAATTTTTGCATCAATGACAACCCTTTTAACTTTCGTGGCTTGAAGTGGTCAAAAATCTGCTTCGTACCTTGTGCCCAACGCGAGCGTTGGGAAGCTAGTTCTTTCGCTGTATAAGGGGTAATTCCCAATGCATAAGCCTTGTTGATAAAGAGGGTCTCGTAACCGGCATTTTGTAACAACATCCCTGTCGCCATGTCTTCTGTAATACTATTCGTTGGAACCCCACCGATTTCTTCTAAAGCACTTCTTCTAATAATTGCATTTGTCCCGATATGGATCAGGGCATTTTCTCGAGAAAGAGCTGGTTCCAAAAAGCGCATAAATAATTCTTGCTCATTATAAAAGGAATTTCTTAAAAGCTGAAATGGATCTTTATTATAGAAGGTTTGAGGATATTGAACGAGTGCCATTTTAGGATTTTTGAAATAATTAACGGCTTCAAAAATGATATTTTTTTTGACAATAAAATCTGCATCCAATAGTAGTACGAGGTCACTAGTCGTTTGTGAGAGTGCATAGTTGATGTTGCCAGCTTTCGCATGCTCATTGCCCTCTCGTGATAAATAACCGATGGAAAAACGTTCCGCCATCTCTTTTAATTCCTCACGATGACCGTCATCGCAAATATATATTTTTTTATTGGGATATCGTAACGCTTTGACAGCCAAAGCCGTGGCGATCACTAATTTACTATTTTCGTTATACGTACAAATAAACGCCGCAACACTTGGTTGAAAACTCTCGTCATAGGCCTCATAGAGATGTTCATTTGACAATTTATTCGAAAATAGGTAAATAAAAAAACCGTAGACAAATAACCCGATAAATTCTGCAATGTAAAGAATAATCCCAAATATTAAAGAAACAGAACTATCTATTGGTATGGTATAAAACAAGCGCCATATCAAATAAACAACTAAAAAAGTAATCGTGATCTTTGAAAAAAGTTGTTTGACAAAATCATATTTTTTTGCCAACAAATACAACAATATAATTATTAAAAACAACCCCGTCAGATAGTACAATTCCACATTATCTCCTCCTTTATGTTTATATTAAACATTATAATGGTTATTATAAAAAACAGTTAGTAAACGGTTTCTCTGAATCATTTAGCTGTTTTTTTAAGATCATTTAGTTAGTTATGTAACCAAAAAGACTGTAGTAAAAGACGGCTTTCGTCTTCTGCTACAGTCACTTGTTTGCTAGTCCTTTTCAGTTGCATCATTCACTTTTTCGTTCTGGACTTTTCCATGTGCCGCTTCCGTATCCTAAAATCGTTTTGATTGCTGGGATAAAGGTTGTCATGATGGTGATCGCATTGACCATCCAGAATAACAACATATACAATGGGGCAAATAACATATATTTCAATTTTCTTCCTTGATCGTCTACCACCAAAGATGCAATCAGTTGAATGATGCCTGAGATCATTTCGAAGCAAACAAACAGAAAACTAATCGTCAATGTCCGATAGATTTGTTCAAAATTTCCTTGATAAAGATAAACGCCCATTAAAATAATAAAAACGAAAAATGAAATACAAAAGAACAACGACCAAATAATACTAAAAGTTTGATCAATAAACATGAACGTCCTGCCGATATTTTCAAAAGGATGGAAGAGGACTTTTTTAAAATTCGTCAACCAGACTTCCGTCCCCCCTTTTGCCCAACGTTTTCTCTGACGATAAAGCATGGGCAAACTTACTGGGACTTCCATAAAAAATATGATGGTTGGCGCAAACACTGAGATCCAGCCATTCAACTGATGATCCCACGCAATACTGATATCTTCTGTCGCCCGATCTTGACGAAAGCCGCCGACATCGATCAATGCGTCTTTTCGATACATGGTATTTGCCCCACTGTACGCATAAAGACCGCCAAGTACACCTGCTTGTGTTCGTTTGATGATCCCTACGATGCTCGAAAATTCAACAGTCTGGGATTTTCCAAGTAAAGACGTACGATTTTTCACGTCCATATTGGCAGTAACAGCAGAGATATTTCTACCACCAGGGCGAATAAAGTAATTCACATAATTTGACAAAGCATCTGGTTCAGGTACCGTATCCGCATCATTGCTTAAGATCAACCGACCTTTGGCAAAAGCCATCCCAATATCAAATGCGTGAGCTTTCCCCTTATTTTTATCAATGCGGATCACTCGTAATTTGGGGTATTTTTTTTGTAAACGAGCTAATATTGCCGGGGTTTCGTCAGTTGAACCATCATCTGTCACTAACACTTCATAATTCCCATAATTGATTTTTGTCATTAAATAATCGATTGTGTCTTCAATCACCACTTCTTCATTGTGGGCCGGTACCATGATCGTGATAAACAGTTCAACCTCTGTCGGAATCTCCGCCCAATCAATGTGCTTATATTTAAATAAAAACGAATAGCATAATACCCCAATAAACCATGCAAAACTGCCAAGGATTGGGTAAGAAACAAGGATAAAATAAATGATCGTAACTACAAAATCCAGTAGTTCATTACCTGTATGAATGACTCTGACCATTAGAGTTCGACCCCCTCGTTTTTGTAGAGGTTTTCGATCAAATCTTTTTCAAGATTTTGCTCTTCTGATACTACGTAATAGCAAACCGCTTCACGCTCTTCCTTAGGTCCAAAGCGCATGCTGAATTCCGTTTCTAAAATATCTCGACGCTTTTCTAATTTTTCTTCATCATACATTTTTTCACTTCTTAGCATCGTTTGGTAACGACGATTATTCCAACGAGTCATGAATAAGAATAAAAGAACAAAGCCTAAAAAAGCAACCGCTAAAAATAGCAACAAAAAAGAAAACGTTTTTCGTTCTTCCGGAAACGAATGCCATTGTAATCCTCTCCCTTTCATTGAAGCCCGAAACGAAATAGTTACCCAAACAAATGGAAAAATCACGCCACACCATCCTAGAATCGCAACAATCCATTGCTTGATTTTTAACCGTCGATTTCCTTTGGCAAAAAACTTATCCTTAATCAAAAGAGTTGCTACTTCTTCACGTTTTATTCGAGTATTCATTTTTCTCCCACCTTTAAAAAATAAATTTAGTCCCCTTTTATAAAAACCTTTACATTTTTTGATGATGACAGCTAGACGAACAATTCATCAAAATGACCAACTAGACCTTACTTATACTTTACTTTTATTGTATTTATTTAAATTTGTTTATTTAATAGTAGCTTGTTTCTTGAAATATGTATGAGATTTGATCTTGACGTTAAGGTTTTCTTAATAAATTAAAATAACTAAAATAATAAAAATATAAAACAAGTTATCTTAGCGAGTCTCACTAAAGATAACTTGTTTTTTCTCTATTGATCTGTTACCAAAGAAATAACGACAGTTTTCATTGCTCGAGATATAGCCGTGTACATTTGCCTTCTTTCACGTGGGGTATTCGGTTCAGCTGTTAGATAAATCAGTACGTGATCAAATTCGAGTCCTTTAGAAAGACTCAATGGGCGTACTTGGATGTTCAGCTGGTTGTTCCGCTCTACTTTTTGTTGTATCATTGCGGCTTGCTGTTCTTCCAACGTAATGACTGTTAATTGTTCACCCGTGTGCTGTTGTCGTTCATTGACCTGACTGAGCCACTGATCGAAAGTCGCTGCAGTCATAAATTCCGGCTCTTCCCCATAAGGACGAACGGGAACAATAGCGATCTTTTCTTTTTCCCCTGAATATTGGGTAAAGAGAGTCGTGATTGCCCCGCTTGAACGATAACTATTCAATAAATCATATCTCGTCACAGATCGTCCAGCCGTTGAAAAATAGCTTTCAATTGCTTCAAAAGAAGTCGTGGAATTAAAAATCCCCTGATTTTCATCTCCTACGAGTGTAAAGCGAGCGTTGGGGAAGATGTTTAACAAGAGCAAAAGTTGCGCACTTGTATAGTCTTGCACCTCATCGATCAACACGAACTTTTTGACTTGGGTGATTTTTTCAATCAGCAGATGGCGCACATGCAAACGTGCGACGGCTTCATCTAATGTACAAGGAGTTGTTCGCTGATACTTATTCCCAGTGTAACTTTGATAAATCTCCTCAAATAAAAATTGTTCATCGACCCACGCCATCTGTTTGATTTGTTTCGTTAATGTTCGATATTTTCTTTGAAGCAATTGTTTACCATAACTGACTAATTTCTCTGGCGATTCATCGGTGATCAACTGTTGGAAATACTTTTGTTGCATCTCTTCTGGTAAGGATAATAATTGATCTTTAATGGCGTCACTACCTGCTTGTTTCAGCAATTGCTTTTCCCAGTAGCGCAACAATCGGTCTTTAGTCGCTTGAAGTTTTTCTCTTAGATTCGGGTAATCGGGCGTGCTATCATAGATTTTTTTGATCACTTCTTTTGAGATCACGATTTTTTCCTTCTTTTTGATAGCTAAAAAGAAATCAGCCTGTTCAGTAAACAAGGAAGTCGCTTGCTCGATCTGCTTCATAAATGCCTGACTTCTGAGAACTGCTGTCTGGTCATCCACATCCGTCTGCGTAATCCGTTGAAAATAAGCTTTTTCTGATTCAACATTCCCTAAAAAAAGTTGATCCACCAACTGAATCATCGTGACATTCAACGGATTTTTTTCACCTAACGAAGGTAATACCTTACCGATATAATCAATAAATTGATGGTTCGGTGACAAAATCAGCAAATCATCCGCAGAAAGTTGGTTTCGGTATTGATAAAGCAAATAAGCAATTCGCTGCATGATCGTTGAGGTTTTCCCACTGCCTGCCACGCCATTGACTAAGATATTTTGGCTTGTAGTGTCTCGGATGATCGTATTTTGTTCGGATTGGATCGTAGCCGTGATTGCCTTCATCTCTGACGTCTCACTTTGTTCTAAAGCATCAAGTAAGACATCGTCTTGGATTGCTACCGAGGTGTCAAAAAAGTGGAGCAATTGATCTTTTTTGATGATAAATTGACGTCGCTCATGGATCATTACCTCGATTTGGTTTTGATTCACTAAATAAGAAGACTGACCTAAATCGTTGTTATAGAAAAGAGAAGCAATCGGCGAACGCCAATCATAAACCAAGGTTTCATCTTCATCATTGGTAAAGTTAGCCGTCCCAATATAAAAAGCTTCGTGACTGTTTTTTCCTTGTGCTTCTTCCTCTAAAAAATCAATTTCGATCTTCCCAAAATAGGGACTCATCAATAGCCGTTCGATTTTTTTCAAAGTCTCATTAGCTGATTGGATCTTGAGATTCAATTGATCGATTTCGCGATTTTTCATCTCAATCAGTGAATACGTATCAAGATTGTCTAAATAACTGTCAAAATTGATCCGAATATCTTCAGACATCGTTTGTAGAGAGTCCCGACCGTACGCACTGGTTTCTTGTAATAGTTGCTGATACTCTTCCTGCTTTTCTAGTAATTGCCGATAAACTGACGCTAGATAGGCTTCTTCTAAATTTCGTGTGTTGACCATACACATTCTCCTTTGATTCGAAGTAGTAGAACTAACCAGTCTAGCGCCATTTTACTAAGAATGCAAGGCAAAGCTCTATTTTTCTGGATAAATCAAGTCTTCTGGACGAACAGCGTGATACAAAGCAAAGGCGCCATCGAGATTTTGGACATGAAAGCCTGCTTGTTTCAAGATACGTTCTGCTAAGTAACTACGCAGTCCACTATGACAGCTGACAATGTATTCTTTCTCATGGTCTAATTCCGCCAATCGACAGCGTAAATCATTTAAAGGAATATTCAGCGCATCTTTAAAAGCACCGTTTTGCAACTCGCCTTCATTACGAACATCGAGTAAGATTTTTCCTTGTGCAAGTGCTTCTGGCAATTCATGCCATTGGATCGTATCACTTAGCCCTTCTGCGACATTCATGGCCACATATCCCAACATGTTCACTGGATCTTTCGCAGAACCAAAAGGTGGCGCATAGGTAAATTCTAATTCCGGCAAATCAAAAATCGTTAGTTGTCCTTTGATGGCTGTGGCTAAACTATCGATTCGTTTATCAACACCTTTGGCACCCACTCCTTGTGCACCATAGATTTCACCTGTCTTAGGATGAAAGATCAGTTTTAATAAAATATCTGTAGCTTCAGGATAGTAACTAGCATGGTCTTTCCCAGAAACATGGACTACTGAGAAAGGTAAGTTGGCTTGTTGGGCCATTCTTTCTGTTAATCCAGTAGAAGCGGCAGCAAGGTCAAAGACCCGCACAATTGACGTACCAAGACTTCCTCGATTGTTACGAACGATTCCCGCTATATTATCTGCTGCTTGTCGCCCTTGACGGTTAGCAGGAGAAGCGAGAGAAATCAACGCATCGGCACCTGTAATTTGTTGTTTGACAACGATGGCATCTCCCACCGCATAGATGGAAGGGTCACTTGTTTGATAGTGTTCATTGACTACGATCCCCCCACGCAGCCCTGTTTCAAGTCCAGCCATTTTTGCCAATTTACTGTCTGGCTGAACGCCTACTGAGAGGATCGTTAAATCAGAATCGATCGTTGTGCCATCATCTAATCGTAACTGCTTGCCACCATGTTCAAAAGCAGTGACAGAACGTTTTGTTTGGACATGGACGCCTTGTTTAATGAGTTCATTTTGGATATGCACCGCCATTTCTTCATCTAAAGAAGGCAAAACATGTGGTGCCAGTTCTACAATTGAAACTGCCAGTCCACGTTTTTTTAAATTCTCTGCCATTTCCAATCCGATAAAGCCTGCCCCTACTACGACAGCTTTTTTGGGTTGTTCTTCAAGAGCATTCATTACCATATCAATATCCGGTACATTTCTAACGGTATAAACATTTTTGGCTTCTGCTAATCCTGAAATAGCTGGTCTGACTGGTTTTGCCCCTGGGGAAAGAAGCAACACATCATAACTTTCCTGCCATTTTTTCCCATCAGATAAAACTTCAACTTTCTTTTCATCTGGAAAAACGGCTGTGACTTCATGATTGGGACGCACATCTAATTGAAAACGAGCAGCCAATGATTCTGGTGTTTGTACCAAAAGATTCTCTCTCTCACTGATCTCACCAGAGAGATAATAAGGTAACCCGCAATTGGCAAATGAGACATACGGTCCTTTTTCAAACACGACGATTTCAGCATCTTCTTTTAAACGACGTAATCTAGTGGCAGCAGACATTCCCCCTGCTACCCCGCCGACAATAACAATTTTCATTTATTTTCCTCCTACTGTTGGTTCAAACCATTGATTCATTCCACCACGTACATTGATAACATCATACCCCATTTTCTTCAACTCTTTCGTAGCTTGTTTGCTCCGCATTCCCGATTGACAGATGACATAGACAGGCGCTTCTTGTTTTCCTTTAAAACTTAGAATACGTTGAAGTGGAATATTTTTCGCTTGTCTGATATGCCCCCCTTGGTATTCTGCTGGTGTTCTTACATCGATCAACTGAATAGAACCATTCAATTTTTCTTTTAATTCCGCTGTTGAGATTGATTTGACTGTTTGAAATAGTGACATCTTGATTTCCACCTTTTTTATTTTTGTAAATACCTTATGGGGTATATTCAACACAAAAAAGAGAGAATTGTCAACTATTCAAATTCTAGCTTTTTTAAATCGACATAATTATTTACAAAATATACCTACATAGGGTATCATCTCACTAGAAGCATAAAGGAGGTTTTCAAATGGAAATCAATGACAAGAACATCATCAATCGATTAAAACGAACAGAAGGACAAATTCGCGGCATCCAAAAGATGATTGAAGAAGAGAAAGACTGTATGGCAATTATCACACAATTAAGTGCCGTTCGTTCTAGCATTGATCGTGTCATGGGAATGATCGTGGCAGAAAACTTAAAAGACTGTTTGGAGCATCCAGAAAACAGCGCAGAAGAGCAAGCCAAAAAAATGGAACAAGCAATCAACTTGATCATCAAAAAATAAGGAGAGACTCAAATGAAAGTTGTTTTTCATATCGATGAAACGAGAAAGTGGCATGAAACGATGAATAACGTCAAGAACCTATTGAAAATCGCTCCTGAAACGACGATTGTGGTTAGTGTCAACGGTGAAGGCATCACCGGCTACCTTGATCCAGCAAATGAAGAATTTCTTGCTTTAGGGGTTACCTTCCACGCTTGTGCTAATGCACTACGTGGCAATCACATCAGTACAGAATCCTTGCCTGAAAAGGTCATCGTGGTACCAGCTGGTATTTTAGACCTCATTGAATTACAAGAAAAAGGCTATGCTTATATCAAACCTTAAGACTACTAGCTTCGAGAGTTAAGCAAGGTTCTCCTACAGAATTTAAAACAATGAGCGGAAATCCATCCCCTCATCAAGTAAAAGAACTCAAACCACTTCCTTGGTTTGAGTTCTTTTATTTGTATTTGAGACATTACTCTCTTATTTCAATAGTTTATGATATTCACGGATATACAAAACGAAGGATTGAAGCAAGCTATAAGTGATCAATCCAAATATCCAATTGACCCAGATCGCAGGAAGTTCGGGAAACAACAGTAAAAGCACCATGCCTGCGTAAATGACCGCAGTTGCTAATTTCCCATACCATTTTGCTCCATCTAATTTCACATTTTTTCTCAATCCAATGATACCAGCAAAAAACATGAACCCTTCTTTGATCAGAAATAAACCGAATATCCACCAAATCATCGGTCGATACCAAGCCATGGAAAGGATCAAGACCAGTTGCGTCAACTTGTCTGCCACTGGATCTAATAATTTCCCCAATTCCGTGATTTGGTTGAACTTACGAGCAATAAATCCATCTAAAAAGTCAGTGATTCCTGATAGAGCAATCAAGATACCGGCAAGCATAAACGATTGCTCTAAAACAAAGTAAAAATAAAACGGCAAAAGGATCACACGAAAAATTGATAAGAGATTAGGGATCGTTCCTATTTCTTTTCGCCAATTCGAAGTCAGTTTCATACATGACATCTCCCTAAATAAACTTTGTTCCATTTTAACCTAAATCGGTACAAGTGCCAATTTTTTCCTGTTATCTAAAGTCATGAGTAACTCTCCAATTTAGCTATTCACATACTTGGATCGTAAAAACTACTGGAACGACTGTCGAAAAAAGACGAGAGCTATTGGCTATTCCTCTTTAAAACAATGTCTTCATTTAACCCCTAGTCTCTTTTTTCTCGTCGTTCTTTAGCTTCTTTGGCTAATTTTTTATGCGCTTTTTTCGATCCTCGCGCTAGATCTTTTTGCCATTTTCTAGTTTGAAAGTCTGTAAACAAATGGTCTAATTCATAACCGACTGGATATAACTTTTCTGCTGACATCTTTAACGTGAGACGTTTTCGTGGGACCTTGATTAACTCTTTATCCAAGAAAATCGTAACCGTTTCTTCTGCTGTATCTTCATAAACTAAGGCTTCTTGTTGGTGGACCGCAGAATATACCCGATCCCCTTTCGAAAATTGCTGCACTTGTGTCTTCGTCCTAGGCTCGTTTACTTTCGTTGTCCGAAACACTTTTTTGGTTGTTCGATAAGCTTTATGCTGGATATAATATTGGGCTTGTTCGATCAAGGTTTGCGACATGTTCATTTTTTGAGCGATCCATAGCGCTTGGCTTTCTCCTGTTTCCCCCACTTGAAGAAGGTATTTAGGTTTCAATGCTTCTTTATCAAATGCCATTGCGGCTGGAATAAAATCTTCATGATCATTCGCAAATTTTTTGATTTCGCCATAATGAGTAGTTGCAACGATCAGTGCCCCTTGTTCATACATGGCTTCCATGATAGCAACTGCTAGCGCTGCTCCTTCATTAGGTTCTGTGCCACTGCCGATCTCATCAAGTAATACAAGGGTATTTCTACTCACCTTGCGTAACATCTCGGCAATATTTTGCATATGACCAGAAAACGTACTTAACGCATTCTCGATCGTTTGCTGATCGCCAATATCCACAAAAATCTCATCGAAAACAGCTAGCTCTGTTCCTTCGGCTGCCGGAACCTGTAAACCAAACATCGCCATCAACGTCAATAACCCCACTGTCTTTAATACGACAGTCTTACCACCTGCATTCGCTCCAGTGATCACTAATCCTCGATAGTCATTACCAAGTTCAAAGTCTAACGGAACAGCCTTCCCTTGGATCAGCGGATGCCTACCTTGTTTGATCTTGATGTATTCTGATTGATTGATCAGTGGTGTCACACCATGGATTTCTCGACTATACTTCCCTCTGGCGAAAATGATATCTAATCTAGTAATCGTTTCGATAATCAAATCGATTGCTTGTTCTTGTTCTGCTAAAGCACCAGTCAAATAAGCTAAAACTTGATATTCTTCTGCTATTTCTTCTGCTTTTAACAATTGATAATTCATACTCGCTTTTTCCACAGCCGTTGGTTCAATAAAGACTGTCGTCCCTTTATTTGACTGTTCAATAATCGTGCCTGGCACTTTATTTTTATAACTAGCTTTGATTGGGATCGTATAGTGATCGCCTTTTTGAACAATCATTGCTTCTTGGATCATTTCTTTGTTATGCGGATGTCTTAGAAACTTTAAAAGACGATCCTGGATTTCTTTTTCTGTTAGTTGTAATTGTTTTCGTACTTTTCGTAAATTTCGTGAGGCCTCATCACTTACTTTTTGGTTCTTGATTTGTTGATAAATCAATTCTTCGACCATCGACAAATCAGGCATATTCTTACTATACACATGCAACAAGGGTGTTTGATATTGATTTTTTTCAAAAAAACGACGGATCATTCGACTACTTCTTAAAAAGTCTGCATACTCGATCAATTCAGTTGGTGTCAGTAAAAAGCCTTTTTTCACTTGGGAAGTCAACGCATCAATCCGTGTCAATCCCATAAAGGGAACGTGTTGCTGACTTTCTAAGATTTGTCGCGCTTCTTTTGTTTCTTCTTGGCGATTTTTGACTGTCTGTAGATTAGTTTGCGGGGTCATTTCTTCGATACGCTTTTTGCTATATTGTCCAATAGCTCGTTTTTTCACTTCTTCTTTGATTTGATTAAATTGTAATTTATCGATTGTTTGTTTCATATTCTCTCCTTTTTTGAAGAGATACCTGTCTTAAAATAAATAAGACCTAGGAAAAATAAAAAGATGAGGAACATCTCAAATAAGACGCGCCCCATCCCTCATTAATAGAATTGTTGGTTATGAAATGACAGGTATCATCTATAAGCATGCCAAATAAGCTTACGGCTCTATTGGCTATTCAACTTACTACGTTAGATACCTGCTACACTCATCAAAATACCTCATTCATCTAGGTTTTATTTATTTTCAAGTTCACTATAGCAAGTTTAGCTGTCACTGTCAATCAATAACGAAAGCCCTTTATTTCACTCTGGTTAGTTCAATCAAGACCCATGAACAAATCTAAAAAAATTTTCTGGTTGTCAGCAAAGCGCCCGTTGATTTTGCGATCTTCAATAACCCATTTTTAAAACGCTGCTCTTTGTCAAGTGCTAAAAAACGGTAAAATAGAAGACCTATTTTACCGTTTTCTATATTATTTATTAAGGAATAACACACTTTACCGCCTTTTTATACCATCAACATGTACATGCCCACAGCCACGACAGCTCCGACCATTGGCGCTACTACTGGTATCCATGAATAGCCCCAGTCTGAGTTTCCTTTGTTTGCAATTGGTAGAATCGCATGGGTCAGACGTGGACCTAGGTCACGAGCTGGGTTGATCGCATAACCAGTTGGTCCACCTAGGGAAAGACCGATTGCTAAGATCAAACCTCCGACAGCAAAGACATTCGTACCATCGGCAAATGAGTTTTGTCCAAACGCTAATAATCCTAGTACTAAAACGAAAGTACCGATCAACTCGGTGATAAAGTTCGCTGGGTAATTTCGAATGGCAGGACCTGTCGCAAATGTACCTAAAATTGCGCCTTGGTCTTTTGTCACACTCCAATGTGGTAAATACGTCAACCAAACTAAAACAGCACCGACGATCGCACCTAACATTTGCGCAATAATAAACGGAATCACTAGGTTCCAGCCAATTACACCGGTCATCGCCATCGCTAAAGATACGGCTGGGTTCAAATGAGCAGGTCCCATAAATCCGGAAATATAGACAGCCATTGTAACGGCTAGTCCCCAACCAAAAGCAATCACGATCCAACCAGAAGCTTGGGCTTTACTCTTGTTCAAGTTAACCGCAGCACATACCCCATCACCAAGTAAAACTAAAATCATCGTACCAATAAATTCTCCCATGATCTGCGTCATTTCTGCACTCATCTAAATTTCCCCCTTCAATTCACGTAGATCCGACTCTGCGATCAATTCTTCTAAATGAGCTTCTTGACGCTTCTTCTCTTCTGCTGACCAAGCGAAGTAAGACGCAATGGCATCAATGATCGGTTGTTTGATTGCATCAAGTTGATCACGTTCAAACAACAAGTGATTCGTGCGGCGAATCAAGTAGTCGCCTGGTGCTAATACCATTTCTTCTTCTAACCCATAACGTAAACGAGCAGATTCAGCTAAACTTAGTCCTTCATACGGTGTCATTTCTTTTGCCAAAGCAAAAATCTTTTTCGCATTGGTTCCATAAAAATCTGCAATGTATTTTGCATCAGCTTCTGCTAAACCAGATTCAACTCCGATTTTTGTCAATTCTTCCACAGTTTCTTCCAGTTTCGTTGGATCAAAATCTCCACCGGAAACGGGATAATGTTTCGAATCGATTTCTTTTACTGACATCCGGTAGTCATCTTTCAACAACTGGCGGATTAATTTTAGTGCCCCCTCTGCCATCTTACGGTAGTCTGTGATCTTCCCACCTGATAGTGTCACCAAACCATCCGATTCACGTTCTAATGAGCTACCTCGAGAAATCGAAGAAGGGGCTTTTTCATCACGGCTGTTTTCTAAATGATTCAATACATCCTCTACTTCTAACCGAGAAGCCTTGTTTTCTTTATATTCAGTAACCGTATCAACGACTTTACTAAAGCTTTTATCTGAAATAGAGCCGTTGTCACCACCGTTATAGTCAGAACCAGAATTACCGATCAATAATGGGCGTAACCCTGCCCAACTTGATTCGATATCTGCGAGGGTGATGTTTGCATCTGGGTAACGATGATTGATGACATCTAATAAATAGTCCACATCTTCTTGCGTTACTTTTGGTTCCGTATAGTCTCCTTGATAGTCCGTATCTGTCGTTCCAAAATACGTTTTATTTTCTCGTGGAATGGCAAAAACCATTCGGCCGTCTTGTTTGCCCGTGTCAAAATATGTTGGTTGTGGAACAGGCAGTTTTTTAGCATCTACGACTAGATGAACACCTTTGGTTGGTCGCATCTTAGGTGATACCGCACGTTTGAAATTCAAGTTACGGATTTTATCGACCCATGGACCACTTGTGTTGATCACTATTTTTGCGTGGATCTCCACGACTTGATCCGTTAACAGATCACGTGCTTTGACACCCACGATTTGATCTCCTTCATATAAAAAGCCAATCGCTTTCATTTTACTTACTAGGTAAGCACCATCTTCTGCTGCTTTTTTGATGTTATCGATCACTAAACGTGAATCATTGTTCCGAAAATCTAGATAAACACCAGCGCCCTTTAACCCTTCTTTTTTCAAAAATGGTTCTCGTTCTAACACTTCTTCTGGTGTCAGCGTATAGTTTTCATATTTTGTTCCAGTCACATTTGCCAATTTATCGTAGAGATCCATTGCCACTTTGACTGAAAACATATTAAACGTCGTTGCACCCTCATCTTCATAGATCGGTAGTAACATTGGATCAGGTTTTGGAATGTGCGGTGCAATGCCTTGGACCACCGCTCGTTCGCCTACAGTATCTGCTACAACTTCGACGTCAAAAGTTTTAAGATAACGAATCCCTCCGTGTACTAATTTTGTGGAGCGTGAAGAAGTACCTTCTGCAAAGTCTTGCATTTCGATTAGCCCCGTTTTGATTCCTGATGCAGCGGCTTGAAGCGCCACACCAGCCCCTGTGATACCGCCACCAATAATCAGCAGATCCAATTTTTCGTGTTGCATTTTTTCAATACTTTCTTGTCTTGTTCCTCTTGAAAACATGACATTCCCTCCCTTTACTCAAATGCTTGTGTTGCTACTACCGCTTTTTTCCAACCGCCATATAATTTTTCTCTACGCTCTTCAGGCATCTCTACTTCAAACATCTTGCCCGCTTCATAAAATTCTCTGATTTCATCTGTATCTTTCCAAAAACCAACCGCTAAACCAGCTAGAAAAGCAGCACCTAATGCCGTAGTTTCCAGATTTTCTGCTCGTTGGATCGGAATATTTAAAATATCTGTCTGAAATTGCATCAAATATTCATTATTCGCTGCTCCTCCATCGACCTTCAAGACTGGAATTTTGATCCCTGTGTCTTCTTGCATCGTATCAATGATATCTCTTACTTGGTATGCAATCGATTGTAAGGTTGCTTTGATAATGTCTTCTTTGGTCGTCCCACGTGTCAACCCAAACATCGAACCTCTCGCAGCTTGATCCCAATAAGGTGCCCCTAACCCAACAAATGCTGGCACGACATAAACTTCATCCTCACTTGTGGAACGTTTTGCTGCTTCTTCGGAATCACTTGCTTTTTGTAACATTTGCAACCCATCTCGCAACCATTGGATGGAAGAACCTGCTACGAAAATGCTCCCTTCCAGTGCATAGTAAACCTTGCCATTGATTCCATAACCAATCGTCGTTAATAGATTGTTCTTGGATAGTTGGGGTTTTTCCCCAGTATTCATGACGATAAATGATCCTGTACCATACGTATTTTTGACCATTCCAGGTTCAAAAGCCATTTGTCCAAACAAAGCAGCTTGCTGGTCACCAGCCATCCCAGAAATCGGCACTTCACTTCCATAGAAATGATACCCTTGTGTATAACCATAAATTTCTGAATTAGAAGTCGGTTTTGGCAGCATTGCTCGAGGAATGTTCAAAAGATCAAGGATTTCCTGATCCCAATCAAGATCGTGAATATTAAACAACATCGTCCGACTTGCATTGGAATAATCCGTCACATGTGCTTGACCGTCTGTTAATTTCCATACCAGCCATGAATCGATCGTACCAAAAAGCAATTCGCCTTTTTCAGCACGTTCTTGCGCTCCCTCTACATGGTCAAGAATCCAACGTATTTTGGTAGCAGAAAAATAGGCATCAATCACTAAACCTGTTTTTTTATGGAAAAAGTCTTGGTAGCCTTCCTTTTTTAAATTATCAGCAATTGATGCGGATTGACGAGATTGCCAGACCACAGCATGATAAATCGGACGTCCAGTATCTTTTTCCCAGATCACCGTCGTTTCACGTTGGTTAGTGATCCCGATGCCTGCAATTTGATTCGGTTTGATCCCAGATTCAATGAATGCCCCTGCAATGACCGACTGTACGGAGTTCCAGATTTCATTCGCATCATGTTCCACCCAGCTCTCTTTAGGAAAATATTGCGTGAATTCTTTTTGTGAACTACCGATATGTCTACCTTTTTTGTCATAAATAATTGCTCGTGAACTTGTCGTTCCTTGGTCAATCGCCATGATGTATGTTGATTCTGTCATTCTGATCTCCTCCATTATCTGCAAACGCTTTCTAAATTTATCTTTATCTTACACCGTTTCATTTTTTAGAAACTGCCAAAAAAACATTTATTTTCTGTTTTTTTGACAGTTTTTAATTTTTTGCTTTTTTTTCTTCTTCGATTTTTTGCTTTAACCTTGCGATATCATAGCTTGAAGCAAACTCTGATAAATAATAATAATTTTGATGAGGATCTTCTTGATTAAATGTGATCACTAAATCATACTTTTTCCCTGGTTGTCGATTTTCAATCTCAATCCCACTGATTCCTTTTAGCTCTCTTAACAAAAATTGTTGAAATGCCACTCGATAAATCGGTAATGTTTCAATATCGATTCCGATAGTGACCGATTTCGCAATATAAAAATCGATCATCATAAGAATATTGGCATACTGAATCATGAGATAACTTAAAGCAGCTTCTTCACCTTGTTTAGCAGGTAGTTGTGTCAGCGTTGTTTCTTTCAATCGTTCGAGTAATTGACTAAGGGAGCGGCCTAACATCTTTTTCTGTTGTTGCAAGAGATGTTCTGGCTCATAGATCATCATGACTCCTCGAAAAAAATAAAACTCATTATCGATTTGAGCTAATTGATAACCAACTGCTTTTTCTTCCTTGATCTTCAACTTTCGTGGACGATAGTGCCACAACATCGTTTCTCTAATGTACGTATCTAATACAGCTGTTGGTAATTTTTTGCTTCGGGTTAAATCATATTGATAAAAATGTTCTTCTGATAACACAGCAAACGAGACAAAAAAACTGTAAAACATTAAAGGCTCATAGCCACTGATCTCAGCAGCTGTCCGACTTAAATAAAGCGAAATGACCGGATCAAGTGCTTGATACAAACGATCCTTTTGGTAAAGTATTTTCTTTTCTTTCAATGTAGCAAACGTCGTTTTTTCACTCAATAGCCGTTTACGAGTGATCCCCAGCCAGCAGGCGATTTTACTAGCTGACTCTTGAGAGAATGTCGTTTCTAAGGCTCGTTCCAACCCTAAAATAAGTGGCGCTTTATCAGGCGTCTGTTGTAAGAAAAGGGGACGTTGTGATTCAGAGATAAATTGGAATAACACATAGTAGAAATAACGAACTTGCAATTCCTCGCCATAGAGTTGGCCATTTTTGATTTGTAGAGAAAATTCTTGCAGTAACTGATTCAATTCTTTGATCTTACGAAAGACAGAAGATTCACTGATATTAAAAGCTGTCGCTAGACGAACGATCGATGCTTGGTGATGTTCTAATAAATAAACAAGCAGATTAAATTTCAAGCTTTGTTGAACTAAGAATAGAATGATTTTTTCTAAGCTGACATCTTCAGCCAACTCTAATGTGACTTGAAATTCATTTCTTTTGATTGCTACTTTCTTCCCCATCATCCTACCGATCATTGGGATTTCTGCTATATATTGATCAAATGATGTTTTAGAAAGATTGACTTGTTCCCTTAATTGATTCGTGCCTACAGTTCCACCATGCAACACCATTTCCCTAAGAATCAACACTTGCAACTGCTCTTTTTTCTCTAATAATTGTTCAATCTTCATCGAGCGTATCAACCACCTTTATCAATTGAAGCGGCAACCGATATTCTGGCTGGAAGAATAACTCCCGTTCGAATAATTTCTCTAACGTCCAGCCTTCCTCGATAGCGAGAGTGAATCGATCCAATAAATCGAATATCTCTCCACGACTTCGCAACTGCGCACCAAGTAATTGTCCCTTTTCATTGCACATCACTTTGATTTTCGCCGTTTCACTATTGATCGCAGCTAAGCGGGCAAGCAAATATGTTTTACGGACAGTCTGCGGATAAAAAATACTTTCTTCTTCCGTTAGCCCGACACTTCCTAGAAAATAACCAAACCAATGATTTCCAATTGCTCGGTAGGTTCCCGGATCTTTCGTACGTTTGCCACTAATCGTTTGACTGACCACTTGTGCCGTACGTAGTGCATTATTGACCAAAGAGACATACATTTTTTCTTGAGTCGGTTGGAACGTCACTTGGATCGCATCACCGATTGCATAAATATCCTTCGCTGACGTCTGCAAATACTCATCGACCCAAATCGTACCATCTTCATTTAGCTTCAACTGATCTTGCCAGAGATGATGGTCTGGACGCGTGTGATTCGCTAGCAGAACTAAATCATAGCTTTCTGTTTTTTGATCCGTCACTACGACCACTTGCTCGTTTTCTTCGAGCGTTTGCACTTGTTCATTCAAAAACAATTGGATATGCCGTTGCAATAACTCATGTGTTAACGGTTGAACCATTTCGGGATCGAAATAACGGAACAACAATGTTGGTCGACTTTCATAGAGATGGATTTCTTTTTGCTGATGATATAACCCTTCTGCTAATTCAAGTCCTACTTGTCCCGCACCAATCACAGCAATCTTTTGTGCCTTCGCAAGACTTTGTTCCAAAGATTCTTTTAAGTGGATATCTTTAACAGAACGGATCTGCGTACTTTTGTTTCCATTTTTGAATTGCTGACTCGAACCCGTTGCAATCACTAACGTATCAAAAGTAAGCTGACGCCCATTTTGGATAAACACTGTCTTCGTGGCTATTTCAAGTGAAACGACTTCCGTGCGTACTTGCACATCAATTGCGTATAGCGCTTGCAATTCTTCCTTAGTCAACCAATAAAGTTGCTCTTTACTTGTGAGTTGCTTTTTTAACAGTAAATTGAGTCCACTCGGTATAAACCCAATCTTGTCTTGTTTTTCCAAAAGTATGATTTCACTGTCAGGACAACTTTTTCGCAAAGAAATTGCTGCATAGATCCCCGCAAAAGAACCACCAATGATCACGATCCTCATCCATTTCCCTCTTTTCCAATAGCCTATTTGAAGAGTATCATGTAACCGTTAATGTTTCAAAAAATGTACTCAAAAACGAAGCAAATCTTCGATCATAAGAACAGCCGTGGTGTTAGATCAAGTAGGCAACTTTTGCAGAATAAAAAAATAAGTTCGATTTTGACAATAAAAATCAAAATCGAACTTATCTTCTTTTTGAGAAAGAACTATCATCTCAGTCTCATTAATCTATTATTAACGAAGCATCAATTACAATAAATTTTTTGTACTCCACATCATAGATTGTCCATAAATATGCTCCAAGTCCTTCTCGCCCCCCATTATAATATTGGGTAAATTCATTATTCCAAAGATAGATTTCCAACCTTTTTTTTTCTGGAAAAAGTTGCTGGTTTATTTCAATAAAATCTTCCTTTTTCCCATATAAATTTTGAGGATTATCCATAAACGCATGTTCATATGTTCCTTTTTCTTCAAAAAATTCTTCGACAGATATTTTTTTGCTATTCATTAACTCTGGATTTACTTGGATAGGATAACCTTTGATTTCATCAAATGAACGCAAATTAGTGTAAATAATCTTTTCCTCTCTTGTTTCCTGATACTTCTTTTCATATTCCCTACTAGTAAACTTTCCATCTTTTGTTTTAATCGCCCAAATTCTAAGCGCCCACAGTCTATTTTTGTAATTAAGAAAAGCTAATGCAGCTTCTTGATGGCTTATTATCTTTTGATAATTCTCTTCATAAAAAAAAGCATAATTCATAGCAAAACCTTTTTTTCTGAAATTCCATGTTTCTTCTTCTAATAATTCCATTTCATCACTCTCCTATACTTCCCCATACTATTTTCCTTTAATTCCATCATAAAACCTTTTTAATTATAAAATTATTTAAAACTACTTTTTCACAAAAAAAGGAAGAACGAACTTCGAAAAAATCATAAGTATTACATTGTCACTGCTTTTCCAGATCTAAAAAGATATAAAGAAGAAACAAATACTTTGATCTATGAATAATAGTGTAGTATGGAGTAATCGAACTACAAATATGTACTTGATTTTGTTGATTTCCCCTTAAAGAAAAGAGAGCCAAGGAAGTTCTTCCCTTGACTCTCCTTTTTTAAACACTTTTTACCACCTATGGAATAATTAGGGCAATATCAATCACTGTAAATCGTTTCCTTTTTTTGTCATAGATCGACCATAAATACGCTCCATCATCTCTTCTACCTTCATTATAATAATTGGTAAAATCAGTATGCCATTGATAAATGACTAACTCACTTCGATCAGGAAACAAGAGTTGATTGACTCGTTGGAAATCTTCGATTGTTCGATGGGTCTGGAGATAACTACAAAAAGCAATTTGGTATTCCCCACCCTTGGCAAAAAAAGTTGTAGAACTGATTTCATCAGCTTTCATCATTTCGGTATTGACCCGTATGGGAAAGCCGTCATAAGTATCAAACGAGGTTTCTTTCATATAAGTAAGCGTTACTTCTTCAGTTCGTTCGTAGAGTTGTGGAAACCTGATCAATAATGCTTCACGCTCTTTTCTAAGCTCTTTTATCATTTGGTAACGCTCTTGTTTGCGTTCTTCATACTCCATTTGTAGCTTTTTGAGGTTTACTTTTCGCCCGACTGCTTGAAGATATTTGATCTTTCCTTGTATATCTGCTTTTATTTGGGCATCTACACCAGCTTCTATTTTTGCCTCGACTTCTGGGGTTAGTGTGACCTCAATTTTTGGCACTTCGGCAAATTTTTGAGTTAATCCAGGCACAAATTTTGGTGTCCAGATACACCATGCCCGATTAGCATATGTAAGAAATGCCAGTACTGCTTCACGATGACTTTCATATCCTCGATACTTTTCCTCAGTAAAAAAAGCACAATTGACCGGCTCAATTAGATATTCATTACATTCATAATAGAACGTTTCTTTTTCTAGCAATTCCATTTCATCATTCCTTTCTTCCTTCCTTAATTACTTTCTATGTATCCGCTTTTATTTTACCATGTTTTTTTACCTCTCATACTCCATAAAAAAATCAATTTTTAGACTTACGTTGTACATTCTTTTTATTTTTTTATAGAAATAGAGGGCAAAATCTGAAGCGACTCCAAACAGTTAGACTAAAAAATCTAAATTTTGGAGGACGTTTCAGATTCCACCCTCTACTTTATAAAGTTTTCTTCTATTGTTAAATTGGATTGTTTTTTGGCAGACTTACTATAATGCTGTAATAAGAAGGCCTACATCGGAACTATTTATTTTCGTTTTTTGCTTAACTTTTTCCCTTAACAACTTATTTCTTCAAAGATTCAACGACTTTGATTCCTAATTGATGCGCAGATTGAGGATTCTGTCCGGTCAACAACTGTCCATCTGCATGTACGACCGCTGTAAAAGCTGGTCCTGCTTGATAGTTTGCTCCTTTTTCTTTCAAGGCATCTTCTGTTAGAAAAGGTACTTTGTCCGTTGTTCCATTCGCTGTTTCTTCTTCGTTACTAAAACCAGTGACCGTTTTTCCCGCTAAAATCGGTTGACCAGAAACGTCAACTACAGGAAGTAATCCGACTACACCATGACAAACAGCTGAAACGATTCCGTCATTCTGGTAGATCGATGAAGCAATTTTTCCTAGATCCGTTGCTTCAGGAAAGTCCCACATGGTTCCGTGTCCACCGGTATAATAAATCGCACGATACTCGTTTGGGTCGACTTCAGCTGGACTCAAGGTGCTTCCTAACGCTCGGTTACGGAAATCTTCGTCCTGATAATAGTTCCAATCGATTTCATCCATCGCTTCCAGACTCTTCGGCTCCAAAGGAACATACCCACCTTTAGGACTGACAAAATCAGCTGAGATATTATTTTTGACTAAAGCATCATAAAAATGAGTCAGTTCACTCAGCCACAGCCCTGTTGGACGGTCGGTTCCTTTATATCTTTCCACATTCGTTAAGACGATCAATACTTTCATTGTTCTCTCTTCTTTCTTTACTAATAGATCTTCACTTATCTATTAGTATTTGATTGATAACGGATCTGTAAAAAATTATACAATGGATTAGGTAAATAGAGTTCTTGATATGCTTTTGCAAATGGTTTGGTCACAAGTTCTGTATCGCGATTTTCCATTAATTTGACCGCCCATTCGGGATCAACTAATAGTTGCTGTCCAACTGCGACAAGCTCTGCATCAGATAAAACCGCTTCAACATCTTGGCGGTTACGGACATTCCCTACACCCACTAATGGTATTTTTCCTTGCAATGTTTCATGGAGATAGTGAAGCATCGATTGCTCATTGTATTGCTCAGAACGAGCAACACGATCATACGTACTTAATGAAACATGAAGGTAATCCAATTTTGTTTCACGTAATTTTTCCATTAGCCATATGGTATCTTCAAAACGGATACCAGGCGTTTCAAATTCTTCTGGTGAAAAGCGATAACCTACGATAAAAGGCTCTGTTGCGTATGTTTCGACAGCTTGAAACACACTTTTCACTACTTCATCAATAAAGCGATAGCGATTTTCTAAGCTTCCGCCCCATTGATCTTCACGACGATTAGAATGTGGCGAAAAGAATTGTTGGATCAAATACGTATTAGCACCGTGTAATTCTACACCATCAAATCCAGCTTCGATCGCTCTTCTAGTTGCTTCACCAAAAGCCTTGATTGTTTCTAAGATTTCGTCTTCTGACAAGGCACGTGGTGTTTCCGCATTAGGTCGTTCTGCAGGGATTGCGCTAGCCGAAACAGTTTGTTCGCCTGATAACGTTGCTCGACTCGTCATACGTCCGCCATGGAAGATTTGTACGATCGCTTTTGCCCCATTTTCTTTGATTGCCTTTGCCAAGTCACTGAGCCTAGGTATCATTTCATCATGGGCTATGCTAAGTTCACCGGGCCAGCCTTTTCCTATATCTTGCACATTCGCAGCCCCTGTAATAACAGCGCCTAGTCCCTTCGAACGTTCTTGGTAATACGTGATCTCATCTTCCGTAATCACACCATTATAAAAACTTAACTGGGTGGTCATAGGTGCCATCATCAAACGGTTAGGTAATGTCACACCAGAAGGAAAAGTGATTGTTTCGTTAAAATTTGCCATGGTGATTCCTCCATTCAGTTCTCTTCGTTTATTAAAACACATAATTAGTTGCGCATACAACTAACGAGATTAAAAAAATTTATTTTTTTTGTAGTTTTTCAGTGGCTGAATTGATTGCTTTAGATAAACATTCACTTTCTACAGATCCTAGAATCTCTTGATATGCATGATGTAGTTCTTCCCAACTACTATCGATTTCTTTTACAAATTCCCGTCCTTGATCCGTCAGATAAACTAATGACAAGCGTCCATCACTGACTGTTTTGATATAGCCTTTGTATTCCAATTTTTCGACAAAACGAGCAATCGTTGAAGGTGCAGAACAAAGTAATTGGGCGATATCCTTTTGTGGTAACCCATCTTTTTCTTTTAAAATCAATAAAATAAACCCATATGTCGGTGTCAAACCCGTTTTCTTAAATGCTTCATCTGCCATTTTATTCAACAGGCGATCTAATTTTTTCACACTAAAAAACAGACAATCATTTAACGCTTGTTCAATCGGTTTTCCCATGTTTTCTCCCCCTAATATCCGCGTAACATATCATAGTATGATTTTTGTTATTTGTCAAAAAAGGCTGTAGTAACAAGGGAAAACAAGAGCATGTAAAATTCCTAGAAAGAATAATATAACCTGTTTTAGGGGATATAAAAACGCAGAAACAAGATTCAAGCACCTTCAAACAATGGGCTGCACCAAAAATTTGAAATAAGATAAGTAGAGAACAGATACGGCAAAAAATTGTCTTGGTATTTCTTATCATTTTTGAAGTCTTCTTACTTTCTTGATGTTTCATACTGTTATCTTTTCACATGCTCTCCTTGTTGAAGAGAGGTCTTATTCCATTCATAAAAGAATGATTCAAAAAAATTGTCACTAGGTACCGCCGAATAAGAAAAAATACGACTGATTGGTATTGTTTATGCGCTGATTGGTTTATACTTTTTTCAGATAAACTACTTTGGCACCTAATAATGAGACACCGATATGCAAAGTTTCAGCAACTGCAGGTACGCTTTCACCAAAAGGCAATACGCTGACACGATTGATGATGACCCCTATGATAAATACAAGAACGGTCAGCCAAGTTCCCTTTTTTACCCATTGCTGGTCACTTTGTCTTTGATAGATTTTTACAGTTTGGGCACGTAACACGCCAAAGATGAATCCCAGCAAAACAGACAAAACAATAAGAATAAGTGTATGGTTAGTCTTAATGATTTCTTGCCAGTTGCTTATGATTAAATAAAGTCCAACTAATACAATGATGATTTCACTTTTCATCGTGTCTTTGATTGCTCTTTCTTTAAGTAATCTCTGTAAAAAAAAGAGAATCAATACTAACACAATGAGATAATTTTGTAGATGTTCCACGTTTTATTCTTCTTTCTTTCCTGAAATTCCTGAATGCCGTGTATTGATTATTTGGATTCGTTTATTTAACAATCGGGCTCGTAAAAAGTTCCTGATGATCAAACAAAGCCACACAATGAAATAGATACTCACAAAGGTTAGCGTGTATCTCTCAAAATGAACAGAAACACTTCCATTCAACAGCACCAACAAGAAATAACTAAAGGCATACGTACTAATAAAATGTAGCAGTATAATCTGAAGATAATTAAGCTTCTCAATTCGCTCGATCAGCGATACTACGCCAATAAAAGCCGAGAGAAAGAAGACAAAAAGAATCTCATTTCTCGTGATCTCATGGGTTTGTGAAACTAATTTGAACAGCAAGAAAGCAAAGCTTCCAATACCAATACTTCTCATCATACGTTGTATCAATTTCATCGAGCTCTCCTTTTCATCTTACTAGCTATCAGGTACATTTATTCTACAAGGTTTCCTTATTGAAGCTAGTTTGATTGTCATTTCTTGCATTTTTCTTGTCACTTGTTGCGAAAAGTCTGATCAATTTTTTCTTTTAATGCTTTGGAAAAATAACGGCTAACGAGTAACTCTTCTGTATTTTGTAATGTGACATAGAGATTTCCATTTAAAAGCGACGAATTGATTTCTTTAACCATATAGATATTTAAAATAGTCGTTTTCGATATTTGGATAAATGGTTCTGGGAGTTCTTTCATTAACTGAGCTAGTGTCAATCTTCGCTCATACACTTCATTTTCCGTATAAAAAAAACATTTGCGATCAAGATATTCGATATAAAAAATCGAGAATAAATCTAAATAGACATCTCTTTCTTTTTTATAGTCTCTCACTAAAATAGTTTCCACTTTGTATTTCTCTAAAATATCAGCAATCGAAGTTAAAAATGGTACCTTTTCATGAACTTGAAAAAGTACCATCTCCTCTTGTTTTTTTGGAATCAAATCAAACAATACTTTCATCATGGTCCTCACACTTGTCTAAATTTCTTTTATCATACTCTTTTTTGAGGTGTTCGGACAAGTCATTTATTTGCTCATCTTCAAAACAAAAGCTTCATAAGGACGTAAATTCAGTTTGCCTGTTGGTATCTGTTTTTGTGGATAGTTTGAAATGACCAGTGTCATCGCTTGATCAGCCAATGTGTATGGCTGATTTTTTTCAGACATATTGCAAACGACTAACCATTGTTCATTATTCAACGTCCGATAATAGGCAAATACGTCATCGGGCGTATCTGTTACCAATTGGTAATCTCCCCAGACGATGAGTTCATTGTTTTTCCGTAACTCGATCAATTGCTTATACGTATAAAAAATAGAATCTTTCTTTGCTAAGGCTGTTTTCACATTGATCGTTTGGTAGTTTGGATTGACGTGTAGCCAAGGAGTTCCTGTGGTAAATCCAGCATGTTCACTATTATCCCATTGCATCGGTGTACGCGCATTGTCACGCCCTTTTGCATTGATCGAACACAAGATTTCTTCCGGAGTAAATCCTAAAGTTAACCGTTCATGATACATGTTGATCGTTTCAATATCTTGCGCTTCAGAAATATCCTTGATCGGGTAGTTTGTCATCCCGATTTCTTCTCCTTGATAAATATAAGGTGTCCCTTTCATCATATGAAGCAAAATCGCAAACATTTTGCCACTTTCTTCTCGATAATCTTGATCATTCCCCCAACGTGAGATGATCCTTGGCAAATCATGGTTATTCCAAAATAGACTGTTCCATCCTTCATTCCCTAAAGAAGTTTGCCATTTTGATAATACATGTTTCAACTCAGGAATACTTAATGGTTTTAAATCCCATTTGTCTTTTCCTGCCTGTTGATCCAAACCGACATGTTCAAATTGAAAGATCATCGATAGTTCATTTCTCTTGGGATCAGAATAAAGCTTGGCAATGTCCGTGGTTGCTCCCCAAGTTTCGCCCACTGTCATCAGATCTTTGTTTCCAAAAGTAGCTTGATTCATCTCTTGTAAATAGTCATGAAGTTTGGGACCATTACTTGTTATTTCTTGATCAGGTAACTTCCCAATCGTATCGATCACGTCCATTCGGAAACCACCGATTCCCTTGTCGATCCAAAAGTTCATCATCTGATAGATTTCTTGACGTAAATGGGGATTTTCCCAGTTTAAATCTGGTTGCTTTTTACTATAAAGATGTAAATAATACTGACTAGTTGTTTCATCAAACTGCCAAGCAGAGCCACTGAATATCGACCGTAATTGATTAGGCTCATTTCCATTGATTGGGTCACGCCAAATGTAATAATCCCGATACGGATTTTCTTTACTTTGACGAGCTTCGATAAACCAAGCATGTTCATCTGATGTGTGGTTGACGACGAGATCCATAATGATTTTTATTTCACGTTTCTTTGCTTCTGCAATCAGTTCCTCCATATCAGCCATCGTGCCAAATTCGGCCATGATTGCTTGATAATCACTGATATCGTAACCATTATCGTCGTTAGGAGATTCATATACGGGAGATAACCATATCGTATCGATCCCTAAATAATGCAGATAATCTAATCGAGCGATCACTCCTTGTAAATCCCCGACTCCATCCCCATTCGTATCTTGAAAACTACGAGGATATACTTGATAAACAACTGATTGATGCCACCATTTTTTCTCCATACTTTCCTCCATTGGTTAAAGATTATATACCTCGCAAAAATTGTAACGCTTTCAAAAACGAGAGTAAATAGCCATTATTCTCCTTATTTCTTTCACCACGCCTAAACCTTGATGCTATCGTCTTTTACTTTCAGTTGTTACCGATAACAATTTTTTCCAAAAAAGAACCCTGGCATTTGTTTTCTCGCTAACAATAGTGAGATCTCCATTTGCCAAGGTTCTTTTACTTGTCACACATCAAAAAAATAATCAACTAAATCAAGTTAACTAACGTTCAGTATCCACATGAAGCCAATAAAGACAAAGAATAACAGATACATGATCGGTGATACTTCTTTTCCACGCTTTGCTGCGATCATAGTAATTGGATAGAAAATAAATCCTAATGCGATCCCATCAGAAATACTGTAAGTTAACGGCATGCCGATCAAGATCAAGAAAGCAGGAATGGCGATCTCTAACTTGCCCCATTCGATTTGACGTAACGATTGTGCCATCAATACACCGACAATGATCAGTGCTGGTGCTGTTACTTGTGAAGTCACTACTGATAGCAACGGTGAAAAGAATAAACCGAATAGGAATAAGATCCCGGTCGTTACTGCAGTGATCCCAGAACGGCCACCAACAGCAATTCCGGCAGAAGATTCAACGAAAGCCCCAACTGGTGAAGTTCCTAATAAAGAACCTGCAAGCATAGCTGTTGAATCAGAAGCCAACGCTTTCCCAACACGAGGCATTTTGTTATCTTTCATAAAACCAGCTTGATTAGCTAAACCGACTAACGTGCCTGCTGTATCAAAGAATGTAACTAATAAAAAGGTTAATACGACTACCCACATTTGTAGTGAGTTGATGTCTCCGATATGTTTCAATGCAACTAAGAATGTTGGCTTTAAACTTGGTGCAGCTGAAACTAATTGAGAAGGCATAGGAATAAGTCCAGTCACTAATCCAAGAATTGTGCTAGCTACCATCCCAATAAAAATACCTCCTGGAACACGTCTTATCAATAAGATTGCTGTCACAACTAACCCAAAAATCGTCAACCATGTTGAACCTACGCTTAGTGATCCTAACCCCACTAATGTGGATTCATTTGAAACGATGACTCCTCCTTCATTCAAGCCAAGGAAAGCAATAAATAAGCCAATCCCACCTGAGATCGCATATTTTAAATCAGCTGGAATTGCATCAATGATCATTTCACGTAATTTGAAAATCGTGATTAAAATAAAAATCAAAGAAGCAACGAACACGCCTGCTAAAGCTGTTTCCCAAGGAATCCCCATTCCCAAACAAACGGAATAAGCAAAAAAGGCATTAATCCCTAATGCTGGCGCAGTACCAATCGGGTAACGTGCTAAGACCCCCATTAAAATACAGCCGATCGCACTTGCTAATGCTGTAGCCGTAAACACCGCACCTTCGTCCATTCCTGATGCGCCTAAAACTGTTGGATTGACAAATAAGATATATGCCATTGAGATAAATGTTGTAAAGCCTGCAAGTATTTCTCTTCTGACGGTGGTACCTAATTTTTCAATCTCGAAGTAGGAAAGTAGTTTTTCCTTCATCTTTCATCCCCCTAAAACCGAACATTTATAAAAAAGTCCCTCAAAATTTTGAATTATTTAAAAACAACGTGTTTAATCATATACTAAATCAGAACATAAGTAAACAAAAAAGTCGGATTTTAAGCAAAATCCGAACTTTAAGTTTTTTTGATCGTTATGAACTGATTTAACAGTTTTTTTAATAGAAAAGGAGCATTTCAAACAAAATAGCGTACCAAATCGGTTTGCTTTAGCTATTTTTTAGCTGCTCTTTTCCGATGCGTTTTTGTTCTTCAGCAATGAATCCCTTGATGTCACTTTCTGCCGAAAAATATTTACTAATTTCACTAGAATTAGTCAACGAATTCAAGCCACCATATCCTGTATCTACCATTTTCCCCCAACCTTTTGTTGGCTTTTTCCCTGTCTTCAAGTTTTTCATACGGATTTTTTCACTTTTTTCTTCTCGTCGTCTCTGTGAATATTCTTCCATTTTTGCGATTAGATTCATGACAGTCTCTCCTTTCCTTCAAAAATTTGTTATTCATTTATTTAAATTCCTTGTCCTGTGCATCTCCTTTTCAAACACCAGGACCTCTTCTGATTTCAAACATTACAACTTACCGATCACAAAATAGTTTCCTTCTGGATCAGAAAAGTTGAACGTCTCTACGCCATTGCTCTCCATGATTTCACCAGCATTCTCTATTTTTTGATAGATCTCCTCAAATTGATCCGTAAAGAAAATGATCGAAGGAGTCGTACCTAACACTTCTGGCGAAAATCGTTGGACAAAAACTTTTGGAAAAATCCCTAATTCAAATTCTGGTGAAAGTTGCACGATCGTACTTTGAAATTCTTCTGGTAACTCAATCGTTTCACTAACTGTTGCGCCTAGAGTTTCGACAAAAAATTGACTAAGCACTTCAACATTTTCTGCATAAAGCATGACTCTGGTTTTACCGATCATCTCTGATCCTCCTTTGATGGTGTTGATCCTTTTCATTAAGTATATCATGAAAGCGGATAATCAAAGAATTCTCGGTTTAAGAATCGAAAAATCCGACAAGATTTGACAGACTGTGACGATTCTTTGTCAGTTTGTCTTGTTTTGATAAGATTTGATGGCACAACAGTGAAACGAAACCATTCAAAACTACACTCGTTAGAGAAAACAAGATCACATAGAAAAATCCCTCGTTTTTCTATGTGATCTTATTGGTTGAGCTACTTTTTCTTCCTACGTTTCGTTCCTACTTCAAATGTTCATTTCTGGATGTTCCTTTGTTAGCGTAAATGTTTTCCCTTCTACGCCAAATGTTTGTTCCACGCGTTTTTTCAATTCTGTCATTGCTTTTGCGCCACGTGATGCTTGCTCTTTTGTGACTGATTCAATAACCAAAATGGCTTTAGTCGTGTCTTCCGTCAACATTGTCCGTTGCGCTTCTCGCCAGTTGAAACTGCGACAGATTGCTCCTTCGTTATCGTAATAAATGATTTCTTCTGGTAAAGCTGGTGCATCAGCTTCTGCTCCTAGAGGTAAGAAACTTTCACCACCATGAGCTTTTCCTAGATGAAGATCCCCTTTGATTTTTTCTTGATCTTCTCCTCCACATGGCACACCAAATGTTAGAGAAATACTGTTATAGATATCGACTAATGGGTTGATAGGGAAAAATTCACGTTCTTGGCTAGCTCTTTTTAATAACGCTTCAATCGATGAACGGGCTCCTTTTTTGGTTTTAAAACGTGAAAAAGCTTGACGCCATTGAGCAATGACTTCATTTTGACTGAATGTTTCTTCTGTCAAATATCCTCTTGCTTCTTTCGCTGCATCATTCAATAGTTGATGGAATTGTTCTTCTTTGGCTTTATCTACATGATTATCGATACCTTCGACTACCAAAACTTCAATCGTTGCTTCTGGAAAGACTTCCCAAAAATTTTGTTCTGCGATGATTTTTTCCATGTTTCTACTCCTTTTATTTCTGTAAATTTTTGACATATAGATAATCTGTCTGAGCATCATCTCCCATATAAAAAATATGTTGGCTATGATGTTGGAATCCATGTTTTTTATAAAAAGCTAAGGCAGGATAGTTATGTTCCCATACCCCTAACCAAATCGCCTCTTTTTGTTTTTCTTGCGCTTTTTGCACAGCAAATTCGATCAATCTAGATCCAATCCCTTTAGATTTAAATGGCGAACGGACATAAATACGTTCGATCTCTAAAAATCCTTCTCCCATTGCTTCTGTTTGTGCTTGCCCTATATTTAATTTTAGATAGCCAGCAATCCGGTCATCTAGTACTGCCCAATAAAATTCTGACTGTTCCTCTTGTAGTTCTCGCCTCAATTTATCGAGCGCATAAGCTTCATCCAAATAGGTCGTCATCAATTCTTCACTGTTGTGTTCACCAAAGGTAGCTTGATAGGTCTCGATACTAATTGCCTGTAATTTTTCTACTTCCGTTTCTTTGATCCCTACGATTTCGATTGTTTTCACCGCTCCAGTCCTTTCAATAAATTCTTTTGTTTCCTTTTTTTATATAATGCCAATCTTCACTCACATTTTTCCGAACTTTTTGCAAAAGTGTGTGTAATTGCAAAACTTCTTGCTGGGATAACCCTTTGACAGCTACTTGATTAGAATAATGATGCTCTCGAAGGATAAACGGATAGACTTTTTTTCCACGATCCGTTGGGTAAAGTTTTTTTATCTTTTTATTGTTTTTATCTGGCATGCTTTTTATCAGGTCTTTTGCTATCAATTTTTTCACCGCACGTGCCGTTGTTGTTCGGTCAACGTTGATCATCTCAGCTAACTTTTCTTGAATAATGCCAGGATGTTCACAGATTCGTACTAAATACAGGTATTGTCCTCTTGTCAAATCAACTTCTTGAAACTCAATGTTACTAATCGAGTCCAAGGCACGGGCAATTGCTCCAATCTCTCGAATGATTTCGTCCATTTTAACCCTCCCTTACCTAGCTTTAGTATGATTTCACTCTTTTTTATTGCATTTGCAACAAAAAATCACTAAAAATAAAAAACTACCTTCCCTGATCAATCACAATAAGGCAAGGTAGCTTTTTCTAAAATAAATAGTTGCTCTTTGGTCGTACGTTTCAGCGAGAGTTTTGGTAAATCATTTAAATGGAAGAATTTCATATTAGAAGTTTCATGGTTTGCCACAAACCTACCTGACAAGATAGCGCAAGAAAAAACAATTTTATAGTACTGAAAGGCTTGAGGGATGTCTGTGCGCAGATTCGTATCAAATATCGCTAATAATTGACCTACTTCTACCTCTAACCCAGTTTCTTCTTTGACTTCTTTACGTATATTTTCTTTAGGAGACAAACCAACTTCTGCAAATCCTCCTGGTAATGACCATTCTTGTGTTTTTGTATCTTCGATCAATAGAATTTTCTCGTCTTGTTTGATCCATGCACGTACGTCAACTTTTGGTGTTGGATATCCTTCATGAGCTTCTATTAGGCTTGTCCATTCTTCCTTTGTTTCCAATCCCACTTCACTCAGCAGCTTCAACGAGATTTCTTGCAGCTCTTCATATCGTTCTTTGTCAAACACGTCTTTCCCATAAAGCAATCCAGCTTGAGCAATCGCTAGTAAGCGGCGATAATCGTTTAGTCTAGTTTCCATTCTACTCACTCCTCTCACATGACTATCTTTTTACTTATTTTAGTATAAGTCAAATTTTTTAGCTAACTTCTACTTTAAATAAACGAAGGCTGATTGAAGTAAAAAATCCAAAAAACTCATCCTTTATTTGATATTGTGCCTTTTTTCATTATACTAATGGTAAGCGCTATCTAAAATAATCAGGTTTCATTATGAAGATACGGCGAAACGAGTGTCTTCCTCACTTGTCATACTTAACAAAGAAAGGTTGATCCGATGTATTCTTTAATGAAAAAAATCATTACTGAAAAAGATATCAAACGCCAAGTCTCTTTAGTGGAACTATTACTGAATCACTCGCAAATAACTGTGAACGAATTGGCCGAAGCTGTCAATACCACAGAGCGTACGATTTTTTCTGATCTTCAAACAATCAAAACCCAATTACCTAAAGGCTGGCTAATCAATAGTGACCAATCAGGGATTCAACTAAAAAACGAACAGAATCTCCTGACAAATGAACTGTGGGAAATTTTTCTGACACAGTCGATCAGTGTCCAATTATTGAAAGAATTATTAACGATTAAAGAAGTCGCTACCCCCACCTTTTTAGCACGTAACGGCTTGTCTTATGAAACATTGAATCGTCATGTCAAAAAATTGAATCAACAATTAGTCGTCTACGAATTACAGATTGAACAAAACCGCCACCGTTTGTCGTTTTCAGGTGAAGAAGAAACCATTCGGCTATTTTATCATCGATTACTTATGCCGTTTACCCATAACAACTATTTCTTCGAGGATTACTCGATCCATGAATCTCACTACTTCCGGTTTCTCAAACGTTTACGACAAGCTGAGTTAGCTGTTGACACCGAAGAGGTATTCGGGATTTGTTGGTTTTTTATCAACACGATTCGGATCAAAGCTGGTTGTCGGATCCCGACTTCATTGTTTTCTACCCAGGATCAATTATTTTTACTCTATGCTCCTGAATTAGAAAAACTGTACCGAACTGAAGGGGTCTATCTTAAAGATAAAGAAGCAGCGTTTGCTTTTTCCTGTTTTCTTGACAGCTGGAACTATAACAACTCTTACCCGCCTATGATCTTGGATATTTTACACCGTCACCCTGCAGAAACAAACATTCGTGAATTTGTAAATCGTCTATCAGAAAGCTTAGCTATCAAAGAGTTAGAACAAACAAACTTACCGGAAAATTTGATTTTACTACTCCTGAAATACTATGAATCACCGTTATTGATCGAACAAACAACCAAGCAATATCACTATTATTTAAAAGAATATGAACAAGAATACCCAGAGTTATATCCTCATAAATTCGCTTTGTTGCAACAAGTTAAAGAATCGACGAGCATGGTCAAAAAGGTCACCAATGAGACTTATTTCTTTTATTTACTTTCTTTATTGATCCAACAGACACTTTTAGCCGTGCAGCCGTATCAAGCAACGATTTATTTTATTTTTCAAGGGGAACCTTCATGGAAAGCTTTTTTGCAACAAGAATTAAATGCTTATTTAGGCAAACGAGTGATCTTGGAGCCAATTGAATTGAGTCAATTGTCAGATATCACTATCAAGAAAAATGATCTATTAGTTTCAAATATTCCGATCGATACGCCGCCAATGCCTGTCATTTATCTTTCAACGATCCCGACAAAAAATGAATTGGATCGTTTAAGTGACTTATCGTTGCGATCGTATTTGTAACTCACACTTAGTTTTTTTATGCTCTGTCTTAACATCGATCAATGATCAAGTAACTAACAAAAGCTTATAAATGTCTATTTGGTAATGGCCAAAGAGTACGTTTATAAGCTTTTATTTCCTGTTTGTGGTGGTACTTTTTACGTGGGTAACTCAGCATTTCTTTTTTTGGCGATCATCTTACTGATCCGCTTTTCGATCTCAACGATTACAAAAAGTAATAGAATATTTAGTAAGATCGGTAGTTGCTCTGTCAGGGAAAGACTTGTTGTCCCAATTAGCTGTTGTGCGATCGGTAAGTAAATCACTCCTGCTTGCAAGAGGACCAACATCCCGAGTGACAAGAACAACGCTTTGTTTTCAAATAAACTACGATTCAATGAAGGATCCAGTAACTCGCGGCAATTGATCATATACACAGCTTGAGCAGCTACGATATTTTGTAAGAGCATGGTTTGTTGGAGCGCTTGTCCTTCAAAGCTCATTGCTAGTAAATAAGCAGGAATCATGATCAGCAATGACACATAAAAGATTCGAAACACACTGTAGCGGGTGAGAATCCCTTGCTTTGGATCTCTCGGTGAGCGACTCATCGTGTCCTTACCTGCTTTTTCAAATCCTAAAGCATAGGATAACGTGATCGTAGTAACCATGTTCACCCATAAAATTTGGACAGGTGTCAGTGGTAACGGCTGGTTAACGAGTAGTGCCCAAATAATGACCAGTCCTTGGGCTAAAGCTGTTGGTAAGAAAAAATTGATTGTTTTTTGAAGATTGTCGAGAATCCTCCGCCCTTCTTTGACCGCTTTAGCGATCGTATGGAAATTATCATCACCCAGTACCATGTCCGCTGCCTGCTTGCTCACTTCACTCCCTTTGATTCCCATAGCGATTCCTACATCAGCACGCTTCAAAGCTGGCGCATCATTCACACCGTCACCCGTCATTCCAACGATTTCTTCATTTTTTTGAAGAGCATCCACGATCCGTAACTTGTGTTCAGGTGTCGTTCGGGCAAATACATCTACTGATTTCACTTGTTTCGCTAGTTCTTCATCGGATAAGCGATCAATGTCAATTCCTTCTAACACGTTTTTTGTGTGTTTGAGACCGATTTGTTCAGCAATTGCCTGCGCAGTGTCTTTATGGTCTCCTGTGATCATTTTCACCGAGATCCCTGCATTTTGACATTCTTTGACTGCTCGGATTGCACTCTCTTTTGGTGGATCGATAATTCCTGCAATCCCTACAAAGGTCAGTTCATTCAATTGATCATGACCTAATTCTTGATCAGGAGCAAGTGTCTTATAAGCAAAGCCTAAGACTCGTTGTCCTTTTTGGGCGAGTTTCATCGCTTCCTCTTGCCATTTCCCGACTTGTTTCGATGTCAAGTTCGCTTTTGCTAGTAATACTTCTGGTGCCCCTTTGACATAAACAATCGCATGTTCCTGTTTGTCATGCATTGTTGCCATGTATTTATAGCTTGAACTAAATGGGATTTTTCCTTTGACTGGCTCCAAAGGTAGTGATGCTTTTGCCGTGTAACGCAGTAAAGCAAGTTCAGTCGGGTTTCCTGTTAATTCGGCCACGTTTTGATTTGCTTTGGTTTGGATCTCTTGGCAGTTTTTCATGATTGCCAACATGGTTTCTTCTTGATCCGTCACTGTTTCGACAACACTCATTTCGTTTTTTGTCAGGGTTCCTGTTTTATCCGAACAAATCACGGTCATAGAGCCAAGAGTTTCCACAGAAGGCAAACCTTTAATAATCGCTTGCTCTTTAGCCATTTCGTTCACACCTAAAGAAAGGATCATCGTAAGTACTGCTGGTAAACCTTCCGGGATCATCGAAACGATCAAAGCAATAATCGTTGAAAATAAGAAGTTCATTTCCAAGCCATATCTAAATGTCGTGAAAAAGAGTAAGAACAAGCTAAGGAAAAGAATCCCACGAAAGATCTGCTTGTTTAGTTGGTTGATTTTTTTAACGAGTGGTGTAGTTTGTTGTTGGACTGATTGTAGTGCCTGATTGATTTTCCCGATTTCAGTGGTATCTCCCGTTTCGATAACCACACCAATCGCAGTCCCTGTTTGAACTAAGGTACCAGAAAATGCCAGATTCTTCTGATCTCCGGTTGAGACGGTTGTCGTCAATCGTTCGCTAGTCTTTTCAACTGCTTCCGACTCCCCCGTCAATGCTGCTTCTTCTACCATGAAGTCATGGACCTCAATCAAGCGAACGTCTGCAGGTACAACATCGCCTGCTTTCAACGCTAACAAATCACCTGGCACTAATTCTTTAGCTGGAACCAATTCTTTGATCCCTTCTGTGAAAATCACCGCGTTCTGTCCTAAAAGTTTTTCTAAGCCGTTTAACGCTTCCTCAGCCTTTCGCTCTTGCCAATAACCAACAAAACTATTGACGAGAACGACTGCCAGAATAATACTGCCTTCAATCACTTCTCCTGTAAAAAATTTTAACAAAGAAGCAACCAATAAGATAATCATCAATAACTCTGTCAAATGCTTCAAAAACTTTCGTAATGGACTAACTTTCTTTTTTACTTCTATATGATTATAGCCGTTTTCTTTTAAACGACTGATACGCTCATCTTGGTTTAGCCCATCTGGAGTCGTTTTGAGTGTCTTCATCACTTCTTGGGCTGTTTCTTTATACCAGACCATCGCAATCCCTCCTCTTTCGGTTGTGATACTTTTATTATAGGTAGGAGAGACTTGATTTAACGTCAATTATTTCAGAGGGCCCTGAAAAAAATAGGGGAAAAATATCGAATCATTTTGGAGCGGTCTGACGAATCCGTTGATAGATCAAGTTCAAGGCACCAAACCAAACGACGGAAACTACGGGAATCACACGAGTAGTTGGTTCAAAAAACAAACTGATTCCTACCAAACCAAAAAAACATAGAATGAGTCGATCTTTCCATTTTTTCAACTGACTGTTCGTTAATTTTAGATGGGCAAATAAAATAGCTGACCAGACAAATAAGAACGAAATCGTGGTCATGCCTGCAAGTAATTGAAATAAAATCCGACTATCTGATACAAAAAAGTGTAAACAAAGACCTAATAAAAACATGCCTCCAGTAAATAAGATACCGTGCAAGGGCACACCCCGAGAAGATAATGTTAGAAACCATTTTGAAAGATTTTTTTCTTTTGCCGTATTATATAAGATACGACTCGTACTATAAATGGCACTATTCGTGGAAGAAAGTGAAGCAACCAAGATGATCAAGTTGATGACTCCTGCCCCTTTGCTACAATGAATGAACTGTAACATCGTGACCAACGGACTTTCTTTTAAATCTAAAGATTGCCAAGGAACGACTAACAAAATCGCCACGATCGTTCCAATATAGAAAAAGAGGATACGTGCGGGTAAACATTGGATCGCTTTTTTAAGGTTTTTCTGTGGATCTGCTGTTTCGCCCACCGTTAAACCGATCATTTCAACTCCGGCAAAACTAAATAAAACCATTGGAAAAGCAGCAACTAAGCCGGTTAGTCCAAATGGAAAAATGGTTTGGAGCTGATCAAAATTTTCTCTGACACCAATTCTTGGTGACTTGAAGTACAAAAAGCAAACGCCAATCCCTAAAAGAATAAATAATAAAATCCCAAAAATCTTGATAGTTGAAAACAAGGATTCCAACTCACCAAACCAGCGAACCGCAACTACGTTAATGATCACTAAGGCAATGAGTGCGAAGATCCCACTGATTAAGGGAGAGAGTGCTGGTAACCAAAAGCGGATATATAAACCAATCGCTGTCAATTCGGTCAATCCAGCACCCATCCAACATAACCAATACGTCCAGTTGACTAAAAATGCCCATCGTTCGCCTAAATAGTATTGGATGAAATCGCCGATCGATTGAAACTCATTATTGGATAAAAAGAGCTCACCCATCGCATACATCAACCCATAAATAGCGAGGCCGCAAACAAAATAAGTAAGCAAGACAGCAGGTCCCGCCAACTTGATTGCTTTGGCAGAACCTAAGAATAGTCCAGTCCCGATCGCACCTCCTAGCGCAATCATCTGGATATTCCGGTTCGTCAAAGTTTTCTTCATTGTGGTTCTTTCCATCTTACTCACCTTTTCTTTATTCTTGATTCAATTTTTGTTGGACTTCTTGTTCCCATGATGGTTTTCTGATTTTATCAATACATAATGGGGCAATGAATAAGATCAAACTAATCACCGTTACTGCGATAAAGTTGATCAACGTTCCAGCTTGCATCGTCAAGCCTACCGAACAGCCAATTGCTGCAAAAAGAACAAGTACAACGATCCATGCACCTAAATCACCCTTGCCACCTTTTTTACCGATTCTAAATGGTCGGGCAAGTTCAGGTTTGGCTTTTCTTAATTTCAAAATAGCAATCCCCATAATGACATATACAATACAATAAATCACTGTCGTGGAGTTCACTAACATCAGAAATGCCTGATTGACACCTGGTATCAACAAATAAAACAAAGCAAAGATCGAAATAATCGTTGATTGTGTTAAGATCACTGATTTTGACACATCAAATTGGTTCGTTTTCCAAAAATTGAATTTTGGTGGATATGCTCCTTTTCTCGCACTTGCAGTGACTGTTTTTGCTGGTCCTGAAGCCCATGCAGATAATTGGACAGCTACACCTACAAAGACTAATAGACTGAAAATATTAACGATGATATGTGGTAATCCTAGAATCTGACAATAGATTGAAATGGATTGCGCAATATTATTCAACTCCATTTGGCCTTTAGGTACCACATTTGCTACGACTAACGCATTCAACGTATTCACAAAGAAGAGAAAAATCAATGCAGCAAAGATCCCTTTAGTATAAGTTTTTACAGGATTTTTCAAACGGGTGATGTAGACAGATGACATCTCGATCCCCGTAAAGATAAACATGATTGGTGCAAAGTAAACGAATGATTTCGCTGTTTCTGCATCAGGGATCAATTTAGCCCAAGAAAAATGACCTAATGTTGCATGTGGTTGGATACCGACTTTGATCCATGAAAAAATACCTAAAAGAAGCATAATTGCTAATGGAATATATAGACCTAACCAAACACCGATCTTCCCACCAATTTTAGCCATATCAAATTTCAAATTTAATAATGTAATAATCCAATACACGACTAGAATAACGATCAAAGTAAATTTACTGTTCAACCCTAAAGGAACGTTATCAATCATATTACCCAATAAAGGTGCTAGCGCTGAAGCGACCATCACCATCCCTGGAAACATTTGAACCCATAAAAGCCACGAGACAACAAAGCCCCATTTTCGTCCTAAAGAATTTGAGACCCAGAGTTCTGGTCCACCTTTTTGGGGAAACATCCCAGCAAATTCACCTGAGATCAACGAAATAGGAAAAGCATAAAATAATACCGCTACAAGCATATAGAAAAGCATCGTCCACCCCGTGGCTGCAACATCAGGAATGTTCCGAACACTAGCAACTAAGGCACAAGTCATACCGATGAAAGTCAGTGTAGTGATTTGTGAAGTTTTCGAATCTGTCATTGTTATTTTCCTTCTTTCCATCAACACAGAATAAACTATCTAATTTGAACGTTACAGGGGGGAAAAGCTATGAACGAAAAAAATTAATGGCAGTATTTCATTTTGAAAAAGAACTGCTTGCGTTTACCCGATTACTCACTAGTCTTCAACTATCTGAGTTTGACATAATCTTGATATCTTGAATCGGAAAAGCGTTTGAACATCCACTCTTTCTACTCTGAATACAACAATTCAACGTGCATCATCTATCTTCTTTGATCATAGCTTCCTGTAACACCGTTCTTCACTAGACAGTTTATCGGTTAATTTTTATTGTTATAAGATTTCATTGAGTGTCTTTTCCATGGCTTTGGTAATGCCTTGCGTATAGAACTCGAAAATCTTGTCATCATTAAGATATGGTGTCATAATTGCCGCTCTTAGCAATGTCACTTTTTGTTCTTTTTGCCATTCTTCTTTCGAAAGACCTATCCGTTCAATGAAAGGAAGTGGGGAATCTCCATATTCTTCTTTCATAAAGGTCGTATGTGAAGTAATGAAATGTTCACTATAAACATCCCCTTCCATATAAGAAGAACGATTGAACATTTTTTCATTCAATTCATTGATCGTTTTTAAATCCGTGCATCCTTTGACTTTAAATACCCAATTGACCATATTAAAATCTGGATGATTCAAAGGATAAACTTCAATCGTTTTCCCTTTGATGGTAAAGCTCAATTGTTCTAAAAATGCTCGGAAACGTTGAGCTGCTTCAATCGAGGCACCAATCAATTGACCATAACCAGTAATGTTCAATGGCAATACACGATGAGCAGTCCAAACAGCAGCAGCCGTTGCCCCGGCTTTTGATCCTTCTAAAATATAGGCGCCTAACATGTCCGGTGCTTTTACTGATTTTTCAAAAACATAAGGAGCAAAATAGGAAATAATGTTGCGCATTTCTTTGTGTTTGATTACGATACCTCCAGCAGCATAAGGAACATAGCCCATTTTATGCGGATCGATCGTGACCGAATCTGCCTCAGAGATTGCTTTGAACCCATCGTAAACACTTTGATCAATGGAAACATCATAATTAAATACATGATGTTCTTCAAAAAAGTCTGGCAGAGATTCATAAGGTACAAACTCGCCTGCTTCATTTAAGAACAATGCACGTGCATATCCGCCATAAGCTGCGTCAACGTGAAGATAGAAATAAATTCCTTCTTTGTATAATTTTTCTCGCAATTCGACGATTTTATCTACACTATCCACTTGGCCTTCTTCCGTAGTCCCAACGACCGCTACCACACCTAGGACTGGAATCTTTTGTGCGGCTAATTCACGGATCGTTTTTTCTAAAATAGCAACATCCATACGATAATCTTCTTGAACTGGGATAGCGATCATTTGATCTAACCCAATCCCGCAAATGTCTAAAGCTTTCATCCATGAATAATGCTTCGTTTGTGGCACTAACCATTTGCCAAGTTCTTGGAGGTGTTTCCCACTACGAGATGAAGCTGCTTTGACAGCATCTAATTCTTCATCACTGAAGGTTCCAACCATTTCTAAGATTTCTTCGACAGAAAGATTCAATAGTTCCCAATCTGTTTTATCTTTGACTTTTTCAGGATAAACTTCCTTCACTGCAAGGGGAATAGATATGATACAACGTGCATACCAAAGACCTTCAAGGTTTGCGATCGAGCCATCTGCTGTGATATGGCCCCAGCCACCGGTCATATTGAATAAATCAGCAAAATCTTGCCCTACTTCTGCCTCCATTTGTGAAGTTGCCATAGAAGATTCCAATGCCACATTATTCGGATTCCAAAGCATAGCAAAGTTATAAGCAAGCAAGGCAGGCATCAATGTCTCAGCGTTCATTTGACCCCAATAACGCCCAGCAGAATGCCAAGGGATTGATCCTGCACGCATCCGTTGACTGACTTCATCCAAGACTTCCACCATATGCTCACGAGTGGCGATATATCGAGGTGCTTGTTTGTCGGCTTCACTAATGGCTGCAACGTCACCAGGAAGATAATTCTCTCTCCAGCCTAAATGTTCATCGACCATCTTGTTCAATTGCATTTTGTAAAATGCGCCATTTTCTGATTTGTCGCCAATAAAGACGGCTTTGATATCCATATCTTTCATGTCTATTACCTCCATATTGTTCTCGTTGGCCAACGATTTTGTAACTGCAGATGAAACCATCCATCTGTATCACACTACTGACTATAGAACAAAAAATGAGATAATTTTTTTTATAACATTGTAAAATAACCCCTTTTTTTAGAAAAAAATAAAGAAAGTCTGATTTTTCAGAATTTTCTACTCATAATAACGAATATTTTATAAAAACATGAGATAAAAAACTGTTGTTTCTTAAGTGTGTTTAAAAATAAATACGTATATTAAAAAAATAATTATTTTATTTATCCGTTTACTCATCCATTTTTTACTTTTATTGTATTTTTTTCACAAGAATTTTTTCTCTTTATATTTTTATAAAACATCGTTTTATAACAAAAAAGCTTGTCAACACAAGCTTTTTCATTCATATGAAAAAAAATAAAGGTGTTTTAAACTTTAAATCATGGCATAATGAATGGTACATTGTTCAACCATCTACAAAGCGGAGGAGTTTTAATGTTTGAATACTATTTGGAAAAAAATATTTTACGCCAGTTATTTCTTTGCGGTCAATTCTATCACAAAAAAGAAATCGATTTAGACGAACTATCCCATTTATTACAAGTCTGCAAAACAACGTTACTCAATGACATCAAAGCGATTCGAACTGAACTCAAGGATGAGATCATCTATAGCCAACGAGAAAAAGATACTTGTTCCTTGTATTTTGATCCTACGATCCCTCGTTTTCGCCTGATACAAAAATTAGCACGCCCTTCTTTATTTCTTAAAACTTGTCAGTTATATCTTGAAAATGAACCTGATTATCTCCAACTGACTGAAATCGAGTATATTTCTGTTAGCAAAGCGTATTCATTAAAAAAACAAGTACTTGCTTATTTTGAAGATTGTGACATTCAAATCCAACACCACTCTCCACGATTTACGGAGATCGAACGTCGTTTATTATTATTGAATGTGACTTATCGAACGGGTACCTTGAAGATCCCAACACTTCCAGCAGACTACTTCCTGGCAATAGATGAATTTATCGAATCGGTAACCTTTAATAGTAGGCGTATCTACGATAAAGACAACCGTGAGATCTTACGTATTGGATTGTTGATCAGCTATTTGTCTCAAAAAAGGCATCCCTTATCGATTGAACAAGATTTTATAGCCGAACTTCAAAAACGCCCCATTTATCAATATGTGATGGATGCATGGCATACAACTAAACTAAAACATTATTATCAAGAAAATGAAGTATACTTTGCTTTGATCTTATTTAATCTCAGTGATTATGGCTTCAATTCTTACCAAGCAATCGAAGAAGACTTCTGTCACCTCCATCAAGTTTTCATTGAAGATAGCCAATCAATCAAGCAACTGATTATCCAGTTTGAAAGCTATTTCAATCGAAAATTCATCGGTAACCGAGCATTCGAACGCGCTTTAATTCGTTTGATGCGCACCGCATGGGATAATTATCAACTCTTTGTACCTGAAAAATTTTATCTTTTGTCCCCAGAACAGCAATCCTTATTAGCCGAAATACAGCCTTTATTCAACCAATGGTTAGCCCAATTACCTTATAGACTACGACTTAAAATCAATTGTTTGGACGCTTTCGTTATTGAATTAAGTGGCATTTTACGCATTAATAAAACAAAACTCCACGTCCGTATCGTTACCAACTCAGACGTAAAATATCTGATTTACCGAGAAGCCTTAGAGTCCGTCACTACTTTCGATATGGAAGTCGATCCCGTTGTTTATCAGCACTTAGACGAAGCGATAAAAAGTGCTGCACAACAAGAAAACACTCGAATTTTATGTGAAAAAACTCTCTATACGCCAGAAGCAGAACAGTTTCCGACAATTGTTCCCGTTTCCGTAGACACAATTGAAAAATCGATTGTCTGGGCAGTTCAAGCAGTTCGATAAGCCGTGCTAGGAAAAGCCGGCGTATGCTTCACTGAAAGCCAGCTTCCAGTTAAGAAACCAAGTTGTTAGCACAACTGTTTAATAACGTTCGTTCTATAAACTGGCCGATGTTAGGCAATTAAAAAGCAAAACAAAAAATCTCAAAACATGGAAAGTCGTTTTGAGATTTTTTCTATATTGCAAATGTTTCTACGTTGGCGCACCATAATAAACGAGTTGAGTGATACTTATAACTTATTGTCGTGCATCCGAGCCGATTTCTTTATTTAAAAAGAACGAAATGATCGTTCGGATCACAACCAAAGCAGCTAACTGGAAGACATCTTCCAAGGTTGGTTTGATAATGGACTCAATGATACCAGCTGAGATCAGGACTTCTAAACTCAACAAGATATAGCCACCTAACATTTTTTTGATTGCATTGTTTTGGTTAATCCGCTCTGCTTTGATTCTTCGTTCCGTAAAAGAAAAGTAGAGAAAATCTTTGATAGCTAACCAGGCACCCCAGAGAATGATTAAAATAGCAAAAACGTCTAATACGATGACTAATAGTTCCAAATAAGGGGCAAGTTTCTCGATCAAATTAATTTCCATTATGTGTTCCTACCTTTACTTGCTTTTTATCTTGTGTTTCTAAATTCAAGAAATAGGAAATAATCGTTCGAATAATGATGATCACTGCTAATTTTAAAATATCTGTCCAAGTTGGTTTGATAACTGATTCAATGATATCTGCTACCACTAGCACCTCTAGACTCAGCAAAATATAACTAGCCAATAATTTGCGTACTTCCGCATTTCGGAAATTACGCTGTTCGTAGTCTTTTTTCAGTGGGTGCCAGTCAAAAAGATTTTTTAAGACTAAAAAAATCCCTACCAGCAAAATAATGATTGAAGCAATATTCAAAATTGCGATCAACCAGTCCAAATAAGTTATCAAATTTGTATCAAACATCTCACTGTCCCCTCTCACATTCATTTTAGTTCACGAACAAATGCCTACTGTTTGATGATAGAGAAAAAGCACGAAATTAGCAACTCATCTTTTCTTTGAGAAAATAAATTCGTTTCAATGCTGAAAAGACTGAACAATTGTGTCCTGTTCCGTAAACATATCCATTCATTTTTAAAAGGCACGATTCCCCCTTTCAATGATCAAAACTTAGCAGATTCAACAACTGAAGACACTTTCCTATATATAAGTAAAAAAAGAGAGAGTGGGACAATAGTTCTTTCTCAAAAAGAAAATAAGTTCGATTTTGATGTTTATTGTCAAAATAGAACTTATTTTTTCTGTTTTGCGCACTTTCCTCTCCATATATTTTCCTAATTTTCTTAAATTTAATGCCATCAGTGCCAAACCAATATCAATCGTTGCTCCTTGTTTCCCACGCAAATGGAAACGATGGAACGCCAAATGAGCCTTTAGATGTCCGAACACGGGTTCGACATCAATTTTTCGTTTCCGATAAATCGAACCAGTTTTCTCCTCTAAAAGCTTTTTTCTGCATTCTGCTTTGAAATAGCGCCAATTATTATTTACTTGAATTTTTCGCTTTTGTTCACTTTTCGCACGCGTACATTGACGACGAACTGAACAGTTCCGACAATCCTCACATTCATAGATTTTGAAATCTCGAATAAAGCCACCTTTATCTTTTCTGCGACTATAATTTTTGAACGGTACCGGACGATTCGCTGGGCAAATATAGGTGTCTTGTTCTTCAAGATAACGCCAATTCTCCACGTTAAACGGATTATCCTTGTACTTCTTTTTATTTTCTTTGTGATAACTGCCATATGTAATTAAGGGAGTTTTATGTAGAACATCGTTGATATACATGTAATTTTCTTCGCTACCATACCCTGCATCTGCCACAATGTACTCCGGTAACTCCTTATGTCGGTCTAAAAAACTGTCTAAAAATGGATTCAATGTTTTGGTGTCTGTGGGATTTGGAAATAATTCATAGCTCAAAACATACTGATTTTCGGTGGCGATTTGTAAATTATAACCTGGCTTGAGCTGTCCATTTCGCATATAATCGTCTTTCATCCGCATAAAGGTGGCATCAGTATCTGTTTTTGAAAAGCTATTTCGTTCTTGAAATAGTTGAGCATACCGTTCATACTTTTGTTTTCTTGGCAGATAATCCGTTTGTACCTGTCGGAGATATTTTTTATACATTCTTCTTTTTTTCTTTAGTTGACTTTGCTTTTCTTTGCATTTTTCATGTGTTAATTGTACTTGTGTTTCATGGAGTTCAGCTTCTAAATGATGAGCGACTTCTTCTAACTGGTCGCTCGTCAATCCATCGGATTGACTTTCTTCTTTTAAGCAAGGAAGAATTTCCTCTTGATAAAGCGTTTGATAAAAAGCTTCTGATTTTTCATCTAACAACCGTTCACACCGAGTGGTGGCTTTACGCCAAACAAAGCTGAACTTATTGGCGTCTGCTTCAATTTTCGTACCGTCAACGAAGATGGCTTCATTATCTATCACTTGATTGGTTATCAGTTGACGGCGAAACAACACAAAAGCCTCTGCTAGAAGCTGAGCTGTCGTTTCCTGACTTCTGAATCGATTGATCGTGCGGTAACTCACTTGTTCATGATTGGCTAGCCAACGCATACGGTAACTATCGTCTAATAAAAATTCGATCTTTCTGCCAGAAAAAACACGTTGCGTGTAGGCATAAAGAAGAATTTTCAACATCATTTTGGGGTGATAGGCTGGACGTCCCAGCTGTTGTTCAATTTGGTTGAAGAGCGCTTGCGGGATTGCTTCTACTAACGAGTGAACCGCAAAGGCAACATCCGTTTCTGGAATATAATGTTCTACATCTAGTGGTAAAGTTGTTTGGTTGATGGTATAATTTTTAAACATAAGGCACACTCCTTTGATTTTTGTTTAGGCACTTTAATCATACAAGGTTGTGTGCTTTTTGTGTACCTTAAAATCAAAAAAAAATGGGGCAATAATCAGATTTTTTTCTGACTATTGTCCCACTCTCATCTTCATTCATTCAAAACAACATAACTCTAAAGCTACCTCTTATCATAGTTGATGAGGTCAGCACTCAAAATAACACAAAACTAAAACAGCGATCGAGTAAAGCACAACGCTTCTACATTTTGGAAACATTCAAAACAACATAGCTCTAAAACAAACTCAATGTGTACTGCGTTGAACCCTTAGTTTTGGAAGCATTCAAAACAACATAGCTCTAAAACCTCGCAGAAAAAATTTTTTCTTACAAGATCTCGTAATCGCGCTACTCGTCCATAGCAAAACTTTCGTCTTGAATGCTCATTCATGCTGTTTTTTTGTTATTTTGATTGTTCTTATTTTACCACATTTCTTCACACAAAAAATAGTCTTGATCTAAAACAGTTTGCTTCAATCCTTTTATTTTTCGTGGTTCGATAAAAAGGACAGGCATATGACACAAAGAAATATATTCCTGTAGTTCAGCCATTTCTGTGGTTGTTAAGTACGCTCCAACATTAATAAAAACCAAGCATTTCTTTTTCACTAGATACTTATAAATCTGTAAAATCTCCATTATTTTTTGAAAAATTGATTCTGGTTGCGTCGTAATTCTTATTTTTAATGCTTTGAATAGCTCAACCATACTCATTTCTTTACAGACTAAATCTAATTCATGTTCTAAGAGTTCCTCACTAATCCATTCCTGAACCTTGGTGGTTAATTGATCAATCCTTGATTTTAGTTCGATGTTTTCATTTAATTGTTGCTCTAAGTCAGCATAGATCAGCTTCAATGTAGTTGGAGCTTGGCTATCAAAACTTAAGATATCCGTCACAACCATCAATTCTGATGGTTTGAGTAGCTGTAATTTATCATTGAAAAACTTTAACATGCTATTTTCACCATACTGGTAAACTCCATGAACGACTTTTGAAAAAACTTCCACATCTTCAATTACAAAAATCAGCGCTTTTTCAAAGCTTATCGGTTGTTCTAATAAAGAAAAGTTAAGGTTCATCCTCCACATCCTCTCCTAAAAAAATGACTCGTTCGTCTGAATTAGCTGGACTCAGGTCTTTTTCCCCACACAAATAAACCATTCGTGAAAATTGTTTTTCAGTGACCGTTAGTAAGGTAACTAAGCCCTTTTTAGGATGATGGGCTTTTAATCGACCGAGCATCGCTTGATTAGCAGTACCGTTCAACAACAACTTACTATATACTGAAAATTGATGCATGATAAAGCCTTCACTCAGTAAAAACTTTCTGAACCTTCGATAAACTTTTCGATCATCGCTCGTCTCTGTCGGCAGATCAAACATTAATAACATTCTCATGTAACGATAACTCATATTCCGAAATAAGGAACTCCTTTCCCTTCATTATTCAATGTTTTAATCGTTTTATTGGTGTAATCCGTCACGATATTCGTTAAGAACATTTCTTTTTTCCCATATAAATACTTTTGTGAAAACAAATCAAACAGCCTTCTTTTGATAATCGGGAAAGGTTGATCACGATATGTATAAACAATTTGATCAACTAGCGGACGAAATGGTTCCATCAAGTCACTTGCTAGATTAAAATCATTAAATTGGTTCGCATGTTTTAAACCAAATTGTGTCATACAACCATTTTTAACGATTTCTCTTGCAAACAAACTCATTAGCAGCGTATAACCATAATCTAACCCCGCATTGATTTCATTCGACTCCTCCCGCGTGAATTGATTACCAAACAACGTTTGAAAGTAGATTCTTGCCGCATGCCCTTCACGATTCGTCGGATCAAATGTTTCCAATTCTTCTGATAACTTGGAAAGCGCAGATGCCTTTTCAACAAAATCATTTTCTTGTAAAAAACGACATTGGTTATGGATCTTTTGGGCAATGATCGTTGTCCAAACTATGCCCTTCAAGTCCGATTCCCACTGAATTTGTTTAGATAACTGCAAACTACTATCATGTCGCCCATAATAGGAGAATAATTGCGATGACGGCAATCGCTTGTCATCGCAAAATATCACTAAGATTTTTTCATCTGTTAAACGCTTCAACAACATTGTCGTGATCGTGATATCGGTTGTTTCTAAAATAAGGATATCGATCTCAGACAAATGGATTTTTTCCGTTTTTTGCGCATTTTTAAATACCAGATGATTATTTGCATAAGTCAGTTTAGAATGGGTATTGATTACTACTGTTCGCCAGCCCATAAGTCACCCATCCTTATCCTCGTTTCGTATAAACCAGTGACCGACTGGTAAATGATCGTAGCATCCCAAATCTCTGTTAAGCTGGTATAACGTTTTCGAGGGATCGTTACTCCGAAAAATTTAAAGTCTGCTGGAGCACCTATCGCATTGAACTGTAACAACTGCAAAAAGGATTGTGCGATCATCGAAGTCTCTCCATATTTGTTTTCTTCATAGAGTTCTTGAATTCGCTCTATATTTTTATCCGCAAGTGTATACTTTTCTGCAAAAGCGAGAACTTCGGTTAAGATGGCTGAGAAATCAGAAAGATGAGTATTGACGTAATCAAAACTTTCTTGATAGGTGATTTTGTCATAATGTTGCGCATGGTATAACAAGGTTACTAATTGGTCCGATAAGATGAAAGGATTCCCTTTTTGCGACTCCTTGTGACTTGCCAGGAATCTTCTGCGCCCATTATCAAACTCAAACAAGGTATATTTTGGCAATTTGATAAACTCTGTCACCTGAGGAAAGCCTTTTTCTTTTAAAAATGTAGTCGGATCTTTTTCAAAAGCCGCTTGTTCCATGATGGTAATTCCTTCAATTGCCCTGGTTTTCTTTTGTGTCTTCCCTTTGGCATAAACAAACGCAATGGCATAGGCAATGACTGGACTTCCAAAACCACCGTACTTCGTCACATCCCAATTATTTTTCCGTTCGATCAGTTTATCAGGTTTTTCTTTTGAATTGACCGTTTCCTTATAGAAACCACCTTTTTGTTGTTCGACTTTTTTCACTACATTCACTTGATGGGAGCTAAGAACTTTTTTGATCCGTGGGAGATGATGGCTTTTTTCCCAATAAATTTCCCCATTTTCATCGCAAAACGGTTCGTCTGATTCAAGGAACTTTAAAATATTGGAATAAAATTCTTTTTTAGCGGTAGCTTTATTTTCTCTTGCTAAACTATATTTGACATACTTTCCATAGACAAATTCAGGTGCTAATTTAGGGTACCGTTTTAACAAAACATTCGCAATGAAACCATTTAAATACGCATCATGCGCATGATGATGTGGATTGATCTCACGTACTTTATAAAGCCCAAAAGTTTGTCTGAATTGGCTCGTCAATGTTGCTTTTAGCGTAATGATCTGTACCCCATCACAATCTGTTCCTTCCTCTTCCTGATGAAAAGATTGATGTAAAATATTCGCAACATGTTTCGTGATTTGTCTCGTTTCGACTAATTGCCGCTGAATAAAACGGGCTTTATCTTCTGGTGTCAGTTCAATTTTGGTTAAATACGCATATTTTTTGGGACTAATCAATTTGGCTTCTTTCAGTTGATTCCAAAAGATCCGTTGCTCGTTGACTATTTGTTTATTCGGCACATCGTCGCGCTTCTTTTGATTTTGTTTACTAGCAACTAACACCTTGTTATCAATTGAATTATCCACAATAAAGCTTCTCGGTATGATATGATCCACTTCGTATTGGTGAAGATTCTCGATTTCTAGCGGTTCTCCCGTATACATATCTCTGCCATTTTGCAAATAGTACAGGTACAACCGTTCTTTTTGGAGCGCTTTGTTATCTGTTGGCTGTTCTTTTAATAACGTGCTTCCTATCTGTTTCAACCCATTTTCTAAAGCTTTAAGACGTGGTTTCGTCCGATGCGTTTTTTGGTTTTCTCTTGCCATTTCGATCACGATATTCTTTGGTTTGTATCCAATGATCGCAATCAGTTCTTCCACGATTTTAAGACTTTGCCAAATTCCTTTTTTGATCGCCGGACTTCCTGGTAAGTCTTGTATGACGTCAACTAATGATTTATGTTTAGAAAACACCGTTGCTTTTGCAATTTCTTCTTTAAAAGATAGATGCTCATCATTGATCAGCTGCATCAAATTACGGTTACGGTTAGCCGGGACGTCATCATCGTTGATTAGATAATCAAGGATCGTTTTATTCGTTTTTCGATCTCTGATGCCATGGATCAATTTAGCTGAGAATCTTCCCCAGCCAGTGTAATGTTTTCTTGCAAATTCCTTGAGCAACTTTTCACCGAAGACTTCTTGATACTTACTTAATTGATGTTTAATCATTTGACGGTCTTCAAAAATGGTGAGTATTTTTACGATATCCTCAAAAATCGGTTCCATTTTGGGCTGTTCCAACCACTCTTGCATGGCTTTTTGGTTTGTTTTTGCTAATTTCATAAAATCATGATACGTGCTATACGAAGCATTAAATGCTTTTTCAATACCAAAAATCTGGGCATTTTCAATATGGTAATGCGTATACAAAAAGTTTTGTAATTTTTTGACAGTGATTTTCCCTCGCTCTTTTTGAAACAACTGTTTAAAAATCTGCTGTTTCTCATCACCAGAAAAATACTGTTTCACACCTCGTTCATCTTTATAGCTCACTTTGGTTAGTTCATTGAAAATCATATATTTTTGATAAAGTAAGCTATTTTTAGGAAGTACTTTTTCTGTCGGTAAATACGTATCTTGCTTTGTCATTCTTTGAATAAAACGCATCGCTGATTTTTCGATATCTACGACTTCTGAAAAATTCCACGGATTGATTTTTTCAGCTGTTTTCCGCTCGATCCAAGCAAAAGAACTAGCCTCTTGTTCTTTTGCCAAAGGACCGACATAATAAGGGATTCGAAATTTGAATAACGCAATGATTTTTGGTCCTGCTTCTTCTAGAAATGGATAATGTTGTTTTTGTTGATCAATGATCGCTTTCAATTCTATTAGATGTACTTGATGAGGAATAACCCCATTGGTATAAGTACGTTGTTTCAATAAAAAGGTTTCTTGATCGATTTTTTCTAGAAAATGCTCACTTCCTACTACCCCACTTAGCTCTTTTTTGACGAATTTATAAAATTCTTCTTGGGTTGTTTTTCCTTTGATATAACCAGCATAACCATTTTTGGTGGTATCTTTGAAAAAAACCGTTGCTTTTTGCGGTACGTTTTCTTTCACGAATTGTTTGAATTTTGCCAAATCAGCTTTATGCCGTTCATACCGTTCGACCATCCCTGAAGACAGTTTTGCTTGCGTATGTTTGACAGTTGAAGAAATAATCTCTGATAATAAGATCGCATCATGGACTTTCTTCGCTTGCAAAAAGATATCTAGGTACTCATCACCGATTTTTTCTAACAAAGACTCCAGATCTTCTTCATAGGTTTCCTTTGAAAATTGGAGTTTTACTTCTGCTTCCAAATCAAATATACGTTTAAAGTTCGCTTGATTCCCAACGATCAATTTTAAACATTGAGCAAAAAAGCTGTTGATTTTTTCTGTAGGATAATATTTGAGGATTTCTTCCACTTTTTTCGTCTTCGATAATTTATCTGTCAAAATAGTTAAAACGGGTTGGTGAACGATTAGTGGTTGATCTGATTGTTTGCCATACTGTTCTAAAAAAACACGAAAGCTTTCTTCAATAGAGGTATTCTCCGTATCCAAGTCTCCTTCAAACAAAAAATGACCACGATATTTCAATAGATGAGCCAATGCCAGATAAACCAATCGGAGATCTTCTTTTTCCGTTGAATCGACTAACTTTTGGCGCAAATGATAGATTGTCGGATATTTTTGATAATATTCTTTTTCTTCCTCTAACGTGGGGAAAATCGATGCTGGTTTGTATTGTTTTTCTTCTGGAACTAAGAAGCTTTCTTCCAAACGTACAAAAAAGCAGTCATCTTGTTTGCAGAGTTCTTCAGCAAAAAGATCTTGTAATTTGCTGAGTCGATATTTTCTGCGAGCCAATCTTCGGCGATTCGTTCGCTTAGTTCTTCTAAACTCCGCTGTTTGACCTTCATCAAATAATCGTGCGCCCCAAAAATTTTTTTTGATTTTCTTTTTTTCAGTATTTCCGTGAACGCTCATTTTCCTTTTCATTAATTGATAATCATCTGTTAGTACCGCCCAGCCCACAGAATTGGTTCCTATATCTAAACCAATCGTATAGTCCTTTGTCATTCACTATCCATCCCTTCTTTTAACATTTACACAACTTAGCAAGTTGTCTTCTTTACAATTGCCAACCATCATGAATAGTTAGACAAAGTGATTTTCTTTTTCTACTTGTAACTCTTTGGTATTATGCTATAATCAATTTGTTGGTAGCATTCAAATCAACATAGCGAGTTAAAATAAGGCATTGTCCGTTATCAGCTTTTAAAGCAAGCACTGTCTCGGTGCTTTTTTATTTTGCCTTTTTTTGTTATATATAGAATTTTTAACAGTTTTACTATAACACAAAATTTTTATGCGATTTTTATTTTTGAAAGCATTTTATTTAGAATTTTGATTTTAAAATCAAATCTAATGAAACTTTTTTAAAAAAATAATTCTAATTACCTAATGATTCATCAGATATAAAATAACACAAACCTCTTACATATCCTTTCATTGCTATCTGGCAAACCATTCTTTCCAGATTTTCTGCCAATCTTGATTTTCTTCCCAAGCTTTCCATTTTTTCAGCTGACCAACTTTTCGATTCCATTGACTTACTTCTGCTCAAAATTAGACACTCTGTTCAATCTGTCCAAAGTTCGGATATTTGGTTACCCTATCATTTGGCAATTAGAATGAAAGGTTCTATCCTTTTACATAGAAGGACGAGAGAAAAAACAAAGGAGGAACATCTTATGAGTAAAAAATGGATCAAACTAGGTATTGGACTAGGCATATTAACATTGGGTGCTGTTTATCTTGGTAAAAAGACAGGCTTGTTAGAAGATGATCGTCATTTGTATGATGAATTTGAATCGATCTAGTCAAAGAAACGAATCGTCAGACTGTTCACTTGTAAAATACTGGAGGAATCACAATGAGAAAAAGTAAAGCAATAATGATTGGCGCTGGAATCGCCAATATGGCAGCTGCTGTTTATTTGATTCAAGAAGGAAACTGGCGTGGTGATCAGATTACGTTTTATTCTTTAGATGACCATGGCTCCAATGATGGTGCCCCAACGGATACCGTTGTCGATGAATATTGGAATAAAAATCATCCCTTAGAAAACAAAAAGGGCTATATCGCCCGTGGTGGACGTATGCTCAATTATCGAACATACGTGGATTTGATGGATCTCTTAAGCCGAATCCCCTCTGTCACCGAACCAGGAATGACTGCGGCTGAAGATACTAGAGATTTTGATGCAAAACACCGAACATTTGATAAAGCACGTTTGATGGAAGGCGGCAAAGGAATTATTGACGGAGGCAAACTAGGATTTAACAATAAAGATCGTTTGTTATTGACTAAGCTGATCGCCATGCCTGATTCAGAAGAAGAAAAATTAGATAATGTCACAATTGAAGAATACTTTAAAGATGATCCTCACTTCTTTGAGACAAACTTTTGGTTTATGTGGGAAACAACTTTTGCTTTTCGTACTCGTAGTTCTGCCCAAGAACTTCGTCGCTATATGCATCAAATGATTTATGAATTTACACAAATCGAACATTTGGTAGGAGTAAACCGAACTCGCTACAATCAGTATGAAAGTATCATGTTGCCATTGATCAATTATTTAAAAGACCAAGGATGTCAAATCATTTTGAACCGCCGCGTAGTCGATTGGGAATTCAAAGAAACTCCGATGCAAGATGAAATTACAGTGACTGGCTTAAAAATGATCAACACGTTAACCAATGAGGAAGAACACGTCGTGGTTGATGGTGATACGGGTGTGCTTTTCACTAACGGATCAATTACTGATTCGGCTACACTAGGTGACTACGATACACCAGCTGTTGAAAATATGGATTATGGTGCTGCTTCTAGCTTGTGGAAGAAAGCCAGTGAACGTTTCTATAATTTAGGTAACCCTGACAAATTTTTTGCCGATCGTGATGCCAGTGAATGGGTCAGTTTCACTTTAACAACTAAGGATCATTTGCTTTTAAATGAAATTACTCGGATCACGACACAAGTCCCTGGTAATGCATTGAATTCATTTATCTCCACTACACCAATCACGCCACTCGGACAAAAAGATGTCAACATGTCGATCGTCGTTCATCACCAACCACATTTTACTTCACAAAAACCAAACGAAACCGTCATTTGGGGATATTTCTTATACCCTCGACGTCGTGGAGAATTTGTGGATAAGCAATATATCAAGATGACTGGGAAAGAAATGTTAGAAGAATTGATCGGACAACTTTCTAAAGTCGATCCTGGTCCTGAAAATATTCGAACGAAGGAAACCGAGATTTTTGATAGCGTTGTGAATAATATTCCTGTGTATATGCCTTATGCTTCTGCATTATTTAATAATCGAGCAAAAAGCGACCGACCAAAAGTGATTCCTCAACACTCAACGAACTTGGCATTTACTGGAGAATTTGTCGAACAACCTTATCAAATGATCTTTACGGAACAAAGTGCCGTACGCTCTGGCGAGATCGCTGCTTTCCATTTTGCTGGTATTCCAATGTCACGTCTTGTTAAAACACCAAGATATGACAAAGATATACCTACATTGATGCGTGCTGCTAAGAAAATGTTTGAATGATCGATGCAATAAGCTATCAACAAGGAACAACCGCAACAAAAAACGACTGTCACTTCCTAGTAACGGGAGTGACAGTCGTTTTTTAGTATTTCATCATTCAACGAATGATTTTTATTTAGCTATTATCTTAGGCTTTTTTTAAGGTACTGCTTCCAGTTTTCAGCCACTTTTTATTTTGCCGTTTCTGCAGAAGCTTACTTCCCCCACCGAATAATACAGCACAAGACAAAAGAATGCCCCCAATAATCGCTGGATACATCAGTAGATCTTGCACGTAATGTGTCATTAATTGTAAAGTCGCTTGTGAATGAAAAGCTATATTATGTAAAACGTCTTGTATATAAAGCAATCCTGCTAAAACGCAAAACATACTTCCAGTTGTTCCCAAAATAAACATACCGTAACGCAGGAAAGAAAAGGGTGTTTTGTTAATTACCCGATATAAATAGACTAGCCAAAACGCCAATAGACCCAGACAGATGTAAAAAAGAGGTACCACTATTTTTCGAGCAGACACGATGTTTTCGATAAAAATAGTCAAGTATCGATCACCTAATGCACTTTGGAAGTGATACATGTAAATAAAGATCATTGTCTCGATTTTATTTTTCTCCTCTTTATCGATAGTCAGTTGTTTTTTTGTTGCAATTGTAGCCACAGCCTGAGCAATTTTCTCACTCACCTCATTGCTGTCTCTTAGCTCATAATTTGTTTCTTCATATGTATGTTGGATAAATGGTCGAAGGGCTTCTTCGACAAAACTTGGTGAAAGTGCCGTTGCAACGACCTCTGAAAATTCACTTTCTTCTGTGTTTTCTTTCCGAAAATTCTGAGCAGCTTCTGCGAGGACCAATTCGCTATACTTTGTTTTTTCGATTTGACCGAGTAAATACGCCTGATCAAAAAACGTCACTTGAATGATTCCTACGGAAATAATCACAAACAAAGTCACTGAACAAGCAAATGTGACCATCAGTTTTCTGATTTGTTCTCCCTTTTTTTCTTTTATCACAAATAACCTCCCTTTTGATCTATTTTTTAATCTGTTATTTACTTAACCTAAGAAATCAACATAATTTAATTATACTTCTAACTATAAAGCTTCTCAATGTAAACCAAATAATACACTAGTTATTTTAAAGTGATTTTCCCTTTACTAAAAGCGTTTCACTACTCAAAAGCCAGCTCCTCCTTTAGAATGAAATTAGCTGTTCGTTCAAAAAATGACATGTTATAGGGTTTGAAGAAAGGAGTTTTATTTCATGAAAGCTGTTACCTGGCAAGGAAACCAAAAAATGGAAATCAGAAACGTAGATGATCCAAAAATCGTGGAACCGACAGATGCTATTATTCGAATTACCGCTACTGCGATTTGCGGATCGGATCTTCACCTCTATCATCATGGGGAGGCTGTCTTAGAAAAAGGATATGTCGTTGGTCATGAACCAATGGGGATCGTTGAAGAAGTAGGTCCTGCAGTAAAAAAACTAAAAAAGGGACAGCGGGTCGTTATTCCTTTTAATATTAGTTGTGGGCATTGTCATTTCTGTACCCATGAGATGGAAAGTCAATGTGATCGCTCAAATCCAGATCAACTTTATGGTGGTTTATTTGGCTTTGGCCGTTTAAATGGGAATCATTGGGGTGGTCAAGCTGAGTATCTTCGGGTACCGTTTGCTGATAGCACTTCGTTTATCGTACCTGACAATGATCTTGCAGACGAAAAAGTCCTTTTCTTATCTGATATCCTTCCAACTGCTTATTGGAGCGTTCAAAATGCCAACGTAAAAAAAGGCGATACTGTAGTGGTCTTAGGTTCAGGACCAGTTGGGTTGTTTGCACAAAAATTTGCCGCTATGGCAGGAGCAGAGCGAGTGATTGCTGTCGATCCGGTCCAACATCGTATTGATAAAGCCGCTCGTTACAATCATGTAGAAACTTATTTGTTAGAAGATACTCAGTCTGCTGGGAAAGAACTTTACGAATTAGCAAAAGGTGGCGCTGATGTCATCATTGATTGTGTAGGGATGGATGGCTTGGAACCAGTGAAAGAAAAAGCTAAGAATCTCGTTAGTTTGCAAAGCGGGACGATTTCACCGATCCAAATGGCTGCGCAAGCTGTCAAAAAATTTGGAACCGTACAAATCACTGGTGTTTATATGACCCCAGCTTCTTCGTACCCACTACAAGAATTTTTCATGAGAGATATCACAGTGAAGCATGGTCAGGCACCGATTGTTCATTTGATGCCTAAAATTTACGAGATGATTGCTGCGGGTCTGTTCGATCCAACCCAAATCATCACACATGCGATGCCTTTAGCTGATGCTGCCCGAGCATACGAGATTTTTGACAAAAAAGAAGATAAAAATATCAAAGTTGTTTTGAAACCTTAGCTTTGTTCACAGATAGGTGAGTGAGAGATGCCAGAAATAAAACGAAAAAGCCATGAAATAGATATTGGGAAAGAAGAAGATATCGAAATTGCTGGACAACGTTTTCGTCTTTATTTCCAGAACCGCTATACATTATTGTCTCTTGCAGTTGATTTATTAACAGGGATTTTTTATATTTTTGGAAGCGTAGCGTTGTTAACAGATATTCCAGACCGTTATAGTACCTATTGTTATCTAGTAGGAGCGATCTTTTTGACTGCACGTCCTATTTTGAAAATAGTACGTAATGTCTTCATCTATGACGAGAAAAAAAAACAAAAAAAGAGCGAAAAAAAGAATGAATAAGAAAGCTTCCTAATTTTTCGGTAAAAAGACGGAACGCCTATTTAGGACAGCGAGCTCATTCATGCTTTTCCAACAAATCAACCATTCTAAATTCCAGGACTGATAGAACTTTCTATTGCTCCTGGAATTTTTTTTTAGCTAAAAAATAGTACCGTCCACTAAATAATACTCGAATAACCAATATACCAACAAAAATAGCATCAAGAAACAATTTCCGATTTTTCTTGGCATTGCTCACCAGAAACAAAAGATTACTGCTCAGACAAAGAACCCTTTTGAGTAATCAACTCCGGTCACGTTGTAAAAATCGCTAGTTGATATAAATAAACCGGGATCCCTTCATTATCTTGTACCGTCGTCAGATATTCCCACTCATATCTTTCATAAAAACCTGTATGGTCAGTCGCTACATAGAGCTGCGAAATCCCAAGCGCTCCCATATCCTCTCGAATAAATGATAAAATCTCTTTGGCAATTCCTTGATTACGATACTCTTTTTCAACAAACAATGCACAAACATTCGGAGTCAAATCTGGACGATCATGAAAATCATTCGCGATGACCCCTGCTCCAGCGATAATTTTTTGTTCTGACGTCACGACTATATACCATTGAGGAACAGCGTTAGATGATTGAAGAGAATCTTCCATGCTCTCTTGGTAAAAGGAAAGCGGAAGATGCCATTTTGACGTAAACCATTGCGCTGCCTGTTCCAACCATTCAGGTCTTTCTCTGATCTTAACCAACTCATAACCTTTCATTTCGTCCTTTCACTCCCCTATACATTTGCACTATTATAGCACGCTTGTTATCGAAATGGTTTTTTTAAACTCCAAAAAAACCTCCTTTTATCCTTCTTTTTCACTAAGAAAAAAGAAAGCAATCCTTGAGCCATTTATCCAAAAAAAAACAGTTGTCATGACCTCTGTCAGACAACTGTTTTTTTTGATCGCTCATTAAACGAAACAAGATCTTTTCACTAAAGAATAGCTACTTTTGATTGTATGTGCTGTTTCTTTCTTTTATGTGCTTTTAGCCGTTTAATGCTTCTTTTCTTTTTTCTTGAACTGTCGCTACTTTCACAAATGGTAGGTAAATCAAGACAGATAAGATTAAGTTGATAGCAGCTAAGACACCGCCAGCGATACTTTTTGTTGCTAATACCCCACCGATTACTGGTGGTGTTACCCATGGTGGCATCACCGTTGCAGCTGGAACTAGTCCGGTAGCAGTAGCAAAATAAGCAACAGATACTAAAACCATTGGGGTTAAAATAAACGGAATAAACATAATTGGGTTCAATACGATTGGTAAACCAAACATTGTTGGTTCATTGATATTGAAAACACCTGGTGCGATCGACAAGTTCGTAACAACCATATAAGGTTTATTTCTACGTCCCACTAAATAAATCGCTAGTAACAGACCTAATGTTGCCCCTGTACCACCTAAGTTGACAAAGCTATCAAAGAAAGGTTTGTTTACAATGTATGGTGCGCTATGACCAGCAGCAATCGCATTAACATTCGCTTCGATTGCTGGTGCATTGATTGTTTGCATCAAAGGGTCTACCATATTTGCTCCGTGTAATCCAAAGAACCATAAGAATGGTGTAATGAATGCTAACAACAAAGCTGAAGGATAAGAATTGGCTAGTCCCATGAATGGTTCTTGAACAATTGTATAAAACGCGCCTACGATATCATCTACACCAAATGCAGCAAAGATCGCAGCAATCAAAGCAAAGAATGAGATCGTGATCATTGCAGGTAATAATGAAGCAAAGGCTTTAGCTACAGCTGGTGGCACGCCATCAGGCATTTTGATGATTAATTTTTCATTTCCACTTAAACGAACAAAGATTTCTGTTGAAATAATCCCAACAATAATTGCAATAAATAAACCATTTGAGCTCATGCCCAACGCTCCGCCTAATGCGAAGAATGAACCTAAAGAAATTACTCCAGCAGAAACGCCGTCTTTACGATAACCATTTGCTAAATGATAAGCAAGTAGAAAGGCGATCAAAACTGAAAGAATCGCAAATGTACCATTCCAAGCAGCTGCGCCAAATCCTTTCCAAGCTTCGCCACCAAAAATTTTATTCATTAATTCTTGGAAACCAGGAATAGGCAAGTTATTGATCATTACTGCTAACGCACCTAAAATCATCAAAGGCATACTGACCATAAATGAATCACGAATCGCTACTAAATGACGTTGAGCACCAATTTTTGATGCCACAGGTATAAAATGTTTCTCCATAAATGCAACAAATTTATCCATGTTTCTTTCCTCTTTTCTATTTCACCAGTTTACTTTAAGCATCTAAACGTCGATATAAATCAATGATTTCTTTTGCTAAATCTGTAAATGCAATCGAAGTCATCAGATGGTCTTGGCTGTGAACCGTTAATAAAGTCACTTCCATATGATTACCTTGTGCTTCTTGTGTTAACATTTCTGTTTGAGAGTGATGAGCTTGCACTAAAGATTCTTCCGCATCTTTGATTTTTGCATCAGCTAACTCAAAATCTCCTTTTTTCGCTGCAGCAATCGCTTCCATTGCATCGCTTTTTGCATTTCCGCCAAACATGATCAAACCCATGATTGCTTCAAGATTTTTTTGCTCTTGCATTGTTGGTTTCCTCCATTATTTATTGATTAATGATTCTGCTTGTTCTAATACTTTGGCACCGTTCATCATTCCGTAATCTTGCATATTGATTACATCTAAAGGAATTCCTTTTGGTGCTAATTTTTCAGCAAATTGATTTTGCATAAAACGTACTTGTGGACCTAAAAGTAAAACGTCTACATTTTTTGATTCTAATTGATTGTCTGCATCTGAAGCAGATACTGCAAAGATATCAGCCTCGATTCCTTTTTCTTCTGCCGCTTTTTGCATTTTTGTTACTAATAAACTAGTACTCATTCCAGCTGAGCATACAAGCATGATTGTTTTCTTTTCCATTTTCTACACTTCCCTTTCTTGTATCTTACACTTTTATATAAAGCAATTACCGTGCCAACTTTTAAAGCGCTTTAATCCCTTGTCGTGCTAACGCTTTCAAGAGGACACTGTATAGATGCACACTTCTTTTTTCTTTGCACACTAAAATTAGTGTGCAAACGTTGATCATTTCTCTGATAAATTTGTGTAGCTCATTCATGGTATCAAAAAAAATAAGCCGTAGTTTCGCAAAAATGACTCCTTTGTGCGAATTCCAGCTTATTTTCAACTGCTTGTCCTACTATTCACTTTTTGTCGTTTCTTGGAATTTTTCATTTAATTGGGTTAATAACTCAATTTGTAATTGTTGTAATTCCAGCATTTGTTGCCATTGCTGTGACATCAAATAATCGATTTTTTCATGCAACAAACTAATTTCTAACTCAGCTTTTAGGTTTGTTTGATAATCATGGTCGGCTGCTATCCGATCTCTAGCTGCTTGTCTGTTTTGACTCATCATAATGATCGGTGCTTGGATAGCAGCTAAACAAGAAAGCACTAAGTTCAAAAGAATGAACGGATATCGATCAAATGATAGGCCAAAAAAATGTAACGTATTCAACAAGATCCAACTACCTAAAATCACTACAAAGAGAAAGATAAACGGCCAACTACCACCAAACTTGGCAATTGCATCTGCTGATTTTTGACCAAAAGTCGCTTTTTGATTGATCGTTGTATTTAAATTTTGACTAATGATTTGCTTATTTTTCAACTGCTCTAGCATTTCTTGATTAATTTTTTTTGTTTCATTCTGGTCTTGAATGATTTTTTCTTTTATATACTCAAAATGATAATTCATAAAAGTAATAAAAGGGATTTGGGACTCTATGGTCAGTTTCTTATTTTTTTGTAAAATAAATGAACGAATATCTGTATCAATTGTTTTCAGATGAACGTAATCTTGATGAGCCATGGCAACTCCTCCTTTACGTTATTTTTCTGAGAAAAAGGAAAAAACAGCTTTCATTAGTGTCCTAAGATTTGTTCAATTTTCTGTTCTTCTTCAGGTGAGAAGGAAAGATTATCCATCACCCGAACACTTTCTTCTAATTGACTAAGTCGACTAGCGCCTACAAGCACACTGGTAACTGACTCTTGTCGTAGATTCCATGCTAAAGCCATTTGTGCTAACGTCTGTCCACGCAAATCAGCTAAATCCTGTAATTGCTTGATCTTACCCAATGTAGGTGTCACTTGATCTTCTGATAGAAAAGGAATTTCTTTACGATGGGCTCGAGAATCTTCTGGAATCCCATGTAAATAGCGTTTAGTTAATAACCCTTGCGCTAAAGGACTAAAAGTAATAGCTCCCAGACCTGTCTCTTCTAAAACAGGTGCTAAATCTTCTTCTAATAATTCTCTTGAAAACATATTGTAACGCATTTGGTGGATAATAAATGGAGCGTTCATTTCACGTAAGATAGCAGACATTTTCTTCGTGTCTTCCCCGTTGTAGTTGGAGATCCCAATATACAGTGTTTTCCCTTGACGAACTAATTGCATAAGCGCTTCTGCCGTTTCTTCCAAAGGTGTATCTGGATCAGGACGATGATGATAAAAGATATCTACGTAATCTAACCCCATCCGTTTGAGGCTTTGATCACAACTAGCAATGATCGATTTACGGGAACCCCATTCTCCATAAGGCCCTTCCCACATGTGATAACCTGCTTTGGTTGAAATGATCATTTCATCACGATACGTTTGAAAGTCTTCTTTAAAGATCCGACCAAAGTTTTTCTCTGCTGCTCCTGCTGGTCCACCATAGTTATTGGCTAAATCAAAATGTGTGATCCCCATATCAAAGGCGCCACGTAAAATTTCCCGTTGATTACTTATAGGATCATAATCACCAAAATTTTGCCATAATCCTAAAGACAGCAAAGGCAATCTCAACCCAGATTTTCCAGTTTTTCGATACGTCATTTTTTCATATCGCTGCTGATTTGCTACATACATTTTTTATCCTCCTCTTAACCAAGTATACGCTTTCAAAAAATGTGACTCGTCACTTCTTTTTCCTAGTATGCGTACGTGTATTTCGTTTTTGATAACTATCGTTCTATGTGCATTATACGCTTATCGTTGGCGAATTACTAACAAAAATCCTCTTTAGCCTCAATCATCACCATGGATCATTTGGTAAATATCCCTAGGTAATCGGTGTTGATATCGAATTGTTTTTCGGTAAATTCTGGAAAGTATAAATCACTTGCCCATTGCCAAGCAGCTTTTTCTATATGTAAAAGTTCGTTTTCTGAAGGATTCTGAGGCCATTGTGCTACCCAGCAATTCTCTTTTCCTAAGACATCCAAGTCTAAAGTTCCATTCGTAAACCATGAAAGATTGGAATAATGAACCACCTGGGAAAAACCAGCTGCTTGAATGGCCTGACTAAACACTTGCGCATTTTCAGTCACTCTTGCTAGATTCATTTGAGGATTTTCACTATCGTTCACAACTACAGTAGAATAAGGTAAATTTAATTCTTTTAGATAGGCTAATAAATAGTAGGCTTCTTTTTCGGTGTCTTCTGCATAATTAAACCAAGCATAATGATAGACACTCACTTTCAACCCCGCCTGGATAGCATTCGCAACTTGTTCAGGGGCCAGTGGGTTCCTATAAGAATCCCCTTCTGTTAACTTAACTACTACACCTGTGATCCCATAGTTTTTCATTGTTTCATATGCTTCGACAGATAAATAACCATTATGTGAGGAAACATCAATAAAATCTTTTGGCGGTCTACTATTTTCAGAAGCAGAAATGCCTGACCCCGAATCCAACAAATTTACTCGATTATTACGTTGTTTTGCCACCACATTGTCTAGTAAATGCTGTTTGCTTTCAGTGATAATTGTTTGGGTGCTTTCTGATTTTTCATAAGTATGGACCACAAAAAATGTTGAAAATATTGAAAATACTGAAAATAAAAAAAGAACACTAAAAACCAATAAACGCCTTTTCTTCATCATAGGTACCTTCTTTCTTTTATTTGAGAGAGGTTTCTCAAATAAGTGTACCACTTAATCAACAGCGCTTACTTAAAAGTATTATTAGATTTTAATCGTTATTAAATCATCTAGCAATTTTAAGGGAATGACTGATTTTTACAGAACATCTTCCACTTACACGATTACTTATTCGTCTCCCCCAGACCATTTTTTCTTTGCCCGCTTAAAAAATAAAAATTGTTGATGAGACTTCTTGATCTTCTTATAACGTTTTTGTTGTTTTTTGTAAAATTGTTGATGATAATTTTCAGCAGGCCAAAAAGTTGTTGCTGGCTTGATCTGTGTGACGATTGGTTCCGCAAACTGATGCGAAGCAATCACTTGTTGCTTGGATTTTTCTGCTAGTGTTTTTTGTTCTTCATTTTCTACAAAAATGATAGAGCGGTATTGATTCCCACGATCCTGAAACTGTCCAAAGGCATCTGTTGGATCGGTGACTTGCCAAAAAATCGCTAATAGTTCTTCATAGTTTATCATTCGCCGATCAAAAATAATCTCCACTGCTTCCACATGCCCAGTCGTGCCACTGCTAACTTGGTCATAGTTAGGATGTTCGACCTCCCCGCCAGTATATCCGGACAACACGGAAATAATCCCTTGCCGTGTTTCAAACGGTTCGACTAAGCACCAGAAACAGCCCCCGGCAAAGACGGCTTTTTCTTGATAGCGTTCATCGGTGATCTGGTGTTTCGCAAAGTCGTAAGACACTTGTCCCATCGGATCATGGGTGATCTTCAAATAAAAGTCCATGACGTCAGGCGTCAAATTCCCCCGAAGTGCTAGTGGTCGTAAAGAGACTTCAATCATTTCAAGGATTTCTTTTCTTTGTTTTCTTTCCCCCATTTGGTTTTTCGCTTGGATCAACAATGTCCGTTCCCATTCACGGGTATTAGGGTTTAAAATGAGATTGTATAATTCTGCTAGCTCTTGCTCCACCACTTTTCCCCTCACTTCTTGGTCAAATATGTAAATTCGTCCTGAATGTATCACGAAACTAGCGAAATTGCGAATAGACCGCTTAGAGGAGTCGTGGGAGGGATTAGGCTACTCAAAAAAACTGAGACAGCCATTCTTTTGCCTGCTACAGGCAATCAAACGACTCTCTCAGTTTGTTCTATTTGATATGAATGTTTATTGGTAATACACTTCGTCTAAAAATAAACCATGTGCCGGCACGGTTTCTCCTGCCTGTTGTCTTACTTTATTCTCAAAAATATCATCAATCGCCGAAACGGGTAATTTTCCTGTACCGATCTCCAAGAGTGTACCCATCAAGATCCGAACCATCTTATACAAAAAGCCATTGCCCACAAAGGTAAAGTGCAACATGCCGCCTTCTTGTTCGATTGAGAGTTCATGAATCGTACGAACTGTTGATTTTTTTGATTTTTTCAAGGCAGAAAAACCGATAAAATCATGACTTCCCATTAGTTTTTGACAAGCTTCATTCATTTTTTCCAGGTCTAGTTCTTGCGGAAAATAGAAACTATGATTTCGTTCAAAAACAGTTGGAATGGGATTATTCCACACATAATAGCTATATTTTTTCCCTGTCGCATTGTATCGAGCATGAAAGCGTTCAGGCATTTCTTCCACTTTCTTGATCACGATATCTCTTGGTAGATAGCGGTTGAGAAAAGTTAGCATTTCATTACGACTCATTTGAGAAGTCGTTTTAAAGTTTGCCACTTGTCCTCTGGCATGTGTCCCAGAATCCGTGCGCCCCGATCCAATGATCTCCATTTTTTCTCCAGTCATCTGTGAGATGATTGCTTCGATTTTGCCTTGGATTGTTTTATCGTCATCTCCCAGACGTTGCCAGCCTGAGTAACGTTTCCCATCATATTCGATCGTTAATTTGATATTTCTCATGTCTTTCATTAGACTCCCCTACGATATACATTTGCACATCACGATGTGCGGTCAAGGTTTAGTCTGACACATTTATCCTGTGGTTTCAATCAGTTTTACTAATTTCCAGCATTTAGTTAGGGCTACAGTCCGCTATGCCCTAATGTGTAAGATACTTAACCACACAATTGGTAAATAATTAAAGAAAAAACTGATCCGTTGACAAAAACCTAACTGATTCAAAACCGGCAATTGATTTAATCCGGGAATACGTGCTGCGCCATAAATTCCTGCAAAAACCAAACTGGCAACTAGTAAAATAAAAAACGATTGAGTTAATTGTGCATCGCCCATTTTGCGATACAATAAGAAAACAAATAAAGGGAACAAAATAAATCCACCATACCCAATCCCTGAACCAAGATTGTGGATCCAAGTCGAAAAATTCCAAGAAGTTTCGTTCGTGTCCACACTAAATAACCCGGTAAAAATACAATCTGTAACACCATATAGACCGATGGCAGCTGTCACTAATAGAGCAAGTGGTTTTGAAGTAGAAACAAAAGCTTGATATAACGCTGGCATTGCCAAAACATACAAGCAGCCAGATATGACCGACCAAATCAAAAATGCTTTTCGTACGGGACTACCAACATCCCCAAAAAGACTGATCACAGCAGTCATTTGATTAAGTTTGGGATAAAAAATCCCTAAAACATACGGCGTCAGAAAATCACTTACTACTCCTGACAATAAAAAATAAAATCCATATTTACGTAAAAAATCCATCCTGCATCCTCTTTTCACCAACCAGAAAAAAGAAAGTTTCATGCTCGCTTTCTTTCAAAATTCTAGACATCATCTAGAAAAATTGTACCGAATTATACTAATTTAAACAAGCTTCAAGACATGCGGCACCTTGGATTTACTTGATGAGGGTAATGAGCACTTTCCTCTGAACCACAGTAGCTGATTTTATACGATCATTCCATTCTTTTCACGATATTCTTTTGGTGACTTGCCGACGATTTTTTTGAACAACTTTGAAAAATAGGTTGTGTTGTTGTAGCCGATCTCACTAGAAATTTCATTGATATTTTGATTGCTATGCAGCAGCAACCATTTCGCTTGTTCCATTCTGAGATGATTTAAATAAGTTGAAAAACTTTTTTTCGTTTCTTTTTTGAATAATTGCCCCAAATACATCACATTCAAATGCAGGCTTTCTGAAACTTCTTTCAAGGTTAAAGGTTCTCGGTAGTGTTCGTGTAAGATCGTCATCACTCGTTCGACATTCTCGCTATATCGGACTTGTTTTTGCTGTTCCTTGATCAAAGATAGTAAGAGTTGATGCAGTTCTTGGACTGTTTTTGCTTGATTGATCTGTTGAATCCCTTTTAAATATTCATCGTCTTCTAGCCGAATCAATTCCCGGTGGATATCCATAAACAACAAAAAACTAAAATGACGGATATCATCCGGTGTCATCACAGCAGTTTGGAATTGATCAAAAAATTGAGTAATCATTTGTTGGGCACTAGCCAATTGCCCGCTTTTCAACACACGATTAAACGAAGAAAAATCAATTGCCTGTTCTTTCGCTGCTTCTTGTTCGGCAAAAAAGATATGTTGGTCTTTTTCACCGTAGAATTGATGCAGTTGTAAATTATCTTTGGCATGTTGATAACTCTCAGGGATCTTATCAGGATCTGCTGTTTCATCTCCAATACTGATCAACCAGTTTTCTTCCATACTCTTCTCTTGAATGAAGAGGCAAAATGCAGAAACTGACGCTTCTTCCAGCAACAAAGTAAAGCGTTCCATGTCTCCAAAGTTTCGTTGATAATAAAAAAGTTCTTGGTGGTTTTTCAGCCACTGATTCACTGATTTCCCGACGGATCTAGACACTTGAGCGAGTAAAACTCTTCGTTGTTTCCCTCCGATTTTGTCTAAAATCTCTTCTTCACTCACTTCATCTAATTCTTCATTGAGCCACTGACTAAAAAGGACTTCTTGATAGATTTCTTGCTGGTTTTTCTGTTCAATTTGATGATCTAATTGCTGCTTCACTTTGGTTAAACTAGCAATCAGTTCGGTTTTATTAACTGGCTTCATCAAGTAATTGATGGCCCCTAATTGCATCCCACTTTTTAAATAATCAAATTCCTGATAACCAGAAAGAATCATAAATTCAAACGCATGATGTTCCTTTTGAGCCGCCTCGATAAATTCTAAACCATTCATTTCGGGCATCGTGACATCTGTTATAACTAAATCAATGGATTGATTTTCTAAAACAGACAATCCTTGCATCGCGTTTTCTGCCGTTGCGACTACCTGAAATCCCAAACTTGCCCAATCAACAATTTTTTGCAACCCTGCCAAGATCATATATTCATCGTCGACTAATAACACTCGGTACATGTTCCTACCCCTTTTCTTTAAATGTAATAGTGACAGACAATCCTCCTTCTTGATTGGTACTTAGCTTCATCTGATAACTATGTCCAAAACTAGCACGCAAACGTTCATTCACATTTTGCAATCCAATCGATTGATACAATTCGACTTTAGGATGCGCCAATCTTGATTCGATCTCTGCTAAGCGTTCCGGTGTGATCCCTTTGCCGTTATCCTTCACAATAATCTGGACTCGTTGCCCTTCACGAAACACTTTCACGCTTAAGGCATTATCAAAACGTGTAAAATCGACCCCATGTTTAAAATAATTTTCGATCAATGGTTGAATCACAAACTTCGGTACTTCGATACTTGCTAATGATGGATCAATGGAAAAATGATAGGCGATCCGGTTGAGGTAACGCATCTGATATAAATAGACATATTTTTCGCAAAAGTCCAGTTCTTCCTTTAAACTGATCGTCTTTTCTTGATTAGTATTGTTTCGCAACAAGGCCGAAAAAGCATACACCACATCTGCCAATTCTTCGCTGCCTTCACTTAACGCATACATCCGAATATACTCTAACGTGTTATAGAGAAAATGAGGGTTGATTTGTGCTTGTAATGCACGCATGTGGGCATCTTGCTGTTTGATTTCCAATTTATAGATATCTTCAACATATTGGTTGATGCTATCCAACATCTCATTGATCCCTATAGAAAGGTCTTTTAATTCATATTCCGTTTGTGTCGTATCGATCCGCGTCTCCAAATTCCCTTTGGCCGTTTCATTCATTGCATCCATCACGAGATCTACTTGTTGCGAATAGCGCTTGAAGGTTTGGTATAAAAAGAATAACAGACTGACATCTAATAGAAATACACCGAAAATCAATGGTGCTAAATCTTGGATAACCGCTCGTCTAACCATCGAACGATCTAAAGTAGCCAATATCCGGTAATCATCGGGTAATTGTTGGTACTGGATGAAATTATTTTTTTCAAGGTTTATCAGTGGCAAAGTGGAATTTTCTTGAAGGCTGGTTGTAATCAATTGTTCTTGGGTTGCTAGTTTATCCTTTGTCATTCCTTGATCATGGAATGTGTATAAACGGTTGGTGGTACCAGAGATCATATACAATGATAAGCCGCTAAAGGTATTCAAACTCTTTAATGCCGCATCCAATTCCGCTTTTTCAAAACCGACGAACATGCTCCCGACTTCGCTTCCACCTTGCGTGATCGACATTTTGATATAAAACGCATCTGTCAATTTAGGCGTACCACTTTTAATCACCCCACCTTTATTTGCTCTAGAAGATTCCAGATACTCAGGCAATTGACTGAAAACAACATAGACGGAGCTGACTTCCTCATAGCTGACATAAATATCTCTCATTAGATAAGGAAAAGAGACAAAATCGGTCGTTTTTTGTTGTTGATCATAAGCGTACATCAAATATTCATTGATCGGTTTTGTCAGATAAGTAGTCGCATTCTCGATTTTATCAGAGTTCCCCAACAATTGGTCTTTAATGATTTTACTTAGTGTCGTTTTATCGTTCAGTGTACGACTGGTACTTTGTAACGCCTCACTTGTCGTTCGCTTGGCTTGCTCTTGCGTTTGTACCCACGTATGAACACTGATGATAGCAGTCGCCACCGTTGTTAATAAAATCAGGACGAGCGCATATTTTCGGAAAAGACGATTCAGAAGTGTTCCTTGTGAAAATAAAATACGCCATTTATTCATAGCTTTCTAACTGCATATCCAGTTTTTCCCGCCATTGTTTGGTTACCAGCCCATTCCAAACAGTCAATAAGCCAATCACACCAAAGAGAATCAGTCCTTTATAATTCCAAGTTAGCCAAAAAATAATGCCTCCGCCAATCAACAATTTCAAAAAGGTCGAAAAACTGGAAAAACCTGAAACAAAACTTAACTTAAGTAGGTTAGGAATCGAAATTTCGTATTCACTATCTAAAATCAAGCTATACTGATAAGTGGAGTAAATATAAAGTAAACTAAAAATCAGGATAAAATCAGTAATCAAAAAAAGAATGCCTTGAATTTGAACAGATAAGTATAAATTATAGCCAAGCAAAAATGTCCCCGCTAAAAATAAACCAAACAACACATTCCCACGGACAAATGTTTGTTTAAATGTTTCCCACCCTCGCTTAAACGTAATCTCTTTATATTCAAAACCATAAAGATAAAACAATTCGTTGACTGTTTTATAAGCAGGTCCAATCCCTAATACGATGGCTCCCATCAGTGTATAGATCCAAAAATAAAAAGTTAATTTCATGACCACCCACACTCTGATAAATAATGTTTCTAGTGCTTTACCTAACATGCGATTCCCTCCATAAAAAACATTGTATTCCCTTTCATTATACAAGAGTAGTAAAAAAGTAAAAGAACCAGTTTGATAAAAAGCCTAATGAACTTTTAGCTACTTGGTTGCTTTTCTTTCATTTCTTCGGACACTAATCAAAAAGCAGAACTCTCCAAAAATTCGACATGCAAATTTCGGAAAAAGTTCTGCTTCTTTCTAGAAACTGATTCAGTTCCTTGAATTATTTACTTTCCTTACGAAATGCATCATATTGTTTTTGCATTTCTGTTAATACTTTGTCATAACCTGCTCTGTTCAAAGCATCTTTTAGTTTTGGTAATGTTTCATCAGGATCAACTGTCCCAGTATTTAATCCATCTAGGTATTGATTCATGACATTTGAGATATTACTTAGTTCTGTTTTTACGCTATCTGTATTGAAACTAAAGCCTAAGATTGGAGAAGTTTTTGCTTCTTCGATTGATTTATCTCTTTCAGCGATCATTTCATCTGTGATCGTATCTTGTGTGTATAAGATTTCATTGTTACCGGTATTCCAAGCAGACATGTGCATGTTTGGTTGGTACCCATCTAATAATTTGATCTTATCATCGCCATCTTTTTTCCATGCTTCGCCTTCGATACCCCAAACTAAACCATTCAATAATTCTGGATCGCTATTTAATAAACCTAAAAATTCAACTGATTTTTCTTTGTTTTTAGAAGTATTTGATACGACAAAGTTGGCCATTTGTGCTTGTCCAGTTGACTTCAATGGAACAGTGATTGCTTTTGAAACCAATTCTTGTTTCGCTGCATTAGTCAAGATCGTATCGCCATAATCGTATGGTCCTTGTGTTTCGCCACGCATTAACCAAGTATTTCCTTCAAGTGGGTAATCTTTATTACTAGTAGCAGCATCGCTAGGAATCAATCCTTGTTTATACCAGCTGTGCATCGTACGTAATAATTCGATAAACGTTTTGTTGTCGTATTGATTGATGATCTTAGTGTCATCGCCGTTTAAATCAACCGCAAATGGTAATGTATTCCCTAATGGATAATCGAAATCTCCTTGGACCTTAAATCCTTGTCCAATCGCAAAAGCAGCTGTATTTGGGTCTTTTTTATGGAATTCTTGTAACACTTTTTCCGCATCCTGATAAGATTCGATCCCATCAATCGATAAATTGTATTTGTCTAATAACGGCTTGTTGAAAGTCAACACTTGTTGGGCAAACACATTGCCATTTACTGGAAAGGCATACAATTTTCCGTTAACTAAATTTCCTTTGATATACGCTTCATCTAAAGAATCATACGCTTCTTTCGCATATTTTGGTGCTAATTCTGTCAAATCAGTAAATGCACCCTTTTGCGCATTTGATACATAGTTGTTGGCAAAGGCAATATCGTAGTTTTCACCAGAAGAAATAATGACATTCATTTTCTTCTCGTAATCGCCCCAACCGATGTAGTTGATGTTGACTTTAACTCCGATTTTATCTTCGATCCGTTTATTTGCAATATCCATTAACTGATCGAAATTCTCTGGTTTATCACCGATTTGATACATTTGAAGGGTTGTTGAATCACTTGCTTCAGCTTTTTCTTTTGTCCCCGATCCGCAGGCTGCCAATGTTCCAACCATCATTGCAGAAACGCCAGTAAAGGCTAATTTCTTCCATAACTTCATTTTTCTTCCTCCTAAATTGTTTTATATTTTTATTGCATTACTCTTTTACTCCACCAATCGTTAATCCTTTAACAAAATGTTTCTGGAAGAATGGGTAGCTGATCGCAATCGGCAAAGTAGAAATCACGACGATCGCCATTCGAGCTGATTCTCCCGGAACAGAAGCAAGTCCGCCTGTCAATTGACTGCCCGCTCCTGAATTTTGTGTCAAATATTGAATATTGCTTTGGATCTTCATCAATAAATATTGCAAAGGAACCAGTTTATCATCTTGAATATAAAGCAACGCATTAAACCAATCATTCCAATACCCTAAGGCAGCAAACAAACTGATCGTTGCAATCCCTGGAATTGCCAGCGGTAAAACGATTTGCACAAAGATTCGCAGCTCACTAGCCCCATCAATTCTTGCAGATTCAATGATCGAATCTGAAACCGAGCGTTTGAAGAACGTTCGCATCACGATGATATTGAACGGACTGACCGCCATTGGCAAAATCAATGCCCAGATCGTATCTTTTAACTGCAAGAGATTCGTCATTACTAAATAGTTCGCAACCATCCCTGGTGAGAACAACATCGTGATCAAACAAAATACGGTAAAGAAGCGCCGAAATGGGAAGTTTGATCGTGAAATCGCATAAGCGTATAAAGAAGTCGCTGTACTATTGATCAAAGTCCCTAGAACAGTGACAAGGATCGTCACAAATAAAGCTTGGAAAATCTTGTCTTGCATTTGACCGAATAAGTAAGTATACCCAAATGTACTAAATTCTTTTGGCCAAAAACTGTAGCCATATTGTGTCAAAGCGGATTCTTTCGTAAAAGAAATCGCAATCACGAATAGAAACGGTAAGATGCAAGAAAGAGCAAACAATGCGATCAACAAGTTAGAGAAAAAATTGGTTGTTTTGTTAAATGAACGAATCTGTACTCGTTCGACTTTCTTTTTTTTCATTTCTTTCTCCTCCCTAGAACAATGCTGATTCGCTGTCGAAACGACGAGCAATCGTATTTGTGATCATCAATAGAACAAACCCCACAACGGATTGATACAATCCCGCTGCAGCTGTCATTCCAAAGTCACCAGTAGAGGTCAAGCCATTATAAATGTAAGTATCCAATACTTGTGTGACATCATAAAGTGCCCCGGAATTTCTCGGGATATTGTAGAATAAACCAAAGTCTGCTCGGAAAATATTCCCGACAGCTAGAATCGTTAAGATCGTCATCAACGGAATCAATTGTGGAATCGTCACATGTTTGATTTGTTGCCATTTGCTGGCACCATCCACCATCGCTGCTTCATAATAAGTAGGATCGATCCCCATAACAGAAGCAAAATAAATGATACTGTTATAGCCAATCCCTTTCCACGTACCGATAAAGACAAGAATAAACGGCCAATACTTCGGTTCGTTATACCAGTTGATCGCTTCTCCACCATGCCCAGTGATCCACTGATTAAAGATTCCTTTGTCAGGGCTCAAGAAGGCATAAACAAAATACCCAATGATGACCCATGATAGAAAGTAAGGAAGTAACGACATTGTTTGGTAAACTTTTACCAGTCGTTTATTCCGTAATTCACTCATAATGATGGCAAAAACAACGGAAATCAATAAATTCAAAAGAATAAAAGTAACATTATATAAAATGGTGTTTTTAGTGATCAAGAAAGCTTGATCAGAAGTAAATAAGAAGCGGAAATTTTCCCAACCAACCCAAGGGCTTTCTCTTAAACTAGCTAAAAACCCGTCAGCAGAAATATGGAAGTTTTTAAATGCTACTACGTTTGCTAATACTGGGATATAAAAGAAAAAAATCATCCATAGCATCCCCGGCACAGCCATCAGTACTAAAGCTTTGTAGCGCCATAGATTAGCAAAAAAATGATTTAACCCCTTTCTTTTTTTCATCGTAAAACTCCTTTCGTGTCATTCACAAGCCAATTATAGCGCTTACAACAAAAGGAATAAATAAACAAATTATAGATAAAATGATACAAAATATAGATAACAAAATTAGGCAGAGGTTCACTTTTAGCGATCAATCTTTTCAAAAAACCGTTGGCTAATGGCAGTAATTTCTAAATAAACACGAATGAAATGAGCATAAAAAAAGGGTGTCAGGTATAGATAAACCGATAAATAAGTCGAACATGCAGAAAAAAAAGCCACTCATTAAAATGAAAATCACTGATATTCTAGTAGGTATTTAAGTTGCTACTGTACAAGTTATATTCGTTTTGAGATAGACAATACTCACGATTAGTTGAACAGGAGTTTTGAACAGACGATCAATCCTATACTGCTTCTATTCACTCTTTTGTTAACAGCAAGTATATTGCTTTATATAAACTAAAGCGATGTGGCTGTAATAAGAAAAGACACCTTGAACTCCTTTAGAATGAATTGGGCGAACCAATTCATCGAAGGATTCAAGATGTCTTTTACTTAGCTTATCAAAGATACCCTAACTATCATTTTATCATTTGACAATGAGCCTAAAAACAGGCTAGCTGGCTTTTGTTTCTTCATCGTATTTCGTTTGATTACAATTCCTTTCCCTCTAACTGCTTGACTTCTTCAGCTGTCATTTGCCGATACTCGCCGAGTGCCAAGTCTTCTGGGAGCAGAAAGTTCCCCATTCGGATTCTTTTAAGATAAGTGACTTCTTTTCCTACGGCTTTGACCATCCGTTTGACTTGATGGAATTTTCCTTCATGCAGGATCAAGCGAATCACCGATGTTTCATCTTCCGAATTGACTGAAACAATGGTTAATTGAGCAGGTCTGGTTTCTTCGCCACCGTCAATGGTCAATCCTTGACTAAATGCCTGTACATCGGCTTCGGTCATGATACCGTTGACTTCAGCGAAGTACTCTTTTTCGACATGTTTCTTTGGGGAAAGTAAACGGTGAGCCAAGCCGCCATCATTTGTCACAACCAATAAGCCTTCTGTATCTTTATCTAAACGCCCGACTGGAAAAAGGTCTTCCCGATAAGAAGTATCATCGAATAGATCAAGCACTGTTTGATCGTAGTTGTCTTGAGTGGCTGAAATTACTCCAGCTGGTTTATTGAGGATATAATAAAAATCTTTTTGGTAAATGAACTGTTCGCCTTCATAAGTCACTTGATCCTTCCATTCATCTACTTGGAATTTGTCACTTTTAATGGTTTGATCGTTCACTTTGATGTGCCCTTTTTTGATCAGTGCCTTGACTTCTTTGCGACTGCCTAATCCGACATCCGCTAAAAATTTGTCTAATCGCATGCTTTTCCTCCATTTGATTGAAAAAAGAAGTTAAGGGATAATAGGGAACATTATTCCTAACTTCTTTTTTCAAATTTTATTTACTACTTGATTCTTAATCGATGGCGTAATCGAACCATACTTGGTCCTAAAAGACGTTCAGCTAATCGAATTTTTAACGCTAAGTATGCGTACACCGTACCGCCAACACCAGCTACAAATAAAATCAAGAACAATGACTGAATTTTACTATCTTGATTGAGGAATAAACCGAAAACAGATTTCGTGACCCCAGCTGCTACCAGCATGATCAGTGTCAAAATAAAAATCAATAGTGTTCTCCGCCAAACAAAACTTGGTTTGAAACGTGCCACTTGACGCATCTTTTTTAAAATCAACGTGCAAGAAACAGCAAAACCGATCATCGTCGCAAATAATGGACCATAGACTTCAAACAGACGGATCGCTGGATATTGCAAGATCACCTTCACGACAAAACCGATTGCAAGATAACGGATCGCTGCGGCATTTTCAAACATCCCTTGAAGCATATTGGAAACTAACATATATAGACCAAGGAACAGCCCCACAAAACTGGCTTGGATCAACACGTGACTTCCTAGTTTATCAGGTGCATAAAACAACGTATTCAAAGGATAGGCTAGCAAGATCACGCCAAAGGTAGCAGGAAACATAAAGAACGAAAACAATTGTAAATTGCCACTTGTCAGTTTCGCTAAACCACGATGATCTTTGATCGTCACCGCTTCGGTGATCAACGGCAATCCAGTAGAAGCGATGGAAGTAGCAAGTGCAATCACGACCATCGTCAATTTATCTGGGTTTGCACTGAAAATTGAAAAGAGATCCAATAACTGATCTTTGGAATATTCAGTCGTTGCTGACATGATTTTAATAAAGGTAAACTGATCTACTAATTTAAAGATCGTCACTCCTGACCCAACAATAATAAAAGGAATCGCTTCTTTGATCGTATCTAGTAACAATTCTTTTGTCGCTACATTGACTTGGTTATGGCTATACTGGACACGTGCCGCTGAATACGCCTGTTGTTTTTTCAAAAAATACAACAAAACCAAAATACTTGCTAACATTCCGATAAATGCAGCAAAAGTCGACTGAGTAACTGCTGTGACATAATCGCCTTTCATGACTTTCATAATAATAAAGGTCGCAAGCAACATGTAAAAGATCCGTGCGACTTGTTCCACGATTTGGGAAAGTGCATACGGCATCATTTCTTGGTTTCCTTGGAAATACCCTCGTATAACACTCATACAAGGAAAAACAAGTATCGCGATACTGAGTGATCGCATCGTTGGAATCAATTCTGCTCCGCCACCAGAAGCATGTGCGAGCCAAGGCGAAGCCACATACATAAATAATGAAAATAAGAGTCCTAGTACACCCATCATCTGTAATGCTCGAATAAATAAACGCCGAGAGGTCCCATATTCATTTAATGAATTGTAGCGAGCGGTTTGCTTTGCGATCGCCGCCGGAATCCCAGCTGTTGAAATCAGTAGGAACAAAGCATAAATATTGTAGCCCATATTGAATAATCCATTGGCAGCTTTCGCATTCTCTCCCATCCATGCGTACCATGGGATAATGTAGATCGCACCGAGTAACCGGGAAATGATATTACTAGCTGTCATCCAAGCAGAGCCACGAGCCATTTTTTCTTGAGGTGTTAAATTTTCCATTGCTGGTTTTCGTTGATTAGTCATCGATCAGATTCCAACTTTCTTCAAAACATTACTAACAGTTTAATAGCAAAATGGGAAACTGGCAATCTTTTTTGTGTGATTTTTCTGTAAATTCACTATTCTTTAGATAACTCTTTGTTTTGTTTTATTTTTATATTTTCATTAGAATTAGATAACAAACTGTTCCTGTGTTTCTGTTCATTGATAGCCTTTTCCGTTAAGTGATTGAGTGGTTGTTTTATACTCGAATGTTCTCCAGACTTCAACATGCCTTGTTTTTTACTAATTATATCTCTATATTTATAAATAAAGCTTTGTGAGGAATGCTTGTATTCACTCCATAGTTGCGGATCTTTTTCCTAAGGTGCTTCACATTGTTTTCCATTAGAAAAAAATGTGATTTTCCCCTCTAAAGCGTAGCGATGACGATAAATATATCTCAGTTCTCTATTTGTAATACTTCGGTTATACAAATCTTTTTTATGAACAACATTCCGCATATTTATTCCGTCTATAACAAAAAATAATTGAGTATTGGCATTTTTTATAGCAGCATCGATCCCTATTTTACATCCTCTTTTGGCATGTAAAATAGGGGAAATAACTTCTCCATCTTTTTCGAACAAACATTTTTCTTTTAACTTCAATATATGTACATCTTTATAAATATTTTCTAATTTATTTTTCTCTTTTTCTTGCAAAGATTGAAGATAATGTTTCCCTATAGGATCCATTTTAATATTTATGGGAATATAGGAATATAAATTCTTGGTAAAATTCTGCCACCTCTCTTTAGTGGTCAATTTTTCAGCTTCCTGTAAAATAGCTTCTTTTATTTTATTGTTATAAGTATCAATGTAGTTTTCTCGGGTTAACTTTTCATCTGAATACGAGAGAATAAACTTATCTCTTTCTGATTTCAACCCCAAAACTAGAATTTGCTTCTCTTCTATTTCAACCATTCTATTTCCCTTTCATTTTCATATTTTTCTTAGTCAATCTATCATTTCTTATTGGAATCAGGAATTTCCTTATTCTCCTCTCTATAGTAATCAAAGACATCTTGAAAACAGAATATCCTTGTACTTAAAGGTTAAAACATTTCTATACTAATATCAAAAAAATTGAGTAAATCTTTTCTTCCTCTCATCTTTTTACAAAAAACTAGCCCTGTAATCAGTGAGGTCATCGTCTTACGCTAGCTTTTTCCTTTTTGCAATCAACTTTATTCTCTTTCTTCCCTTCCCGTAAGCCTTTTGAAATATGCTATAATGGATCAGAACCCAATGAATAATAAAGTGAGGGATGATTCAATGAGCTTCTCTTTAGAAGATATCCGTAAATTATTGATCAAAGAAAATTTATTAAAAGAATTTGTTTCTGTTCAAGGTTGGCATTTAGATGCTCCTGAGCAATTTGTATTCAAAAAGTTAAGTTATGACTCACGCCAAGTAGATCATGAGACGTTGTTTTTTTGTAAAGGTCTGAATTTCAAAGAAGAGTATTTAACAAGTGCGATCTCGAATGGTTTGAGCTACTACGTCGCTGAACAGCCTTACGAAAATACAGCAACTGGTATCATCGTGACTGATATTCGCAAAGCGATGGCGATCCTTTCCATGGCTTTTTATCAGTATCCCCAAAAACAATTGCAAGTGATCGGCTACACTGGAACTAAGGGAAAAACAACGGCAGCTTATTTTACCAAAGCCATTTTAGATCATGCGACAAACAATAAAACAGCGTTGCTTTCAACAATGAACACGACTTTAGATGGACAAACTTTTTTTAAATCCCATTTAACAACGCCTGAATCATTAGACTTGTATCGCATGATGGCGGAAGCGGTAAAAAATGGCATGACACATTTAGTGATGGAAGTATCCTCACAAGCTTACAAAACGCAACGGGTATATGGTTTAACGCTAGATGTAGGAATCTTCCTGAACATCTCTCCTGATCATATCAGCCCCATTGAACATCCAACTTTTGATGATTATTTCTATTGCAAACGTCAACTGATTTTAAATTCTAAAACTGTGATTTTAGATCATGAAAGTGATCATTTCGATCTTTTACAGGAAACGGCTGAGTTAGCAAACGTCCCTTACATCACTTATGGACGTTCTGCCGAATCTGATTATGAAGTAAACAGTTTAACTTCAGGGAACCATGCCTTTCATTTGATCAAACACAACGGAAAACTTGATATCGAAGCAGACTATGAGATCCAATTAGCCGGTGATTTCAACCAAGAAAATGCAGCAAGTGCTATCATTGCGGCTGCGTTGACTGGCGCCTCCATCGAGGATGCCCAAAAAGGACTCAAAGCAGCACGTGTGCCTGGACGGATGGATCAGTTGATCCAAAAAAATGGCAGTCATGTTTATGTCGATTATGCCCATAATTATCTCAGTTTAAAAACATTATTAGAATTTGCCAAAAAAGAACATCCGAAGGGTCGGGTCATCGTTGTTCTAGGTAGCCCCGGAAACAAAGCAGTTTCTCGCCGTCAGGATTTCGGAAAAGTATTATCAGAAACGGCTGACGTCGTCTTTTTAACAGCGGATGATCCAGCGTTTGAAGATCCGCAAAAAATCGCTGAAGAAATCAATGCAGCTATCACTAATGCTGAGCTTGAGGTTCATTATGAAATGGATCGTCCAGAAGCGATCAGACAAGCATTAGCGATCAGCAATCCTGAAGATTCCGTTGTAGTCGCTGGAAAAGGAGTCGATCCTTATCAAAAAATCAATGGGATAGATGTTCCTTATAAAGGCGATTATGAAGTCGTCAAAGAACTGATTGAAGATTGAGTATTTCAATGAATACCACTTATTTACAATAAAAAATACGAGATGCGAAACGTATTGAAGCGAGGTTGAGACAAAAGTGTTCAGCATCAAGAAATAAGAAGGAATTTCCGAAAATTGCTTCTCAAATTTTTGGTAAATTTCGGCTTATTTCCGAAGATGCTACTTTTGTATCACCGTTTATTCGTTTTTAGAGATACTAGAAGAGACTGAGACAACTTTTGTCTCAGTCCCGCTTCATATTTATCGTAGTTTTCTATCTTTGTTTTTATTGAGTTAATTGAAGCAAATCACATGGCTTTATTCCGCAGCTAATTCGGCTGCTTTTTCTCTTTCTTCAGTCAATAGTTTATTGTCATAGTATTTGATGAATGGTAACCAAATGAAGAACGCTAAAATTGCACATAATACTGCTAAAACAGCCGCCTTCCAGTCTCCCCCACTACCGACAAATGCGCCCACACCAACTGGCGAAGGCCAAGGCATTTGCGCCAGCATTGGCTTAACGATCTCGAAGCGAATGGCAAAATAAGCTAGTGAAGCCGATGCCATCGGTGCTAGGAAAAATGGAACAGCCAGATACGGATTATAAACAATTGGCATCCCAAAAATAATTGGCTCATTGATATTAAAGATACCTGGAACTAGTGAAGCTTTCCCTAGTACTTTTAATTGATCGGATTTAGCCAAAAAGGCAATGAAGAAGATCAATCCTAATGTGGCCCCTGATCCTCCTACTGTTACATAGGAATTATTAAATTCGCCAGCAAGCGGGAAATTCGCTCCCTGTGCATTTGCTGCCATGTTCGCTAATACGATTGGTGTCAAGAAAGAAGTAATGATATTGGCGCCGTGGATACCCACGATCCATAGTGCATGGATCAAGAAATAGATCACCATGATCCCTAACCATGTGTTCGTTAATTGAGTAACAAACCCGAATGGGATCGCAATCATTTTGAAGATATCTGTTCCTAATACAACCAACAGACCATTAACAAGCATCACGACGAAGCCAATCACAAATGTAGGGATCAAAGCTGTAAAGGAACGAGAAACACCTGGAGGTACTACATCAGGCATCTTGATGACCCAATTCCGTTTGACACAGATGCAATATAATTCAACAGCTATATATGACATGATGATTGCTGTAAAGATACCGGAAGTGCCTAGCCGCTCGACAAATGAGCCCATCCGAATCCCGTTCACGACAGTTTCCGTATCTGAGATACTAGCGATCAAGCTTACTTTCCCATCGGATAACACTAATTCCGGAATACACATGAAGAAAGCAAATACCGCAAGCAGCGAACCAGTTAAAGGATTGACATTCAACCCTTGTTCATCTCGTTCGATTGAAGTCAGTTCATAAGCAAAAACAATAGCAAAATAAATGGATAAAATCCCCATGGTCATCGTGTTGATGATCATGTACAAATCACTGACTTTAAAAAATGTAGCGTTGAAAAACCCTTCAAGAAATGGAAATGGTAAAGGTAAGATATTCAAAACCAAAAACATCGACCCGACAATCGTAAATGGAATCGAAGCCATCCCTGCTGCCATTACCGCCCGAACGATTTTCATTTGTGCAATTTTTCCCATCGGTCCCATCAAATACTTTTCCAAAAATTTAAACATTAGTTACTCCCCTTCCCTAATTGTGAACTCTTTTCATATTGTTTAACACGTTGATATTGACGGTCTTGATTACGTTCAATTTTTTCTAAGCGGAACCAGCAAAAGCCACAAATAAAGATACCGCTTACAAATAATGCGAGTAAAAATAGCTTGGTGCTATGATCATTAGCCATAAATGGAAAAAATGAGCGATACCATGGGGTAAGTAGTAAGCCACTGATTCCTACGTTCATCATTCCTTGAATCTTAAAATAATTGCTCGTCCAAGGTGCTCGGTTCGTGTGCGTACGATAAAGTATGACTTGTTCACCAATAGCAGGAACGATCAAACCCAGCAAGCTAAGCGGCAGTAGCCAGGCACTGCTTCTTGCGATTAATAGTAGTACTAGCCAATTAAGATTGATGAAAAAGAAAAAGGCTGTCAAATAACGAATCACAAGATAACGATTGAAGTACATGATTTTCAAACTAAATTGTTTCTTTTCTAAAGCTAATTGTTGCTTCTTAGTTTCATCCACCTTAATCTCCTCTTTCAAGCTTTTTGTTGATACAAATAACTCATTTCATTTGCGACTTCTAAAAGGGTCATTGTTGTCATTAAATGATCTTGGGCATGGACCATGATGATCTCCATCTCGATTTTTTGCCCACTTGCATATTCTTTTAGCAAGTTTGTCTGGGCTTTATGCGCTTCTAAAATAGCTTCATTTGCTTTATCTAATTGTTGACTCGCTTCCGCTTTTTCTCCTTGCCGTAGAAGTTTGAAGGCTTCATGAATCAATGTTCGGGCATTTCCACTATGCAAAATAATATCAAAAGCGATGACTTGTAATTCTTCACTCGTCATATTTCCAGTCACACGTATTCCTCCTTATTCAATCACCTCGTCAAAATGATTGCTAAAATTTTCAAACGTTGGTTCAATTAAAATTTGTTGTTGCAAATCTGTGCGATCAATTAATTGCACAATTGCTTTTGTCACTATAGTAATTTCTTCGTTTTCAATAAAAGATGGTGACACGAGAAAAACAAATTTGATCTGTTGGTAATCATCCCAAAACATCCCCTCCGGAATCACTGCGACTGCAATTTTTGTCGTGACCCCTACTGGAATAGCTGGATGTGGGACTGCAACGGTTTCACTGAAGACAATCTGCCCCATTTTCTCTCGCTTGCTGATTTGTGCCATCATTTCAAGGGTATAATCTTTTACTTCGTCTTTTTCTAAAAGCGAGAGTAGGTCTAAAATCACCGTCTCTTTAGTTGGTCTTTCAGAATAGACTTTGTACCATCTTTCAGAAAGCTGGCCATGATAATCCTGTCTTTTTTTCGGAGAATCTGTGCAAATAGTTTTTATTCTTTTTGACGGACAAGGTTGTAAGTCCGCAATCGTCTGTCGAATTTTTTGGCTATCTAGTGGATTCAAAAAGACACTCACATGTAATACGGGGATCTTAAAAATCATCGTTGATAAATCGATTGATGAAATAATCATATCTACGCCCATCAAAGTCATTTCATTGATCTCGTAATAACCTTTGACATTGGTCACTAAGAGCATTTCGCCAAACTCAGCAAGCACACGATTCTTCAACAATTGCGCACTTCCATAACCAGTTGCACAAATGATCAATACACGTATTTTTTTCGCTGTTCTGACTTTTTCTAAAGCTGCCATGATGTGTAAGGTAAGATACGCCCATTCATCTTCATTGATCGTGAATTGTCGTAACATAGGCATTTGACTAAATATTCTTTTCGTCTGTTCAAAGGCGACCATATTTTCTTTTTTTATATCCTCAGTCAACGGATTCTCTAAAGTAATCCCTTGCCGTAGACGAACCACCATTGGCGTCAAATGATTAAGCAGACCATTTTTTAATTGTTGATCCTCAATCAGTGAATCGCCAAAAAAGTCGGCAAGCTGCTCAATCACTCTTGCTAATTCCTCGTAAAGCAGCTCATCATTTATTTTTTCGATGGGATTAGACTTAGCAACCAAATGCAATGTCAGATAATGAATTTCCGCTTCTGGAAAAGGTACTTTTGTCACACGATTCATTCGTTGAACGATCTTTTTTGCTACTTGATATTCACGGCGATCCACTAACTCTTCACTAAAATCTAAAGCTTCAATGGGGAATCCTTCGTTGATTCGCTTGATCGTTAAGGCTAGGTGTAATGCTAGATTTTGCATGATAAAATCAGAAACTTTTAAATTTGCTTCTCGGATCTCATCTAAAATAATGATTAAAACCTCTTCAAAATTGAATTCATTGAAAAAGTGACTGTTCACTAAATAATCTTTTAAAGAATTAGCTGCTTGATCACCAAAAAATGTGTCCATAATAAAATGGCGCTTGTTTTGCTCTGATCCTTCGATCCACATTCCTTGTCGCGGTTTAGAACAAATTTTTAACGCATAGGGCTCAATTTTTGCCTTTATCTCATTTAGATCATTGGATAAACTAGAACGGCTGATAAAGAGTTCCGACTCTAATTCATCCATAAAAATGGCTTCATCTTCTAGCAATAACTTATTCAACAGATATTTTTGCCTGTCTTCAGTTTCAAAAAATTCCATTTCAGACATGCCTTGATCAGCTGCGATATTTTGATGTTTTAAAAAAAATGCAAATGCCAAAGGCTTTAAGATCGCCAACTGATATCCTTGTCCTTGTTTGGCAATGATTTTTGCCCCATTTTTTTCAATTTTCTCTTTGACATCAACCATGTATTTACGGATTGTTCGATCAGATAAAGACAATTCAGAAGCAAGCTCATGACTAGTGATATATTTTTTTTGGTAGTTGATCAATAGCCCTAACAATGCTTTTTCGATCTGTTTCATCTTTATCCACTCCTAGTTAGATATTTTCTTCAATCAATTCCGCTAATTTCTGAATACCTGTGGGAATCGGAACATACGCTTGAAAGGGGATACTAACCACAGGTTTATCAACCGTTTTTCCTAGTTTAACAAACTTATCTAAAAACATCGTGGTTTGAGGACTAATGAGAAATAAATCAAAGTCGCTTGACTTGATCATTTTATCGCCTTCTGTCGCAGATACCGCATCGACTTCGATTTCTTCCCCCTTTTGTTTGAATAGATCCGTGGTCTTAGAAGCCATCATAGAAGATGACATCCCTGCTGCACAAATAATCAATGCTTTTTTCATTTTATTTGCTCCTTCCTTTTCGTTCTATTTAAAGTATAAATTGTAAACGTTTTCTTTACAAAAGAAATACTTCCGTATCGATTAGGAAGAAAAAAACATACAAAAAAAGAAACTGAGCTAAAACTTGCCTCAGTTTCTTTTTTAGTTGGTTAAAAAATTCTTTCTGTTTGTTTTCGGAACTATCCGATGCTTTCACGATCTCTTTTGAATAGGTCTATATCTCATGGTGTTTTAAAATGCAACTGCATCAAGTAACTAGGTCTGATTGGCGCATCTAAGGTTTCCGACAAGATGTTGTCACCTGCTGTTCCAAAGAAAGAGAACTCATAAGCATTCTGTTCACTTGTTAAAGTGACAAGTTCAACGGTTTCTGATAGATTTTGACCATTTGCTACTAAAACTACCTCTTGTTCATGATCCGTATTTTGCAAACCTAATGTCAGTTCAGTTAATCGTTCGGTTTCTTCAAGACTAGTCATGGCATCCACATAAACGGATACCGGACGGTTGGAATTATTTTTGATCTCATAATTTGGTGAAGCGATACCAGCTAGAATATCCTCCTGTACAAAACTCATACGTGCAGGAATGGTGACATCGATGTATTGTGCGTTAGATGTAATCGTCAATATTCCGTCTAGTTCTGTTTTATTGCCAAATTCATCAATCAATTTCAGCGTAAATCGATGATCGTCTGCAGGCAACTCAGAAAATTCTAAGCCATTCTCGAAAGTTAACTCAAGTCGGATATTTTCTGGTAAGGACCAATTGTCAGTTGGATCGCCATCTAACAACTCTCGTAAATCCGGCATTTCACTTCCTTGCTCATAGACAAGTGAATCTCTTAGCTTTCCTTCTGGAGGTGTTGTATCCTCGATCAATAGATTTATAGGTGAAAAGTGTTGTTGGTTTCCTGCTTCGTCTGTTAGAACAGAGGCTACAACATACGCAGTAGCTGAAGGCACTTTCCCAGCAACTTCAAACTTTCCTCCTTGAAGATCCTCCAGCCCAATCGTAATCTTTTCTGGTAAACTCCAATTATCTTGTAAAGTCCCTTCTTTAATCACACTCATTAACTCTTCTCGGCTAAGACTGCCTGTACGTCTTGCTTCAAATGAAACACTCCGTTCAAACTCTGCTGTCGGTGCCTTCGTATCTACTACTGTATATTTAGTAGTAAGTTCTTGCGTGTGATTCGTTGTTTTGTTTTTCACAGCAACTGTTACTTCTCCAGTTGCTCCAGGTGCCCATTCTTTCGGTCCATTAGTCAGACGATACTCATAATCATCGGTATCTTTTGGTCGTTTATCAAACCATGATTCTAGAATCGTCCGAGATAATTCTTGGCTTCGTTGGGCTTCAACAACCACTTCAGACTTTATTTCAAACCGTTCACCGATGTACAACTTCCCCTTAAGTTCTCTAGCATTTCCCCTTTCATCCGTCAAGGTTAACGTAAACTCGTGCGCCCCTTCAGGTAATTCTGAAAACTGCTTGCCGTCCTTGAAGCTTAACGCAAGTTTGATATTTTCTGGTAGCGACCAGTTGTCGGTGGGTTCGCCATCTAATAACTCTCGTAAATCTGGCTCTTTACTGCCTTTTTCAAAAAACAGTGACTCCTTAAGCTTGCCCTCTGGTGCTTGCGTGTCAACGACTGAAATATTTTTCATGTATCGAGCCGTATTTCCAGCTTCATCTGTTAAAGTAACAAAAATACTACCATACATACTTGGTGCCTTTCCAACAAGTTCAAACGGTTCATTTGCGGATCCGATGTTAGTCAATCCGATCGTAATCTTTTCTGGTAAACTCCAATTATCTTGCAGATCACTCTCAATCAACAGTTCTCGTAGTTCTGCTTGCGTGAGCGCACCTGTACGCCTTGCTTCAAACACGATCTCTTTTTTAAGTGTTGCGGTGGGTGCTTTAGTGTCTACGACGGAGTATTTCGTTTCATATTCTTTTGTTTCATTCGTTGCTTTATTTGTGACAGCGACTGTTGCTTGTCCGTTAGTGTCTGGTGCCCATTCTGCCGGTCCGGAGACTAGACGATAGTCATAACTGTCAGGATTGTTTGGTAATTGTTCAAACCAGCTTTTGAGAATTTCAGTTGATAGCTCTTTGGCTCTTTGTGCTTGGACAACCACTTCCGATTTGATTTTAAACGCATCACCGACGTGTAACGTACCTTTGAGCTCTTTAGGATTTCCAGCCTCATCCGTCAAGGTTAGCGTAAATTTATGCTCTCCCCTAGGTAATTCCGAGACTTGCTTGCCGCCATCAACAGCCAACGAAAGACTGATTTTTTCTGGCAAGGACCAATTGTCGGTTGGATCACCCTCTAGTAAACCTCTTAAATCTTTCAGTTCCATTCCTTGTTCAATCACGATTTTGTCTTTTAGTTTCCCATCAGGAGGCGTAGTATCAACCACTTGGATACGATAACCACTTCCCGTAGCAGCATTCCCTGCTTGGTCGGTCACACGTACCTTGACAATTTCAACACCTGGTTGAGTCCCAGCAATCTCCCAAGGAACGTTGGAACCGTTATAATCAAATAACTCAATCTGGAGATCCTCCGGTTTACTCCAGTTATCTTCTAGTTTTTCAAATATACTCCTTAGTTCTTCATCAGTGAGACTCCCTTTTCGTCTAGCCTCCAATGGTGCATCCCTGATTACTGTGTATTTTGGTGCAGTAGTATCTACAACAGTATAGTTAGTCGTAAATTCTTGCGTGTTATTCGTTGTTTTATTTTTGACAATAACTGTAGCTTTTCCAGTTGCTCCAGGTGCCCATTCTGCCGGTCCGGAAGACAGACTATAGTCATAATTCCCTGAATTCTCCGATATCGTAGAAAACCACGATTTTAGGATGCTCGTAGACAGTTCTTTTCCTCTTTGTGCTTCAACGGTCACTTCATTTTTAATCTCAAATTCAGGTTGCTCTTTCTTCACCGTAATCGTTCCCAGCAAAGCATTGACATACGAAACATCTTCGATCGGGATCGAGTCTAAAACAGAGTATTGGGAGGCTACAGCCGTCGTCCCTAGTTTCACGTCTCCGTTAAGTACTAATCGATCTTCTTTTGCACTGGTTGATGCCAGCCTAGTGATCGTGACGGTAAAAGATGCGGCATAAGAAGAAATACTAGGCTTCGTAACCGTCACTTGGTACCCATTGACACTTTGATCAGATGGAATCGTTAACGTATACGTTCCGCGGTAAGATGAATGATTCCCATAATACATCGTATCGTATGGATAATCATCCGTTGTGGTTAGATTACTTGCTATCCAAGAAATCCAACCATGATCTTTATCTTGAGTGACCTTCTCATAGGTAGGCACATTCACAGTAAAGGAAGTCTTCGAACCAACGGCAGCTCCCAACATAATAGTGCGATTAATCTGTGTCGCTAACGTTTTCTCAATATAACTTTTTTTCCCATTTGCTATCAGATCAGGTCGATATTTATCTAGGTTTGGTAAATTATTCTTCCTTAACTCAGCACTTTGTCGAAGGACTGGTGGTACAGGATCTTCCCATGGAGTCACAGGTTCCGTTACTTCAGTTGGCTGTTCAGTTGGTATTTCAGTTGGTACTTCTTCCACTTCTTGTTCTTCAACGATCGGTACTTCCTCAACTACAGGTGCTTCTTCTACGATTTCCTCTGTATTTTCTTCTACTGGCTCCTCTACCTCGATTGACTCTTCTGTTGAGTCGTTTGCAGCTGTTTCAGGTGAAACAGGTTCTTGCATCACTGGTTGTTCCCCTTGATTTTGTAAATCCTGTACAAACTCCGTATCTAGTTCTGGTGGTGCTTCCTCAGCAAAAACGGTTAATGGATAAAGACAATTTTGGAACAACAACAAAGAGGTTGTTATCGTTCGCAAATGCTTGCTTTTCAAATTTTCTGTCCTCCTCTCTTACTAATACACTCACTCTTTTTCCTTGCTCAAATTCTCTAAAAGGAAAGATTAAATAAACAAAATTTTTATTATTTCTTATGAACATTCCTAATGTGAACGTTCCTAATATTTGTAAAAGGTTACTTTTTTGCTCATGAGATGATAGTTTATTTGACTATTAACATAACAAAAATCACTATGTAAAGAAAAATTTTTCATTTTAATCTTACGTATACTCACCTCCAAAAACATATGAAACACCTACACTAAAATTATCTACGATTATCCGCTTAGAACAAAACCTTTTTTTACCGATAGAATGGTAATTTTTAACAGATTTGCGGTTGTTTCATCGGCCTGTCATTTTTCTAAAATAAAAAAAACATAATAGCGTAATACTATAGCTTGGTATTAAAAAAAAAGAAAACATGCCAACTAAATAAAAATAACAATGTTTTAAAAAAATGTGTCATTTGTTTACGTTCAAAAGGTATCACGATGCAAATATTATGAGACATAAGCAATTTTAATAAAACACTTTTTGTTTTTTTCACTTTTGTAACTAACAAAAAATAACTGTTCATCTTGGATAGTCATTCACAAAAAAAAAACGTCAGCAAACTTCCACTCGGTGAATGGTTCTAACTCTTCAATTGAAATTTTCTTTGTTTTAGTTTCTCTTCACTTTATTTTTCTATAAAAGAGTTTGAGAGGAAGCGACCCAAGACAAATAAATAGTATTTAAGCATCTGCTCGGAGCTATCCGCCTCTTTCACGATCTTATCCACGGTGTTTCAAGCTCTAACGGAAAATAAGCCGAAGAAAGAGGTTGAGCCAACACTTGGCTCAACCTCTTCTCCGGCTTATTTCTCGGAGCTAGACACTTTTGTCATAATCTCTTTTCCTACGTTTAGTCAGTTATAAACTTGCTGAACTGATTGCGACTTATAAAACATCTTAAAATACTGAAACAGCCAAAATTGTTTTTAATGATCTGTTCTTCATTCTGAAAGTGGCTCTGAGTTTCATCGAAAGCTCCTTCAACAATCTCTTATAATTCACTTGTTCCTGCTTTTTAATTAGCTACGATATTTACTAATTTATTTGGTACAACGATCACTTTACGAACGGTTTTTCCAGCAATGTTTTCTTTGATCGTTTCATTGTTCATCGCTATTTTTTCAAGTTCATCTTTTGGTAAGTCACGTGAAACATTAGCTTTTCCTCGGACCTTACCATTGATTTGGAAGACAACTTCGATTTCATCTTCGACTAAAGCTGACTCATCATAAGTTGGCCAAGCTGCGTAAGAAATCCCTTCCTCATTTCCTAAGATTGCCCATAGTTCTTCACCCATGTGTGGTGCGATCGGTGCCAACAATTGAACAAATCCTTCGATATATTCATAAGGTAGTGCATCCACTTTATACGCTTCATTGACAAACACCATTAATTGAGAGATGGCTGTATTGAAGTGAAGATTTTCGTAATCTTCCGTAACTTTTTTGACGGTTTGATGATACACTTTATCTAATTTTCCATCATTTAAAGTGGTGATTCGATCACGCATCTTATTGTTTTCATCCACGATCAAACGCCAAACACGATCTAAGAATTTGCGGCTTCCTTCTAGTCCATTTTCACTCCAAGCAATCGATGCGTCTAATGGTCCCATAAACATTTCATATAATCGTAATGTATCTGCGCCATATTTGGCCACGACATCATCTGGATTAACGACATTGCCACGTGATTTAGACATTTTTTCGTTGTTTTCTCCCAAGATCATTCCTTGGTTGTATAATTTTTGGAATGGTTCCTTTGTAGGTACAACACCGATATCATATAAGAATTTGTGCCAGAAACGAGCGTACAGCAAGTGAAGAACGGCATGTTCTGCTCCACCAATGTAGATATCTACTGGCAACCAGCGTTCTAATTTCTCATAGTTCGCTAATTCTGTTTTATTATGTGGATCGATATAACGTAAATAATACCAAGAACTTCCTGCCCATTGTGGCATTGTATTGGTTTCACGGCGACCTTTTTTGCCAGTCACAGGATCGACAACATTCACCCATTCTTCGATGTTGGCAAGTGGCGATTCTCCTGTTCCACTTGGTTTGATATTAGTCGTTTTAGGCAAACGTAATGGCAGCTCTTCTTCTGGTAAAGCTGTGACTGTACCATCTTCCCAATGAATGATCGGAATTGGTTCCCCCCAGTAACGTTGACGTGAGAATAACCAGTCACGTAAACGATAGCTGACTTCTTTTTTCCCACAACTATTTTCTTCTAACCATTCATTCATTTTAGCAATGGCTTCTGCTTTATTCATGCCATTCAAAAATTCAGAATTGATATGAGGACCATCTTCTGTATAAGCAGCCTCTTCAATATTTCCTCCTTCGATCACGGGAAGAATTTCTAAATCAAAGGTTTTTGCAAATTCATAATCACGTTCATCGTGAGCAGGCACAGCCATGATTGCTCCAGTACCATAAGAAGCTAACACATAGTCAGCGATCCAGATCGGGATCTCTTTTCCATTAACTGGATTGATGGCATAAGCTCCAGTAAAGACACCCGTTTTTTCTTTCGCTAGATCTGTACGTTTCAAATCTGATTTTTTAGCTGTCTCTTCGATGTATGCTTCAACTGCTGCTTTTTGTTCTGGCGTCGTGATTTCTTGCACCAAGTCTAATTCAGGAGCTAAAACAGAGTACGTTGCGCCAAACAGTGTATCTGGTCGTGTGGTAAAAATCGTGTACGTTTTGTCTGTTCCAGCAACTTTAAATTCCACATTTGCTCCTACTGAACGACCGATCCAGTTGCGTTGCATTTCTTTGATGCTATCTGGCCAATCTACTAAATCAAGATCATCAAGTAAACGATCTGCGTATGCAGTGATCTTTAGCATCCACTGACGCATTGGTTTGCGGACGACATCGTAGCCGCCACGTTCACTTTTTCCATCGATCACTTCTTCATTAGAGATCACCGTACCAAGTTCAGGTACCCAGTTAACTGCTACTTCTGCTTCATATGCCAAACCTTTTTCGTATAATTTTGTAAAGATCCATTGTGTCCATTTGTAATATTCTGGATCAGTTGTGTTGACTTCACGATTCCAGTCATAACTAAACCCTAAAGAATTGATTTGACGACGAAATGTTTCAATGTTTTTTTGTGTAAATTCAGCTGGATCATTTCCTGTATCTAATGCGTACTGTTCGGCTGGTAGTCCGAACGCATCCCATCCCATCGGATGCAAGACATTGAATCCTTGACTGCGTTTAAAACGAGATAAGATATCTGTTGCTGTATAGCCTTCCGGATGTCCAACATGCAAGCCTTGACCTGATGGGTATGGAAACATATCCAACGCATAGAACTTTGGTTTTTCAGGATCATCATGGGTATTGAAGGTATTGTTTTTTGCCCAGTATTTTTGCCATTTCTTTTCGATTTCTTTATGGTTATAACTCATTTTCTATCCCCCTGATCTATTTGTACTTCCACATTAATCTGTCGAAGTTTAGTGAAGTCTAGCCTCACCTTTTTGTTTTTTTCATCTGAAGAAAACAAAAAAGTCCTATAAAAAGATTGCTCTTTTTATAGGACGTAATCTACGTGGTACCACCTAATTTTGCCTTTTCACAAAGGCCTCAAACGTTGTAACGGTCGTCACCGCTCCTACTTACTCTGTTTGTGATTTCAGTAGGCGCAACTCAAAGGCGAGTTCAAAAGCGTCCGTACACATTTCCACCAACCATGTGCTCTCTAAAACTTTCGACTTTTTACTACTTCCTTTTCAGGCGTTGATTTTTATTTACTCAAAAGTGTAGATTCATAGTAACAAATAAATGCTACAAGTTCAAATATTATTTCACACATTTACTGATTTCCTGCCATGTATCATTACTTATTTTTTGACGATCAACTGTTGTCCCGGATAAATAAAGTTATTCTTGATATTATTCCATTCGATCAATTGATTCATGGTGATTCCATGACTATCGGCAACGCCCCATACTGATTCGCCTGCTTTGACGGTATAGGTTTTTTCATCTGATTTCGCTGGCGTTGATTGTGCAGTGCCTTTTTTAACGATGACTTCTTGTCCTGGATAAATAAAATTATTTTTGATGTTGTTCCATTCAATCAACTGATCCATCGTAATATGGTGTTTATTGGCAACGCCCCACACCGATTCGCCTGCTTTAACGGTGTACTTCGTATCACCCGTTGAAGAAGCCGTTGGAGTTGTAGAAGCTGGCGTTGAAGCTGTTGGTTTGGTTGTTGCTGTTGCGCTTGCTTTACTGCTTCCACCTTTGACGATCAATTTCTGTCCTGGATAAATGAAGTTATTCTTAATATTGTTCCATTCAATCAACTGGTTCATGGAAATCCCATTTTTATTTGCAACACCCCATACTGATTCGCCTGCCTTGACAGTATAAGTCGCTTGCCCTGTCGCAGTTGAGCTGGTATTGCTTGATGCGGTGTTCTTGTTATTAGCTGTCGAAGCGGACGCATTACTTGAAGATGAGCCACCTTTGACAATCAATTTTTGCCCTGGGTAAATAAAATTATTTTTAATATTGTTCCATTGAATCAGTTGGTTCATGGAAATTCCAAATTTATTCGAAACACTCCAAACCGATTCGCCTGCTTTGACAGTATAAGTACTTCCAGAAGTAGTACTTCCTGTATTTGCCGTATTACTAGATGCATTACCTGTCGATGTATTAGAAGTAGAACCGCTTGCTGAAGAACTACCTTTTGAAACAACCAACTGTTGACCTGGATAAACAAAGTTATTCTTGATGTTATTCCATTCGATCAGTTGATTCATCGAAATCCCATGATCATTCGCAATTTTCCAAACAGAATCGCCTGATTTAACCGTATATTTTGCACCAGTTGCTTGCCCCGTACTGCCAGACGTATTCGTGTTGCCAGAAGTATTTCCAGAAGAAGCATTATTACCAGTGTTAGTGGTTGAAGAACCTGCAGATTGGCCACCTTTGATCGTTAATTTTTGTCCTGGATAGATAAAATTATTTTTGATATTATTCCATTCGATTAACTGCGCCATCGTGATTCCAAATGAATGAGAGATTCCCCAAACGGAGTCTCCTGATTTGACGGTATAAGTCGTACCAGTCGTAGTTGCAGAACCGCCTGAGTTCCCACTAGTACTTACAGAATTGGATGTATTTCCCGTATTCCCGCCATTTCCAATCGTTGCACCGCCTCCAGCGTTGCCGCTAGCTGGTGTATCGTATTTGGTCAATCCATAGGTTGTAATAATATTGTTTAGTTTTCCAGCGTACCCTGGATCAGTTGCATAACGACCTGTCAAACAAGCAGTAGCATCAGTATAAGATTTAGTGTTGCTTTTCCAAGTACCTGCATAATAATAGCCATTACCAAAAGAGGTATTTCTTAAAACATAGGCATTGTCATTAAATGACTCTGCAAAAGAAGGGTACTGACGGAAAGGTTCTTTTTTAGATACCCATTTATTGTTAAGATATTCGAGTGTATCCATATAAACAGTTTGACCTTGATAACTTCCTTTAATCCCAAATAGATTATAGTAAGGTGCTTGTGACAAGGCACTACTTCCCCAACCACTTTCGACGACTGCTTGAGCAATCATGACTGAGGCATATAAATCGTTGGCTTGAGCAATTGGTTGTGCATACGTAGCAATCTCAGCAATAAACGCTGCTGTATTGATTCTGGCACCGAATTGTGTGGGGGTTTGATCAGCATCTACTTGTACAGGCTGAATCAATGGCGCTGCCACAGAACAGCCGACCATCGCCGTACCGACAAGTGCAGCACTACGTTTTACTTTACGAAAACGTTTGGTTTCATTTAAACGTCTACGTTCTTTTCTTGCAATGTTTTCCATCTTCTATCCTCCAACTTCTATCTACAATTTCTATACTATTATAATAATTATAACTTCTCTTAATCTTTATTAAAAGTTATTTAAGTGTGTGACTGCTTATTGTAATCAGACTGTAACCTTTCGTAATGTTCAACACTGAGAAAAAAATAGCACCTTTCCCCGCTTGATTTTAACGACTTTTAACAAATAATCGATTTAAACTTTCCCAGTCAAAGTATGTCAGTTATATTACTTGAAAATGTCTAGGAGATTACAAAGTGATTTACAAATAAAATACCTTTTTTATTTTTTGATTAAGTGCTCGATTCTATAAATAATTATGGATATTATTTATAGAGAGAATAATGCTATAATGAGTCATTGTTGAAAAGGAGGATATTTATGAAGCAACGTACAACTTTTCATGTAGCTGGAGCTTGTTTTTTACTGCTCTTTTTAGTCTTAGGCTACATTGTCAAATACCGTATTTCTTTACTGGCGGGATTTGATCAATCAATAACAGAAATGATCCGCGCTCCCTACCCCCATTGGAATGCTTATCAGCTGTTTATGACAAAATTTGGCAATCCACTCACGGTCATCTTAGTCTTCTTGCTGGTTTCATTTTTGTTATGGTGGAAGAAAAAAAGACCTGAAATGATTTGGTTAGCGGTTAATTTTATTGCCATTGCTGGGATCATCAATCCTGTGATCAAACTATTCGTGATGCGCGTTCGCCCAACCCTTGAACACCTTGTGGTAGAGCACAGTTACAGTTTTCCTAGTGGTCATGCAGCTGGTAGTATGATTTTATATGGTACACTGATTTTTCTAATTCCTGTCATTATTCAAAAAAAGGTCTTTCGTCCATTGATTCAAATACTTCTAGCGTTTATTATAGTAAGTGTTGGGATTAGCCGTATTTATTTAGGCGTTCATTTTCCAAGTGATATTCTAGGCGGCTTTTTACTTAGCCTCTCGTGGTTATGCTTCACGTATCCAATTTATCGAACCCAAAAAGAAAAATGGCTAAACACGCAGAAAACGTCTTGATCTCACACAAGTATTTTTTAGTGAGAACTTTTGTTACAAATCATCCAAATCAATAAAAAATTGTGGAGAGACAGTTAACTTTTTTCTTTGATGATTAGTTAATCTGTCTCTTTACTTGATTCTAAGAACGATTCTCGTTATAAAGTGCTTAGATTTTACGTCATTCATCAGGTATAATGATCTGAATCGTTCAATACGAGTAGAAGAAAGTGATGAATTTAGCACCATTAAGAAAGAAGGATAACAATGGAATTTACATATTCAGATGGAAATAAACGCTACCACTCATGGAATTATGCGTTAAGAAATGAATTTGGCGGGAAAATTTTCAAAGTGCCAATCGATGGAGGATTTGACTGCCCCAATCGTGATGGTACAGTGGCCCACGGGGGCTGTACTTTTTGTAGTGTTTCTGGATCAGGTGATATGATCGTCGCTCCCGAAGACCCATTACCTATTCAGTTCCATAAAGAAATCGATATGATGCATCAAAAATGGCCAGGGGTAACCCAATATATCGTTTATTTCCAAAATTTCACGAATACTCATGCACCTGTAGAAATCATTCGTGAGCGTTTTGAACAAGTGATCAACCTTCCTGGTGTTGTCGGGTTGTCGATTGGTACTCGCCCAGACTGCTTACCAGATGCGGTCGTGGATTATCTCGCAGAACTAAATGAACGGCTTTATCTGTGGGTCGAATTAGGATTACAAACGACTTTTGAAGAAACCTCTACACTGATCAATCGCGCACATGACTACCAAACTTACCTTGATGGTGTGAATAAATTACGAAAACATGGCATTCGTGTCTGCACTCACTTAATCAACGGTTTACCTGGTGAAACATTAGAAATGATGCGTGAAAATGTCCGACGTACGATCCTTGATTCAGATATCCAAGGAATCAAGCTTCACTTAATGCACTTGATGCGCAAAACAAGGATGCTTCGTGATTATCATGAAGGTCGTTTACAACTGATGACCCGTCCTGATTATGTCAATGTGATTTGTGATCAATTGGAAATGATCCCTCAAGAAATCATTATCCATCGGCTTACCGGTGATGCCCCTTGGGATTCGTTGATCGGACCAATGTGGAGTTTGAAAAAGTGGGAAGTCTTGAATGCGATAGATGAAGAATTGGTTCGTCGCAATAGTTATCAAGGGAAATTTGATGTTCGTAAAGGAGTGCGTTGCTAATGCTACAAACTGCTTTACACTTTAGCCATACATTATTAAAAGAAATCCTGCAACCAGGTGACCATGCTATTGATGCCACAATGGGTAATGGCTACGATACGCTTTTTATGGCTGAATTGGTCGGGAAGACCGGACATGTTTACAGTTTTGATATCCAACCTGCTGCCTTGCAATCCACGAAAGAAAAACTCGCTGAACAAGCATTGACCGATCGAGTCTCTCTTTATTTACAAGGTCATGAGACACTGGGGAATGTCGTGGCTCCAGAGCAACCAATCAAAGCAGGGATTTTCAATCTAGGTTATCTTCCTAAGAGTGATAAAGCAATCATTACTTTACCTGAAACAACGAAAATCGCAATGGAAGAGATACTGAAACGTTTAGCCCCTCGAGGACGCATGATTATCGTCGTCTACTATGGTCATGAAGGTGGGAAATCAGAACTGGATATGGTACAACAGTTTTGTCAAATGCTCCCTCAAGATCAGTATAATGTTTTAAACTATCAATTTATTAATCAAAAAAACAATCCACCGATTTTGTATTGTGTGGAGAAGAAAAAATGTTGAAATAATTGGCTTTGTTCAATTACTCCGTTCGCTTCTTTATGGCTTATCAATGTTTTTTGGACAGTTTTGTTAATTGACGAATATAAAAAAGCCCATAACTAGAAAGTTTTCACTAAGCTTTCTATGGTTATGGGCTTTTTCTCATTGTTGGTTCTCTCAAGTAATCCAACATGTCTTTTTCTATTCTATTGGCTTTTCACGTATGACTCGCAGAATGAACAGGGATAGACTTCCTACAAAGAGCAATAAAATGAGTAAGATCATGAGATTGAGCCACCATTGTCTTTGTTCTGCATTCGCTTCTTTTTGGGCTAGTTCTTCTGTATAAGGCACTCGATGTCCTCTGACTAATAATCGATGGGAATTGATCATATACGGTGTACAGGTGACTAAAGTCACGAGATCTTCCTCTGGATAAATTTTTAGAGAGCTAACGTCGTCAGGGGTCACAATAGTGATGTCATTCACTTCATAGGCCAACTTTTCTTCTGCATAGGTGATAATGAAAATATCCTCCAACTCCAGTTGATCGAGATCCGTAAAAAGTTTTCTTTCAGGAATCCCACTATGGGCAGAGATCACACTATGATTATTTTTGCCGCCAGTAGGATAGGACGTTCCTTCCAAAACACCAGCACCATATTGGAGGATCGTTGGGCTTGCATGGTCAAACAGCGGAACACTGATCCTAATCTTAGGAATTTGAATCGAACCAATCAAGTGATTTGCTAAATAATTAGCGAGGTCCGCTTCTTTCCGTCCAGTGTAGGTTGGGAGCGTGATCGCTCCCATGCCTCTTTCTGCTAGTTCTTGATTATACTTTTTGGCTCTTTCTCGTGCCTGTTGCTGTTCTGCTTTCGTTTTTTGAGACTCATTGATACGATAATGATCAACGAGTTGGTTGAAGGCATTGACATAAAAAGGATAACTCGCAATTAATCCACCTGTTAAAAAAAGGAGATACATCACGATCCGAAGCCACTTTTTTGGTCGCTGTTTTTGGGACATTATATATTCCCTCCTTCAAAACCTGTTTACATTGGCTTTTTTTTCGTTTGTCGATAAACGACGTAGGCTGCTAAGAGAATCAGTCCCCCGATCAGCAGGAAAATATAGATGCCCATACCACCGGTTTCCGGTAAAAGCCCTTGAGGTTGGTTTTCGATCGTAACTAAAGGTGTCTCTGAAGCAGTTGAATCAATTTCAAAAGTGGTATAAGGATCTAAAATGACGTAACCACTTGGAGCCGTCACCTCTTCCAACGTGTAGGTTCCCGCTTTAAAGCCCCGAATATCAAAATAGCCATCTGGTCCTGAGGTTATTTCTGTCCCGACATCATCCCAACCAATCAAGACATTCTCTTCATTCAGACGTGCGTACAATACTTGACCATCAGAATCTTTAAAAATCCGAAAGACCGCCCCACTTAATGGATTACCATCATGACTATTGATCTTTCTAAATTGATGCTCATTCGTCTTGACTTTTGGTCCATCTAAGATCGTAGGATCCGAGCCAAAATCGATTGTGGCGGTATTATCAGATAGTTGAGTGATTGCATCACCCGTGAGCGACATGTCATAAGAAATCGTGAGCGTTTTTCCTTGTAATAATTCAACCACTTCCTCATTGTCAATGTGGAAAGTAATCGTAAACCCAACATTCGGAGTAGCTGTATCAATCGTAAAATAACTACTAGGTACCGCTACACCATCAATCAATACTTCGATTGAATCAGGGGTCGTTAGTCGCAATCCATTAGTTGGTGTATCCGTGATTTCGAAAAATGCTTTGTTACCTAAGTCACGGGGAACAGCAACCGTCAACAGATAATTTAAGATGTCATCTGTTCCAACATCATAGTAGGTTACTTGATTCCCATCTTGAGTGATTGTTACTTCATTAAACCGACCGCTATCTACTAAAGTTTTCGAATGTTCTTTCAAAATATTTTTAGGATAGAGGTGGATCTCTGTTAGTTCTCCATCACCAGCATAGACTGGCAAAGCCAAAAGTAGTGGGTATGCCATTTCATATATATTCGCTGGTGATTCTTCTTCGACAAAGAGATAAACAGCATCTCTACCTTGGGCATCTTTTCGAGGTAATTGGTCAAAGACCGCAATCCCCTGTCTGTTTGGATCGGTCTCGCCACTTGCTGTTGCTGTCACTTTAGTCTGCAAAGGGTCACTGGCATAATCAGGGGCTCTTTTATATAAAGCCGCATCAGACTGGATTCTTTCCAAGGCTTCTCGTGCTGTTTTCCCATCCTCTCTGATAGAACGAAAATATTGTTCTGTGACATCATAGACAGAAAATGTCACGCCGTCTAACGGATCACCGCCAAAGTTTTCCATTAGTTCACCAGTATTCTGTTGATACGCTTCTTTCGGGATTTCATCCTGCCAAACACGTTTATGAAGCGTGACATTCACATGCTCTGGGGCTGCTGCTACTGGAAGACTCATTCCTAAAATACTGAATGCCGAAAACAACAACGTAGCAAGCATCACGAATATCCTGAATTTATTCTTTTTACTTTCAGTCATCTTCTTCCCTCCTAGTTTTGTTCATGTACTTCCTTAACAAGTAAGCCAGTAATAACAACGCAATGCCTAAAATAGCTAGCGCTTGTCTCATTTCTGCAGTACGTGGTAACAGACGATTGAATAACTGTTCCGTCCCTGTCGCTGTTCCTCCTTGTCCTCCCCCAGCATCCGTTGGCAGATCATCGTCCTTTTGAGACTCTCCTGCTCGTGAAATGTTATAGATTCTAGGCCCTTTCTCTATCGATTCGTCCTGTTCATCAGAAAAAGGTTCCGACATTTTTTGTTCATTAAGTGTCATGAATAAAAACTCACCTGATTCATTTTTCCAAGTATTTGGGATAAATAATGGAATCTGCCGATTTTCTTCACTGATCTCATACCCCGGAAGAGTTTGCAATTCTTCAAAATAGTATTCACCACCGATCAAAAAATGGTCTGCTATCTTGACACGCCCTGCAGCATCAGAGATGAAGGTTGCGATTGCTTCATCGTTTAAGGGATCATCACTTTGTTTCCACACATCCCCTAATGCCTCCTGATTTTGCGCTAAATAGATTTTTTCCCCAGCTTCGTTATAACGAAACAGGGAAAAAATCACACCTTCGAGAGGTTCGGTCTGCTCAGTGTCTTCTTCTTTGCCATATTTGTAAAAATACGGTTGTCGAAAATACCCAGCATTTTTAGGGTAAAGATGAATCTGAGTCAGCTCTACTTCATTTAATGGGTCCATTAGAGGCAAGCCAATCATTATCGGTGCAGCATTTGTCACATTGAAATAACTAGTTTGCTGGGAATGATCCTCAACGATCAGATAAATTCCATAGTGACCGTTGTGCTTTCTGGGAACATCGACCACACCCACTCCTTCGCCAAATTCAGCATGAGTCTGCGTTAGGACAGGGCTACCTGTCACTTCTTCTAATTGCTGCTCTGCAATAAATTGTTCGATCTGGATCGGGTTCATCTGTCCCAAGCGTTTAGGTAAAGCTTGCGCATCTTCTTGTGATTGAAGATAATAATCCGTCAAATGATAGACATGAAACGTGGCGCCATTATAAGGAACACTCAGACCAAGGCCATTTAAGTTAGCCAATTCATTTTCTGTCAATTGTCTGCCATTTGATGGAGAGGTCTGTGGATCTGTGATCGACTCATCTACAAGGACTCTCTTGTGTAAGATGAACGTCACAGTCTCAGGATCAGTAGCATAGCCTCTATATGGGAAGAATCCGGTTACTAACAGCAGACCTAGCAGCAGCCATTGAAACATTCTTTTTTTCTGCATATCCTCTACTCCTTTCTCATTTGCTGAAATGCCATCAGACCGTCCTAATTACTATTTGCTATTTCGCTTACTTCTCAAGCGATAGAACAACCAACCTAGTAATAAAACAATGGTAGTGAGGGCTGCAATTAGAAAGAAGCGAAGTCCAGGTCCACCTGTCATTGGCAATAAGCCAGACGTTTCCGTATTCATGATTGGTACGACTTCCATTTCGTCCAAGTTTTGGACAGCTTCATGTGGTTGTAACAAAATGTAATCTGTATCAGCTAGCCTAAATCGTTCAGAAAGGTCACTACCTTCGTGATCCGTGATACTTATTTCTCTAATGTAATAATGATAAGCTTGACCATCTGGAGTAAATTTCTCCAAGCGGTTACTGATCCATTTCAACCCTTCACCTGTATCTCCTGGCGTTAAGAGAATCGTTTGGATTTTCTGCTTTTCCCCTTCTTCGACACTTCTAAATAACTCAAAGGTAATGTAGTTAATGCTCGAGTAATCTAAATCGCTGAATTCAAATTGTTTCTCAAATCCCACATAGACACGTTCAGGGGTACTTTCAGGTGTCGTACTATTTTTCAGGATGATTTTCCAATTGTGATTAGCGTCTTTTACGATCTTATTGAGATTATCAACTTGATCTTCCTCTTCTCCACTACTTAAATCAAAATAAGGTTGCAGGTTTTTTCCTGTTTTGGTATTGATGATGCTGGTTTCTTTTACGATATATCGATAATCCTCACCTAAATCGGCTAACTCTTCGACCAGCACTTTAAACTCATTCTCCTGATTTAAAGTGAAAGTCATGGGTGTGAATGAAGCATCCAAGCGCCACTCATCGCTTTGTTCATGCCGTTGTTCCCTTAATAAATTGACCGTAATTTCATAATCTTCTTTGATCTCCTCTGGTACTGCCGCATTAGGCGTGGTAAAATCCCAATTTTTTTCGATCATGAAAGGCTTTGGTCGGTTTTCAACAGTCAACTTGAACTGTCCATTGTCTAATTGGATCGTTGCTCGTTCTTGTGTCACTGGAATCCCTTGTTCATCGGTGAAAAAAATTTCCTCTTTTCTACTAGTCGTTCCTGATGCCTGTACCTTGAAATAAATGGGCTCTGGTAGTACAGCAAACGGACCTGCTGGTGGAGTAATCTCTGTCAGACGATAGATTCCGTTCGTCAATCCATAAGCCTCTTCTTCATGAACACCACCGATCTGAGTAGGATTATCTACCGTAAATGTCCCTAATACTCTTTCAGGAAATTGTTCTTGGAAAAAATCTTTAGATTTTTTCTCTAAACGGAATTCTGAACCTGTAAGGTCATTTCCTTCGTGATCGGCTTTATAGAATTCCACGATTCGGTGGATTCCTGAAGCATAACCTTCGCCCGTCGTGATGTCCGTAATGGATTCTTCCGTCACTTTTTGTTTTCCATTCAAGAAAACACCTGCACGATTATTGACAGAATCAGCGGTTGTTTGGGCAGTATATTCTACGATCAATGTTTTATCTGTCACTTCTGACTGACCAGTATTATCACCTACAACTAATTGGAAATGAGCGGTTTTTTGCGATAAATTGATCAAACCGTCCGCAGCTAACTGGTCAAAGGCGGTTTCTGCCTTCACACCTGGCTCACTTAAAGCTCTTCCTGTTTGCTGACTGATCCAATGAGCTTCACTTGTATCATTTTCTGGATTTGCTTGCCATTCAAAGATTTGATAAGCACCTCGCCCATCTACGCCAATGTACTCTGGCAAATATGGGACTAAGAGTTGTTGTGGTGCCAACAGTAGAAAATCTTGTTCATCGATTAAACGGCGTATTTTTTCAAATTGCTGAGTCTGGGGATTGTATTTTCCTTCAAAAACGTTGATTCGATATTTTCCAGTATCGGGATCTAGCAGAAGCGTCGTTTCTTCTTCATGATCCATGAGATCAAAGAGATACAAATTCTGGTATTTGGCGCCACCTGGATTCACGATCACGCGGTAGGTGATATGTTCGCCGTCGTCTGCTACTTCACCCGTCTTGATCACTAAACTTTCTGTCGGTATCGTGACTTGCGTTTCTACTTCTGTCTTGCGCCCACCAGGACTTGTCAGTGTCGCTATATTTTTATAAGAACCTGCTAGTAATGGATTATCAGCTAGTTCTTGAGTGGCAACATAATCGGCAATGAAGAAGATAACGATTGGTCGATGACTCTCTTTTAAGAGAACGATCCGCATCAATTGTGTCTGCGGATCATATTCTAGGCGATAATCCGTACCTTCCACTAGTCGTTCATTCCCTGCATAATCTCCTGCCGCTATTTTCCAGCGGTGTTGATTCGTATCAGGATCAATCGGACCAGCTAGGTTGGCGGTCCCCTGAAAGACGTGAACAGAGTCTGGCTTAAACTCCCAACCAGCAAGGGTCGAAAAATCATCTTCAATGACGGTTCCTGCTGGTAATGGACCACTGGAAGGATTGAATTCTAGACGAAACAGTGTTTGGTAGCGATCAACGATTCCAGTGTAGACCGGTTGTCGACTCTCATTTGAAAAACTTTCATCTGTCCAATATTCAAACGTTCCGATATTTCCAGCATCAGCTTGTTCTGCATCTTCAGCGATTGCTTCTTCATACTTTTGCCCTGGCTGTAGGAATAACCCTTTTTTATGTCCATCGTTTATGAGGCTATAGTGCCAATTGCCAAATGTTCCATAACCAACTGAATCTTGAGAATACTGAACGTCTCCTTGCCGCCAAGTTGCTTTGGCGTAGTTGAAGAACGTAATATCTGGATGGATATACGTTCCACCTAACCAAGGATAGATCCCTTGGACTACTGGATCGCTGGAATAGTAATTACTTCTATTGAACTGAGAAGGGGCTTCATCCCAGATTTTTAAATAACCTCTACTAGATAACTGATGCTCTTTCGTTGAAAAATGAATCTTAATGGTTCGATCCGTTGTTTCGTAATCTCCAATCAAGCGGATCGTAAACCCTGTTTGATAAGCACTATTCGCTTAATGTAAATAACTCCCATCTGGCAACATCAATCGTTCGCCTGGTTCAGAAAGATTATGCAAAACCAACTCAAAATCAACACCCTTTTCTAATGTGTTGCCTACGTCATCTGTGATGATTAATGTCGATTCTAGTAATGAGCGAGCATAATAGATCCATTTAAAAGGACGAACATTGTTCTCATAGTAGCCGTGATAGTTATTAGGATCGAACAATCGCACGAGATCCTCTTCAAAGATGATGAAAGAATCACGGATTTCTACTTGTTCAACTAATTTGTTTTCCTGATTGAACAAAATCTCCCAATGTTGGATCTGCTGAGTCTGGTCACCCCCAACTCCACGTTTTACGATCCCTGGCATGCTTGGGTTAGGAATGATTCCGCCAGCGCTACCTTCACCAAAACTTCCTTGGATCGCATGGTTGGAAAACTGGATCGTATCCGCTGAAACCTGTCCATCCGTCGTTTGTATCCTCGTTTGGTAGGTGATTCGGTAGGTGCCATTCGCATCCCCTGGTGGTGTGAGCGTCATCTCTGTGTTTTCTGCATTGAAACCGACTGTAAAGCCTTCCGCATTCGTTCCAGTGATCTGCAGTGAGTTTTGTTCAAAGGTATGGCTCGCAGCGTTTGCTGGAATGACGGATAATCGATCGACGATAGGGTCTTTTTCACCATCGACGTAATAATACGTGTCGATTTGCCAAGTCACGAGTACATAGTCATACGCTTCGCGATTCCCCGTTGGTTGACCAGGCTCATCTGTCGCCCGATAAAAATCAATTTTGTCTGATCCATTTGGATTTTTAGCTATTCGTTTTGAAAAGTCTTGTTTTACGATATCAAATTCGACATCATTCGTTTCTGTCCGACCCAACTCATCACTTTCGACAATGAGTTGATTATGAACAGTTGGTTGGCTTAGATCTTTGACTCTGGTACGGATGATTAATCGATAAGCGGTTCGTTTAGGTGCTTCATTATTTCTGATCGTCCAAGTTATTTGGTTGTCTTGTTGCGCTTGACTATAATCACTTGCTAATAAAGGATGGAACTGTTCATCTTCAACTTCTTTCTTTTGGATACTAACTGACACAAATTCCTGGTTATCACCAAAGAAATCTGTGATTTTCACATTTGTCAACGCCCGATGTTCTTCGTTGATCAACGCTTCCCATTCAACAATTCCAGTGTCCCGATTAAAACTAATTCCCTGTTTTTCAACGATCTCTTCTCCTTTAACAATGATTGGCACTTCAACTACACCATATTCTCCCAAATCTACGATCAATTCTTCGGTAATATTATCAAAACTCGTATCAATAGAAAACGAGCCCTGAATCTCACTAAAATTATAAATACGGGTATTAAATTGGATCGCTATACTACGATCCTCATTTACATAAAACGTACCAAAAGAAAATCGTCCAGTTTCATCCATCAATTCACCCGATAGACCACCTGCTGGAATCAATAATGTGTCAGGAATATTTTCAATGATCGTATAGCGTTCATTAGCCATTAGATCGCCACTAGGATAAATATCGTCATCGACCAACCACCAATTGATTTGAAGGCGGACATTCGTATCGCTTGGAACACCTGTTTCGGGCAAATCACTCGTATACGTGCCGTCTTTTTCAGGATCGATCATCAATTGGACGCCGTTATCATTGTTCCCGTAAGCCTCACCTAATTGAAAACCTGTTGGTTGTCCAGTTACCTGGAAATGACCATTTGAGGAAGCATGGACTAGCGGCCCCATCAAAAAGAGCGGGTTGGACAAAGGAACCAAAATCGTCAAGAGCATCATCAATTGTAAGCACACCTGCCTTATTTTTACCTTCATACCCATTACCTGCCTTTTTATAGTTTTTAAGGAGCGCCTTATTTAACATGAAATATAACAGGTTTCTTGAAACAGCTTACTTCAACTTTTTCAGACAAGTCTGAAAAATAACGATTCTTATCTCACAATAGCTAAAGTCAAAGAGATCTCTATATGCAAAAAAAGACTACTTAGAAAAGAGCCATTCCCTCTTCTAAGTAGTCTATTAGTTAGCTTATTTGTTCATTAAAAACAGATTATTCAAAGACAAACTGATTATGATAAAGTTCAGCATAGAAGCCATCTTCTGCCAACAACTGATGATGATTTCCTTCTTCGATTACTTTTCCATCACGTAAAACAACAATACGATCTGCATTTAAAATCGTTTTTAACCGGTGGGCAATCACAAAGCTGGTACGTCCTTTGATTGCTTCGTCCATGGCTTTTTGGATTTTAGCTTCTGTTACTGTGTCCACGTTACTTGTTGCTTCATCTAAAATCAACAATGAAGGATTCGTAATGATCGTTCTGGCAATACTGATCAATTGTTTCTGACCGGTACTGAACAAGTTGTTTTCTTCAGATACTTCTGTTTCATACCCTTTTTCTAGATTCATGATAAAGTCATGAATATTCGCCTGCTTAGCGGCATTGATCACTTCTTCATCTGTCGCATCAGGTTTCCCAAAGACAATATTGTCGCGAATAGTACCCGAGAATAGGACGGATTCTTGTAAAACGATTCCTACATGTTTTCGTAAAGCATCTAAATCATACTCACGGATGTCTGTCCCATCAATCGTTACTGCACCACTATTCACATCATAAAAACGATTCAATAGATTCATGATCGTTGTTTTACCTGAGCCAGTCGGTCCAACTAACGCGACCATTTCGCCTTTATTTACATCAATAGATACATCATTTAACACTAATTTATCAGGGTTATAACCAAAATCAACGTGTTCCAAAGATAAGCCTTTATCGATCCCATCAAAGGATTGACCATTCGCTGGTTTTACTTCATCTTTTTCAGCAAACATCTCATTCAGTCTACGTGCCCCTGTGATCGCTAATTGGATCATGCTATAACCAGATGAAATTTGCATCAATGGTTGATAATATTGTTGGGAATACTGAACGAACGTAACTACCAATCCTAAAGCAACCGAGCGTTCCAGATCCCCATTCAGTGCTAACCATCCACCAAAGAAAATGACGATTGCGGTATTCACTAAAGACATCCCTTGCATCATTGGGAAAAGCAATCCTGAATAAGCTTGTCCTTTAAACGTTGCTTTACGAACAGTCTCATTGTGTTCTAAGAAACCATCAATTGTCTCTTCCTGTAATCCATTGGTGATGATGACACGTTGACCACTGATTTTTTCATCCATATAGCCGTTCAATTTCCCAACTTCGTCTTGTTGTAAATCAACGTATTTTCTTGCCTTTTGGATAATCAAAACAGCAATCAAAACTGCCACTGGTGTAGAAGCAATTGTTGCCCAAGCTAACTCAACATTTTGGCGGAACATCATAATCAATATCCCAAAAAGTAAAACGATATTGGTGATTACTTGGAGCAAAGCTTGGTTCAAACTATTTTGGATATTATCTAAATCACTCGTAAATCGACTAAGAATTTCCCCATCTTGATGAGAATCAAAGAAGCGGATCGTCAATTTTTCTAGTTTATTGAATAAACCAATACGCATCCGATTCGTCGATTTACCCACCACTTGCGTAAATAAGATACTGTAAATGAAGTTTGCGGCACTCGCTAAAACATAAAACATTAATAGTTTCCAAATAATGGAAACGAAGCGACTCTTATCATCGACTCCTTGCATCAAAGACCCAACATAGTTAGCTAGTTCTTGAAAGGCTTCTCCGATATATTGTGGCGCCTTCACTTGAAGATAAGTGGCAATGATAACTGTAACAAAAATAAAGAAAAAGGAGACCTTATACCGTTTTAAATAGTGATAGAAAAACTTACTGGCTTTTATTAAATCAGTCATGGCTACTCCTCCGTTCCTTTTTGTGTTTCGAAAATTTCTTGGTACACCCGATTGGTTGCTACTAGTTCTTCGTGTGTTCCTTCACCCACTAATCTGCCTTCATCTAACACAAGAATCCGGTCTGCTTTGACAACAGAAGCGATTTTTTGAGCGATCACAATCGTAGTAGTGCCTTTTAATTCTTTTGCTAATGCTTCACGAACCAACTTTTCAGAACGCGCATCTAATGCACTGGTACTATCATCTAAGATCAAAATCTTAGGATCACCAATGACACCTCGGGTAATGGACAACCGTTGTTTCTGTCCACCTGAAAAGTTACTACTACGTTCTTCCACAGGAGCCTCATAGCGATCCGCTAATTTTTCGATAAATTCTTGTGCTTGAGCAATCGCAGAAGCATGTTCCATATCTTTTTCAGAAGCATCTTTTTTCCCTTGACGCAAGTTTTGCGCAATCGTTCCAGAGAAAAGGATCGCTTTTTGTAAAACAAAGGATACAGTGTGACGTAAGCTTTTTTCATTGACTTGTCTTAAATCTACACCGCCTACTTCCACTTTTCCTTCTGTTGGGTCAAACAATCGTGGAATCAACTGAGCGAGTGTCGATTTACCAGCTCCTGTTGCACCAACAATCCCCACCATTTCCCCTGGTTGGATCGAAAAACTGATGTCTTTCAATGTGTCTGCATCATCGCCAGGATAACGGAAAGAAACATGATCAAAAGTGACTGATCCAGTTAAATCCTGTTCCGGCACATCTTGGTATGTTAAATCTGGTTCTGTGTCTAAAATCTCTTTGATCCGTTTCAATGAAACTGCAGCTCTTGATGTCATCATCATCATCATTCCACCAATAATGATTGCCATCATGATCTGCATCAAATAGTTCATGAAAGAAGCCAAACCACCGATTAAGGTTGGATCATCTTTTGCTAAATCACTAACAAAAAAGATTGCGCCAACTACTGCTAAATTAGCAGCCAACATAAAGGATGGAATCATCACAGAAAACAAGGTTCCCACAATGATGTTGTGTTTCGTTAGATCTTCGCTGACTTTACTAAACTCTTTCAATTGATTGTCTTCTTGGACAAAAGATTTGACTACACGGATCCCCATAAGATTTTCTTTGGCAATACTATTGACTTTATCAATCAGTTTTTGGATGATCATAAAATGTTTACCCATTCTGGTAAATGATAAAGCTGTAATCAAGAAAACTGCTACGATCAATGCGACAATGATCCACCATAATTGCGGCATCGTCATCATTGCCAAAACAAAAGCCCCGATAAACAGAAATGGAATTCTAAAGAGCGATTGTAAAGAAATCATGACTAGGTTTTGAATTTGTGTAATATCATTTGTTAGTCGAACTACTAGATTTCCAGCAGAGAATTTTTCGATATTTCCAAATGAAAAAGTCTGGATTTTACGAAATGCTTCTTCCCGAATATCAGCACTAATCCCTTGTGCCACTTTCGCTGAAAAAATCGTATTTGAAACTCCAGCTGCTAGTCCTAACAAAGCTAAACTGATCAAGTATACACCGATCGTTTTCATCTTGTCGTTATCTTCTGTAATAATAGCTTCTAATACTTGTTGTAAAAGCTTCGGTTGCCATAATGCGGCACTTACCATAATCGCTACAGAAAACAATGAAATAAATACAGCAACTTTGTATTTTTTTGCATGTCTTAAAATTAAGCCCATTGGTTGTTACACCCCTTTTTATTAAAATTGACAGGTCTTATTTAACACTGTAAAATAAGGCCGACTAACAATTTACCATGTTTAAAAAAATATTGCAATACAAGAGGTTGATTAAATTTGGAACCAAAGCTTTCCCAAGAAATGATTATCAAATCTGCTTTTGCGATTCTGGCAGAAACGCAAGAACTATCAAAACTATCTATGCGAAACCTTGCTCAAAAAGTTCAAGTAAAAGCCCCTGCGCTTTACTGGTATTTCAAAAATAAGCAAGACTTGCTCCAAAAAATGGCTGAATTCATGGAAAATGAACTAATCATTCCCGATCCTCGTTTACCTTGGCAGGAACGCCTTGTTCAATTCATGGAAAACTACTACGACCTTTACACCCACTTTCCTTGTGGTGCAGAGCTAGAAATCAATACCGTTCCTTCTTATGCGAGTCGTTTGGAACACTTAGAAATGATGATCCAGATTCTTATCCAAGCGGGCTTTTCGATTGACCGTAGTCGTCAAGCAGTGTTTGCTCTTCATAACTTGTTGATTGGTCAACTGATGGATCAACAGCATGAACAGAATCTTCGGCACAAAATCATGACCGGTAATCACTTACTCAAAGATGCTATTCTTTCTATGAAAAGTTATGTCGAAGAAAATGCACTAGTTGGTCTAAAGGCTAGTATCACCGCTCACCAGCACCAAGAAAATGAAAAACAACTCTTTCTTGATAGTGTGACGATCTATCTTCAAGGGTTGGCTGTACAAAAAGAATCGTAAACAAAAAAAGACATGAAGGCAAGTTCACGAACTTGCCTTCATGATTTTTTGTTTACTGTTTGAGTTGACTACGTGAATAAAACTTCCTATTCCACAAGTAATAGTCAGTTTAGCTACTAGTTTAGCCATTTCACTTATCCTAGATGAAGCAGTCTAATCATCTATTCCTTCATTTTTTAACCAAGGAAGGTCTGTTGATAATTGAGCAGCAAAAGCTCGGTATTCTTCTCGTTCTTGTAAACGCTGTTTGCGCCGTTTTTCGTATCCTGCGCACACTAGTTTTTCTTCTGCCGTGTCCGGTATGACTTTAGGTACTGTAAATTCCGTTTCTTCATTCATATGAGACGGAACAGCGACAAATGTTGTAAAACAAGTTGCGGCTAAGTAACGCTCCCCAGTCGTCAGATTTTCCCCAATAATTTTAACGAATACTTCCATCGATTTATGATGAGTACCACTTACATAAGATTCTACACACACAGAATGGTTTTCATGCAACGGCTTCAAAAAATTCAAGCTGTCTAAAGAAGCGGTAACTGCACCTCTGCGACAATGTCTTGTCACAGAGATCGACGCAGCATCATCAATCATCGTCATCAATTTTCCACCAAATAAAAACCCAAAAGGATTAAGATCGAACGGAAAAATCCGATGTGTTTGAATGACTATCGATTCTTTACAATGCTTTATCTCTTCCAAAAAAACACCTCTTTCAAATTATTACCTTGTGATTCGTCCTATAAAAAAGCTAAGGCCAAGACAATGTCCTAGCCCTAGCGATCGTCCTGAAAATAGTCTCAAAAGCTAAGAAAGATCAAGGGGTCTTCACCTATTTTTCTTCAAATAACCATTCCAAAGCACGTTGAATCCACTGATCCCAAAATACCCAATTATGTTCGCCAGGACCATGTTCGAAGGTTACGCCAATCCCATTTGCTTTCAATGAATCGGTCATTTCTTGATTTGCTTGATAAAGAAAATCTGATTCTCCACATGCCAAGTAGATACGAGGTGCTGTTTTGTCACTCTTTACTAATTCTTCTAATAAATACTGAGGATCATTAACTGAACCTTTGATCTGATCTAACGGTCCAAATACGCCCTCCCAGAATTTTGCCTTTCGAATCATCAATAAATCATCCATCCGATTGCCTACTGAAATGGCTCCTGATAAAGAAATGATTGCAGCAAAATTTTCTGGTTTTGCCAGCCCAAGTTTCAAAGCACCATAGCCACCCATTGATAATCCAGCAGCATAAGTCTTTTCTCTTTTTGTCGTTAATTGTGGAAACAGTTCATGACAGATTTCGGGAAGCTCTTCTGAAATAAACGTCCAGTATTTCATATCATATGCCGTATCGGTATACCAACCTAGATCAGTAGAAGGCATAATGACCGCTAATCCATGGTCTGCGACATATCTTTCAATCGACGTCCGACGCTCCCAGACACTATGATTTCCTCCCATTCCGTGCAGAAGGTATAAGACAGGAACATCTGTTGTCGCTTGTTGTGAACTCGTACCGATCACTTTATTTGTTGTTTGTGGAAGGATTACATTCAGGTTTACTTCCATCTCTAAAACATTTGAATAAATATTTGCTTGAATAAATGCCACGTTGAAACATCCTCTCTAAGGTGTGAAAAATAGTGTTTTTGACCTGACCAATAATGACAAATTTTGATAAAACAACTATTCTAACACCGGTTATCGTTGTGAAATAATTGGTCAAACGACCTCACAAAGTAACATTTAGTACTACTTTCTTGTACTAATACTCTCTTATTCTATCACTTTTTTCACGAACGACAAATGTCAATGCAAAAGCGACCACTACTAGTAATAGCCCCACAAAATAGACTTGATGCAATCCTTCATATAAAATCTTCCGTAAAGGCGTGATCAACTCTGACGCAATGTTTTTAGCTGTTTGTGGGTTGACTAGCTTATTCATGATATCTGCATCATTCGTCAAATTAGTCGCATTCAGCTCCCGTTGTGTTACTCCATTGATTAATAAGCCAAAGACTGCTACCATCACAGTTTGTCCAATCGTCCGCACCAATGTATTGAACGAGGTAGCTACCCCTAGTTGATCTCGAGACACACTATTTTGGGCACTAACAGTTGAGGTAGTCATGGTGATTCCTAGTCCTACACCAATGACCGTTGAAATAGCAAAGAACCATAAAAAATTACTTTCAAATGGCATTAACCAGAGCCAGGCACCACCTAGAGAAGCAATTAACAGACCAATTCGTAATACCCAATTCGTTGCCATTTGAGTCATCCACTTACTTGCTAAGAAAGAACCGACCATCCAAACAAGTGAAAGCGGTGCTAAGACCAATCCTCCTACTGCAGCATTTAGCCCCAATACCCCTTGCATCCACATTGGGATATACACATCGATGCCCATTAAGAACCCGCTGGCTAAAGCTGCTGCTAGATTCACGACCACAAATAGTGGATTAGCAAAAAGATGCAACATGATCACAGGGTCTTTGGCTCTTTTTTCGGCTGCAATAAATAAAAATAATAAAAGAAGACTTCCGATCAAAAGCCCGATCACTACTGGAGTAAATCCTTGATCCCCTAACAATTGAAATCCAAGAAGTAAAGCAACCAACATCGCCATCAAACTAAAGCTCCCGAATAGATCCATCGGTTTTGACTCATGTTCTCTCTGTGGTTCGTTCAAATAAAGCCAGATCAAAACCATCAATAAAAGCCCGATTGGTACATTAATAAAAAAGATCCAATGCCAACTGATCGTTTCTACAATAAAACCTCCAGCTAATGGTCCAAAAACACTAGCAATTCCCCAAGCCGAACTGTTCAAACCTAAAACTTTTGCTCTTTTTTCAATCGTATATAAATCGCCAATGATCGTTAACGCCACTGGCATCATTGCTCCAGCGCCCATTCCTTGAACAGCACGAGCAGCAATCAACCCCATCATTGTTTGAGAAAGTCCACAAAATAAAGAACCAATAATAAATAATAGCGTTCCAAAGATAAAAATAGGTTTTCTCCCCACTTTATCTGCAAGTTTGCCATAGATCGGTGTCAGCATCGCATTCGTTAGTAAATAAATCGAAAATACCCAATTCATGATCTCCATACCGTGAAGAGAGCCGACGATCGTAGGCATCGCAGTGGTCACGATCGTTCCTTCAATTGCTGTCATGAAAGTTGCAATAAACACACTGATCGTTACTAATTTGACGTTTGTTTCTCTTTTCATCTTATTCCTCCTTTTTTTATTGTTGCCAAATAAATTTTAGCCAAAAAAAATAGGCTTTATCATTTATCAAAAACACGAATCAAAAACGACCATGGATTTCTCTTCAGCCGTTTGGATAAAAAAAACTGGAATGATCCCATAAAGAGAACCATTCCAGCCATCAAAAAGCTATTTTGCTAAGCTTGCTTTAATTGCATCAACTTTATCTGTTTTTTCCCATGGCAATTCGATATCCGTACGACCGAAATGACCATAAGCTGCTGTTTGACGATAAATTGGACGACGTAAATCAAGCATTTCAATAATACCTGCAGGTCGTAGATCAAAGTTTTCTCTCACAGCGGCAATCAAGTCTTCTTCTGGAACAGTTGACGTACCAAAAGTATTGATTGAAATAGATACAGGTTGTGCAACACCGATCGCATAGGCTAACTGAACTTCAGCTTTTCTTGCCAAACCAGCTGCTACAATGTTTTTCGCAATGTAACGAGCGGCATAACTTGCTGAACGGTCAACCTTAGTAGCATCTTTCCCAGAAAATGCTCCACCACCATGACGAGCATAGCCGCCATATGTGTCAACGATGATTTTTCTTCCCGTCAACCCAGCATCTCCTTGAGGTCCCCCAATAACAAAGCGACCAGTAGGATTGATGTAGTATTTTGTGTTGTCATCAAGTAATTCAGCTGGAATAACTTCTTTTATTACTTTTTCAATGACGTCATGACGAATTGTTTCATTGTCCACTGCATCATCATGTTGTGTTGAAATAACGATGGTATCCACTCGTTCTGGCTGACCATTGTCATCATATTCAACTGTTACTTGTGATTTTGCATCTGGACGTAGATAAGTTAATTCATTGGATTTACGTAAATCAGCTAAACGACGAACTAGACGATGGCTTAATGCAATTGGTAAAGGCATTAATTCAGGTGTTTCATCGACTGCAAAACCAAACATCAATCCTTGGTCTCCAGCACCGATCTCATCCAATACATCTCTCTTCGCTTCGTCACGAATCTCAAGTGCTTCATCAACACCTTGAGCGATATCTGGTGATTGTTCATCAATTGCAGCTAATACAGCTACTGTATCTCCATCAAAGCCAAATTTTGCTCGTGTGTAGCCAATCTCTTTGATCGTTTGACGTACCACTTTTTGAATATCCACGTAGGCAGTGGTTGAGATTTCTCCAAATACCAATACAAGACCAGTGGTAACAGATGTTTCACAAGCCACACGTGCATTTGGATCCTTTGCTAAAATTGCATCCAAGATCGCATCACTGATTTGATCAGCAACTTTATCTGGATGTCCTTCAGAAACAGATTCTGAGGTAAATAAATGTCTTTCTCCCATAGTGATTCCCCCTAGTTAAATTCGGTTACAAGGCATCTCCGTCGATGACGGATCCTCTCGGGAACTTGCAACGAACCAAGTATAGCAGATATTTGAAATTTACGCTTGTTTTTTTAACGTAATTACTTAAAAATTTGAATAGTTCATTGATTATGCTGGTTATTTCCTTTATCCCAGGTAATCATTTCGCTTCACTATGCTACATGTTTAAAGAATAGCAAATAAAAAAGGTTCAAAGTTTAGGAGCATAAGTATACAACAAATCCTTTTCAGCAGAATCAAATTTTTTTCATTCTATTTCTGATCACCTATAGAATCAAATAAAAAGACCTAAAACAATCATCGCCTACGATAACTATCTTAAGTCTTTTGAAATCATTCTTACAAATAAAAAAAGATACTTTAGAAAGTATCTTTAATGACCCGTACGGGATTCGAACCCGTGTTACCGCCGTGAAAGGGCGGTGTCTTAACCGCTTGACCAACGGGCCAGGTGAAACTAATGGGCCTAAATGGACTCGAACCATCGACCTCACGCTTATCAGGCGTGCGCTCTAACCAGCTGAGCTATAGGCCCATAAAAAAAACTAAAAGCGGGTGACGAGAATCGAACTCGCGACAACAGCTTGGAAGGCTGTGGTTTTACCACTAAACTACACCCGCATTATGGCGCGGGACAGAATCGAACTGCCGACACATGGAGCTTCAATCCATTGCTCTACCAACTGAGCTACCGAGCCAAACGGTCTGGACGGGACTCGAACCCGCGACCTCCTGCGTGACAGGCAGGCATTCTAACCAGCTGAACTACCAGACCATATTTAGTTTCTTATTTGGTGACTTTGAAAAATCAAAGTCAATTGCGGGAGCAGGATTTGAACCTACGACCTTCGGGTTATGAGCCCGACGAGCTACCAGACTGCTCCATCCCGCGATAATATAATTTGCGAATCAACTACTTTGTAGTAACTCTCAAAGAAAGGAGGATAAGGGATTCGAACCCTTGCACGGTTTTACCCGCCTGACGGTTTTCAAGACCGTTCCCTTCAGCCGGACTTGGGTAATCCTCCAATATAAAACTATAATCATGACCCGTACGGGATTCGAACCCGTGTTACCGCCGTGAAAGGGCGGTGTCTTAACCGCTTGACCAACGGGCCAGGTGAAATATTGAAACGGAGAAGGAGGGATTTGAACCCTCGCGCCGGTTTCCCGACCTACACCCTTAGCAGGGGCGCCTCTTCAGCCACTTGAGTACTTCCCCAAAACCAATAAGATTTTGTACTAATGGGCCTAAATGGACTCGAACCATCGACCTCACGCTTATCAGGCGTGCGCTCTAACCAGCTGAGCTATAGGCCCATAAAAAAACTAAAAGCGGGTGACGAGAATCGAACTCGCGACAACAGCTTGGAAGGCTGTGGTTTTACCACTAAACTACACCCGCATGGCGGTCTGGACGGGACTCGAACCCGCGACCTCCTGCGTGACAGGCAGGCATTCTAACCAACTGAACTACCAAACCATGATTTTAGTTTTTTTAATTGTCGACTTTGAAAATTCAAAGTCAATTGCGGGAGCAGGATTTGAACCTACGACCTTCGGGTTATGAGCCCGACGAGCTACTAGACTGCTCCATCCCGCGATAATATAATTGCGAATCAACTACTTTATAGTAACTCACAAAGTAAGGAGGATAAGGGATTCGAACCCTTGCACGGTTTTACCCGCCTGACGGTTTTCAAGACCGTTCCCTTCAGCCGGACTTGGGTAATCCTCCAATATGGAACTTACAACGTCACTATGGACCTTGTAGGACTCGAACCTACGACCGGACGGTTATGAGCCGTCTGCTCTAACCAACTGAGCTAAAGGTCCAGGCTCTTTAAAAATCGCGGCGGAGGGGATCGAACCCCCGACCTCCCGGGTATGAACCGGACGCTCTAGCCAGCTGAGCTACACCGCGAAAAAAGATATTCATTATTCAAATGAAATGGAGCCTAGCGGGATCGAA
>NZ_JBIOSW010000001.1:2720000-2902500 GCF_051714985.1 Enterococcus sp. AZ078
TTTCGAGCCTCAGCGTCAGTTACAGACCAGAGAGCCGCCTTCGCCACTGGTGTTCCTCCATATATCTACGCATTTCACCGCTACACATGGAATTCCACTCTCCTCTTCTGCACTCAAGTCTCCCAGTTTCCAATGACCCTCCCCGGTTGAGCCGGGGGCTTTCACATCAGACTTAAGAAACCGCCTGCGCTCGCTTTACGCCCAATAAATCCGGACAACGCTTGCCACCTACGTATTACCGCGGCTGCTGGCACGTAGTTAGCCGTGGCTTTCTGGTTAGATACCGTCAAGGGATGAACAGTTACTCTCATCCTTGTTCTTCTCTAACAACAGAGTTTTACGATCCGAAAACCTTCTTCACTCACGCGGCGTTGCTCGGTCAGACTTTCGTCCATTGCCGAAGATTCCCTACTGCTGCCTCCCGTAGGAGTTTGGGCCGTGTCTCAGTCCCAATGTGGCCGATCACCCTCTCAGGTCGGCTATGCATCGTCGCCTTGGTGAGCCGTTACCTCACCAACTAGCTAATGCACCGCGGGTCCATCCATCAGCGACACCCGAAAGCGCCTTTCAAATCAAAACCATGCGGTTTCGATTGTTATACGGTATTAGCACCTGTTTCCAAGTGTTATCCCCTTCTGATGGGCAGGTTACCCACGTGTTACTCACCCGTTCGCCACTCCTCTTTTTCCGGTGGAGCAAGCTCCGGTGGAAAAAGAAGCGTTCGACTTGCATGTATTAGGCACGCCGCCAGCGTTCGTCCTGAGCCAGGATCAAACTCTCATAAAAAGTTCGAACAATCTTGCGATTGTTAAGCTCAATTGTTTGCTAGCATATTGCTTGCTTGTTAAAAATGTTTGTTGTCTTGAATCAATCAAGACGCCCTACACATTTGGTTTGTCTTTGCTTTGTTCAGTTTTCAAAGGTCTACTTGATTAAAAGCTAATCAGTTGAGATTGCCGTAGCAACTTTTATATCATATCAGAGCGACGTTTATTTGTCAACTCTTTTTTAAAAGTTTTTTTAACTTCATTTTTCAGAAGTGTTTCAGCAACTCATTTATCATAACTCATCATTTGTTATTTGTCAACAACTTTTTTGAAGTTTTTTTCGATAGAATCAAGCTTCGTAAGCTATTGTTTTTTAACGACTCAGTTATCTTATCATGTGATCTCTCACACGTCAAGAACTTTTTGAAGTTATTTTTTATTTTTGTCAGAAGTTATTTAGTGATAACTTTTGAACAAATAATAATATACCAACTAAACCTTTAACGGTCAACGAATTTTTTGTATTTTTTCAAGTTTTTTTTCATTGGACGATCATTTCTGTAATTTTAAAAATAATCATTCGTATTTTAATAGTTTTCCTGCGATATTACTCATCCCTTATTCTTTAATATTCGTTATAAATAAGAAGATCGTTTAATCAATCCACTCAAATACAAGCAAGCAATTCCTTTATCTATGCCTCCACATAATAAATTTCTCGATTATCCTCGCCTTGCGTTTTTTACCGTACCTCATTATTTCAAAAAAGAAACTGACAAAAAGTGGTGTAAGTTTTACGCTATCTATTAAAAATAGAGTGATCCTTTGACTTCTCTCTTTTACTAGATTATAAAAAAAGAAGCCAACAGTTCTTGGCTTCTTTTTTATTCATCATATTTACCATACCTAACGCATCGTTGGGAATAGTAAAACATCACGGATCGACTGTGCATCCGTCAATAACATAACTAAACGGTCAATTCCGATACCTAGACCGCCAGTTGGTGGCATACCATATTCTAAAGCTTCCAAGAAGTCTTCATCGACACCGTGTGCTTCATCGTTTCCTAGCTCACGTTCTTTTTCTTGGGCTTCAAAACGTTCTCTTTGATCAATTGGATCATTTAATTCGGTAAAGGCATTCGCAAATTCCCGACCAACGATAAACAATTCAAAACGATCGGTAAAGCGTGGATCTTCTGGATTCTTTTTCGCCAATGGAGATACTTCTACTGGATGTCCGTAAACAAAAGTTGGTTGTGTCAATGTTTCTTCCACAAAAGTTTCAAAGAACTCATTGATGACATGTCCTACGCCCATTGCTTCGGTCACTTCTACGTGATGCTCTTCAGCAAGTGCTAATGCTTCTTCTAATGTCATTTCTTTCCAGAAATCGACACCTGTTTGCTCTTTGATCGCATCTACCATATGGATACGTTTAAAGTCACTTTCCAAATCAACTGCTTGGCCATCATAAGTGATTTCTGCTGTACCAAGAACTTTTTGGGCTGCATTACGAATGATTCCTTCAGTCAAGTTCATGACATCCTGGAAATCTGTATAAGCGGTGTAAGCTTCTAACATCGTAAATTCTGGATTATGAGTTGTATCGATTCCTTCATTGCGGAAAACGCGACCGATTTCGTAAACTTTTTCCATTCCACCCACAATTAGGCGTTTTAAATGAAGTTCTAACGCAATACGTAAGTATAAATCAATATCTAGTGCGTTATGGTGTGTAATAAATGGACGAGCTGCAGCACCACCGGCTTCATTGTGTAAGACTGGTGTTTCTACTTCAATATAGCCATTACCATCTAAGTAACGACGGATTTCGCTAATAATTTGGCTACGTTTCATGAAGCGATCAAAACTTTCACGGTTACTGATCAAATCAAGATAACGTTGACGATAACGTTGTTCGATATTAGTCAATCCATGGTATTTATCTGGTAGCGGACGTAAAGCTTTTGATAAAATAGTGATTTCTGATGCCTTGATTGAAACTTCGCCAGTATCAGTCTTCATGATTTCACCTGTTACGCCAAAGAAGTCTCCTAAATCAGCATGTTTGAATACATCATAGGCTTCATCACCTACTTGATCTTTACGTACATAAATTTGGATTTGGCCTTCACGATCTTGTAAGTGAGCAAATCCAGCTTTTCCTTTACCACGACGAGTGATCATTCGACCGGCTACACTTGCAGTTAGCCCCATCTCTGCTAATTCTTCTTTTGTTCTTGGATCAAACAATTCATGTAATTCTTCTGAATTGTGCGTACGTTCAAATCGTTTACCAAAAGGATCAATCCCATTTTCTCTTAATTGCTCCATTTTTTGACGGCGAACAAGCATTTGATCGTTTAAATCTTCTACTTGATGTTGTTGTTCCTGTGTCACAAAAGTTCCTCCATTCTCATGTTATTCTCTTTCCTATAATGCCAATGAAACACAAAAAAAGCAAGCCGAACTTAAAGTTCGACTTGAAAATTCACGAAAAACTTAGAAAATCACTAGATTATTTCACAGATACTTTTTCTGTTTTCTCTAAAAAGCGGTCAAGCAGTTCATTGATTTCTACTTGTTTTTCTGCTTGATTGATTGCAACTTTTACTTTTGCTGCTCGAGAGATTCCTTTTAAATAATAGGAAGCATGTGTCCGAAATTCTCGGCACGCAACAACCTCCCCTTTTAAATCGACTAAACGTTTCAAATGTAATTTAGCGGTCTCGATTTTTTCTCTTGGTGTTGGTTCAGGGATTAACTCGCCGGTTTCTAAGTAATGCTGGGTGCGATGGATCATCCAAGGATTGCCTAACGCTGCACGCCCGATCATCACACCATCCGCTCCTACGTATTCTAACATTCTTTTAGCATCTTCCGGAGTTTTGACATCTCCATTGCCCATAAATGGGATTTTGAGCTGACTTTTAACTTCTTTCAATACTTCCCAGTTTGCTTTACCTTCATACATTTGTACTCTCGTACGTCCGTGCATGGCGATTGCACTGGCGCCAGCTGCTTCAGCCGCTAAAGCATTTTGCACAGCAAAGACATGTTGTTCATCCCAACCGATTCTCATTTTCACAGTAACTGGTACATCAACGGCAGAAGAGACAGCTTGCACCATCTCATAAACTTTATCTGGATCCAATAACCATTTAGCGCCTGCTTCTGCTTTGATGATTTTGTTCACTGGGCAACCCATATTGATATCAATGATGTCAGCCGCTGTATTTTCTTGAACGAATTGGGCAGCCTCGACCAAAGTATCTTTGTTTCCACCAAAAATTTGCAAGCTTAGTGGATGTTCTGTTTCTTCGATATGCAGCATCTCTAATGTTTTCTTGTTTCTAAAATGGATTCCTTGGTCACTGATCATCTCACAGACGACTAATCCAGCACCGAACTCTTTGACGGTCACACGAAAAGCTGAATTAGTGATTCCAGCCATCGGTGCGACAACTACTCGATTGGGAATTTCAACATGTCCGATTTTCCATGTATGTTCCACTTATTTTCCTCCCAGCGCTTCTGCTTTTAGCTCGGATAATTCTGCTTCACTGTATTCATACTTGTTGTTGCAGAATGAACAAACGGCTTCTGCTCCGTGATCTTCATCAATCATCGCTTGGATTTCTTCTGCCCCTAAAGCAATAATTGCTTCCCCAAATTTTTCTTTTGAGCAATCACATTTGAATTGTACCGGCATTTTCTCTAAAATATTCAACTCACTAGTTCCTAGTAAACCTTCCAGAATTTTTTCAGGTGTTAATCCTTCGTCTAATAAAGTAGAAATACGTGGTGTCGTTTTTAATTGTTCTTCGATTTTACTGATAGTTTCTTCATCTGCACCAGGCATGATTTGGATCATAAATCCACCAGCTGTTTTGATACTGTCATCCGTGTTAACTAAAACGCTCAATCCAACTGCTGAAGGAATCTGTTCTGAGATTGCAAGATAATAGGTAAAGTCTTCCGCAATTTCTCCAGAAACAATAGGTGTTTGTCCCGAAAATGGTTCTTTCAAACCGAGGTCTTTAGTAACACTGAACATCCCTTGCGTTCCCACAGCACCACGCACATCAATTTTTCCTGCTTCATTCAAAGGTAGGCTCAAATGAGGGTTTTGGATATAGCCTTTGACTTCTCCTTTGCCATTCGCATCTACCACAATCCCATTAGCCGGACCATTCCCTTGAATCCGCACAGTTAACTTGTCTTCGCCTTTTAGCGTCGAACCTAGTAAAAGTCCGCCAACAAGCGTACGACCTAATGCAGCCGATGATGTATGCCAAGTGTCGTGTCGTTTTTGGGCTTCTGCAACAGTATTTGTTGCTTGAACTGCATAAGCACGTACATAGCCATCATAGGCCAGTGCCTTGATCAAATAATCTTCCATTTATTTATGTACCTCTTTTCCGATTTTTAAATTCATAGTGAATCATACTAGTTACGCTGATAATTTTCAACTTATGAATGTTATCTTTTCTTTTATTTGCCTATTCTATAATAAAAAATAAAACAACTACTAAAAAAGAGCCACGACTTTTGTCGTAGCTCTCATTTTTTAGCGATTATTTCGGTTGATCATCCGAATCATCTGTTGAAGAAGTTTGATGTTCTTCTTCATTTAATTCTTTTTTCTCTTCTTCAAATTCTTTCTTATCGTGCTCAAAATCTTGCTTTTCTTCCGCTTGTTTTTCTGCGTCTTTTTCTTCCAAAGCACGTTTTGCTTCTTCAAAAGTTTGCGCTTCTTTTTCACTAGGATAGTTAGCAGATTCTGAACCTTCAGGCATAACACCTTTTTCAAATAAAGATTTGATTGCTTTCGCATCGAGTGTTTCAAATTCTAACAGTTTTTCAGCGATCAATTTATGTTGTGCTCGATGTGCTTCGATGATCTCATGCGCTTTTTGATGAGCTTCCATCAAAATCTTACGCACTTCTTGGTCAATTTCAAAAGCCACTTGTTCAGAGTAAGCTTTCGTTTGACCATAGTCACGACCAACGAATACTTGATGATTTCCTTCATATTGAACTGGACCTAAACGATCACTCATTCCATATTCAGTTACCATGCTTCGTGCTAGAGCTGTTGCTTGTTCAAAGTCATTAGAAGCCCCAGTTGATTGAACGTTGAAGATGATTTCTTCTGCTGTTCGACCACCAAGCAAACCAACGATTTGTTCAAACATATCTTCTTTTGTCATTAAGAATTGATCTTCTTTTGGTAAGGCGATCATATAACCACCTGCACGTCCACGTGGAATAATGGTTACTTTATGAACCACACGTGCCCGACTCAAGACTAAACCAACGATCGTATGACCTGCTTCGTGATAAGCCACCATTTCTCGTTCTTTTTTGCTGATTACGCGATCTTTCTTAGCTGGACCTGCAATCACGCGATCTTCTGCTTCATCAATATCTGAAGCATCGATTTTCTTCTTGTTACGACGAGCCGCAACTAAAGCTGCTTCGTTTAAGACATTTTCTAAATCTGCACCAGCAAAACCTGGTGTTTGTTGTGCCACGACTTTCAAATCAACGTCATCTGCCATCGGTTTGTTTCGTGCGTGAACACGTAAGATTGCTTCACGGCCTTTCACATCTGGACGACCAACTAAAATTTGACGGTCAAAACGTCCTGGACGTAAAAGTGCAGGGTCAAGTACATCTGAACGGTTTGTTGCAGCAATGACGATAACACCTTCATTCCCATCAAATCCGTCCATTTCAACTAGCAATTGGTTCAGTGTTTGTTCACGTTCATCATGTCCACCGCCCATGCCTGCGCCACGTTGACGACCAACAGCATCAATTTCATCGATGAAGATGATTGCTGGAGCATTTTTCTTCGCTGTTTCAAATAAGTCACGAACACGACTTGCCCCAACACCCACAAACATTTCTACAAAGTCAGAACCTGAAATAGAGTAAAACGGTACACCCGCTTCTCCAGCTACAGCTTTTGCTAACAATGTTTTACCAGTTCCTGGAGGTCCTTCTAAAAGAACACCAGCTGGGATACGTGCGCCTAACTCAACAAAACGTCGCGGATCTCTTAAGAATTCAACAACTTCAACCAACTCTTGTTTCTCTTCTTCTGCACCAGCGACATCTGAGAAGCGTACACGGTTAGCTTTTTTGTCGGCTTCTTTGGCTTTTGATTTACCAAAGTTCATGACACGGCCACCGCCGCCTCCGCCACCACCTTGTTGCCCCATCATCATATAGAAGAAGAACACAAGGATGATAATTGGTAAGAAGCTTAGCAATAAGGATACCCATACGCCACTGCTTGATTCTTCTTTGACTGTTGTAGCTACGTTATGTTCTTTCGCTAAATCAGTCACTTGGCTAAGTGTGGTATCGTTTGGCAAAATAATCGTTGTAAAGTGTGTCGTTTTTGTATCTGTCGATCCTAAGATAGCAAGTCCACCACTGTTAGAGACGGTTTGCTGTTCTTTATACTCTCCAGAAATTTTATATACACCATTTGCAGGTTGCACTTCAAATTCTTTGATTTTACCTGCTTGTAATTGTTCTGTAAATTTTGTGTACTCGATATCTGACGATCGTTGGCCGTTATTACCAAAGATAAAATATACGACCATAACCATCGCTAAGATTACGAGGACATAATACAAGGCATTTTTCATCATGCCATTGTTTTTTTTGTTCATAGTTGCCCTCCCTATGCGTTATTTTAATTTAGCATTTTTTTTATCAATCCTGACCATTCTATTGTAACACAATTTATAGTAGATACAGCACTAATTTGATTGATAAACGCTAGGCTTCAATACACCGATGTATGGTAAATTACGGTAAGCTTCTGCATAATCTAATCCGTAACCCACTACAAATTCATTAGGAACATTGAATCCAACATAGTCTGCTTCAATATCAACTACTCTACCTTCTGGTTTATCAAGCAATGTGACAATTTTCACTGATTTTGCTTTACGGTATTTAAATAGATCAACCAAATAAGCGAGTGTTCTTCCACTATCGATGATATCTTCAACGATCAGTAAGTCACGACCTTCAACATTGGTATCTAAATCTTTGACGATTTTGACTTCTCCTGATGAAACCGTTGCATTTCCATAACTTGAAACATCCATAAAGTCTATTTCCAAGTGAGCATCAATCGAACGTATGATATCTGCCATGAATGGAACAGCGCCTTTTAGAACACCAACAACGAGTGGATTATTATGCTTATAAGTTTCTGCCAATTCTTTGCCTAGTTCTTCACAACGAACTTGTATTTCTTCTCTTGTAATCAAAACTTTTTCAATATCCTTTTCTAACATCAGGTTCTCCTTCCAATTGCTTCTTTGTGATATTTGTAAAGAAGTATGTAGTGTATTTTATCAGTTTCTACACCAATACTCAAATAGGAATAGGTAAATGGGACCAAACTATAAATATTTTCATTTTGATCCCTCACGACCCATGCCTCTTTTCTTTGTGAATCAGGTACTTTGTTATCAATCAAATATCTGGATATTTTCTTTTTTAGTTTGCTATTTAGCTGGATACGCTCTCCTGCTTGTCTCTTTCCTACAAACAGTTCTTGATGTGAAGATAGCCAAAGATCATGAGAAAACTCGTCCCAATCATCTGCTTTTCTAGCTTCTTCGGCTGCTTCAGGTGTAAACAAGCCGATCCAGCAGCTTTCATCTAACCTGATGCGTTGATTCAACTCCAACTTATGTGCCTCTGTTCGTTCTTGTATTGTTTTTGAGGGATCAGCTTTCTCTTGGATAAGATAGATTTTTTCATAGCTACGTTGCAGAACCCACCCTCGTTCAAGAGTAATTTTCCATTGGCCTTTTTTCTGTTGACACTGTTGTAAAATCAGTTGGATTTGTTTTTCTTTGATCACGATCGCTGTTTTTTCAAAAAAATGATCAAAGAATGCGTATAAGAAATAATAGCTTTCTTCTTCTGGCATCTCCGCTAATAGTTTCCAAGGAAAATGCACCCGTTCGTTTTCTTCTACGACATTTTCCATCAAGACTTTCTTCATATGTGTTTGAATCAATCGATCTGCCCATTGGATCTGCTGCGAAAAACGTTGAAAATGAACCATTGCTTGTGGATTTTCTTGTTTTAGTTGAGGCAGAACCAAATGACGAAGGCGATTACGTTGAACATCCAACTCTTGATTCGTATGGTCTTCAAAATAAACCAGCTCTCGCTCTGAAGCATATTGATATAATTGCGCCTTACTAAATCCTAGTAACGGACGAATCAATCGACCATTGGAGAAGGGTTGGGCTTCTTTGATCCCAGCATAGGTACTAAGTTGCCCCCCACGCAACAACTTCATTAAAACCGTTTCCATTTGGTCATCCCCATGATGTGCCGTCATTAGGCAGTCATAGCTGCCGCTTTGCATCTGCTTCGCAAACACTTGATAACGAAACTCTCGAGCCGCTGTTTCAATGCCCTTTTTTGTTGGCTTTTCCCAAACTTCCACTTGTAACGGGAGTTGATGTTGTTGACAATACTTCTTTAAATACGCAACTTCATGAACAGATTCTTCTCTTAATTGATGATTGATATGGGTCACTGCCAAAAAGAAACCCCATTTTTTTTGCGCTTCCATCATTAAATCCAGAAGAACCATAGAATCTACTCCCCCAGAAACCGCCAGTAGCGCTCTTGTTTTTTCATTCAAATAACCATTGATTTCACAATTTGTCAAAAAACGTTGTCTGATCTTCCTTGCGTCTTGTTCTTCTTCCATCGAATCACTTCCTTGTTCCTTCTCGGCTTCGATCAACCTACCATCAAAGATTCCAATGAAAAAAAGAGCGGACAAAAGTCTGCGACAATTGCCTGCTCTTAAGTTTTTGGTTAGCTGCGACGTCCGCCGCGTCCGCCACGTTTACCTTCTGTATTGCGCTTCAAGGAAGTCAATCGATCATCACTATCCTTTAAAAATGAACTCATTAATGAATCGAAGTCTTCTTTATGGTTATTAGAAGATTGACTGCGAGAAAAAGGTTTTTTCTGTGTTGAACGACCTCGATTATCGCGAGGATCTCTTTGTTGGTATTTTTTTGGACGCTTATCATCATCTGATTCTGTTGATTCCGCTGGTTTTGGTTGTGTTTGACGGATTGATAATCCAATTTTACCATCATCATTAACTGAGATAACTTTAACAGTTACTTCATCACTGACACTTAAAACATCATGAATATCTTTGATATAGCCATTTGAGACTTCACTGATATGAACTAGACCAGTTTTTCCAGCTCCTAAATCAATAAACGCGCCAAAATTTGTAATTCCTGATACTTTTCCTTGCAGTTTTGCTCCTACCTCGATTGACATAAAAAAAATGTTCCTCCTAATTATTAACCTATTTATAATACTGCTTATTTTGCAGTTGTTGAACTAGTTGTTTGGTCTGTGTCATCCGTATTTGATTCTAATACTGGATAAACCTGCTCGCCTTCTTTTGAATAAAAGTATTTGCTTCTCGCAAGTTTCGCCACATAGTCATCATCTTTCAATAATGAGACATCCTGTGTTAGCTGATCCACATCAGCATTGACTTGGCTTAATTCCGTATTTGCTTCAACTTTCAATTCGTTTAATTGATTCATTCTTTGCATATCACGAAAAATTTGAAAACCTAAAATTGCGAAAATGACCAAAGCACCTATAAAAATAACTGCTAATCGACGTCTACGAAAAATCAACTGGCGTTGTTGTTCTTGAAATTCGACATATTTTTTCTTTGCATACTCTGTATCTAAAGCAGCAATTTTGTTGCTTTTTTTTGTCACTTCTCTTCGCTCCAATCTTTTTTGATTGTCGTTTTCATTATACCAATATCATTGAGGGTTGTCTAATCTATTTCGTCAGTGTTTTGCTTGCGAATCTCCGAAATGATCTCATACATTTTTTGAGCATCTTCTTTTTTCGTTGACTCATGTAATTCATTGACTTTTACTTCCATTGTTTTGTTTCCAAATTGGATCTTCAATTGATCGCCTACCTTGACATCACTAGAAGATTTAGCCAATTTTCCGTTGATTTGAATTCTTCCTTTATCTGCCACTTCTTTTGCTACAGAGCGGCGTTTGATAATTCGAGAAATTTTAAGAAATTTATCTAATCGCATTAGGATTCCTCACTTTTATTTTTTATAAGTTTATTAAATCGTAAAATCTTTTTTCCAAACGGTAACATCAACCATTCTCTAACCGTAAATAATTTTGTCCAGATCACAGCATTCACAAAGACGAACGCCCCGATTCCTACACCTGCTAAACTGGCAAAGAATGCAGAAGACCGATGAGCAACCGGGCCAAAAATCATCGTCAGTCCGCCATAATAAATCAGTAAGGCTAAGATCATCCATCCCAAACATTGAAGCAATTTACTTCCAAAGCGACGTTCTTTCCAGAACTGATTGATTTCACTAGTCTCCGTGTGGACAAAATACCATAGAGTGACAGCCAATCCTAGCAAGGTCGACAAACTAGCACCTACTGTCCCTAGATAACCAGTTAGAAACGGGGTTGCCAAAGCTTTGGCTAACAGCCCCCAGCCTGCACCTTTCAAAGAGGGACGAAAAGAATTTTTACTTTGGGCAATACTTTGATAGGTTTGGATGATTGCTGTTAAAGCAATTGCAAAGACGAATAGCACCAACGCTGCATTCCCAGCGTAATCTTTAAATAGCGCATAGTTGATATACGGTAAAAGCATAGCTAGACCTACAGAAGCAGCTAATGCTAAAGTCGTTGTTAACCGTAAATAGATTTTGGCAGTCTTTAGAAATTGACTATGCACAGCCGTCATCAAGTACTTCGTCAATGCAGGTAAGAAAGTCGCACTTAATGCAGTTGCAATCACTAGTCCTAATTGAACTAACGGTTGCCCACGATCATAGACCCCTTTTGCAATTTTTGCACTTTGTTCAGATAGTCCATAAACTTGAAGCGCATTTTTTACAAAAAATGAGTCGATCAGCTGAAAGAAAATCAGCAGACCACTATAGATTGACACTAAGCCCCCTTCAACTAAAAAACGCCGGATCAATCGTTTGTCAGGTCGTTTCGTGACCGAAAAATGTCGAAAACTTAACGCCCCACCATGGATCTTTTGTTCATAATAGCGCAACACACCATAGGCACAAAGTCCCCCGATGACTGCACCACTCATAGCCGCAGTTCCTGTTTGGTAAACTGACCAGCCAAATAGTCGAAAAGCAAAGGCACTGAAAACGATGATCGCCACTCTCACAAATTGTTCAACGACTTGTGAAACAGCTGTCGGTTCCATCAAAAATCTGCCTTGGAAATTTCCTCGATAAAAAGATAGTCCTGGCATCAGTAAGAAAGTAAATGAAACGATTTGGATCAGCGGTCGTAATTGCTGATCCCCCATCATCCAAGCAATCCAACGGCTAAAGAGAAAAGTAAACAGCCACAGAACAATCCCTGTCCAAAAAACTAATGGATAAAGCCGTTGCAGTGCTTCTTTTCGCTGAATTGGATCTTTTCGTTCAGCGACATATTTTGAAATGAATTGCGGTAAACCAGACAACGCTAAAGTCATGGCAATCCCATATATTGGGTATACTTGTTGGTATACATAAAATCCTTCATCACCAACTAAGTTTTGGAGCGGAATGCGGTACAGCGCACTTAGGACTTTTGCTATGAAAGAAGCAATCGTCAATATAAATGCGCCATGCATCACGCGACGCATCTCTTTATGGTCCAAAGTATTCGCTCCTTCCTAAGCAGACAGATATTTTTGTTCACGTAAAGCTTTGACAAAACGTTGGATTTCTTGCAACCAAACTGCTTCATCGGTCTTGTTAGAAACCGTTAGTCGAATCACCATTTTTTCTTTTTCTACACCTAAACTTGCTTTTAGTTTTGTTGCAGTCAAAGCTTCAAATAACTGTTCTACAGTATAGCGTTTTGTTCCTGCTTTACTTAGATTAAAGACGATAGTCTGCTGTTGCTTGCGAATTGTTTCAATCAAGGCGCGATCGCCATCCATTTTGATTTGACCAATCGTTAAGAGATGTGCCACCTCTTCAGGGTATTCCCCAAAACGGTCTAGAAGATCATCTTCTAATTCATCAAGCATTTCTTGTGAATCAAGTTCCCTGATCCGTTTATAGATTTCAATTTTCTGTCTTTGGTCCGAAACATATTCTTCTGGCAAGTAAGCATCGACCCCAAGATCGATTTCAACTGCTGTTTTTTCCACTTGGTTGTTCTTTCCTTGTTTACGTAAAACAGCATCACTTAACATTTGCGAATACATGTCGAATCCGACAGCATCAATAAAGCCGTGCTGCTGCGCACCTAGCAGATTTCCTGCTCCTCGGATTGATAAATCCCGCATAGCGATTTTAAAACCAGAGCCTAGTTCGGTGAAATCTTTAATGGCTTGAAGACGTTTTTCGCTGACTTCATTCAAGATTTTTTGTTGTTCATACATGAAGTAGGCGTACGCCACTCGGTTGCTTCGTCCCACACGACCTCGTAATTGATAAAGAGTCGATAGCCCCATGTAATCAGCATTTTCAACGAAGAGCGTATTCGCATTTGGAATATCGACACCCGTTTCAATGATCGTCGTTGTGACTAACACATCATATTGTCCTTCAATAAAATCAAACAATGTATTTTCTAATTGTGCTTCAGTCATTTGACCATGCGCATAACCGATTCGTGCTTCTGGTACAAGTTCTTGGATTTCTTCCACTTTTTGTTCGATCGTCTCTACTCGATTATAGAGATAGAACACTTGACCGCCACGCCCCATTTCTCGATGGATAGCTTCACGAATCGCTCCAGGATTTTTTTCCATCACGTAAGTTTGAATCGGATAACGATTGGCAGGCGGTGTTTCGATCACTGATAAATCACGAACCCCGAGCATTGACATGTGGAGTGTCCGTGGGATCGGTGTCGCTGTCAACGTCAAGACGTCCACTTGGGCACGTAGTTGTTTCAAACGTTCTTTATGTTTTACACCAAAACGCTGTTCTTCGTCAACGATCAATAACCCTAAGTCACTAAATTCAATGTCTTTAGATAAGATACGATGCGTTCCGACTACGATATCGATTTGTCCAGTACGTAATTGTTCAATCGTTTCTTTTTGTTGTTTTTTCGTTCGGAAACGACTCAATAGACCTACATTTACTGGAAATCCTTCAAAACGTTCCAACATCGTTTCATAATGTTGTTGGGCGAGAATGGTCGTAGGAACTAAAAAGGCAACTTGTTTACTTTCCTTGACGGCTTTAAAAGCAGCTCGTAAAGCCACTTCCGTTTTACCGTAGCCAACATCACCAACGAGCAAACGATCCATCGGTTTTTCTTTTTCCATATCTCGTTTGATCTCTGCGGCACTCCGTAATTGGTCATCCGTTTCAGAGTATGGGAAGGCATTTTCAAATTCTTTTTGATACCCATCATCCGGTCCAAACGCATACCCTTTTTCTGATTCTCTGGCAGCATATAGTTTGATCAGATCATCTGCGATATCTTCAATTTTAGACGAAACCTTTCTTTTGGTTTTCGTCCATTCACTACTGCCTAATTTATTGATACGAGGTGTTTTTGATTCAGAAGCAACATATTTTTGGATCAAATTCAGCTGGGTAACCGGAATAAATAATTTATCGTCATTTTGATAAAGGATCGTCATATAGTCTTGATGGACACCATCCACTTCTAACGTTTCCATCCCAATATATTTACCGATCCCGTGATTTGCGTGAACGACATAGTCGCCTGCTTTTAGTTCATTATAGCTTTTTAAACGTTCCGCATTAGTTACGGTTTGTCGCCGTGTTTGTTTCTTCGTCGTTTTTTGGAAAATTTCTTTTTCCGTAATTGCGACTATTTTCTCTTGAGGAAGTTCGAACCCTGTTTGCAGCGCCCCTTCCACTAGTTGCACTTGTCCTCTGATCAGTTTTTCTTTTTCGGTTTCCACGACTAGGATCTCTTCATCACGTAACATCTGCTCCGCTTTTCTAATCCGTTCTTTCGTAGGAATAAAGATGACTACTGTTTGTTCTTGCTTACGCCATCGGTCCATTTCTGTTTTCAATAATGGCATTTGACCGAAAAATTGTTGCATCGTACGATATTGAAAATTGTGAATCGCTTGAAAACGTAAATTCCCCATACCCTTTTGAAAAAGCGCAAAAAAAGTCGTCACAAATTTTTCTTTTTGAACTAATTTATGGACATCATTGACAAAGACTTGCTCTGAGAAGACACGTAATTCACTTATTTTTTGTGTTTGCCATTCAGCTGCTTCTCTTTCGATCTCCCGATTTGTTTCCATGATTCGTTGATAATCATCCACAATGAATAAACTACTTGTTGGAAAATAATCAAGGATCGTCGTTTCTTCTTGATAAAGAAGATCAGCATAAAGTTTCGCGTCTTCTGTCGGATTTCCTGCTTGCCATTGCGCGATCACTTGTCCAAAATAATCCTGCACGAATTGGCGGTCTGTTTCTTCTGAAATCGTCGCTAGTTTCTTTTCTAACAACTTTTCCAGTCGGTCGATCCCATGAAGTAAATCAGCTTGGTCGTAGACCTGTTCACTTGTCGGTGCGATCCAAATTTCTGTTACTTTTTCGATCGAGCGTTGAGTTTCTACTTCAAAATATCGCATGGAGTCAATCTCTACATCAAATAATTCGATACGTACGGGATGTTCGAGATTGATCGGATAGATATCAATGATGCTGCCACGAATACTATACTCTCCCGTTTTTGCCACCATCTCAACTCGTTCGTAGCCTAATAAAGTCAATAGACGAGGCAGATCGTCAACGGCTATTTCCTCTCCCGTTCGCCAAGTCAATTGGGCTTGTTTCCAAACTTTTGGACTGGGTAATCGTTTATGCAATGCTGCTACTGGTAATAAATAGACCCCTGGTTGTTTTTGTTGCAGGGCATTTAGTGTAGCAACTCGTTCTCTTCTTGCTTCTGGGGAAGAAAAAGCCATTTCCGCAGAAAGAACTTCATCTACTGGAAAAGAATGTATTTGTTCTGCTGGCAAAACATGTTGCAAATCTTCTGCTAGTTGATTCGCATAATACAGATTAGGCATTAATACGACTAAGTTTTTCTTTGTTTTTTTGAACGCTCGAGCAAAGAGAAGAGTTTTGGCTGAACCAGCTAAACCAGTGATCAATTGTCTTGGTGATTTTTCTTCTATCTGGTTGAGCCATTCCTTTACCTGTGGATCTTTACCAATTAATTGAACGATATCCATTTTTTTCCTCCTTCGCTAATTGAATTTGTTCATCGTATCGATAAACGAATGACCATCCAGCATAAACTCGAGTGCTGCCACTGACTGATCGATACTTGCTTCAATCAATGGTTGAACTTCTTTACTAAATGGGCTTAGTACGTGTTGAACAACAGTTTTGTTTCCTTCTGGTCGACCAATGCCTACTTTGATACGGTCAAATACATTTGTATTCAAGTGAGAAATGATACTTTTTATTCCATTATGCCCTCCAGCACTCCCTTTTTGGCGCAAGCGGATCTTGCCAGTTACAAGATCTAAATCATCATAAACAACAACTAATTCTTCCGGATAAATACCGAAATAAGTCATTAATGGTCCTACAGCACGACCAGATTCGTTCATAAAAGTTTGCGGCTTCACTAATAAGATTTTTTCTCCTTGATAGAAAAACTCTGCAACTTCCGCTTCAAATGTATTTTTTTTAAACACAGCTTGTTGCTTTTCAGCCATGCGATCAACGACCATAAAGCCGATATTATGTTTGGTTTGTGCATATTTGGTTCCTGGGTTTCCAAGCCCTACGATCATTTTCATTTGTTCTACCACCTAATTGAAAAAAGCAGCACAAAAGGCTGGAGCGCCCTAAAGCAATCCAGTCTTTGACTCATTTTTTCATTTTTTTACTTTCTACTATTAAGTATAACACACAAGTACCTGTTTCAACAAAAAGAGAATGTTTAACAAATGATAAAGAAATTAAAATTTTCTTCAAAGTCTAATAAATTAATAACCTTTTAAAAATAGTGAAATCACGCACATGTAAGCTTTTACATATAATACAACCTTGTTATCTGTTATATTTTATAGCCAAATAGCGTGACAGCGGGCTTGATAAATGTTAGCATAGGCATGGGAAAAAACAAAATCAATGGAAGGATTGATATATAATGACTGCAGCTGCAGAAAAAAAAGATCATCAAAAAGTAATTCTTGTTGGAGATGGCGCCGTAGGTTCTAGCTATGCCTTTGCTCTAGTTACTCAAAACATTGCACAAGAAGTAGGTATCGTAGATATCAACACAGCAAAAACTGAAGGAGATGCTATTGATTTATCACATGCTCTAGCATTTACTTCACCTAAAAAAATCTACTCTGCTACTTATGCAGATGCACATGATGCTGACTTAGTAGTTATCACTGCTGGTGCACCACAAAAACCAGGTGAAACTCGTTTAGACTTAGTAAATAAAAACTTAAAAATCAACCGCGATGTAGTAACACAAATTGTTGAATCAGGATTCAATGGTATTTTCTTAGTTGCTGCTAACCCAGTAGATATTTTAACTTACTCAACTTGGAAATTCTCAGGCTTCCCTAAAGAACGCGTAATCGGTTCTGGTACTTCACTTGACTCAGCTCGCTTCCGTCAAGCACTTGCAGAATTAGTTGATGTTGATGCACGTAACGTCCATGCTTATATCTTAGGTGAACACGGTGACTCAGAATTTCCTGTTTGGTCACATGCTAACGTTGCTGGTTTACAAATTTATGAATGGGTTAAAAACAATCCAGACGTTGATGAAGAAGCAATGGTTAACTTATTCTTTGGTGTACGTGATGCTGCTTACACAATCATTGAAAAGAAAGGCGCTACTTTCTATGGTATCGCTGTAGCCTTAGCACGTATCACTCGTGCCATCTTAGATGATGAAAATGCTGTACTTCCACTATCTGTATTTATGAATGGTGAATACGGCTTGAACGATATCTACATTGGTGCCCCTGCAGTAATCAACCGTCAAGGTATCCAAAAAGTTATCGAAATCCCTCTAAGTGACAGCGAACAAGATCGTATGGCTGCTTCAGCTAAACAATTAAAAGAAATCTTAGATGAAGCTTTTTCTAAATTAGACGCTGAATAATTAGAATAAATTTAACCACTTAATCAAGCAGAATGTCAGCATTCTGCTTGATTTTTTTACTTAACGATCGTTAAATTTTTGCTAAATCATTTGTCCCCTTCGTCTTTTTTCTCAAAATATGCTATGATTAGTTCGTTATACGCTAAACTATCAAATAAGGAGCTGCCCGCATGACAAGATCTTCTCATCATAAAAAATCGAAATCGCTACACATTGGTCTATTAACTACGCTAGGCGTATTCCTCGCATTAATCGGCTTTTACGCTTACCGCAGTACATATTACACCAATCATTTTTTACCTAACACGGAAATTAATTCCATCAATGTAAGTAACCTGACCGTGCAACAGGCAAATGACAAATTAAAAGACACCTTTTCCAATAAAAAGCTGACGATTGAAGAAAATGGGAAAGTTTGGGAAGAGATCGCAAAATCTGAGCTTGGTTATAAAGATGACTTTTCAGCAGATTTATCTCGATTGTTAAACCAACAAAATGCTTGGTCATGGGGCATGAACTATGTTTCCGCTAGTGAAAAACAAGAAATTGATCCACAAGATACTGATCATCAAAAACTAGATGAAACGCTGGCTTCCACGACGAATAAGCTAACCGAATTAAATAAAGATCGGACACAGACACAAGATGCGACGATTGAAAAATCTGGTGACTCTTTCAAAATAAAACCAGAAGTAACTGGCGATACGATTGATGTGACAGCAGCTATCAACGCGCTGAAAACCAGTGTGAAGGATGGCAAAAACAAAATTGATTTAACTAAATTTCAAACAAAACCAAAAGTGACAGCGACCGATAAAAATTTAACAAAACAAGTCGATGAAATGAATGCCATTGCTAATATCAAAGGAACCTATAGTATCAACGGCAATACTTTCCAGATACCTCGTTCTGAAATTGCTAACTGGCTAACTTACACAGATGGTAAAGTGGATTTAGATACAACACAAATTAAAAACTATGTAACAGGTTTAGGAGAAAAATATAACACAAGTACGAATGACACAAAATTTAAAAGTACAAAACGTGGTGAAGTAACGGTTCCTGTGGGTACCTATAGTTGGTCAATCAAAACTGATGCAGAAACAGAAGCTTTAAAGTCAGCCATTTTAGCAGGTAAAGACTTTACCCGATCACCAATTGTTCAAGGTGCCACAACAGCTGATCATCCTTTAATAGAAGATACCTATATCGAAGTTGATTTAAAAAACCAGCATATGTGGTATTACAAAGATGGTAAAGTTGCGCTAGAAACTGACATCGTGTCTGGAAAACCTAAGACCCCTACTCCAGCTGGTGTTTTCTATGTTTGGAACAAAGAGGAAAATGCTACATTAAAAGGAACGAATGATGATGGAACCCCTTATGCAAGTCCTGTAAACTACTGGATGCCAGTTGACTGGACCGGTGTTGGTATCCATGATTCCGACTGGCAACCTGAATATGGTGGCGATCTTTGGAAAACTCGTGGATCTCATGGATGTGTCAATACGCCGCCAAGTGTCATGAAAGAATTGTTTGGCATGGTAGAAAAAGGTACACCAGTAATCATTTTCTGATAGCTTCAATAAAAAATGAATTCGTAAAAAAACTGGTTTCTCAACAAAGTTTATCTTAAACTTTAGAGAGACCAGTTTTTTTACGTCTATCACTATCAAAGGGGGAATAAAATGGACGATAAGTTACAAGCTAAAAAAACTTATTATCAACAGTTTCTTGATTACACTGAGCAACAGATCTTAGAATTATCCGCCAGTATCGCAGACCAGCAAAAACTACTCGTCAAACCAGAGAATAATGAATTTGAACAAAAGATTTTAGTCAAAAAACTAGCTAGTGACAAGAGAAAAATGCAATCATTTTTAAATGGTGAGGGCCTCCTCCGTTCAATCCTTCAGCAACTGGATAATATTCATACTACGATCGCGAATCAAGATCAAAATAATTCGCTATGGAATAGGTTTTTTCGCTCATCATCCAATGAGTTGGCTAATCACCAGAAATTATTACATACATATGAACTTCTGTTTGAAGAAATAATGAAAGGATTATACAGCGATACACAAAAGGCGTCACCGTATAAAAAACTAGTGCCCAAAGAGAGGTACAGATAATGATTCAAGGATAAAATCAACCACTCCTAAAATAAATTACAATCCAATCTATCCATAAATAAACAACAGCTGGCTTTGATCCACAAGTTCTATTTTATAAAAATGAATCACAAGTATACTACGAAATGAAGCCAAAAAATCCTACAATAGAAAACTATTTTAGGATTTTTCGGCTTCATACTCAATTTTAATTACTTCTATAACTCATTTTTTCATGTACACTAATTGATCCTTCTACCTAAAATTTTTTTCTCACAAAACCAACGATCAAGCATAAGACAATCGCTGTCAATGCCCCCATTGAATCGAGCATGACATCTTGGAAAGACGGTGTTCGATCCCCTGTAAGCATCTGATGAAATTCATCTAACCCAGCATAACCGGTCGCCGATAACCAAGCTAAGACACTTGTTAACCACCAGATTTTCATTTTAGGAAAGACCCCTAAAAACAAACTACCACCTAAAATAAAATAAGACCCAAAATGAGCACCTTTTCGTAAGAAAAATTCAACGAATTTACCATAACCTAAATGATCTACACTCACTACACCATCGCCATAAGTAAAACGAATATTATCAAATACTTGTTTAAACGGATGATTGGGAAACCACTCTTCGATCCTGGAGACTTGGGATTGTTGTCCGTAAGTTTGCGATGAACTGTAAAATAAGAGAGCCATGATGAGTACTGCAATAACTAAATAAAAGTTGCCATTTTTCATTTGTTTTTTTATTGAATTCATAAGTCACCTCTGCCATTTATAATAGCTCTTTTTTTGCGAAACAACAAACTTTTCTTAGAGACTTAAATAAGAAAATAATGCTATACTAATTGTATTATAAATTGAAGGGAGCTTTTTCATGACATATTCACTAAATTGGGATCTTGATTCAATTTTTTCAGGTGGAAGTGATTCCCCAGCCTTAAATGAACGCTTAGAACAATTAGAAAAACAAATCACTACCTATTATCAATCCGTTAATCAATGGGATCATTCAGTCAGTACAAATGACGAACTTACGACACTGATCAAACAACAAGAAACAATTACAGAAGGTTTTTCTCAATGTAATAGTTATATTACGGCTTTGTTATCTGCGAATGTCAAAGATACCCAAGCAAAGCTTTTATCAGGAAAATTATATGCACTATTACCACGTTGGCAATCAGCCGATACGATTTTATCGAAAAAATTTGCAGAAATATCTGACAATAATTGGCAAACATTGCTCCAAACAGATGAATTTTCTTTGATTGCTTTTCGTATGAATGAGATTCGCAGAGACGGTCATCGTTTATTGTCCGAAGCAGAAGAAAACATCATCAATACACTCTCATTAGACGGGCTGAACGCGTGGAGCAGTCATTACGACACAATTGTGGGAACAATCGTGATTCCATTTGAAGAAAATGGCAAGGTAACTGACTTGTCAGCAGGTCAAGCCTTCAATAAAATGATGGGTGATCCAGATCCACTCGTACGTGAAAAGTTATTTATTGCCTGGGAAAAAGCTTGGCAAGAAAAAACGTCTTTACTATCGGACACATTAAATCACTTAGATGGTTTCCGTTTATCAACCTATAAACTACATGGTATGAACGACTATTTACAAAAACCATTAGAATACAATCGTTTGAAAAAAGAAACACTTGATGTGATGTGGGCAACTATCCAAAAAAATAAACAACCGTTAGTTGATTACTTAACAAGAAAAGCCAATCTTTTCGGTAAAGAAAAAATGGAGTGGCAAGATCAAGATGCACCAATTATTTTAGGAGATCTAAAGGAAAAGACGTTTACCTTTGACGAAGCTGCCTCTTTTATCATTGAGAATTTCCAAAAATTCAGTCCCAAAATGGCAACCTTTGCACAATCTGCATTTGAAAAAAGTTGGATTGAAGCAGAGGATCGTCCGGGAAAACGACCTGGCGGGTATTGTACTGAGCTGCCAGAAACCCAAGAATCCAGAATTTTTATGACCTATAGTAACTCAGTCAATGAAGTAGCTACGCTAGCCCACGAATTAGGTCATGCCTTTCATAGTAGTGTCATGTGGGATCTGCCAGCATTGAACCGTGATTACGCAATGAATGTTGCAGAAACTGCTAGCACGTTTGCTGAATTGATTGTCGCTGATGCTACCTTAAAAGCAGCCAAAACGAAAGAAGAAAAAATCAATTTATTAGATACTAAATTACAAAATGCTTTGGCCATGTTTATGAATATCCATTCTCGTTTCATTTTCGAAAATCGTTTCTATTCTGCGCGACAAGAAGGACTTGTTTCAGAAGAAGAAATCACTCAAATGATGGTTGAAGCTCAAAAAGAAGGTTATCATGATGCCTTAGCTACTTACCACCCACACTTCTGGGCAGCTAAATTGCATTTCTTTATTGATGATGTTCCTTTTTATAACTTCCCTTACACGTTTGGCTATTTGTTTAGTTTAGGTATTTATGCTTATGCAAACAAAAAAGGGACAAGTTTTGAGCAAGAATACATTGAGTTATTAAGAGATACAGCTTCAATGACAACCGAAGAACTTGCTCAAAAACATTTAGGTGTTGACTTAACGAAACCAGATTTCTGGCAAGCTGGCATCGATATGGTTTTAGAGGATATCAATAGTTTCATGACACTTTCTGAAGAATATGTACATTAATTGATCAAGCTAAATCATTACTAGATAAAATGATCGATTCATAAACAGTAAAAATAGCAGTTTTTTCATTCATTGGAAATCCTATTTTGACTAATAAGTCCAAATGAGCTAGAGAGAATAGTGATTGGTTTACACCAACCTTCTTCACTCTAGCTCATTTATTTTGGTTGCTTCGTCTCTCATTCCAAACATCCATGATCATTTTTTGTGAAAATCACCAATGTCCCCTACTATTTTATAGCTACATATAAACTTCATTCTTTACTCACTGATTGCATTACAGACTAAAAAAGACACGTTGTCAAAGGATATTGGTAAAAAGAAATCTTAGAATCATAGGGTATCATTTTTATACTTTTTAAACCATAAAAAAGATGTTGGTGAATTTCACCAACATCAAAAAGAATAGAGCCACAAAAAAAATGAACAGGAAGATTTCCCTTCCTGTTCATTCTATTTATTATTACATACTTACTGCAAAATCAGGTGTGTACCATTGAACTGAACCAACTTTAACATTTTCACCTGGTTGTGGTGCATGGATATATTGTCCGCCACCTAATGAAATAGCTACGTGATAAGTTCCGCCAGCAGAACCCCAGAATAATAAGTCTCCAGCTTTTGCTTGAGAAACTGAAATTTTTGTTCCAGCTGATTCTTGAGGTACTGTCCAACCACCGATGTCACGGCCAGTTACTTGTAAATATACATAGCGTGTAAATCCAGAACAGTCAAAGCCACTTGGATCTTTACCACCCCATACATATGGAGTACCAATATATTTGTAAGCTTCTGCTACAATCGCAGCGCCGTTCACACTACCAGAAGGATTTGGTGCTGGTGCTGGAGCAGGCGTTGGTGTAGGTGTTGGAGCTGGTGTTACAGTATTATTGTTATTGTTGTTATTTGTTGTACTGTTATTAGTGCTATTATTAGTGCTGTTATTAGTACTATTGTTTGTATTATTATTTACATTTGTATTAGAGCTGCTTGAACTGCTTTCTGTATTCGCAGGTGTTGACTCTTGTGTAGAAGATTCAGGAACTGTTGATTCTTCTGTTGAAGATGATTCAGTAGAAGAAGAGCCAGTTGATGAATTTTCTGTTGTTGTAGAAGATTCAGTAGATGTTGATTCTTCTGTTGTTGAAGACTCAGGAGCTTTTGATTCTTCACTTGAAGATTGTGCAGCTGATGAGCTTTCTGTTGTAGTTGATGCTGATGATGAAGCTTGTGTTTGTGCAGCTTGTGCAGCAGCTTGTTCACGTGCTTCTTTTTCAGCTTTTTCTTGAGCTGCTTGTTGACGAGCTTGTTCTGCTAAGCGAGCTTGTTCACGGATACGTGCTTGCTCTGCTTCAGCTTCAGCTTTCTTACGGTTCAAGTCAGCTTTCTTATCTTCTGCTGTTGCTTGTTCAGCAGCCAATGAAGTTTTCAAGACATTTAAGTCAGCTTGTTTTGCTAATAAATCGCCTTTTTGTGACTCTAAAGCAGCTTGGTTGTCAGCAAGTTCTTTTTGTTTTGCTTCATTTTCAGCTTTTTTCGCTTCTACTGCTTGTTTGTCTTCTTTTTGTTGTTGTACTAAGTCTTGGTTTGCTTTAACGATTGTAGACATTGCTTGGATACGACCAACAGCATCTGCTAATGAATCTGCATTTAACACAGCGTCAATATAGTTTGAACTAGTATTTTTTACTTGTGTTTCACGTGCTTGTTTTTGGATTGTTGCTTCACGTTTTTCAATACGTTCTTGTAAATCTTTGATTTCTTGTTTTAATTGAGCAGATTCTTTACGCAATGTATCTTGTTTAGTTAATAAATCTTGCGCTTTTGTGTTAATAGCAGAAACTTGACCTTCTAATGCTTCAATTTGTGATTGTGCACTTGCTTGTTGGTTTTGTAAGTCTGCAATTTTTTTGTCTTGTTGTTGTATCTGAGAATCAAAATCGTCCGCCGCGGCAGCGATCGGTGATCCTACGGCAGTTAAAGCGATTGAACTTAGCATTACCGCTGATAATAAACTCTTTTTCACTCTTCATTCCTCCGACTGGCTTAATTTAATAAATATCTAAATATATTTAAGTCTTTCTTAACGATATAAAAATTGTACCATAGCAGTATGTCAACGATATAATAGTTATGTTACAAAAACATTTCAAAATAAAATCTTAAAATGACAAACATGTAAGTTTCAATGATTATTCACAAAATATGACATTTATTTCAGAAATCAGTACAAAAAAAAGAAATTATTCATCACTGAATAATTTCTTGAATGGAAAAACAAAAACTGCGAATAGAATCATCGTTAATAATAAAGTTGGCCCAAGATATCTAGTAATAAAGTAAGTGTTATTTACAGATACTAATTTGAAAATCAATTGTACAGCTAAAGTGAACAACTCATACCCCGTAACAAAAATAATCATACTAAAAAATTCTGTAAAGATATTAAAGTGGATATAAGAACTCATCGAATACATAATAAAGACCATCAGTGGTAATGCCACCGCATAGATCCCGATTACACCGATATAGTAGGTATCAAAGATTGCTCCAAGGACGACCGTTGTAATCAATAAATACCTTTTAGGAAATTTCATACTGCAAAACAGCAAAGCCAAAATGAGAAAATGGGCACTAGCCATGTATTGCCCATTTGACCACTCGACAAACATTCTAGTCAAATGCCCATCGATCAACATCAATAAGAACAATACAACTGGCAAGTAATATTTCATTGTATCTTTTTTCAGCATAGGTTAATCCTCCACCAGTCGTTGCACGATCGTCACAACTGGCAGATCATACATTCCAGCGTAAGGCTTAACATATACTTCACGATCCAAGCCATAACTATCTGGTTTGGTCTTGATGACTGTTCCGATCGGCAGATCTGCTGGTGAGTTCCCACCTAAGCCAGAAGTTTGAACGACGTCGCCTTCTTTGATATTCGTATCTCCAGTTAATTGTGTCACGACTAACGCTTGCAGTTTTTCGTCATAGTTTTTCAATAATCCAAATGCTTCTCCACTAGAAGAAGATACCCGAACTGGGAAATGATTCGAACTTTCATTTGACGAAGTCAGCAGCTCGATCTTAGAAGAAGTACGATTGACTTCAACTACTCGACCAATTAATCCTTTTTGTGCCATTACCGCCATGTTCACTTCAATGCCATCTTTTGATCCTTTATCAACGATCAACATATCTTGCCAAGTATCTGGTGAGCGTGTAATCACATTCGCCGTTACTTTTTCATAGTTAGTCAATGTTTGATTTAAGTTAAGTTCTTTCTTTAATGCTTCGATTTCTTTTTGGTCATTTTTATTTTTTAATGCTAATTCATCATAACTATCGATTTTCTCTTTTAATCGCTCATTTTCAGAATAAGTCGTGAAAAGATTATGGACTGAATCCACTCCATTTTCGACCCATCTTACGGGCGCAGAGATTGCACGGTCAACAAATGAAACACTGTCATTGACAAAAGACTGGAAGAAATTAGGTTTTCCTTCATTCGCTCGTTGCGCGGCAGTCACACTTAAGATTGTCACCACAATGATAACAATGATTAAGGTAATAATAATATTTTTATTAGGATTGAACTTCTTCACAAAGACACCTCGAATTAATTAGACTCTTATGGTCAATTTTATCACTAATTGAGGCGAAACAAAAGGTATGACACCTCTCTTAAGCTTTTTTTTAGTAAATAATTTGACTTGTCATTTTTAACTATTTCTGTTGTATTTACTCGGTTAGAGCAAACTTAATCTTTACTTTGAATCACTGCGACCATCCCAGTTGAAAAAGAAAAATCAGCCGTATCTGAAACAAATTCATTGCTTGCATAAGAAGTTGCTTGGCTCACATCAGTTGTTTCCAGTTCATACTTGCTCTTTTGGATGGACAGCTCTGTTACAGGCGTCAAACAACAATAGGCCAAATAACGCATCTTATCCATTTTGGTAATCACATGTTTGCCAGGTAAATAGTAGGTGACATGATTTTGACGATCCCAAATAATGATCTTTTGAGCATGTGGTTTAAATCTTGGTTCTAACGGCAGCCAAAGGTTAGCAAGCAGGTGATCCAATCGACCACCAGTTGCGCCAATGATCGTGATTGTTGCTTCTGGAAATCGTTCAATGGCTTGACACAACCCCAACTGCGTATCTGTATCATCTTTTTCTGCTGGTGCTTGGATCAGTTCATTCGTTGCTTGTTCAACTTGTTTTTTTTCATCTGCCGATAACGAATCAAAGTCACCGATTGCTAAATCCAAAGGGAAATTGTTTTGAAGAAGATACCATGCACCACGATCAATGCCTACATAACAGTCATAACTGTTTTGTAGTTCTGGCCAATTTTCAGGAGAACCTCCTGCCACTAATAAAACCTGCATTTATTTCAATGCCTCTTTTAACTGGTTGATTTGACCCACTGGATCTTCTGAGTTATAGATATAAGAACCGGCAACGAAAACATCTGCTCCAGCTTTTTGACAAATTTGTGCGGTTTCAGGAACGATACCGCCATCTACTTCAATGGAATAATGCCAATTATTTTGCTCGCGTAATTCTGATAATTCAGCAATTTTCTCTACCGTTTCTTCAATGAAACTTTGTCCACCAAATCCTGGGTTAACAGTCATCACTAAGACCTGATCTGCTATCGGTAAAACATGTTTGATCATCGTTATAGGTGTGCCTGGATTAATCACGACTCCTGATTTCACGCCTAGATCTTTCATCATTTGCAATGCTCGATGAATGTGTGGAGTGGCTTCCACATGCACCGTGATGATATCTGCTCCAGCCTTCGCAAACGCCGGAATATATTTTTCCGGGTCAACAATCATCAAATGCACGTCTAGTGGTAACTTAGTAATTGGTCGAATAGCTTGTACGATATTGGGACCAAATGTAATATTTGGAACAAATTGTCCATCCATTACATCTACATGGATGTAATCTGCCCCTCCTTTTTCTACTAGTTCGATGTCTCTTTGTAAATTAGAAAAATCTGCGCTTAAGATAGATGGTGCTATTTTCATTAATGCTTCCTCCTATTTTCGTTTACCTTCTTTTTTAGAATAGATTGGTTTTCGATTTTCGACTTCCTGTAAAAATTGCAAATAGTTCTCATAACGTGTTTGGGCAATCTCACCTGTTTCGACCTGGCGTTTCACCTCGCACCCAGGCTCTTTAGCATGCATGCATTCTCTAAAACGGCAATGGTTCGATGCACTGACAAATTCAGGAAATTGTTTTGGTAATTCAGTCGTTTCGATCGTCAAAAAATCGATCGAGCTGAATCCTGGTGTATCTGCTACTAAACCATCATACAATGGGAGTAATTCCACATGTCTCGTTGTATGTCTCCCACGTCCTAAAGAATCAGAGATTTCCCCCGTTTCTAAGTTTAGATCTGGCGAAATTTGGTTTAAGAGTGTAGATTTTCCAGCACCAGATTGGCCCATAAAAACGGTCAATCGTTCTGGGAAGTAACGAATTAATTCTGCAGTATCTCCAGGATATTTCGGAACAATCACTGGATAACCGATCGTTTCATACGTTTGCTTGATCTCATCGATTTGCTGTTCGTTTGAAGCGAGATCTGTTTTTGTCAAAAATATGACAGGTTCAATGGATTCATATTCTAAAGTCACTAGAAAGCGATCCAATAAATTATAAGAAAAATTTGGTTCTACCAAGCTTGTAACTATGACACCTAAATCGACATTTGCTACCGGTGGACGCACCAGTTGATTTTTACGAGGCATCACTTCTAACAAATAACCGTCCGTCTTGTTTTCGCTTTCAAATAGTACTTGGTCACCCACTAACGGAGTGATTTTTCGATTACGAAAGTTTCCTCGTCCTCTCGTTTGATAGGTCTCACCGTCTGCGTGTACATAATAAAATCCACTAATTGCTTTTCTGATTTGTCCTTTGATGTATGCCACCTCCAGTTTTCCTTATTTTACCACAGGAAAGAAAAATCATGTGGCGTTCCTGACAAGAAACTTAGCGAAACCCAATAAAAAATAGCAGAGCACGTTTAGAAACGCTCTGCTATTTTTTATTGTTATTACTATTTGGATGAAGACGACGTGCTTTCTTCTTTAGACGTAGTAGTACTTGAACTTTCTTTGCTGCTTGACGATTCTTTGGTTGAACTTGATGATTCTTTTGATTCTTTGGTTGGTTCTGGTCCTTTTGAATAAATGACATTGACGATCGTTCCTGGAGTGATCGATGCCCCCACGCCAGGAGCTGTTCGGATCACTTTATCTTTTTCTACGGTATCAGAATATTCATAAGACTCATGTCCGATGTATTCTGCGCCAATACTTGATAAATAACTTTGTGCATCACTTTTCGTATAGCCTGAAATATCATTTAATGTTTTCGCATTTGGTCCTTGACTAACGACAAAACTGATATAGCTATTTTCAGTCAATGGTTCACCGTAACTAGGTAATTGGCTAATGATTGAACCAGCTGGAACCGTATCGCTGTAATCATACGTCTCACTGATCCTTTTATAACCATTTGAGCTCAATATCCCACGAACGGTGTCATAATTTTGACCAGTATAATCCCCCATCGTTGGTTGCGCACCTTGGCTCACAACAAATGTGATCTTATCTGTCGTTGGATCGACTTCCGTTCCTTCTTCATCCGACTGGGAAATGATTCGTCCATTTTCTACTTCATCACTGAACTCGTCTTTTTTCTCGATACTATCAGCTGGAAAACCAAGCTTCTTCAATCGGCTACTTACTTCGTCAAAATTCATCCCAGTATAATCATCTAACTTGACTTTTTTCTTACCTGTGCTGACGTAAAGGGTAACTTCACGGTTTTGTTTCACTGTAGTTCCCGCTGCTGGGTCCGTTTTGACAACGTCTCCTTCTTCGATTTGTTCATCAGGGATCTCTTCGGTTTTTGTTGCTACTTCTAATTTAGCTTTTGCTAAAGTATCTCTGGCAGACGCTTCTGATAATCCCGAAACGTCAGGAATTTCGACTTCTCCACGACCTCCAGAAGCAAAAAAGACGGCTGTTCCGATTCCTAATAAGGCTAAGACCACCAATAAAATAATCCACCATTTTTTATGCTTTTTACTCTTTGGATCAGGAACTGTCTCTTCTGCCATCACAGGAGTTTCTTCTGATTTTTCTTTAGGTAATGGCATGGATTTAAATGACTCTGGCATTGGTGTATCTTCTTCTAATGGTGTGATCACTTGAGTTTCTTTGGTCATTGCTTGTGGCACCCATTTGGCTTCATTTGCCCGAGCAGGAGACAGCGCTGTTGCTAAGTCTTCTGACATTTCTTCTGCTGTTTTATATCGATCTGCCGGTTCTTTTGCAGTAGCTTTCAATACCACATTTTCTAAAGCTTGCGGCGTTGTTGGGTCTAGATCCTTGATTGAAGGTAACTCATCTTGGAAATGCTTCAAGGCAATCGTCACTGCAGACTCACCATCAAAAGGAACACTGCCAGTTAATAATTCGTAAAGAATGATCCCTAAGGCATAGATATCTGATTGTTTCGTAGCCATACTTCCTCTAGCTTGTTCAGGAGATAAGTAATGGACAGAGCCTAACATCGTATTCGTTTGTGTGATCGATGTTTCAGATAATGCGATTGCTATACCAAAATCAGTGATTTTGACCACGCCCTCATTATCGATCAAGACATTTTGTGGTTTCAAATCACGATGAATGATTTGGTGCGTATGTGCTAAAGAAATAGCTGATAAAATTTGTTGCATAATATTGACTGCTGTATCATAAGGAACAGGATAATGGGTTTGAATATAGCGTTTCAGGTCCATTCCTTTTACATATTCCATCACGAGATACTGCATGTTGTCTTCTTCTCCAACATCATACACACTAACAATATTAGGATGAACTAGTTCAGTCGCAGCTAGTGCTTCTCGTTGGAATCGTCTAATTGCCGTTTGATCATTTTGGAAATCGAATCGTAACACTTTGACTGCGACATCACGATCTAAAATAAGGTCATGGGCTAGAAAAACATTTGCCATGCCCCCACTACCAATATTTCCAGTGATTTGATAACGACCATTCAACTTTTTGCCTAACTCAATCATGCTACGTCCTCCTTGTATTCGATCAGAAGAACGGTAATATTATCTGCTCCGCCTGCTTCATTTGCACGTTCGATTAATTCTGTTACCTTGTCGAACAAAGCCCCTTCTTGATTGATAATCGTTCCAATCGTTTCTTCAGATAACATGTTCGTTAACCCATCCGAACACAACAACAAACGATCTTTTAATTGCCAAATATAAGTCGATACATCGACTTCTACAGATCCTGGCATTCCTACAGAACGAGTTAAAATATTTTTTCGTGGGTGGTTCGCTGCCATTTCTTCACTGATTTCTCCAGATTTTACTAGTTCATTCACTAAAGAATGATCTTCTGTCAGTTGAATGATTTTATCTTCACGGATCAAGTAGGCACGGCTATCCCCCACATGAGCAATAGTAAACTGATCTTCTGATAAAGCTGCTGCTACGATCGTCGTTCCCATCCCATTGTATTCTGGTTGCTCTTGGCCACGTTGATAAATACGAGTATTTTCTTCTTGGATCGTTTGGATGAACCATTGCGCTACTTTTTCGTCATCACTTAAACTTAGATTTTCCCAAGCAGTTCCTAAGTTTGTCACTGCCATCTGGCTCGCGATATCACCTGCACGATGACCGCCCATTCCATCTGCCAATACTGCAAGTTTAATTCCAGCTTGATTCGTAAAAACACTCGCATAGTCTTGATTTGTATTACGTCGTCTTCCTACATCTGATTGATATTCAATCTGCATTCTTTCACCTCATTACTTTTTACGCAAACAACAAATGAAAAACCCATCTGTATAGAACTGATGTGGGTATAAAGTCAACATTTTATCTTCGATTGATGATTGTAGCACAGGATCAACTAAAACATCAATCCTTTCAAAATCAGTATGTCGCTGTAAAAATGTTTCAATGACTTCTTGGTTTTCCTCTTTAAGAATCGTACAAGTACTATAAGTTAATATTCCAGAAGATTTTAACACAGATGCACAACTTTCCAAAATCGCCAATTGGATCGCTGGTAAATTAGCTAACTCGCTGGCATTTTTTTTATAACGAATATCCGGTTTTCTTCTCAATAGTCCTAATCCTGAGCAAGGGGCATCAACTAAGATACGATCAAATGTTTCAGCTGAAAATTCCTCTTTCACTTCACGTGCATCCATTTTTTGTGCATAAACAGTTGTAAAAACACCTAAGCGTTCCGCATTTTCTTCGATGAGTTTTACTTTATGTTCATGAACATCCAGTGCTGTAACTTCGCCACCACATGTTGGATCTAAAAACGTGGCAATATGCGTTGTTTTTCCTCCTGGTGCCGCACAAGCATCTAAAACATGATGTTCTGGCTCGATTTGCATAGCGGGTGCGACCAGCATCGAACTTTCATCTTGGATCGTCATGACCCCGTCATGGAATAAGGAACTAGATGCTAAATGTCCTTTTTCAGCAATTACCCCATAAGGACTAAGCTTACTTGCTGTCGCTGAAATTTCTTCTGCTTGGAGTGTCTCGATTGCTTGTTCTCTAGGGTATTTTCTGATATCTACTCGACCACTGACGTGACTTGGCTGGTAGAGGGAAAGTCCTAATTTTTCCGTTTCTTCATAACCGATTTGATCAGTCAATCGCTTGGTTAACCAGATCGGTAAACTGATTTTTACGGATAAGCGTTCAATCGGATCACTGATTTGTTCAACATCTGGTTTACCTTGTCGTTGATAATTTCTTAAAACACCATTTACAAATTTCCCAGTACCAGGATTTCCCTTGATCTTAGCAATTTCGACCGCTTCATTTAAAATCGCATGAGCTGGAACTTTATCTAGAAATTCCAACTGATAAACTGACAAATAAAGTAATGTTTTAACCCAATCATCCACTTTTTTTGCTTTTGCTATCAATGGAGCGACATAAAATTCCAGTAAAAGTTGACGACTGATCGTTCCATAAACCAATTCAGTAAACAAGCCAACATCTTTTTGATTTAAATCCCCTTGATTGATCATTTCGTTCAATAATAAATTAGAATAAGCACCGCCCTTGTTTACTCTTTCAAGGGTGATCAGTGCCATATAACGAACAGATTTTTTCATTTTTTTTGGTATTTTTGCCATTATTTCACCTGCTGCCCAATCATTACCTGTTGTCCACTACCATTCAAAAACTCATTGATCGCTTGTTTTCCTTTACCTGCTGGCTGTAATTCTTTGATTGCCAACACCGTTTGTTTACCACAAGCAATCCACAGATTTTTCTTATCTTTTTTGATGATGGTCCCTGGCTCCGCCGTAGTTTTCTCAGCTAACGCTTCTACATTTAAAAGTTTCCAACGAGTTTGTTCGTATGTCGTAAATGCAATCGGCCATGGTCGCATCCCACGGACTTGGTTGTCGATCTCTTCTGCTGTCTTGTTCCAATCAATTGCTTCTTGCTCCCGTGTGATATTTGGCGAAAAAGTTACCTTTGATTCATCTTGTGGACGTGGACTCAAATTTCCATTCAAAATATCAGGTAATGTTTTAAGTAATAGTTGTTTCCCTAATGCACTTAACTTTTCAAACATGGTTCCCACATCGTCTTGTTTAGTGATTGGTAAACTTTCTTGAGCATAAATGCCCCCTGCATCCATCTTTTTGATCATTTCCATGATTGTTACACCGGTTTCTTTTTCCCCGTTGATAATCGAGTAATGAACTGGCGCCCCTCCTCGATATTTTGGCAATAAAGATGCATGTACATTTATAGCTCCGTGAACAGGTGCCTGTAATAATTTTTCTGGTAAAAATTGACCAAATGCAGCTGTGATAATCACATCTGGTTGTAGGGCAATGATTTTTTCCATTTCTTCTGAACCAGAGATTTTTTCAGGTTGTAAAACCAATAAACCGTGTTTCACGGCTGCTTCTTTTACTGGGGTAGGGGTGATGATTTTTTTACGTCCCACAGGGCGATCAGGTTGTGTCACGACTGCGACTACTTCATATCCTTCTTCTAATAAGCCTTCAAGGATCGGTACTGAAAAAGCTGGCGTTCCCATAAATACTAATTTAGTCATCAAGATGTTCCTCCATATACTCTTCTAATTCGGCTTCTGGAATTTGCTCAATCATTTTTTCAACGAATAATATACCGTCTAAATGGTCGATCTCATGCTGAAAGGCACGAGCTAAGTAACCAAAGGCTACTACTTCGATTTCTTCGCCTTCACGATCATAATAGCGAACCGTTACTTCGTCAAACCGTTTGACGGTCCCATAAACATGAGGGATGCTTAAGCAACCTTCTACATCAATGCTTTCTCCCTTTGCATCAATAATTTCTGGATTGATTAATTCAAACTTTTCACCTTCATCTACTTCTACGATTGCAACTCGCTTGTTTTGACCAACTTGTGGAGCGGCAATGCCAATACCGTCGTTAGCAACCATCGTTTCATATAGGTTATCTAGTAAAGTAATTGTTTCATCTGTGATCACATCGATTGGTTGTGCGACACGTTTCAATTTATCATTGGGGTGGATCAATATAGGATAGCGCATGTAAATTCCCTTCTTAAATAAAGTGTAATGGTTCATTATCAATCGCGACAAATAATCCTTGTCGTTGTTCTTTTTGGCTCTGGTCTAAAATATTTTTTAAGATATTCGCTAAATTAGGCTCATGTTTATATTTAATGATCAACTGGTAATAGTACCGATTTTTTACCCGATTCACTGTACTAGGGGTCGGTCCTAATAACAAGCTTTGATTTCCTAACACTTGACGTAACTGATTCGCAACCTCAAAAATCTTCTTAGCAGCAACCTGTTCTTCCTCATGGCTGGTCGTGATTTTGACAGTAAAATAATAAGGTGGGTATCCACTACGATGTCGGACGGCCATTTCTTGTTGATAGAATCGCTCATAATTTTGTTCTTTTGCTAATTCAATTGCATAATGTTGCGGATTAAAGGTTTGGATAATCACTTCGCCTGCTTTTTCGGCTCGGCCTGCCCTTCCCGAAACTTGCGTAAGCAATTGGAACGTATGCTCGCTTGAACGAAAATCAGGCAAGTTAAGAGAAGTATCAGCATTCAAAACGCCGACCAACGTCACATCAGGAAAATCCAACCCTTTGGCAATCATTTGCGTCCCCAGTAAGATATTCGCCTTTTTTTGACCGAATTGTTGCAAGATACGTTCATGCGCACCTTTCTTTCTGGTCGTATCAACATCCATACGTAAAACACCAGCTTCTGGGAAAAGGGTCTTTAATTCTTCTTCGACTTTTTGGGTCCCTGTTCCATAGTAACGAATTTTATTCCCTCCACAGTTAGGACAACGGTGTGGGATTGGTTCTTCATGTCCACAGTAATGACAACGCATGGAGTGGGTGTCCATATGAAGGGTCAGAGAAATATCACAATTGGGACAAGGTAAAACAAAACCACAATCCCGACACATCACAAAGGAAGAATATCCTCGCCGATTTAGTAACAGCACAATCTGTTCTTTTTTCGCCAAACGGTCTTGGATTTTTGCTTGTAACTGTTTGGAAAATGTGGACGTATTATGTTGTTGCAATTCTTGTCGCATGTCAACAACTTCAATTGTTGGAAGTTGAGCAGACAAGTTGGCTCTTTGACTCAAATGGAGTAATTCATACAGCCCTTTTTGTGCTCGAGCACGTGATTCAAGAGATGGTGTCGCGCTTCCTAGTACTACTGGACAATGATGATAATTTCCACGCCAAATCGCTAGATCTCTGGCATGATAACGTGGCGTTTCATCTTGTTTATAGCTTGATTCATGTTCTTCATCAATGATGATCAATCCGATATTTTCTAAAGGGGCAAAAATTGCCGAGCGGGCGCCAACAACAACCTGGGCTTCATTTCTTTCGATTTTACGCCACTCATCGTATTTTTCTCCCTGAGATAGCCCGCTATGTAAGACAGCTACCGCCTCTCCAAAACGCCCTTTAAAACGCTCTACCATTTGTGGTGTCAAAGCAATTTCAGGAACAAGCATAATCGCTGTTTTATTTTGAGCTAATACCTCAGCAATGGCCTGTAGATAAACTTCTGTTTTTCCACTTCCAGTAATTCCTTCTAATAAAAAAGTGTGACTCTTCTCTTGTTGCCCTGCTTCAACGATACGTTCTACTGCATGTTGTTGTTCTTTATTTAGCTGGAATGCTTGTGTTTGTTCAAACGTGCGATTTTTATAAGGATCACGATAACTTTCTACTTCTTCAAAAGTTAACCAGCCTTTGTCTTTTCCTTGATTCAAAGTTGCCGTGCTGATACCTTTTTCTTTGTAATAGCTAATTGGTTCAGCCTTTTTTTGCTCAGATAAGCAAAGCAGAAGTTCTTTTTGTTTCTTCGCATTCGCTCTTAACTTTCCCCACTCTTCCTCAAGCTGGACACTATTCAAATTTGAGCGGATCAAACGAATCGTTTTGACTTTGTTCTTAGTGTGTACTTCATATCTGATATCTACTAACTTGTCCTGACGCCAACGGATCAATTGGGATAAAATGCCCTCTTCTTGCGCTTCTTTCCAGGAGATTTCTGTTCGTCCTTTAAAGAATGCCTGGACGTCCGCCGCTTCACTTACAGGATAGATTTGTTTGTCATAGGATGCTTTCATGACAGCAGGAAGCATCGTTTGTAAGCAAGTGATCTTAAACGCATAAGTGATCGTCTTCATATAATCAGCCAATTGAAGTAGTTCTTGATTAACCACAGGTGCTAAATCTAATACTTGGACAATCGCTTTTAAATTTTTTTGTTCGATGCTATCTTGTACTCGCAAACCTACAACGAACCCTTGAACATGACGGTTGCCGTTACCAAAAGGAACTTCTACTCGCATCCCGACTTGAATCGCCGTTTCTACTTCAGAAGGAACCAGATAGGTGAAAGGCTGATCGGTTTGCATAGTGGGTACGTCGACGATAACATCAGCTGTGATTGGCATGGTTTCCTTCCTCCTTTAGTTACTCTATCAAATAGACAAAATCGTTCTTGCCTATTTTACTAGAGATTGCTTGGTTTGTCTTATTTTCTGATGAATCCTTACAAAAAATTAACGGCGCAGCAGCATTCCGCAGAAAAGTCATTCTTATATGCTAAAACGTGATCCTAAAAAGAAGCCGAAATTCCACAAAAATTTGAGAATACAAATTTCGGAAATTTCGGCTTATCCAAAGAATCTAGCACTTTTTATTGGTTTTGCTCTTCACGGATACGTGACTCTAACTCTTGTTGTTCACGATCTTTTTTGGCTTTACGCTCTTCATCTTCCATTCTCAAGCGTTCCCGTTTTAATTCAGGATGAGGATCATTGATCACATTTCCTGCTTCGATTTCTTCTAATGCCTGTCCAACACTTTTTACTGATTCAAATGAATCCATCGTAGGTTGTGCTTTTGCATCTAGCTCGTGTGCACGTTTGCTTGCTAAGATAACTAGAGAATATTTTGAATTTACGCGATCTAACAATGAGTCGATTGAAGGTTTTAACATCATAAGACTACATCTCCTTTAACATTTTGATATATTTGCCGATCACACGGTCGACACGAAAGTGTTCACTGGCAATGATATTTTTGATTCGTTCTACCGCCAGGGGTACTTGGTCATTGACTACGGCATAATCATATAGTGCCATCATTTCAATTTCTTCTTTGGCAACTTTCATTCGTTCTTCGATTACTTCATCTGCATCTGTCCCACGGCCAACGATTCTTGATTTTAATTCGGCTAAATCGGGAGGAGTTAGGAAGATAAATACGCCATCTGGTACTTTTTCTTTGACTTGTTGAGCACCTTGGACTTCGATTTCTAAAAATACATCTTTTCCTTCGTCCAATGTTTTATTGACATAAGACAAAGGTGTTCCATAATAATTCCCTACATATTCAGCATATTCCAGCATTTCTCCGGCTTCGATCATTGCTTCGAATTCTTCTTTGCTTCTAAAGTAGTAATCGACTCCTTCGACTTCTCCTTCACGCATCTTACGAGTAGTCATTGAAATCGAATATTGGAAATCATTATCCTCACTCTCAAAAATTGCTTTTCGCACTGTGCCTTTTCCTACACCTGATGGTCCAGACAACACGATTAATAATCCACGCTCTGACATGACGACGTCCTTTCAACTAGTCTTTTTATACTAACGTTTATTTTGCACTTTTTTTCGACAACTTTCAAGGGCATCTTTGATTATAGCAAAAAAAAGCGCCTTTGACTGGCAAAACCTTTGCTTTTCACTCGGGCTTTTGATGATAGTGATTAACTATCAAGTTCATCCTTCATTCAAAAGTTCAAAAAAAGGTCCCTCTCACCTTACAGGTTCTAACTGAGCAGCATTCTTTTTCAAAAAAATAGTGAGAAGCGCAACATATGGTTGCAGCTCTTCTCACTAACATGCCGATTACCGTCGTTTTTAAAAACCCATGTTTGACAAGGTATTGACAACACCCATGATCTCATCTTTTCGAGAGAGTGCTTTTTCAGTTGGGTCTTTCACTTCTTCTGCATCGATTCTCACAATAAATTGACGATTCATCGTCACATAAGTCCCATCGTTAACTAACAATTGGATTTCTTTCTCCGTCACTTGCGCACAGGCATCCTGCCAAGCTTCAAATCCTGCTTTTTCAGAAGGAACATTTCTTTTGATGACCGTTTTCCCACTTAATTCATGAAACGTGATATCATAATAGTTCATTTTTTCGTCTCCTTGCTATTCAATATTTTGGATCTGTTCTCGGATTTTTTCTAAAATCGTTTTTAACTGGATCACTTGGTTTTTGATTTCAATCGCACTTGATTTTGAACCAATCGTATTGATTTCTCGATTCATTTCTTGGATCAAAAAGTCAAGTTCTCTGCCAACTGGCTGTTTTACTTGAAGTAATTCATCCAATTTGCCGATATGGATCACTAAGCGATCCAATTCTTCATGAATATCTCCTCGCTCTAATAAAATAGCGAGTTCAGTCAGCAATCTTTGTTGATCGACCGTTGCTCCCAAGTAATCTTCTAGTTTCTTTTGATATTTTTCCTGATACTCTTGTTCGTATAACTCAACAAATTGTTGTAAGTCATTTAATACTTGTTTCAGTTCATCACTGTTTTTCTGAATGATCGCCTCCAAAGCTGTCCCTTCTTTTTGGCGACTTTTTTCAATTTCAGCTAGTGCTTCATGGACCGTTTCTAAAACCAAAGCTGTCAGTTCATCCATATTGTTTTCATTTTTTTCTTCAATCACGACAAAAGATTCATTCGTTGTCAAAGTCTCTAATAGACGTCCAATCTGTAATTGCTGTTTCTCTCCATAACGTTGGGTTATTCCTTCAGTTAAGTTCGTCATCAGCTCGTCAATCAAATTCCAATCGACAAAAACTTGTTTTTGATTTTGTCCCAAATACGTCAGATTGATAAAAACTTCGACTCGACCTCGACTTAAATGTTGTTTCATCAATTGGCGAATATCATTTTCGAGATAATTTAACAATTTAGGACTACGTATTTGCATATCTAAAAAGCGTTGATTGACACTTTTGATCTCAACTTCTATTTGATACTCTGCGGTTTCACGGGTGGCTTTACCAAAACCAGTCATACTTTTCATTCAACAGGGTCCTTTCTGTTACATATTTTCGATAGCTTTTTGTAATGCCTCAAATTCTTCATTGGTTAAAGTAAGCCCTTTACCCATTTTCTCATGTTCGGGCGCCCAGTCACGAAGATCGAATTTAGGTGGGCGGCCATTCCAGCTGACTAGGTTCAGCTCTTTTCGCCATCCTTTATTATTTTCGGATAAAACAGCGATCTCTTCTATGATTTCGTAGGAAAATTCTTGTGCCATGGTTGTTCCTCCTTTAGATAAAGTAAATATAAATTCAATAGGGTGTCAAATAACTGCGTATGAAGCTTAGATTGAAGTTGCTCGTTCTTTTTTTGTTTAACTAAATGAGCAATTTCATTGATTTGTTCCTGTTCACTCTTTTGCTTTTTTTGGTATTTTTGGACTCTGCGCCACTCATTACTATTTAATTGTCCGACCTCTCGAATCATTTGATCGAAAAATGAACTTGATTCTTTTTGAATGATCTGTTCGATCAATTCATCTACATCATAAACTTTATTCGGTAAAACGAGCTTTTTTTTGGCTAATAGTTCAAGCATCGCCACCCCGCATGTTTCAATTACTACCCTGTCTTTATATATATTACGCAGAGTTTGCCAAAATTTTGGTTGTTGAACAAAAGTTGTTTTTAGCTGAAGATCATTCACTAGATAGCTTAAAAATTTACGCCAATATTGTTCTGCAAGTTTCGTTGAATAGAACGTATACCAATTCCCCTCAAAATCACCTAACTTTTTTTTCATTTCCAGATAGCCTAATTGGAGATTGAATTGGTTTCTCTGCCGATCAAAAATCAAGAAGGTTCCCAATGACCAATTAGAGCGGCAGAGCCATGGAACAGTCTCTTCTGGTATCGTAATCTTCTTAGTCACACCGGGACCATCCACATCTACTATTAAGCACTCCGTTGCCCCTTCTTTAATTGCTACATCCACAGGCAAATTATTTCGATAACCACCATCAATATATTTTTGTCCAGCAATGTTTCGATAACTCATAGCGGGATAAAACGAGGCCGAAGCTAGGATCCAATCAGCAATTTCATTGCTTGCCAATTGCTGGATCGGTGTCACCACTTCTTTAAAATCAGGAAGTCGAGTCGAAACGGTAAATAAACGAGGACTTTTCATTTTTAAAATCTTCTCAGCATCTAATTTACTTTTGAGTAACTTTTCCAAAGGGGTGATTGAGGCTCCCCCCTTGATAATTGCTGCTCTCGTCATTTGCCGTGTTTCTTGGATAAACCTTTTCCGTAGATCTTCTGATAATGCAGTTTCTGGTAGCTGTAATACTTGATTCGTTGCGAGGGATTGCCATAAAGAAAGAGCTTGCGATAAATCATCTTGCAAGATCAATACACCGTTTAACGCACCAACTGAAGTTCCCGTAATTACTTCAAAATGAATCTGATGTTCTTTTAACGTTTGCCAAACACCGATTTGATAGGCACCATGAGCGCCACCGCCACCTAATACTAAACCAATATGATAGGTCAGTTTTTTTTGCCAAATTATCTGAGCCAACTGATTGTCTTGCGTATAACCATGATGAGATAGGAGTGTCTGCCAATATGTCGACAGTGGTTCAATCCATTGAAAAGAACAATATTTTTTGAAATAAAAACGGGAACACCACTCTATCTCTTTAAAAAAAAGCGTCCAACCAGGCATGTCACCAACCACTAGCACATTTTTAATCAGCCATTGTTCACTGGTTCGTTCGGCAATAAAATAAAGGGTATGTTTGTTACCGATCATCCGCCAAGCTTGCCTTTTCTTTGTTGCCAACCAAAAGGCATCACGGCTTTCCTGATGGGTAGCATAAAAGGGTAGCAATTGTTTGGCTCGTTGAAGTGTAGAGTAGAGGACTGTTTTTTCTGAACCGTACACTTGTTGAATCAGCATAATCTTCTCCTTTTTTATTATAACAAGACAAATATATTCTTTTAAAGTATACTATTTTTTTGAGAAATACTAAAATGAATACATTGTTCTTGTAAAAGCTATAACAAAATCCATTCCATCCATTTATACAAAAACAATGAAAATGTCCATGTTTATCACAAAAAAAGTGATTTTGTAATGGAATTTTAAAATAAAAGAAACAAGCTTTTTTTTAATAAATGTTGTAAAATGAAAGTGATAATGAGTGAGAGGAGGAGCATGATGTCTGAGTCAGTTTATGTACATATTGATACTACTAGCAATGCGGTTGTGACTAAGGGGCTGACTATTAGTGATTTTTCAAACAACATCGTGCATTTCCCACAAAATTTATTGTTATTAGATCCTTCAGAAAATGCTGGTGAATACGAATCCCATACTGGGTTGAAAGTGATTCGTGGAACAGAAAATATCCAACGCTTTTTCTCTTCTGCACGTAATCGTAATCATTCGAGTGATTTAAAATGGATCGATTTTAACGACTTAACGATGCTGAAAGAATTAACGCCATTAGAAATTTCAGAATTGTTATATTTTGGACACATGAAGACCCATCTTCACTCACCATTTTTTTATAAATTACAAAATAATTTCGTCTACTTCGATCTTAACGATCAATTAGAACGAATCTATTATCGCTATTTAGATGAATTTTATCGGATTTTTGCCAATAAACTAAGTATCATCTTGTCAAAAAAAATCAATGAGAAAAAATCGTTTTTCAAACGAGATATTCCTGTCGAAAAAATTAGTGTGGAATTACTGAAGAATATGCGTAATTTGATGCAAGAAGGAATCATTTTTTCTTTTGAACAAGGTGGATTGATCGATAACGATTATCATATCCCGATCTATGTCATTGAAGATTATATTTGGAAGCTAAAAGGAACAAGATACCTTGATGAAGAAGCAATTGGCACCTTAGTTTATCATGCAGAAGAAAAACGCTGGGAGCTTGTAGGAGAAGCTGCGGAACTCAACTATACTCCTTTAAGCTGATGCTTGGATGTTCCATCATTTTATACTTATAAAAAAAGAGCCTAGACACTTTTATAGTGACTGAGGCTCTTTTCGTTTATTTTTTCCCGATGAACAAAGCTGGAACTGTCCGACCGATTCCAAGCAAAACAACCATTGTAACAATTCCTGTAGCCAAGGCACTTGCACCATTCATGACTAAAGAAAAGAGCCATGGATTCATTCCCCACAAAGCATAACTTCCCCAAAAAACGACGCCTGCGACAAAATGCCAGAAATATCTAGCACCAACACCAACTAAAGTTCCTAATATAATAGTGGTTGTCATCCCTTTTTTATTGCCCATCGTTAGACTGTTTTGCAGCCTTTTAGCGAACACTCCTGCAAATCCTGCAAAGGTAAAAGCAATCGGATACTCGATCAATACTTGAATGACACTGAGATAATACACTTGTCCTGTTGGAAAATGTAAAATCCCCCAAATAAATCCTGATAAAATCCCTGCCTTCCAACCTCTTCTTAACGCAAACAATGTCAGTGGAATCTGTCCTAATGAAATCTCAAAGCTACTACCAATTTGAAGAGGAATAAAGGATAACACCATCGCTAGTGCAGCTACAAGTGTACCCTCAATCCATACTTTATATTTTTTCTCCATAAAAAAACTTCCTCCGTTCATTTGAAATCACAAAGGAGGAAGTAAATACAACATACTTCTACAACTAACGTTACATGACTAACGTCAATTGATCGTCACAATTCCTACGCTCGCATAACCGATACAGGTACGAAGGGTTTAGAAAAACTTCAATCTCAGCCTCATAAGGCTCCCCTTTGTGATACTATTCAATTTTTTTAATTCTTATTTTTTTGTTTCAAACAATGGACTAACAGGTTTGTTTTCGTGGATACGTTTAATTGCATCACCCATCAAACCACCGACACTTACTTCATCGATTTTTTCGATCTTACGGTCATCTGGCAGATAGATCGAATCTGTTACAACTAAGCGTTCAATCGCAGAATCTTCAATACGCTGTAAAGCTGGTCCAGATAATACTGGATGTGTACATGATGCGTAGACACTTACTGCGCCTGCTTCTTTTAGTGCGTTAGCCGCTAAGGTAATCGTCCCTGCTGTATCGATCATATCATCAATCAATACACAAGTTTTTCCTTCTACTTGCCCAATAATATTCATTACTTCTGCTACGTTTGCTTTTGGACGGCGTTTATCAATGATCGCAATTGGTGCTTTTAAAAATTCAGCCAATTTACGCGCACGAGTTACACCACCATGGTCAGGTGATACAACTACTACATCGTCCCCTTTAATCCCTTTTTCTAAGAAATAATTTGCAATCAATGGTGCACCCATCAAGTGATCAACGGGAATATCAAAGAATCCTTGGATTTGGACAGCATGCAAATCAAGCGTCAACATTCTAGTTGCTCCAGCTTTTTGAATCATGTTCGCCACAAGTTTTGCAGTGATTGGTTCTCTGGCACGAGCTTTACGATCTTGACGTGCATATCCATAGTAAGGCATTACTACGTTAATCGTTTTTGCACTGGCACGTTTCAAGGCATCAATCATGATCAGCAATTCCATTAAATTATCATTTACAGGACTACTCGTTGACTGAATAACATAAACATGTGATCCGCGAATACTTTCTTCAATATTCACTTGGATTTCTCCATCACTAAATTGAGTAACCGATGATTTACCCAATTCGACACCGACAGCTGCAGCAATTTTTTCTGCTAACGGGCGATTTGAATTTAACGCAAAAATTTTTAATCTTGGGTCAAAGTAATGTTTTGACATGGGGACCTCCACTTTCTTTTTCACAACTCTAGAATTCTACCTATTAAATACTAGTCATATTTTCTGAATAAATCAAGGGGTTTTACAAAAGTCTTAGTTTAAATAAGGGAGTTTTTTAGCATACTCTTCTTTATTGACCTGTCTTGCACGGGCAATTGCCATAGCATATTCAGGGATATCCTCTGTGATTGTTGACCCTGCAGCTACTGATGTATTTTTAGCAATTTCCACTGGGGCAATAATATTTGCATTAGAACCGATAAAACTATGATCACCAATTGTCGTGCGGTGCTTGTTTTTCCCATCGTAATTCACAAAGACCACGCCACAACCAACATTGATTTCTTCACCTAATGTGGCATCACCGACATAAGTCAAATGACCAACTTTGGTATTTTTACCAATTTCAGCATTTTTGACTTCCACAAAATTACCAATATGGACACCTTCACCAATTTCTGCTTTTGGTCGTAAATGAGCAAATGGTCCCACGTCCGCATGACTTTTCACAAGACTTTTTTCGATCACAGAATGTTCAACTACCACATGATCTTCAATCACACTATCTACGATTCGAGAATGGGCACCGATCACGCAATATGATCCAATGACGGTTTTACCTTGAAGTTGGACGCCTGCTTCGATCACTGTATCAGAACCAATCTCTACCCCGGCATCAATATAAGTCGTTGCTGGATCAACAAAACTTACACCATTGACCATATGCATTTTGTTGATTCTTTGGCGCATCAATTCATTAGCTTTAGCTAATGCAATACGATCATTGACTCCCATTGATTCATCAAAGTCTTCTGTCTGATAAGCTGCTACTGTTTTTCCAGCATCTTTAAGGATTTCAATGATATCGGTTAAGTAGTACTCCCCTTGTGCATTGTCTGTTCCTACTTTGTTCAATGCTTCAAACAGAGCTTGATTGTCAAAACAATAAGTTCCTGTATTGATTTCTTGGACCAATGCTTCTTCTGGTGTAGTATCTTTTTGCTCAACGATTTTTTCAACGATCCCAATATGGTCACGAATGATACGACCATATCCAGTTGGATCTTCGGCTTGTGCGGTTAGAATCGTGGCACTCGCATTTTTTCCTTGGTGATACTCAAATAAATTGTTCAATGTTTCAGTGGTTAAAAGCGGTGTGTCGCCACTGATCACCAGTGTCGTGCCTTCTTTCCCTTGTAAAAAAGATGCGGCTTGTAATACTGCATGACCTGTACCAAGTTGTTCTGCTTGCAGAGCGTATTCACTACGTTCACCCAACTGTGCCTTTACTTGCTCAGCGCCATGCCCGACGATCGTGATGATTTGATCTGGGTTGGTTTCACTTACTCGATTGATAATATGTTCCACCATCGGCTGTCCTGAAACTGGATGTAAAACTTTATATAATTTTGACTTCATGCGAGTTCCTTTTCCCGCTGCCAAAATGATTGCATAACGTGCGTCCAACTGCGTCACTCCTAATTGTATTTGATGGTTTTAAGTTTAGCCCACTCTACTCAATTTTTCAACCAAGCAGACTATATTTGTAACTAGACCATTTTTATCTTGGGGGTTTTAGTCAATCAACAATAGTGAGAGAAAAATAGGGTTATATGAAAAAGGAGAACGAATTTCTCTCATCTGACAGATAACAGCTGGATATCTGATTTGTTGTTGCTGATTGCTGTAGTGTTTCTATCGAAAATAAGCCAAAGAATTCCCAAAATAGGTGAAACTATTTTCGGATTCTCCGGCTTATTTCTCAGAGCTGGACACTTCTGACACAATCTCTTCCAGCTATTATTGATCGGCAAATAGATAAATTTTCAATCTCTAATCTTTGAAATAATTTCCTGGTACAACTGTAATGTTTTTGGTCTTCGTGTCGACATCTTTCACGTATAGTAATGAAGTATAATCGTCAATTGCACGATGACCATTAAATTTGGATTCTGCAAAAACGGTGATTCCTACAAGTTCAGATTCAAACTCTTCGATCAAGCTCTTCATTCCATTGACTGTGCCGCCGCCTTTCATAAAATCATCAACGACTAGGACACGAGAACCCCGTTTAAGACTTCTTTTTGACAATTCCATCTTTTCGATTCGTTCAGAAGAACCAGAAACATAATTCACACTAACTGTCGATCCTTCTGTGATCTTTGAATCACGGCGTACGATAACAAACGGTGCATTTAAATAATAGGACACAGCTTGCGCGATCGGCACGCCTTTCGTAGCAACTGTCATCACTGCATCGATTTTTTCACCTAAATACTTAGAAGCAATGATTTTTCCAACTTGGCGTAATAATTCGGGCTCACCTAGTAAATCGGATAGATAAACATAACCTCCAGGCAACAAACGATCTTGTTCAGACAATCGTTCAGCTAACGACTCAATGTATTTTTTGGCTTCTTCGTAAGAAATCTCTGGTATAAATAAAACCCCACCAGCGGCACCTGGAATTGTTTCTAGGGTACCATACCCTCGTTCCTTAAATGTTTTTTTGATAATTGCCAAGTCTTCACTGATCGAAGATTTAGCAGATTCATAACGTTCGGCAAAACTTGTCAATGAAATTAATTCGTGAGGATGATCTAATAAATACTGAGTCATATCAACAAGACGTTCACTGCGACGTACTTTCACATATTTCAGCTCCTTTTAAGAAATTATATCGTTTTACATTATATAAGTTTTCATTTAAAAATTCGAGCATTTTGTAAGAAAATAAGTTAAATAGTTCGGTATTTATCTAAATATAAGAAAAAGCAATGAAAATTTTTCGTTTTCATCGCTTTTCTTTTTGATTTTTTATTTATTTTTTCGCTTAATGGAAACAAGCACCCGCTTGAACAAATTGACCACAAGAAACAACACGATAAAGACTAGTGTGATCGTCGCACCCGGTGGCGTATCTAGATAAAAGGAACTTGTTAGTCCCGATAACATGCCGATAAAGCCAACACCGATACTAATGGCAATCACCACATTGAAACTTTTGCCTAAGCGCATACCGATCGCTGCAGGCAGGACCATAATTGCTGAAATCAATAATGCCCCGGCAATTGGAATCATGACAGCAATCGCAACACCCGTGATCACGTTGAACAGCATTGACATACGGTGAACAGGCAGACCATCAACATGGGCGGTATCTTCATCAAAAGTCAGCACGTACATTGGTCGCTTGAACAAAAAGAATAAGAAACCAATAATAACAAATAATACACCCAAAAAGATAACTTGATCCCAAGTAATCGTCACAATCGAGCCAAAGAGGTACGATTGGATACTTGTGGCTGAGTTTCCACCACTAAGATTCATCAAAACTAATGCCAGCGCCAGTCCGCCAGCCATTAAGATCGCAATTGAAATTTCTGAGTAAGTACGATAAATCGTACGTAAATATTCTAAAATCACCGCAGCTAATATTACTACGAACATCGTAGTCAACGTTGGATTGATATTCAAAAAGAAACCCAATGCCACCCCTGCCAGTGAAACGTGTGACAGTGTATCTGCCATCAATGATTGTCTTCGGATCACTAAAAAGACACCTAACATTGGAGCAATCCCCGCAATAAAAATGGCTGCTAAAAAAGCTCGTCTCATGAATTCATATGAAAGCAACGCCATGGAGAATCCTCCTTTCTTACCAAACGAATTTGTCGATCTGCATATTGCTTGATATCCTCATGATCATGAGTAATCATCAAAATTGCCTTGCCATGTTCATGGGCACTATGACGCAATAGTCGATAAAATTCATTACGAGATTCTTCATCCATCCCCGTTGTCGGTTCATCCAATATAAATAAATCTGGGTCAGTCGCAAAAATACGGGCTAAGCTAATCCGTTGTTTCTGTCCACCGGATAATTCTCCGATCCGTCGATGACGCATCTCCCACATTCCAACAGATTCTAAAGCTCGTTTAACATGCTGATGATCTTTTTCAGAAAGTCGTTTGAACCAACGTCCTCTCGGATAGCGACCGGAACGAACCAATTCTAAGACTGTACTTGGTAAGCCAGCATTAAAAGATGCCACTTGTTGGGGAATGTAACCAATACTTAATTTTTGTCCTTCTTGATTTTTGGGGGCGATTTTCACTGTTCCCTTAGAAGGTTTTAACAAGCCTAAGGAAGCTTTGATCAATGTTGATTTTGCTGCACCGTTTTCTCCTGTTAGAATAACGAACTCTCCTGCATCAACGTGATAAGACACATCTTCTAATACAGGTTCTTCATCATAATAAAAAGTCAAATCGGATATTTCGATATAATGCACGCGAAATGCCTCCGTTCTTAATTAATACTTTCTTTTAACGCTTTTAAGTTCTCTTCCATTACCGAAATATAATTTTCGCCGGCTTTGATTTGTTCACTTGTCAAACTCTCTAATGGATTCAATACTTCTAATTTAACACCCGTTTCTTTCGACAATGTTTCCGCCACTTTGGATGATGCATTTTCTTCAAAGTAAATCACTTTGATCTTATTTTTGTTCACAAAATCTTTTAGTTCAGCTAAGCGGCTTGGTGTGGGTTCTTGATCAGGCGTTACCCCTGCAATCGCTTGTTGGTGTAAATCATACTGATTCGCTAAATACGCAAATGCGGCATGTTGCGTCACAAACGTGCGGTTTTTGGCATCTTTGAGTGCATCCGTATATTTTTGGTTCAGGTTTTCTAATTTTTTGATATAAGCATCCGCATTTTTATCAAAAGTTGCCTTTTTATCAGGATACTTTTTCCCAAGCTCTGAAGCAATTGTTTTGACCTCTTTGATTGCTAACACAGGATCTAACCAAATATGTGGGTCATACTCATGCGAATGACTTTCAGAAGAAGCTTCTTCATGTTCATGATCATGGTCATGGTCTTCTTCTTCTGATTTCAGACGATCAATTCCTTTAGCTGCTTCAATCATCAATGTTTTATTCGTATCGACAGAATCTTTCAATGAGTCAACAAAAAATTCCATATCTGGACTATTATAAACAAACACATCCGCATCAGCGATTTCTGCTTGTTGTTTTGCACTAGGTTCAAAATCATGTGGTTCAGTCCCAGACGGGATCAACAACTTGACGTTTCCTTCATTTCCAACTACTTCTTTCGTAAATTCATACATCGGATAAAAGGTCGTAACAATCGTTAACTCATTTTTCTTTGAATCCTTTTGGTTCGTACCACCACAAGCCGCTAATAAAAACATCCCTACAGCTAGTGTTAAACCAATCATATATTTTTTCATAAGACTCTCCTTTCGAACAAATCGTAAAATTACGATTTATCAACGGAACTTAATGTATCAGAATAAAAAAATAGAGTCAATAGAAATCCTTCAATTTCTGATTTATACGAATAAATTCAATGTAAACCGTAAAATGAATGATAGTTTGTTCATGTTACTGAGAGCCAAACAAGCTTTCTAGTCCATTTTTTCCAACTTCTAAATAGAATAAATAACGTTTAGAGTAGCTAAACTGCAACCAACTCAAAAAAATCTCAAAACAGCTTCTTCTGTTTTGAGATTTTTTATTCTTCATCTCTTAGCAACAACTAGTTCTGGCCTATTTTACAACGTGCGTACTAAATATACTTCATCACAGAAACCTTTCAGCCCGTTATAGACTCTTTGTGCTCTTGAATAATGTTGACATAAGGCAAAGACTGTCGGTCCGCTTCCGCTCATCAAAGCGGCATCTGCCCCATACTTTAACATGCGTTCTTTGATTTGATGGATAATTGGATGACGTTTGCCGGTAACATCTTCTAAACTATTTCCCATGTATTGAATCATCGTATGGTAATCTTGTTGCTGGATTGCCTCCACTAGTCTAGGAATGTTCTGATGCTGGATTTTTTGCGCATCTACTTCTTTGAAGACGGTCCTAGTCGAAACACTCATTTTAGGTTTAACCAAGATTACCCAACACTGAGGCATTGAAGGGAGAACTTGGACCACTTCTCCTTTGCCGCCAACAAACGCAGTATTACCATAAACACAATAAGGCACATCCGTACCAACTTCCAAACCAATCTCAGCTAATTCTTCCAGAGAACAACCGAGATTCCATAGTTGATTGATCCCTCTCAGTGCAGCTGCACAATCTGTGCTGCCCCCACCCAGTCCAGCTGCAACTGGAATATTTTTTTTCACAAATATTTTTACGCCTTTTTTGATATGATACTTATTCTTAAGCAATGTTGCTGCTTGATAAACGTTATTTCGTTGATCTACTGGCAAAAATGCCTTATTCGTTTCTACGATGATTCGATCCTCAGGTATCTCTTCAAAGAATAAGTGATCTGCTAAATCTACACTCGACATTACCATTTCCAGCTCGTGATACTCATCGGGACGCTTGTACAAGACATCTAATCCCAAATTGATCTTAGCTGGTGCTTTTACTATCAGTTCCATCCTCTCACCCATTCAAAAAGTCTAAGTCGCAAGTATTCTATCACAGAGAAAAATAAAAGTATAGCTCATACGAGTGACGTGTTTACGATCTTAGCGGTTTTCTCAGACCTTTTCTGTCTACAGATAAAACAAACCATCCTTCGACCACATTCATTTTCTCTAGCTACCGTCAATCGCTTTTTCACGTTTTAAACTATGGGTAGCTAAAACACGTCACCAGTTATTCCTCTATTTACGCAATTTACAATTCCGTTAATACTTCTTCTGCAAAACTGATACTTTTTTCTTTTCCCTTCCCAATTAGTATAAACAACTGTAATGTGGCAAATGTAAAACTGCTTCCCTTCATGTAAGCAAAATAGCGACCTTCCCAGCGAGTGACATAGCGCAGTTTTTCTTCATAGGTCGATTGAAAGGAGTAAAAGAAACTACCATAATTATAAACAATATGCATGATGCGCTCTTGAAAGAATGCAAAGTCTGTTTCCCCTACATTTGCTAACGGAGCTAAACCAAGATTTGTCTCAAGATAGCCCTTTTCTTGGTAGACAACAAATAGATTGACTAATAAATAATCGGATAGTTCAGCAGGTTCATCTGGCAATACACGTAATAGATCATAGCCTGCTTGGCTTTCAGATATTGGTTGCTCTGTAATAAATCCAACCACTTTTTGTTCTTTGCGTACCACTCCAACACCGCTGGCTAACAGATAAGAATCGTCAAAACGCCCAACAGAAAAATGCTTTTCTCTCGCACCATGTAACCACTGATCCGAAACCTCACTCACCGCAGCTAATAATTCCTCAGGTAATTGTTCGTACCAAGTGAAATGATAGCCTTCATTAGTTAGACGCTGGTACTCTAGCTGTTGATTGACCCAAGGCATTTCTTCTGTAGTCAAATCTGCCATTCCCACCTCGCCGACTTTTGTAAAATGAAAACCTAATTCATGCAACATTACCACATATTTTTCTGAGATCTTGTAAAAAGCAATTTGATACCCTAAGCAATCAGCTTTTTGCATAAATTCTGTAATAGCAGGACGAATCATTTTAGGGTTGCCAATCGGGTCTCCCAAAACAAAGCATTTATTTCCTTTGATCTGGTAACCAAAGACGACTTGATCCTCTCCATTTTGTTGATAGTAATAATATTTATATCCTGGTAAACGAAGATAATGACTAGCAGATGTCCCCTGATAGACGGTCAACATCTGTTTGAATCTTTCGATTTGTAAATCTGACCCTAACTCATTCGTTTCAGAAGCAAGGTACTGATACAATGCTACTAATGCCAACAGCGAGATCCCTAGACCAATCAAGCCTGAAAACCAAACTTCATCGGATGGGAACAGGAGAAAGCGATCAGCTGTCAATCGATTTACCCAAAAACGTCCACTATGATACCCTGCAATTGCATAGACGATAAATAGAAACCCAAACAAACATAGATCAAAAAGAATGGCACCCCATGAATAAACAAATTTCTTACGGTAAAATTCTTTCCGAGCTAGCCAGACAGCCAGAAGAATCAAGATATACACTAAAATCAATTGCCAAGATAATGTTCGAGTAACTGTGTTAATGATTCCAAAAGCTAATAAAGCAATAGTTGGTAAAAAAGCCTTCTTCACTTTCATTGCTAACGCTCTTCCCAACCCAAGCAATAAGAATCCAATCAATAGATTCAACGTTTGGTCTAAAAAATTAAACGAGAAAGGTAATAAAATCTGAAACAATCGACTGATCGCAGAAAGATTCGTAATCGTAGATAGTAACACCATCATGATCCCTGCAAAATAAACGGCTGTGACCAAAATAAAATGCGCGATTTTTTGAAAGAGCAGTCGTGGTATATTGTCTAAAAAACGATTCACTTTTACTCCAGTATGTGACAGAAATAAAAATAAGCCAACCGCAAAAGGAACCACATAATAAAACAAACGGTAATAAAGTAACCAAACCACTGCAATATCTTGTCGAACAGCTAACTGACTCATACCTAAGATCATCAACACATCAAATGTCCCGACACCCCCAGGAACCATTGTCAACATACCGATTAACGTAGCGATAATAAACATTGGATAAATCGAAAATAAGGAAATATCTACATCCATCAAATAACCAATCGCTAAAAAAACGACCAATGCTCCAGTCCATTGCCCCACAGAAGCTAACAGTAACCCGACTAGACCCTTAGGATAGAATTCCGCAAATAAAGTTCTTCTTTTTAAATAAGCAAAGAAAAAAATAGCCGGTGCTATCACACTACCGCCAAGTAACCAAATCCAATAACTTCTAAAAATACTAGTAGTTTGTAGAAAAAAAACATCAATGAATGTTAGAAATGACCATAATGATAAACCAGTCAACATAAATAATGCAACTTTAGAAACGGTAGCAAGTACCATTTTCCGATTTGTTTCTTTTCCATAAAAATTTGCTCTAAGACTAGCTCCAACAATTCCTCCAAAGCCCGCTAAGTTATTAATTGTATTCGTAATAAAAGCAGCTAAGAAAAAATCGTGACGCTTCATTTTAGGTTTCCCTTGTTTTTCCAACACGCGAATCGTCACCCAGTCATACAACAACATTGGCAAAACACCGATCAACCCCACTAAAACCATTAAACACAGCGTAACATAACTTTGTTGTCGCATAGTTTGCCAAATATCTTGCCAACTCATTCCATTTGCAATATTTACGACTTGATTGGCAACGAAAACTATAATAGATCCAAAAAAAATCATTTTTAAAATCAAGCTATGATTTTTCAACCACTGAAATGCCGTATGACTTTTATTTTTCACACTTTACCATCCTTACTTGAAAACTTTCAATTTATAAATCAATGTTAGCTTATTTACCTTATTTTTACCACTTATGCACTAGTTTCACCTGTTTATGTATCTATCCACACGCTTTATTCTTTGCTTGCCCTTCATTGAAAAGAAAGCTATGCTAAAACAAAAGGAGAGGATAACATGAAAATTGGATTCATTGGAACAGGTAATATGGCGCAAGCAATCATTAACGGCTTGATTGAACACGAAACAGTGGCTAAAGAAGATATTTTTGTCTCAAGTGGTCATTTCGAAAATGCACAACGTTTTGCAGAAGCAACTGGTGTAACCGCCTGTCAAACAAATCAAGAAGTCGCAAAACAAGTAGATGTCATTTTACTGGCAGTCAAACCTAAAATCATTGACCAAGTACTGAAGGATTTAAGAAAATATAGTCAGAAATGTCTCTTTATTTCAATTGCTTCAGGAAAATCATTACATGATCTGGAAAAAGCCCTAAATGACCCCGAAGCGAAAATCATTCGTGTCATGCCAAACGTAAACGTTAGTGTAGGTGCAGGTGTCTCTGCTATCTGTAAAAATCATCATGTCACATATGAGGAATTCAAAGAAGCAACGCAGATCTTTGAAGCGATCGGCAGTGTCTATCCACTGGCAGAAGGTGATTTCAGTACGTTTATTGGGTTAGCCGGTAGTTCACCAGCATTTATTTATATGTTGATCGATGCCATGGGTCGTGCGGGTGTCTTTAATGGCTTACCTAAAAAAATGGCAACCGAGATCGCTGCCAAAGCTATTATGGGATCTTGTCAAAAATTCCTAGCAAGTGATGAAAACCCTTGGGAGCTAGTTGACCAGGTTTCTTCCCCTGGCGGAACAACGGTTGCGGGTGTTGTGGCTTTAGAAGAAGCTGGCTTCATTCCTGCTATTATCAAAGGGATCAATACAACGATCGAAAAAGATCGAGAAATGCTGGATAAGAAATAAAACGAATGAGTCTGAAGGAATCTTTTTACTAAAAAAAGTAGGACATTAATCAGATTTTTTCTGATTAATGTCCCAGATTCAGACTCTTCATTCTGAATTATTATTTTTCAATATTCACAATAAAACCTCTGAAACCTTTCATCCGTATATATTTTAGCAACAGCTAGATAAAGAGCCACAACCAAAACTACCACAACCAAGGCTACCCATTGTTCCGCAGATGGTATCTAGCGAAGCATTCAAACTATGTTCGTTGTTTAATACTGCTAATTCTTCAGAAACATTGCCTGCTTTCATTAATAGTCCTACTGCCATTTTCTTCACCTCCTTTCAAGTTGATCAATCATTTTTTATTGTCATCAACTGTTCGTTACACTTATCAATCTATTATTCAATCAGATCCTATCTCTTCATTCGTATTTTCGATTGAAGGATTTATCTATAAATCGAATAAAAGTATGTTTGGTATGTTAGGGTTCTCCAACGCTAACAATCCCAAAATCACCCCGGAAAGACCGGTCATCAAACCAACATCTAGAAACTCGTCTTCTAAACAACTTTCATTAATTGTTCGTTTGTCTAAGTATGCATTCCAATCATCGAGTAAGAACGCATATGACTTTATATTATGATGAATGAAGAAATGACGGTAAAGCCACATATTTCCTAAAAAGCCATGACATAAGCAACTATCTACACGTTCTTTGTTTAATTCTTCTTTTAATCGAGCAAAATATAATAGCTCCTCTGGGCTTTCTCCTTCCATAAGATATCGATGAGTAAGCATTCCTACAAGACCATTACAATAAAAAGTATTTTGCTCAATCCATTTTTCTCCTCTTGTATCAAACCACACACCGTTTTTACGATGTTGGTTTTCAAATAAGGTAACTGCGCCAATCGTTTCTTTTATTTTGGTTACCGAAAACAACTCTTCATAAATCGCTAAAGCATAAAGAATACCTGATGTTCCGTGAGAAAAACCTAAAATAAGTTTCTTTTCTACAGAGGATTCCCAATAACTTCCTTTTCCCTCTGATTCTATTAAATTATTTAATAAATTCTCCACACAAAGTCCAATTAATTTTTTTAATTCTTTATTAGGGCTCTTTTTATAAATATTACAAAAAAGTAGTAATAACCCCGCCGTACCACTCATAATATCCAGAATTTTGTCTTTTTTTATTTTTTGTCCCAGATATTGAAGGATATCTTGCTCAATTGCGATCAGTTTTGATGTTCGCAAGGATGGAGCAATCAAATTAAATAAATAGATATAGCCACCTAATCCAGAAAAAACCCCTATATCATAATTTTTTTGATTAGATAAATCAAAATGATCAAGTAAATCATTCAATATTAATAGAAATCTGTTTTTGTAATCAAAATCATTTTTCGTTTTCCATAAATAATAGTAAGTGATTGCTACACCAATTTTCCCATTATACAAACTGTTATTCATTGGCTGCAGTTTTAAACGAATTTTAAAGTCTTTGTCTTTTGTTAAATCTTCATAACCGGTATGAAGCCACGTCACCTGCTTATTGTGTACTATCCTTTTACTATGGATGTAAGACTCTAAAGTCTTGATCTCATCATTTTTTTCTCCAATTATAAAAAGATCTTCTAACGTAATATTTTTATCTCCAAAGCTTTTTTGCAAAATATTTAATTGGTAGTTTAAATCTTTCTCACTAAGAGAATGGATCTTTTTTTTCCATAGTGTTAAGAAATCTATACGACTGTTATTCGTAAATGTCATTTTTTTTGAAATGTTAAGTGTATTTGAGTTAAGTTTTGAAAAAACATAAGGGATATCCCCCTCTAGTATGTCCTCAATTTCATAGGTAAGAAATGGTGTAGAACCAAATCTTGCCATTTGAGAATAGACAAATAACAAGCGATCAAACGGTGCTGTCAAGAACCTAGGATGATAACTTAAAGTCGCTACTTTACTGTAAGTTGCTGTTGGTTTTATTAAATGTCGGATAGTAATATCATTTTTATAGCGCTCAACAATATCAATCAGCTCTGATTTTTTATCCAAAAATAGGTGAAATGTTTCTGTAAATCCTTGATAGATCTGTTGCTTATAGTCTAAAAAACGATAATTTTGTCCATGATACATCGGAACATTAGAATATGAATATTTAAATTCATCAGAATTTTCAGTGAATTTAATTTCTAAATCATCTTCTGAAACAATCAATTGTGGTACTGAAAAACGTTGGAATAAGTTTTCATGGCTTCCTAAAGCCGAAATATCATCTTTAAAAAATTCGTTGTACATAGGTACAATTCCAGAATTAAGAACAGAATTAGTCAAAATTTCATGTATCTTATCATTTACAGATAATGCTTCCATACGATCTAAATTGTTAAACAAGCATTCTAAATCAATGAGCATGGGTGAACCACCACTTGCAATTAGATTTTCAAGATGAATATCCGAAGCATTTAAATAGAAAAGAATTGCAATAATTGCCCCCATTTTATAATAGAAATCTTGAACTTCTTCTTCTGATTGACAAGGATCACTTACAATAAATTCTGACCAAGAATACGTTTTACGATTCAATAATTTTATTTGTGCTAGTTGTTTGTTAAAATTATTTTTATTAAATAAAGCAACGCATTCTCCAAATAATAAATCATTGTAATTACTTCGTGGTTTATAAATAATTTTATTCTTTTTACCTGTTATCACGAGTGGAAATTTTCCTGACAGATGCGGATCACCCAAAGAAAATTCAACTCCTATTTCTTGATCAAGTTGAATACTAAACAATTCGTTAATTTCCTTTGAATCATACTCTACATGTTGGATAACTTCAGAAATGTAACAGATTGTTTCTTTGATTTTTTTATCTATTAAATTGAATAAAACAGGAAATCTTTGAAACAAACCTGTGACGTATTTCTCATTAGATAAATAATTTCTAATATAACTTTTCACAGAGAGTTTTTGTAACTGTGACTTTAATAGATTAAAGTCATAAACAATCGTTCGCAAAAGAATCTCATGAATATCTTTGCAAAGGTTTTCATTAATGTTATTGCTAACATTTTTGTATTTTATTAGATTTGGGTACTTCATAAAATATTGCTCAGTTAGCTTTATTGTTACTTGTTGCGAGAATTTTTCAATTGAATCAACTTGTCTCCATTCTTTTAGTTCATTCAACATCTCTTCGTTCTGATCTTTTAGCAGTTTTTTTGAATGAACATACTGTTCCTTAAATTCATTAATATTCTGAAAATGAAAAAATTGTAAAAATTCCTCTTGCATATCTGAAGTCATAAATTCTGCTAAATTGTATTCCAACAACTCATAATTATCCATCTGCTTATCCCACCTCATCTATATTTAGATCATATAGAATCAATTACTTGTGTTTTCAAGAACAAAAACTATATCTTTCTACCCAATAAATCCTAGTAAAAAATTGTACATAAAATTGATTTCAAACTCATAGATCAATATATTACTAGTTTATACAACTTTTATCTCTCGTTAACAAAATGTACAATAATGCAACAAATTTTATTTCCTAACTATTCTTCATCCTAGTTTGATTTTCTAGTAGTCATTAAGAATAATTTTGATCTACTTTAATGATAGAATAATCGTCTCTAGTTAGATTATGCCTACTTCTTATTAAGAAGCTAATTTAGAACTCAAAGTTAACACACCATGTTTATAGCTGCTCAACCTCTTATCAAAATAATGTTAAAACGATCAAGCTTGATTAAATAGTGGTTTAAAACAAAAAAGACGCTACGATTATCCTAACTAATCGTAACGTTCTTTTATTTTTTACTTAGCGTAGTCTGTCGCACGCGTTTCACGAATAACGATGACTTTGATATGCCCTGGATAATCTAATTCTTCTTCAATTCGTTTACGGATATCTCGTACTAAACGAACTGCATCTAAATCAGAGATCTCTTCTGGTTTTACCATAACCCGAACTTCTCGTCCAGCTTGAACAGCAAAACTAGATTCTACTCCGGCAAAGCTATTTGAAATGTTTTCTAAGCTTCTTAAGCGACGGATATAATTTTCCAAGGATTCACTTCTAGCTCCTGGTCGTGCAGCGGATAAGGCATCTGCAGCAGCTACCAAGACAGAAATAACTGACGTTGCTTCAACATCTCCATGATGAGATGCAATCGCATTGATCACTACAGGATTTTCTTTGTATTTAGCAGCTAACTCTGCGCCGATCTCTACGTGAGAACCTTCGATTTCATGATCTAATGCTTTCCCGATATCATGAAGCAAACCAGCTCGTTTAGCTAATTGGATATCTTCGCCTAACTCAGCGGCTAGTATACCTGACAATTTAGCAACCTCTACTGAATGTTTCAAAACATTTTGTCCATAGCTAGTTCTAAAATGAAGACGACCCATGATTTTGATCAAATCTGGATGAAGGGTATGCGCACCAACTTCAAACGCCGCTTCTTCCCCATACTCACGGATTCGTTCATCCATTTCTTTACGCGATTTTTCGACCATTTCTTCGATTCGTGCAGGATGGATCCGTCCATCTTGGATCAGTTTTTCTAAAGTCATCCGAGCGATTTCTCTACGAATTGGATCAAAACCTGAAAGGACCACTGCTTCTGGTGTATCATCAATGATCAAGTCAATTCCAGTCAATGTTTCTAGTGTACGGATATTTCGTCCTTCTCGACCAATGATGCGTCCTTTCATTTCATCATTTGGTAAAGTTACTACGGATACAGTTGTTTCAGATACTTGGTCTGCCGCACAGCGCTGAATCGCTAACGATAAAAGATTTTTGGCTTTACGATCTGCTTCTTCTTTTGCACGTTGTTCCGATTCTTTGACCATTAACGTCAATTCATGATTCAATTCTTCTTCAGTTGATTTCATGATGACATCTTTTGCATCTTCTTTAGATAAACCAGCAATTTTTTCTAATTCTCTTTGTTGTTCTTCAATCAACTTTTCAACGTCTTTTTCTCGCTCTTCAATCAATTGCTGTTTTGAACTAAGTGCTTCTTCTTTGCTTTCAAGTGAGGTCTCACGTTTTTCCAATGAGTCATCCTTACGATTCAACGTTTGTTCACGCTGAATTAAACGATTTTCTTGAGATTTTAATTCTAACTTGCTTTCTCTCAACTCACTCTCCACTTCAGAACGATATTTCTGGTTTTCCTCCTTAGCTTCTAACAATGCTTCTTTTTTTAGAGTTTCTGCTTCTTTCTTTGCACTATCAATAATTCCAGCTGCTGATGATTGAGCACCTGCAATTTCTTTTTCATGACGTGACTTTGCAACCATAAACCCTAAACCAAGACCGACAATTAAACCGATGATAGCGAGGAGAATATTGAATACCATAAAATCCACCTCCATACTATCTTTTTCATTTTTATCATCTATATAACTTTTATGATAAAGTACTCTAAACTTGTTAATATGCTTTATGCATAGGTGTACAAAAACATGCACAAGTTTATTCTAATGTTTGTACCCCGTAGTGTCAACTTTAAATACATAAGAAACGGCTTTCTCGATTTTCATTTAAAGGTCATTTTATGAATAAAAGATAATATTAAATAATAACCAAAACATATTAAGAACAAATAATTTTGCATTAATGAAAATTAAGAACAAAAAATGACTTTTAAGTAACATGTTATCCTTTCATTTAAGTAGAATAGTCCCTTTCTGTCGATGTAGTCAATCACTGCTTAAACATCCACCATTTTCCATTATGTTTTAGGAGAAAGTATAGTCAAATGACTACTTAAAAGACAAAAAATAAGCCGAAATTTTAAAAAATTTCGGCTTATTAGATTCAATCGACAACATATCAAAGGAAAACACTTTCTCTGAACGACGCGAGTTCTCTCGATGCTCAAACATCCTTTGAATAGTTATTCGATTATTTCTATTCTTACTTCGTCTTATTCCTCTAAAGGAAGTTCTGCTTGCGTTTCTTCGGGTATTTCTACATCTTCACCGATCCCATAAGCCGCCCGGACTAAAGCAGAAACTTCTGCCATCATTTCAGGATGAGTGGACATGTAATTTTTTGCATTCTCACGACCTTGTCCAATACGATCTTCTTTGTAAGAATACCAAGCACCACTTTTATCAACGATATCTTTTTCAACCGCCATATCAAGCAATTCTCCTTCTTGAGAAATTCCTTGCCCATACATCACATCGACTTCAGCAATTTTGAATGGTGGCGCTACTTTATTTTTAACTACTTTGATCTTCGTACGGTTACCAACAATGTCTGTTCCTTGTTTCAATTGTTCCGCACGGCGCACTTCTAAACGAATCGTTGCATAGAATTTTAATGCACGTCCACCAGGTGTGATTTCAGGATTACCGAACATCACTCCAACTTTTTCACGAATTTGGTTAATGAAAATAGCGATCGTTTTTGTTTTATTAATCGACCCAGATAGTTTACGCAATGCTTGTGACATTAATCGAGCTTGTAACCCTACGTGAGAGTCACCCATTTCTCCATCGATTTCAGCACGTGGAACTAAAGCTGCAACCGAATCGACTACTACGATATCTACTGCACCACTTGATACAAGCGCATCAGCGATTTCTAGTCCTTGTTCCCCAGTATCTGGTTGTGAAAGAAGTAATTCGTCAATGTTTACCCCTAATTTTTGAGCATATTGTGGGTCTAAAGCGTGCTCAGCATCGATAAAAGCGGCTGTTCCGCCATTTTTTTGTACTTCAGCGATTGCATGTAAGGCAACGGTTGTCTTACCAGAACTTTCAGGACCATATACTTCAATGATACGTCCTCGTGGGTAACCACCAACACCTAAAGCAACATCTAATGCAAGAGAACCACTTGGGATAGTCGAAACTTGTTGGTCGATTTTTTCGCCAAGTTTCATGATCGAGCCTTTCCCATAGTTCTTTTCAATTTTTTTCAACGCAGCATCTAAGGCTGCTTTACGATCATCTGCCAATACGATAATCCTCCTTATATTCACAAATCAGTGCGACATTTCATTGTACTAATCATATCGTTTTTAATGACAAAAAGCAAGAAAAAACCGAACAAATATTCGCATTTATTTTTTTCTTAATAGTTGTCTTCTAATGAGATCAAATCCTTGCATTACTGCGCTATTCCTTATATGAGAACGGTCTCTGGTAAATTGGTATTTCTGCGAAATGACCTCCCCTTCACTTGTTGCAACCGCGATCCAAACTGTTCCAGCTGGCTGTCCTTCTAAGGTATCTGGTCCAGCCACTCCAGTAAACGAAATCGCATAATCTGTTTTTGCTAAATTACGTGCTTGGATAGCCATTTGTTCTGCACATTCTTGGCTGACGGTTCCATGCTGCTTCAATAGTGCATCATCGATGTGTAAAAATTCTGATTTAGTTTCTAAAGAATAGGTAATGTAGCCTCCTGGGAAGACTTGAGAAACACCAGAGATCTCTCCCAAAGCTGATTGAAAGGCTCCAGCAGTCAAACTTTCTGCTGCAGTTATTGTTTGGTTTCTTTCCTTTAATAATTCTACGACCACTTTAGGCAATGAATTATCATCACCATATCCATAGAAGTACTCTCCTACTCTCGCCAATACTTTTTCTTCCAAAGCAAGTAAGGCTTGGTTTCCTGCATGTTTGTCTTTGGTCTTCACAGTTAATCGTAAAGTGACTTCGTTAGGTTTTGCGTAAGGGGCAATCGTTGGGTTGATCTGTGTTTCAATCAAGTCTTTTAATTCTGTGACTAGTTGAGATTCCCCGATACCGTAAAAACGTAAAACTTTTGAGATCAGCATTTCTTCAGATGGAAAGTTTTGCTCCAATAATGGGCGAGCTTGTTCAATGAACATTGGCTTTAATTCACTCGGTGGTCCAGGTAACAAGAGATAGACATGGTCCGCTGTTTGATAGAACGTACCTAATGCTAAGCCTGTGCGATTAGGTAAAGCAATCCCCCCATCGATGATTTGTGATTGTTGTAAATTGTTTTCAGTCATTTTACGCTTGGTCGTTTCAAAAAATGCTAACAATTTTTTATAGCCTTCGGTGTTTTGGATCAATTCTTCCCCTAGATGTTTCGCAGTAACTTCTTTCGTCAGGTCGTCTTCTGTCGGTCCCAACCCTCCACATAAAATGATCAAGTCACTTCTGGTTTCTGCTAATTGGAGTAATGATTCTAAGCGGTCGGGATTATCACCAACCACCGTTTGATAATACACATCAATCCCGAGGTCTGCTAACTGTTCGGATAAAAACGTGGCATTCGTGTTGACTACTTGTCCTAGTAAAAGTTCTGTCCCTACTGCTATGATTTCTGATTTCATTTTTTCGCTTCCTTCATTACAACAGACGAATTCTCGTTGGCCTGTTTTGGTCTCTTCTCAATCTCTTTTTATCTACTAATAGTATACGCCATTTGCTAAACGTTTCATTTATCATTTGCTCATTTTCTGATAAAGAGTTTCATCATTTTCATTTTCATCTTCATCATAAGATAGCTAGGCATCTAGCTAGTTTAGAAAAATGGCGATCAAATAAATGATTGAAACGTGAATCAGCATAAATAAATTCGTCTTACCCCAAAATATAAAATGTTATTTTGGGGTAAGACGAATTATCGAAATGGTACATCTTTGTAAGGAATCTTACATCGAACCTTTGAACACACCACTATTTTTCATAAAATAATCAACACCTGAATAAATCGTGAAGATCAAACAAGCATACAACATGATTTGATCCATCGGTAAATTGATCAGATTAAATGGAATATTATTGATGAATAATAAAATAATAGCCACCATTTGCGTAGCCGTTTTTACTTTTCCTGGCCACGCTGCTGCCATGACTTCCCCATCTTCGACTAACAATAGTCGCAGACCGGTAACAGCTAGTTCTCGACAAACGATAATCGCAACTACCCATCCTGGTGCCTTACCTTGCCCCACCAACATGATAAAAGCGGTCATCACTAACATTTTATCTGCTAATGGATCAGCAAACTTTCCAAAATTGGTAACTAATCCTCTGGCACGAGCAATTTTTCCATCGAGCCAATCGGTAATACTTGCTAAAGCAAAAATAATCGCTCCTACTAATTGTGTTACAGCAAGTGATGTTGTTCCTACGGTTACTTGTCCCCAATCTAAGGGTAATCCGACAACTAAAATAAAAATCGGGATCATACAAATTCTAAGTACAGTTAATTTATTTGGTAAATTCACACTATCGACTCCTTTCTTCCCTATTCTACGTGACTCGTTCTAAACTTTCCACCGATAATGATCAGTTTTTATCAGCAGTCGTGAAAAAAAGATAAGCACCTAAGATGAATCTGCCTTCCCAGGTACTTATCTTGTTTTCTTTTTTCACATCATTCTACTTATAAGCGATTTACTCTGCATACTGTAGTGTCAATGTGACATTTTTAGGATTTTGATTATTCGCTCCTGGATTAACAGGGATTTCTTCCCCGTTTATCTTAACCGTTGCATTACTTGCAGCTCCTAATCGAATCGTTGCATTGGTTGCCGTTTCCGGTAATTGCGTGCTTTGTGTTTCATTTGCTGCTAATGTCCCTTGATAAACATAGGCATTATCCACTAATACACCGATCCAAATTCGGTTAGTCGCTGCAAATTCAAGTGTAACAGGTTTTTTCGCATCCGTAACATTCACTGCGATCGTACTACCTGTGTCTTCACCAGCCGTAATCGCCATCTTTTTCTCTTCTTGTGTTGTTGAAGTGGTTGTCGTACTTGTTGAAGAAGAGGATTCACGCTCTTTCTTAGTGCTAGATGTCGTTTGTGTAATTGCACCGTCAACCGAAACTGAAGTTGCCGTTGTATCAATAATCGGGTCAGATTTTCGATCCTGCCAAGTCATATAACCCACAACAGTAATAATTGCTAAAGCGACTAAACCAAGTAAAATAACCGGTAGACTTGTCCAAAACTTACTTGGATTGGCTTCTTCCTGATGCATCGCTTTTCTCGAACCACTCACCGTTTCTGGTTCAGGACGTGCGACAACTTCTCCAGCTGATAATTTGCTTTTCCCATCAAATACATCAACTAAATGATCGCCATCTTCACCGACAGCTTCTGCATATTGACGAATAAATGCCCGAACATAAAATTTTCCAGGTAGTTGATCAAAATCATCATTATCGATTGCTTCTAGATAACGTTTTTGAATTTTCGTAATCTGCTGTAATTCATCTAAAGATATTTTCTTATTTAGGCGAGCTTGCCTTAATGTTTCTCCGATGGTTTCAAAAGCCACTCGTTCATCTTCTCCAGTCTTTTTATTCTAACCAGCAATTGTATAAACGCTAGTCGTCTAATTGTTCCTTTTCGTTAAGAATGTAACACGCCATACACCAACGCCCATTTTTTATTCTTTATCTTCTTAAGAATACCATAAACGAAGTTATCTTAGGGTAACATTGAATGCACTCTATAACGAAATTTAAGAGTTTAACTACTTTCCCATTCGTCATCTCTACTTCTATATCAGACATTTGGCTGCATATAAAACTCACTGAACGCTTCTTCTTTGATAAAAGAACGACCTACTTTTAATACATCTGCTAATTGAATGGATTCAATAATTTCTGGTAAATCAAATAATGTTTGATCCCCAAATAGGCTTTGCGTGAATTGGTTTGCAATGTATTCCAGTGAATTTAATGTTTGGAAATATTGTCCTAACATCTTTTTCTTCAACAATGTTAGATTTTCTTCAGACAGTTCTTGATCCTCTTCAAAATGCAGAAGAATTTCTTTCACTTTTTCAGCTGCTTTTTCTGGCTGATCCGTGTCTCCGCTAAAGTCAGCAAAATGAAATTCTCGATCTAAACTAAATTCAAAACCGAAGCTGTCATCAATTAAACCATCATTGTACATTTTCAAATAATTTTGAGAAGTATTCCCTAATAACAATTGGAATAAAAGATTGAGAGCGGTCTTGTATCTCAATAATTCCTTCCCTTCTGCTGGTAAAACATCTAGCCCTTTGATCCCCAAGACAAACTTATCTCTAGTGATTGCTGAGCGCATTGAGCTTTTCGCAATAATATCACCATTATTGTCAGGGAAATAACGTTTGATTTTTTGAGCTGGTGGAAAATCCTTAGCATTTTGATTGGTTCGAATCAATTCCATCAACTTTTCCGGCTCTAATTTTCCTACTACGAACAAGACCATATTACTTGGCTGATAAAATGTCCGATAGCAAGTGTATAAATCATCAGCAGTGATTGCTTCAATACTTTCAACTGTGCCAGCTATATCGATATGCAAAGGATGTTCAGGGTATAAATTATTCAAAATGCCAAAAAACATCCGCCAATTTGGATCATCTTCATACATTTGTATTTCTTGTCCTATGATCCCTTTTTCTTTATTAACAGTTTCTTCCGTAAAATAAGGTGCTTGGACAAAATCAAGTAAAGTCGTCAAATTTTTTTCAACTTGATCTGTCGTTGAAAATAAATAACTTGTTTTGGTAAAACTGGTAAACGCGTTAGCTGAGGCACCTTGTTGTCCAAATAATTGAAAGACATCGCCATCCTCTTTTTCAAACAATTTATGTTCCAAGAAATGGGCAATACCATCTGGAACTTTTATCTTTTTATCTGAACCATATGGAATAAATTCATTATCGATCGAACCGTAATTTGTACTAAATAAACCATATGTCTTATGGTAATCATTTTTAGGTAATAAATAAACAGTCAAACCATTTGGTAATACTTCATGGTACAGTGTTTCGTTGATTTGATCATATTCTGTTTTATTCATTTGTTGTACCTCCGTCTAAAAAGAAAATTGCCTGCAACTCGATTTGTCGAGCTATTTTTTGGATGTCTTCGACCGTTACTTTTTCCATCCGTTTTAACCATTCGTCAGCTGTTAATTTCGTTTCTGGCAACCAATTCTCTAAATAGGCAGTCTCGACAGCTACTTGCGGGGCATCTAATGATAATAGATATTGGTTTCGTAACATGGCCTTAGTTTGTGTCAATTCAAGTTCTGTGACTTCCCCATTTCGTAGACTTTCTAATTGTTCATGGATCAGATGCAATACTTGGTTACGTTTACGTCCATCAATTCCTGTTTGTACACTTAGGAACCCACGAAAAGTATCAATGCTGCTGGAAGCATAGTAAGCTAGGCTCTCTTTTTCACGAACATTCATAAATAATTTAGAGTGTGGGAAACCGCCAAATAATCCATTGAAGACCATCAATGAAAAACGATCCGGTTGGTCATAATAGACATTGGTTTGATAAGCCAAATTTAATTTCGCCTGAGTCACTGGTTCTTCGATCTGTCGCTCTTTGATGATATTTTCTTGCGGTTGGCTATAAAAAATTTCCGGGTGTAATCTTTCTCGCTCTGGAAATGCCCATTCACTAAAAGCTGCTTGGACTTCTGCAGGAGAGACATCTCCCACTACGAAGATATCGATCTGATCTTCTGTGATCATCCGATGATAATAGTCAGCTAACACTTCAGCTGTGAGTTCATCTAGATCTTCGATTGTTCCAAAACTTGGTATTTTCTGCGCCTCCGACTGATCAAAATACAACTCTTGAAGCGCCAGTGAAGCCATCGTTTGCTTGTCTTCATTTAAGCTCTCTAAATAAAGTTTCAAATTGTTTTTTTCTAAAGCAAAAGTGGCTGGATCAAATTTTTCCCCCGTAATGTTTGGATAAAAGAGAACTTCTTTCAAAAAAGCAACAGCTTGGTTTAAAATGCTGGTATCGTTGATATACTTGCCATTGACAAAGTTGATGCTAGCATCCAACCAGTGAAGATTGCCTTTTTTTCTCACGGACGTTCCAAAACTAGCACCATAAAGATCCGCCAATTTTGCACTTAACTGAGTCTGGTCAGGATAATTTAAACTGTTCGTTTCTAACAAGCTACTTAAAAGGGAACGTTTCGTGATGACTTCTTTTTTTAAACGCGTAGTAAAGCGAACAAAGATACGAACCGTTTTATATTGTTTTGTTTGCAAGACGTGGAGGTTTACACCTTCTGCCAGTTGATATGTCATAGTACATGCTCCTTTATTAGCAGTTCGTTCTCCGACATGGTTGATTTTATCTTGGAGGATAAAAGAATATGTGGCTACTATTTTTTACTGCTTTGATTCTCTCTTGCATCACTTAAGAGTCACCTTCTAGTATAGCATATAAGTACTTGAACGACAGACCTTAGCCATAAATGCATGTCGTTTTTATATTTTTTTATTCTTCGTTATACTAAGGATAAGTGAGAGGAGGAGAAAAATGATTAAAGAATTTAAAGAGTTTATTATGCGTGGCGACGTATTAGATTTAGCCGTTGGGGTTGTTATCGGGAGTGCATTTACTAGCATTGTCAATCAGATCGTTCAAGGTTTGATCACACCTCTTGTAGGCTGGGTTGTAGCGATGATTACTGGCACGTCTGATTTGGAAGGCGCCCTTTCTATCTTGGACTGGTCACCTACTAAAGGAGTTACGTTTGCTTTCGGCAATGTTATTAGTGCAATCATAACATTTATTATTACAGGGTTTGTCTTATTCTTAGTGGTGAAAGCAGCCAACCACGCTAAAAGATTACGTCCTGAAAAAGAAACAGAAGAAGCACCTGCCAAACCAACTGCTGAAGATTATTTGAGCGACATTCGTGATCTACTTGCACAACAAACAGCAGAAAACAACGGACGGCCAACTACACAAGCAACCGTTGATCAGACAACTGAAAAATAAAGAAAATTAAATGATACAAAAAGGGACTGGGACAAAAGTTGTCTCAGTCTCTTCTAGTATCTCTAAAAACGAATAAACGGTGAGACAAAAGTAGCATCTTCGGAAATAAGCCGAAATTTACCAAAAATTTGAGAAGCAATTTTCGGAAATTCCTTCTTATTTCTTGATGCTGAACACTTTTGTCTCAACCTCTTTTTGTATTGCGCTACCTATCGTCATGATCACTTTAGCTCGATTTTTTCATATCGATATGGGGAATGTCATCTTCTAAATAAACATCTGAAATGGCCTCGAATCCAAATGACTCATAAAAAGATTGAAGATAGACTTGCGCCCCAATGACGATCGGTCGTTGCGGGTAATTGGCTTCAATTACTTCCATCGTACGTTGCACGATCTTACGTCCCAACCCTTCTTTACGATGTTCACTATTGACCAACACTCGACCAAAATGAATGGTTCCATCTTCTTCAAAAATACGTGTATAAGCAGAAATTTTCCCTGCTTCATCTTTGAAATACGTATGCCAAGCTTGGCTATCAATTTCATCCACTTCTTGGTAGGGACAATTTTGTTCTACGACAAAAACAGCAATGCGTTCTTTGACAATCTCATAAAATTCTTGAGTGGTCAAATCTGCAAATTTTTTTACATAATGTTCCATTTGAAAGTGCCTCCAATTCTCTTTTTTTCAGCATACCTATTTCCAAACAAAAAAGCAAACGAACCTTATAAAAAACTAGGCTCGCTTGCTTTTTAAACTGCTTCAGTTAAAAATTCAATCTCGACTGTTCGAGTAAGTACATCTGAATAGCTATACGATACTCGTTCAAAAGAATTTTCTTCAGGATCCAAATCAACAACGAATACTGAAGGATAGGTTTCTGTTAAAACGCCTCGGCGTTCTGTTTGACGCTTTCTTCCTGTCTGAGCAACCAGCATGATTGGGCTGCCGATACGACCTTCTAAATCTTTTTTGATTGTAGCTAAAGTTGTTGGCATACAGTTCACCTCATTACCCAATATACCACACTTTCTAAAAATTTTCAAGTTTACCATATAAAAAAAAGAAATGCAATAAAAACAAATAAGAAAAACATTAATAATTTTATAAATTATTCCTCATGATAATTTTTGAGATGTTGTTTTATTTTAAATTTCACACGGCTATACGCACTCTTGACTTGTTTGACATCCATTGAAAGTTCCTCTGCCATCCTCTTGAAATCGGTTCCTTGCATATAATAATAAAATATTTTTGCTTCCTTTTTTGAAAATTTGATTTCACAATCTTCAATGGCTTCATTTAACAGTAATCGTTGCATCGCAAGTGGTTCTTGAGTAGTGATTTCTGCTAAAAAGTCCGGACCTTCTGTTTCAACCTTCTGATCAATCGATAATTCATCTTTTTGGTCTCTACGTTTCAATGCATTTTGTTTTCTTAATAATGAATAAATTTGATTACTGATAATGCTTTTATAATAGCTGCCAAAGCTAACGCCTTTGTTATTTTCATAAGTCTTTAAAGCTTGGTATAAGGCGATCCTTGCTTCTTGTTCCCAATCTTCATACACATAATTTCTTAGGTAGTACATATTTTTTAAACGTAACAAAAGTGGAAAATATTTTTGATATAGGATAGCGAATGCTTCTTCATCACCGTCACGTGCGGCGCGCAATAACTCCTCAGACATAAAATAATTCCTCCATCTCTTTCGATTATGGAGGAATCTTACCATCAATCATCCGATTGACTAATCATATAACTGTGTTATCTATCTTTTCGCATTAAATCGTCTAACTTTTGGGACAATTTTTCTAATTGTTCTTTACTCCAAGGCGAATTACGACGAAAATTATCAAATTGCATATTTATATTATCTTGTGCAATGTTTTTCTCTGTTTTCTGGATCGTTTTATATAATTCATAGGCAGAAGTCCGCAAAGCCCCTTGTGAAAAGATCATCCATTGCTCGGCTAAGTCACTCGTGGCAACAGTTACTTGCGTTAAACGATCATTCAATTGGCCAGCAATACGTTCAATATAACTATCTGCCGTTTCATCTTCTTTTGTGAAGACGACTTCTAATTGGTATTTCTTGTAGTTTTGCTGAATGCCTGGAACCAATTGTGCATCAAAAACAACTATCACTTCAATTCCTTCGTATTTGGCATAATTTGACAAACGATGCAACAAAGCTTCTCTAGCATCCGCCATCTTTTCTTGTTTTTTCAACAAAACGAGTTCTGGCCAAGAACCGATCATGTTATAACCATCAACAATTAGGAGCTGCTTTTTCATCTGATCACTCTCCTTGACGTTGAGAAAAAGCTTGATACATCAACAATCCAGCAGCAACACTCGCATTCAAACTTTGAACGTGACCGACCATTGGAATGGTCAAAAGTTCGTCCATTTCTTTTTTCAATCCAGGACTCATTCCTCGTCCTTCGTTACCAATCACTAAAGCAATAGCGCCTTTTGCATTCCATTTTTGGAAATTTGTACCATCCATATCTGTCCCAAAAACCCAAAAACCGGCTTCTTTTAGTTGTTGGACCGCTTGAACAAGATTGGTCACTCGTGCTACAGGTACATGTTCGACTGCTCCAGTAGAGGTTTTTGTGACGATTGGCGTAATGCCTACCGCCCGATGCTTAGGAATGATTACGCCGTCTACCCCACTTGCATCCGCTGTTCGTAGGATCGAACCAAAATTGTGAGGATCTTCAATACTATCTAAAATGACAAAGAAAGGTGTTTCTGTTTTTTCTTTGGTTTGCTGAAGAAGCTGGTCTAAGGATAAATATTCATACGGGGTAATCGCTAAGACTACTCCTTGGTGTACACCATGATCACTTAATGTATCTAATTTTTGTTTTGGTACCCATTTAACTGGTACAGCTTGATCTCTAGCAATGTTCTTTAACTCTTCGGTTTTTTCTCCCCCTGAGTCCTCTTGTAAAAATAACTTATTCCCTCTACCTTGTTGTAAGGCTTCTACTGCTGCATGATGACCAAAGACAAAATTATCTTCGATTGCTTCCTCTTTTTTCTCCCCAACTACAGGTTCATAGGAAGTGTCATAATGGTTTCGCTTTTTTTGCGATTTTTTCTGTGATGAAGCGTTCATTGGCTGTTTCGTTGCTTTTTTACGTTTGTTATAATGACGTTCTTTTTGTTCTCTACTCATTTTTTTCACCGACTTTCTGGATACACCATTCAATTAATTCTTCTAACCGTTCTGTTTGTTTCGTCAAATGCAGATACCCCATCAAAGCTTCAAAACCTGTGGCAATTCGATAAGTTGTGACATCTGCATTTTTTGCACTTGTATGACTTTTGGCATTTCTACCACGACGATAAAAAGTTTCTTCTTCTGGTGTCATCAATTTTTCTTCTAGCATCTCTTTAATCAGATAAGCTTGTGCTTTTGCTGAAACATAATTCGTGGCTGCTTTATGAAGTTTATTCGGTTTAGTCGCCCCTTGTTCGATCAAATAGTCACGGATATAGATCTCATAGATGGCATCCCCTACATAAGCTAAAGCTAGTCCGTTTAATTGTGTATAGTCTTTCATGCTTCTCTTCTCCAACGAGTTCCTTGCGGTGTGTCATCAAGCAAGATCCCTTTTTCTTTTAATTGGTCACGGATTTCGTCACTACGGGCAAAATCACGATTTTTTCTTGCTTGCGTACGTTCTTCGATCAACTGCTCGATCTCTTCATCAAGTAATTCCTCAGATGTAAATAAAATACCAAAAATAGCCAACCATTGGGTAAATAATGCTTCCCCTTTTGCTAGAACATCCGCTGAAACAGTTGTTTTCTCCAAATACGTGTTTAACCATTTTGCCAATTCATAAACGACGGTAATTCCATTCGCAGCATTAAAATCGTCGTCCATTTCTTCAATAAACCGTTGTTCAATTTGTTCAAGCTCAGCTAAATACTTTGTGTCATCTGCCAGAGATTTTTCTGCTGTTGCTAGGCGGAATTTAAGATTATCAAATGTATTTCTTAAGCGTTGCAAGTTTGTCGCTGCTTCCTTCATCGTTGCCTCACTATAACGAATCGGTCGGCGATATTGAGTTGTTGCCATGAAGAAGCGTAACACTTGTGGATCTACCGTTTGGATCATTTCATGGACAGTAATAAAGTTACCTAATGATTTACTCATTTTCTGATCATCATCGCCAATCGTGACGTAACCATTGTGCATCCAATAATTGGCAAATTTCTTTCCCGTTTTTGCTTCGCTTTGGGCAATCTCATTTTCATGATGTGGAAACTCTAAATCTTGCCCACCACCATGGATATCAATTGTTTCCCCTAAATGTTTCGTTGCCATAACGGAACATTCGATGTGCCATCCTGGACGTCCGGGTCCCCATGGAGAATCCCAAGAGATCTCATTAGGTTTTGCTTTTTTCCATAGTGCAAAATCAAGCGGATCTTCTTTCTGACTTTGTTCTGCTCCCGTCCGTTGACTCGCGCCCACTTCTAACTCATCAATCGATTGATCACTAAGCTGTCCATAGGTTGAAAATTTTCTTGTACGGTAGTAGACATCGCCATTTGATTCATATCCATAACCTTTTTCGATCAATACTTGGATGAAAGAAATAATATCTGGCATATGATCCATCACACGAGGATGCGCTGTAGCTGGCTCCACATTCAACGCCTTGGTATCTTCTTCAAATGCTTGGATAAAACGGTTGGCTACTTCTGGCGCCGTGATCCCTAATTCATTAGCAGCACGAATGATTTTATCATCTACATCAGTGAAATTGGAAACATAATCGACTTGATATCCCCGATATTCAAAGTAGCGTCGAATCGTGTCAAAAGCAATCGTGCTGCGGGCATTTCCAATATGAATATAGTTATAAACAGTCGGACCACAAACGTACATACCGACTTTTCCTGCTTGAATCGGTACAAATTCCTCTTTTTGTCTAGTCAATGTATTGTAAATTTTTATCATTCTGATCTCCTCACTTTTTCTCCATTAATCCGTACTACTTTTGCAGGAACCCCCACGGCTGTAGCATAATCTGGAATGTCTTTTAAAACGACTGCACCGGCACCAATCTTCGTATGTTTCCCAATCGTGACCGGTCCTAATATTTGAGCATTAGCAGAAAGCATTGCCCCTTGTTTCACTGTGGGATGCCTTTTGCCCGTTTCTTTACCTGTACCACCTAACGTAACTCCATGAAAAAGAACTACATCATCAGCGACCTCTGCGGTTTCTCCAATCACGATCCCCATCCCATGATCGATAAAAACACCTTGTCCGATCTGGGCTCCAGGATGTATCTCGATTCCTGTTATAAATCGCCAAAATTGTGCATTGATTTTTGCCAGCAAGTAAAGTTTATGCTGATATAAGTAATGTGACACCCGATGCCAAAATAAGGCATGAAACCCTGGATATGTCAAAACGATTTCTAATGTTGAACGAGCAGCCGGGTCATTTTTTTTAGCTGCCTCTACCGCTCGGGCAAACCACCCCATCGTCATCGCTCCTTCCTCTCAATAATTTATGTAGTTCTCTGACAAATAAAGAAGCGCCTTTAACAAGTTTCCTTATTAAAAGACGCTAATTGGCGTGGTTCCACTTTTATTTATAATCAGATATGATTACCTCTAGCTGTTAACGTAAGCTTATACGTTCTCGACTACCTGAAATTCGTCACAAAGAGATGTGTCTATTTCACTCGCCGAAACCACTCCCAGAGGCATTTCAGTAAACATCGATCAGTGACTTCCACCGCCCGTCACCTCTCTTGAGATCAATGATTACTTACTTCTTTCTGTTCATCGTGTTTAGTTGATGACTTGATTTAAATGTGCTAATGATTTTTCACGACCAAGCAATTCGATCGTATCTGGTAATTCTGGTCCGTGCATTTGTCCTGAAACAGCTACTCGGATTGGCATGAAAAGATTTTTACCTTTAACGCCAGTTTCTTTTTGGACAGCTTTGATTGCTACTTTTACGGTTGGGGCATCCACGACTTCCATTTGTTCTAGTTGTGCTTTAAACGCATTAAGAACAAGTGGAACAGTTTCGCCTGCTAATACTTCTTTAGCCGCATCGTTCAATACAGGATGTTCATTGAAGAATAAGGAAGAAGCTTCTACGATTTCAGCTGCGTAACTCATTTGTGGTTGATACAGACTAACGATTCTTTTGACCCATTCGATCGTTTTTTCATCAGGATTTTCTTGTACTCGACCGTCAGCGATCAAGTAAGGCAAGCACATGTCTGTTAACTTATCTAAATCCATTTCTTTCATGTAATGGTTATTCACCCATTGTAATTTCTTCGCATCGAAGGCTGCAGGTGATTTACTCAAACGATTTGGATCAAACATGTTGATCAATTCTTCTTGGTTGAAAATTTCGTCTTCGCCTACTGGTGACCAACCTAATAATGCAATAAAGTTGAACATTGCTTCTGGTAAGTAACCTAATTCACGATACTGTTCGATAAATTGTAAAATCGATTCATCACGTTTACTTAGTTTTTTCCCAGTTTCTGTATTGATGATCAATGTCATGTGACCGAATGTTGGTGGTGTCCAACCAAAAGCTTCATAGATCATCAATTGTTTAGGTGTATTTGCAATATGGTCATCCCCACGTAAGACATGAGTAATCTTCATCATATGATCATCTACAGCTACAGCAAAGTTATATGTTGGCATACCATCACGTTTTTGAATGACATAGTCGCCACCGATATTATCTGATTCAAAGGTGATATCCCCTTTGACCATATCTTTGAACGCATATTCCGTATTACGTGGTACACGGAATCGGATCACTGGTTCAATCCCTTGCGCTTCTTTTTCTGCTTGTTCTTCTGGTGTTAGATTTGCACAAGTACCCGCATAATGAGGCATTTCTCCACGTGCACGTTGTTCTTCACGAGTTGCTTCTAACTCTTCTTCTGTACAGTAACATTTGTATGCCCGATTACTTGCAAGAAGTTGATCAATCAAAGGCTGATAAATTTCTTTTCTTTCAGATTGACGATAAGGACCATATTCTCCAGGATTTTCAGGAGATTCATCCCAATCAATACCTAACCAAGCCAAATTTTCCAATTGGCTCTTTTCACCATCTTCAATGTTTCGTTTTTGGTCTGTGTCCTCAATACGAATAATAAAGTCTCCATCGTTGTGGCGAGCAAATAGATAATTGAACAATGCTGTTCGAGCATTCCCAATATGTAAGTGCCCAGTTGGACTTGGTGCATAGCGTACGCGTACTTTCGTCATTTTCTTCCTCTTCTTTCAAACTAGACTTTAAAATATGAGACAAAACACGAAAAACATGTTCTGTTTTACATCCTCATATTTCTTAAAGGCTTTTTCATTAAAATGAAAGCCACTCAGCACAAATTTTACCTTTAATATGGGAAATAGTAAAGCCAACTGGTTGAATTTCCTTACCAGTTGGCTACTTTTTATACTCATATTCCGATTTTTCTTTCGTTAAGCATGTTTACTTTTTTCAGTTTCTTTTTTATTGTCTTTATTATCGATCCCACGACCTGCATGGGCTGGTTTTGCAAAAATCATCCGCCCGGCAGCTGTTTGTAAGGCACTTGTAACAACCACTTCGATATGTTCGTTCATATAATGCTGTCCATCTTCCACGACCACCATGGTGCCATCATCGAGATAAGCAACCCCTTGTTGACGTTCTGTTCCTGCTTTTACGACTAAAACATTCATGTTTTCACCTGGAATAACTACCGGTTTTACTGCATTCGCTAAAGCATTGATATTCAACACTGGTACATTTTGAAACTCTGAGACTTTATTTAAGTTATAATCATTTGTCACGATGACACCATCTAAAAGTTTCGCTAATTTGATCAATTTGCTGTCCACTTCAGTGATATCTTCAAAATCACCGTCATACATTTCAACAGAGATTCCTTCTTCTTTTTGCAAAGCATTGAGGATATCCAGCCCGCGGCGTCCGCGAACACGTTTTAGGCTATCGCCAGAATCAGCAATATACTGTAATTCATAAAGCACAAAATTCGGAATCATCAGTGTGCCTTCTAAAAAACCAGTTTTGGTGATGTCATAGATTCGTCCGTCAATGATCACGCTAGTATCTAAGATTTTGTATTTATGAAAGTTCTCGCCTAATTTCCGTTCCAGTATTTGGCTCTCCACTTGACTAGGTGTTTCTTGTTCCACTTTCTTGTTTCTTGAACCAAAGATTTTTTTCCATTCATCGATTCGAGTGGTTCCCATCCTGAATCCTAAATAGCCTAAAATAACCATTAATAAGATGGGAAGAACACTATTTACAAACGGAATTTTCAAATTATATAGTGGCGTTGAAATAATTACACCTAAAGTTAGCCCGATAATCCCACCAATTGCACCAAACAATAGGTAAGTTAAACTAACCTCACTTAATTTTTCCTCAATTTGCTTGATAACAGCTGAGATATGTTTTGCCAATAGCAAAGACAATAAAAAGAAAATAAGTGCACCTAACAGGCTATTGGTAAATGTATTATTCAGCCATCCATTTGTTTGCTGACCAATTGTCTGCCAAGCCATTGGTAAAAAAGAAATACCTAAGCTGGCACCGACAATAATCATCAGCAAGGTGATGACACGTTTTTGCATACTCTTTCCTCCATTTCTTTAATTTTACTATTTTTAACGAAAGACACGTTTTAACGTTTCCGCCAAGGTAGCGACACCTACGACTTCAATGCCAGTCGGAGGATTCCACCCTCCTAGATTGTTCTTTGGCAAATAAACTTTTGTGAAACCCAGCTTTTGTACTTCTTTGACACGCTGTTCAATATGACTGACACGGCGAATTTCGCCCGTCAACCCGATTTCGCCAATAAAACATTCTGTCGGTTGTGTCCCTTTTTCTTTGTAACTGGAAGCAATACTCACAGCAATCGCTAAATCAATGGCTGGTTCATTTAATTTTACCCCACCTGCTGCTTTTAAGTAAGCATCTTGATTCTGCAACAGTAAGCCTGCTCGTTTTTCGAGAACTGCCATGATCAATGATACTCGGTTAAAATCTAAGCCAGTAGTGGTTCGTTTAGCATTTCCATACATTGTTGGTGTTACCAGTGCTTGGATTTCCACTAAAATTGGGCGGGTACCTTCCATCGCCACAACAATCGCTGAGCCTGTTGCTCCTTCTAATCGTTCTTCCAAAAAGATTTGGGAAGGATTCGCAACTTCTTCTAATCCATGTTCATGCATTTCAAATATACCAATTTCATTTGTTGAACCAAATCGATTCTTTACTGCTCTCAAAATACGAAAACTATGATGCTGTTCTCCTTCAAAATACAAAACAGTATCAACCATATGTTCAAGCATACGTGGACCAGCAATCGAGCCTTCTTTCGTTACATGTCCTACGATAAAAATCGCAATCCCATTTGTTTTCGCTATTTTCAACAACTCAGCAGTCGTTTCTCTCACTTGACTGACACTCCCTGCTACACTCGTAATATCAGGTTGTGTCATCGTTTGAATCGAATCAATGATCACATAATCTGGTGAAATCTGTTCGATGGCACGGCTAATTTCATTCATATCAGTTTCAGCATATAAGTAAAATTCTGTATTGATTGAGCCCAAACGCTCGGCACGTAATTTAATTTGTTCTGCACTTTCTTCTCCAGAAACATATAATACTTTTCCGCCGATATCAGCTAATTGTTGGGATACTTGTAAAAGTAATGTGGATTTACCGATACCTGGATCGCCACCAATCAAAATCATTGACCCCGGAACTACGCCCCCACCCAAAACTCGATTCAATTCATCTAATTTTGTTTTGACTCGTGGTTCCTTTTTAGGAATCACTTCTGCAATTTTCGTTGGTTTGGCTTTTTCTCCAGTCAAACTTGTTCGTGTTCTACGGTCAGTCGTATCTTGCTCGATTTCCTCGACCATCGTGTTCCATTTCCCGCAATTTGGGCAACGCCCTAAGAATTTAGGCGAAACATAGCCACAATTTTGGCAAACAAACTGGACTTTCGCTTTTTTTGCCATTGTCCCGCCTCCTTTAAATAATTATTTTTGAATTAAATAAACCTTGAATGGTTATACATCTGATGAACCAAAGCCACCTTTACGGGCCTGTTCTGTTTGGTCTTGATCTGCTTTTAAGAATGGCAAGAAAATTCCTTGTCCAATTCGCTCACCTTTTTTGATGACAACATCCTTCAAACCAAAATTAGTAAATTGGAACATGATATGCCCTTCATTTGCATCATTATTATAGTAATCACTATCAATGACACCTACTCCGTTACTTAAAACTAAAAAACGCTTCAACGGATTACTTGAACGATTGGCTAATTGTAAAAATTCATCTTCTCCCATATAGGCTTTGATCCCAGTAGGAACAAGAACTGGTTTTAATGTTTTCTCGTCGACTGTTGTTTCTTCATTTTTCAATACCTCTGAAAGAGCTGTTATCCCTTGTTTTAATCCAGCTTTCCAAATACTTGGAATAACAATATCTTCTGCCGCTTCAAAATCATATCCAGCAGCATGATGAGTTGCTCGTTGAGGTAATTGTATCTTTTGTTGTGCATATGTTGAAATAACTTCAAACCCTCTTTTTCTCACCGAATTTCCTCCCAAAATAGACTATATTTATTTTACCATATTCATGATACCAAAAGGACGACTTAAAAAATTCTTCATTAATTTATGTTAAGATGAATAAAATACTGCTGTCATAAAAAAATAAATTTTATACATGACTTTATGGTGTAAAACAAGTAGAATAGAACGAAATCAAAACGTGTATTTAGTTAGAGGTGTCACATGCGAAAAGAAGTTACAAAAGCCAAACGAATTGTTATTAAAGTGGGAACGAGTACTTTAATCTATCCCAATGGAAACATCAACCTCGCTGCGATTGATCAGCTTGCCTTTGTCTTGTCTGATCTTCGGAATCAAGGGAAAGAAGTCGTATTAGTTTCATCCGGCGCTGTTGGTGTCGGGATGCACAAAATGAATCAAGCTACACGCCCCACAACGATCCCGGAACAACAAGCAATCGCTGCGATCGGGCAGGCAGAATTGATGAACATTTATAATCAACGTTTCAGTGTTTACAATCAGCAAACAGCTCAGATCCTCGTTACTCGGGATGTGATCGATTTTCCTCAAAGTCGAGTCAATGTGATCAACACACTTGAACAGTTATTAGCAATGGGAACCATCCCGATCGTTAATGAAAATGATACTGTAGCAGTCGATGAACTTGAACATACAACGAAATTTGGTGATAATGATCAACTATCTGCGATCGTTACAAAATTGATCACAGCAGATTTATTAATTGTTTTATCTGATATTGACGGATTTTATTCCGCCGATCCTTCAAAAAATCCAGACGCAAAGATGTATCAAACCGTTTCGGTCATTGACGAGTGTTTAATGGCACAAGCGGGTGGTGCTGGTAGCACCTTTGGAACAGGAGGAATGTCTAGTAAGTTACAAGCAGCATTACGTATTTTTGAAGCCAACAGTACAATGATCCTGGCAAACGGAAAAAATCCTACCATTATCTTCGATCTTTTAGCCGGTAAAGAACTTGGAACCTTATTTAAGGAGGAACACGTATGACTGATTTAAATCAACTTGGAAAAAATGCAAAACAAAGCGCCCAAACCCTTGCTTTGATGAGTACAGAACAGAAAAATGACCTTCTCAAACAGATGGCATTGATGCTCAAAAAAAATCAGGGAGCGATACTTGAAGCCAATCAGAAAGATTTAGAGCAAGCAACCGAAAATCAGATGAGCGAAACGATGCTTGACCGCTTACGCTTAACGCCTGAGCGTATCCATGATATGGCTGAAGAAATCAGTAAAATTGCTTCATTAGAGGATCCAATTGGAAAAGTAGAACAAATGTGGAAGAATGCTGATGGGTTACTGATTGGAAAAAAACGTGTCCCACTTGGTGTCATCGGAATCATTTATGAATCTAGACCGAATGTGACGACTGATGCAGCCAGTTTGGCTTTTAAATCAGGAAATGCCGTTATTCTTAGAGGCGGAAAGGAAGCTTTCTTTTCCAATCAATTATTAGTGAAGCTTCTGCAACAAACGTTAACTGATGCTGGCCTGTCTCCTTACGCTGTTCAATTTGTGGACGATACATCTCATGAAACGGCTGCTGAATTAATGAAATTAACAGAGTACTTAGATGTGTTGATTCCTCGAGGCGGCGCAAATTTGATCAGAAGAGTGAAGGAACAAGCCACAGTCCCAATCATTGAGACTGGCACTGGTAACAACCATATTTATATCGATAAAGATGCTCAGTTGACCATGGCAACGAATATCATCGTCAATGCAAAAGCTTCTCGTCCATCTGTTTGTAATGCTGCAGAAACATTGTTGATCCATTCAGAGATCGCCCCTTTCTTTTTACCTGTTATTGAAAAAGCATTAGTAGAACATGGGGTTTCTCTACGTGCAGATACGCGTGCCATGGAATATTTAGAAACCGCAACCCTTGCAGAAAAAGCTGATTGGGATACGGAATATCTAGACTATATTCTGGCTGTGAAAGTCGTTGATTCTTTAGATGAAGCGATCGACCATATCAATCGCCATAATACAAAACATTCTGAAGCCATCGTTACGGATAGTTACCAAGCAAGCCAACGTTTCTTGAACGAAGTGGACGCCGCTGCGGTTTATGTGAATGCCTCAACTCGTTTTACTGACGGAGCTGTTTTTGGTTTTGGTGCTGAAATCGGTATTTCTACTCAGAAATTACATGCTCGAGGTCCGATGGGATTGAATGAACTGACCTCTACGAAATATATCATTTACGGCGAAGGTCAAATCCGCTAAAATGTTTCACACGAAACATTTTAGTCTTCACAATAAAAATATGACAAAATTTTTCTTTATTTTTTGATTCTTGAAAAGTTTTTTAGTTAGAAAGGTTACTTTTATGTTCGAAATTTTCACGATATTTTTAGTATACTTGATTTCTTTAAACATCGCTGCCTTTATAGGAGTGATGATTTTAGCCACTTTTTTCCAAATAAAAAAAAGAAATTTTAATCCCACTCAGGAAAAATGGCAAGTTTATCTTCAAAAAATTGGTCCTAAAGACATTGTTCAAAGGCTACATGTTAGTTATATGCTCGCTTTAGGCATTTTAGCTGTGATCAATTACAATCTAGCGTTCCACCATTCGATTGCTTATACGATCACTTTATTGATTGCCGGGATTTTCCATTTGTCTTTCAAATATCAATTAAACAAAAATAATTTACCCAAGCGCTTTAACTAGAATGCCTCATAACTGCAATGATTGAAATAAGCTATTATCGACTAAAAGAAACGCATTAAGCGTAACTTCAAGTCGATAATAGCTTATTTTAGCCAAGATGATCTTCATTATCGTTAGCAAAAATGGCAAACCCATCGAATGTCTCACCATCATAATATCTTAACAATTCTTCTGTCGACAGATTCATTGTTTTTTCTTTTTCTATTTCCATATCTGTAAGTAGTTGTTCACGATAGGCTTGATACATACTCGCTAGTTTCTGGTGCATGATTTTTCGAGATTCTCCTGTCGCATTGATTACAGGCAGCTCTTTTAGATAACCACCATAAACGGGTCGATCATCCACCAACTCGATGGGAAGTTCAACCAACGTGATACCTACTTCTTTGAAATATTCTTCAATCATCGCTTTTCCTCACTTTTTACTGGCTGTGTCTTATTCTCATCATAACATGATTTATGACAAAAACAGTGTATTCATTGACCTTTTTCGTTGAAACACATGTTAAAAATAAACCCTCTCACGATACCAGTTACCAGAACTGTAGATCGAACGTCACAAATAACAAAAAAAAACCTTGAAACACAGTATGTGAAATTCAAGGTTTTATTGATTCATCATTAACTATTTTTTTCGGTTTTTATTCTTTCTTTCAAAACCTCATTTTTATTGATCTTCATCTGTTACAAAATAATTTTGATGATGAATAATACAAAAGACACTAATTACGACAATGATCGCAGCAAAATAAAAAGCATAACTTTCACCTAGTTTTTCGCCAATGATCCCTGCAATAAATGGCGCTAATGCCCCACCAAAGAAACGAACAAAGCTATAACTTGAAGAAGCCACATTTCTTGGTAAACCTGGTATCTCCATAGCAATCGTTGTCAATAATGTATTGATGATCCCTTGGAAAAAACCTGAAAGTACAATGCTGATTGGCACTAAAATTTGGATAGTTGAACCGGCACCTAGTAACGCCAAACAAATAATAAAGAAAACAAACGCTGCTAAAATCGTTCGGTAAGTAGTGAATTTTTGTTCTAGTACTGGTGCGACAAAAATCGAAGCAATTGCTAATAAAACGCCCCAACCAAAGAAAACAAAACCGACCTCTAACTCACTATACCCCACTAATAAGAATGGTGCATAGGCAAGTAACGTAAAGAAACCAAAATTATATAATAAGGCAATCAGACCAACGGAACGCAATTTGTGATTACTTAACGCCTTGACCCCTTCCCAAAAACCAACCTTTCTTTGTGGTTTTCCTGCCTCTGGAAGAAGAATCGCCAATGCTAAAAAGCCAATAAACATCAACGTAGCTACCCCATAAAAAGGATAACGCCACGAGCCACTTCCTAGTATACCACCAACTAATGGTCCAACAGCCATCCCACAGCCTAGTGCTGCTTCATACATCATAATAGCTTTTTCAGTGTTACCCACTAAAATACTTACAATAGTCGCAAGTGCTGTTGAAACAAATAAAGCATTCCCTACACCCCAACCAGCACGCAATCCGATCAATGTACCAATATCATTGGATAATCCACCTAAGCCAGCAAATACAACAATAATGACCAAACCTGCCATCAATGTTTTTTTCAAACCAATTCGACTCGATAAAAAACCTGTAAACAACATCACTACTCCCGTTACCAACATGTAGCTCGTAAATAATAATGTCGTTTGGGCAGGTGTTGCATCTAATTGAGCAGCAATCGTTTTTAAAATGGGATCTACTAAGCCAACTCCCATAAACGCAAACATACAAGTTGCAGCGACTACTAACGCTGAATTCTTTCCTTTACTTTGTTCCTGTCCTTTCTCTGTTAGTTCTTCTTTGATTTCTATTTGATTCTCCAAATTCCCCATTCCTTTCTCTATCTAGCATCATACATGATTTATTTTACATGTCAATATGCACATGTAAAAACAAAAATAAAAAATATGCTATAATAAGAGAAAATCAGTCAGGAGGTATCGTATGAATACTTTAGCCTATATCTTATTATGCGTTCTTTTGTCTAAACCTCGTTCCGGTTATGAACTAAAACAATTAATCACCATTTTCTGGGAAGCTCACCACAGTCAGATTTACACGACACTGGCTAAATTAGACCAGAAAGGTTATATTTCTGTCATGGAAATCGAAGAACATTCGCAGAAAAAAATTTATACCCTTACCAATGAAGGAAAAGCGATCGTAGAAGAATGGATCAAAGAAGAGACCCCTGCTCCTACTCAAAAAGATGAATTTTTAGCCAAACTGTACGCTTTTTCTACCTTAGATAAAACAACAGCGACGGGTCTTTTATTTACAAGAGAACAACAATTAAACAAAATCATGCAAAAAAACCAAGCAAAACTAGCAGATCTTTCAGTAAATAAAAAAGAAGAATTTGGACGTTATGTCGTTATTCAACGAAGAATTTTACTTTGTCAGCAAGAACTACAATGGTGTACACAGGTTCGTGAAATGATGCAAACATTTTTTGATTAATTGTTCTTAAAAAAAAGAGCATGTGACTGAAGTAGCTCATTCAAAAAATAAACGAAACTTCCTAATAAGCGTGTACGCAATTTTAGGCAAGTCCTTTTATCTCTTGATGCTATACAAGTCGCATCCTCTTTTTTTATAATCTAAAAGATCTTTTTAGTTTTGGATCGTGCTTAATACCAATCGAGAGATGGGACCTACGATTAGTAATTGCAAAGGCAATGCAACAATCACATTCATTTTCCATGCGGTAAGGTACGCTGAAAGTAATTGGTCAGGTATTCCCTGCTCAATCACAACACCAAACAACGACATACAGGTAACCATTCCTAGGACCATCAGACAAGAAATCGTTACGATCATTTGAAATTTACTTTCTGAATTTACTGGCAACTTGAAAGCTATTTTTTTCGCAATCACACCAACAATAAAGACATCTAGAATAAACGCCACGATGAATCCTGGAACTAAACCAATCAATAGATTTGAAAAATATAAATCCCCATGAAGCCAGAGATTATACACACTCATTCCTAAGACCATGAGAAAACACATTAGTGATGTAAAAATAATTCCTTCTTTTTTGTTTGTAGGCAACTATACCACTCCTTTAAATTTGTCACGAAAAGTATCGTAGCATATTTCTCATTTTCTCGTAAGTGTTTTTTTTATTACATTCAAAAAAGTCAATCTTCTACTTATCACTTAAATGCAAAAAAAAGAGCCTGATCCCAGACTCTTTAAATAGGTGTGAAAACGAATAAACAGTGTTCAACCAGCTACTCTTTGAAATAAGTCCGAATTTTTCAAAACCAAAAAACTGGTTCCAAAAAATCTTTCTTATGGTTATCAGAGCTAAACGATGCTTCACGACCTTTTGTTCACGGTTTTCACTGACTAAATTTTCAGCAATAAACTCAATAAGAAACAGTAAGCAGGTAAGTGTCAACCGTAAAAACCTTATTTTTATACTTCTTGTCACTTGCGAGAATTTACCCTTGTTTCATAAAATTAATAACGTTGTCTCAACCGCTTTTTACAACTATTGATTCAACAATTCTTCTAGTCCATCTTTTAAAGAGACAAGTGGATGTCCCAAAGCTTGTTCAAAATCTTTTGAGGAAACATCGAGTTGATTATTCTTGATATCTTTTTGAATAGCTGCAAACATTTGTGCAGCAGATTCAGGATAACCAGCCTCCTCTAAATTTTTGATGAACTCATGGTCATTGGTAGCCACGATATCAATAGGTTTGCCTGTCACTTCTTTTAATTCTTTAGCTAGTTCTTTATACGTAATCGGTTGACCCGATAATTCAAGAACTTCTGGAAAGTTCAAGTTCGCTAGTGCTTTTGCTGCAACTTCGGCATATTCTCGTTTTAATGCCCAGCCAGTTTTACCTTCACCTGCTGAATAAATAAAGCGCCCATTCTTTAAGGCAAGTTCAATGAGTGGCCATTCATTTTCTAAGTACCAATTATTACGTAAAAAAGTATGTGCGATTCCAGAATCAGCAATTACTTTCTCTGTAAACTGATGATCTGGCGCTAGAATACTGGTCGAGTGATCGGCATCAGCAAAACTAGTATAAGCAATGTAAGAAACACCAGTTGCTTTTGCGGCCTTCACAACATTTTCATGCTCAGCTTGCCGATTACCAGGTGCACCAGACACAAACAACAAGCGATCAATTCCCTGTAAGGCATTTTTCATAGAAGAATAATCAGCATAATCTCCGAAACGGACATTCCAACCCTTTTCTTCATTCCGCGCCAACACATAGATATTTTCCTGAGGAACGAGCTGTTTTAAGTACTCCATAGCATAGTTACCAAAACCACCAGTTGCTCCAGTAATGAGATAATTCATTCTAACCACTCCTTTTTTCACATTGATAAATTTTTTAAATAAAACCTGTACATTTTTAAGTTACACCATTATCTTAAAGAGTATGTTAAAATAAGTCAAGAATAAACGTCGAAAGGAATGGGATAGTATGAAATATTCTTTACAATTGAGCGATGCGATCCACATCTTAGCCTACATAGCAATTTTTCAAGATAGCGATATGTTATCTAGTGAGATGATTGCGAAAAGTATTGAAACCAGTGCAGCTAATGTCCGTAAAATCATGAGCCGACTAAAAAAAGCGAATTTGATTATTACGCAAGTCGGAAAAGCTGCACCTTCTTTAGCTCGTTCTCCTGAAAAAATTTCACTTTTAGATATTTATAAAAGTATTGAAGGAAATACTAATCTCATTCAAGTGGATCCGAAAACAAACCCAAATTGTATCGTTGGTGCGAATATTCAAGAAACATTGACGGCAAGCTATACCCAACTCCAAGCAAAAGTAGAGGAAGAAATGTCACATATCACGTTAGACTCTTTGCTACACAAAATTGCTGTATTAGAAATTGAAAAACGCCCTCACAATCACGAAAGAATAAAAAAATTTCTTTAAACAACAATTGGTAATTATTTTACTATAAAAAATATACTTAAAAATAGCCATTTATATTAAAATTAAATAACTTACGTATCAACAAAAAAATACTGTTTTTCATTCATTTATCCGTTAAACTTATTAAGTAAGAATTAATATAAAGGAGGAGATTAGGTGAACAACTGGAAAGAATATTTTTTAGAAACTACAATAGATTTAGGATACTCCTATTTTATTGGGGAACAGGTAAAAAACTTTAAGGTTAAGCAAAAACAGATTACTGCCAACATTACTAGTAATGAAAACTATCATGCAATCATTGACCTCGTTGACCACTTTTATTTAGAAAAAATGGTTTGTAGCTGCCCCTGCTTATCGAACGATCATTGTCCCCATTTAGTAGCCGTTTTATTCGAATACAATAAATACTTACAAAAGAAAGATGCAAATAACAGCGCATATTTGGTTTCCTACGCGGAAGATTCACAAATCCGTCCTTTTTTAAAGATGATTTTAAAGGAAAATGACCACTTAGCAAAACGTTTTCAACAATATATTTATTCAGATGCTTCTTTTGATATCAATAAATATCAAGCATACTATGAGAAACAATCTGCTTCCTCGTTGAAGAAAGAACCCGCAGACAAAAAAAGAGGATTGAAAAAAAAGAAACAAATTTTATCTGTTAAACAAATGGAGTACTTAAACTATTCCAAGCAAAAAATTCAACATACTATCCAAGAAAACTGGCACTCCCCTACTATCAGGACACAATATGTTAATTACTTACTTAAAAATAGAATATACAAAGAAGCAGAAAAAGTATTACAGGAGAGTCTGCTTTTGGATCGTCAATCTCCTGATCTCGTTCAACTTCATCGTTATTCTCTAAAAAAACTCTATTATAAATTAGGAAAAAAAGAAGCATACATAAATCAAGTTTTTAAGTTATTGATTGAGAATGATGCATTAGATATGAATCTAGTTCACCAATTGAAAAAAACTTGTTCAAAAGACGAATGGATATCGTTGCGAAACCGTTTGTTCCAAGAATTACATAATCATCAAGACATTGGCTTACTTTATTCACAGGAAAAATGCTATGATCTATTATTGAATCGTGTGTTAGAGACCTCTGGAATCAAAGAAGCTAATCGTTATTTCAATATTTTAAAAAAACAGACTCCCGAAGCACTATTACAGAAATATGAATATGAATTGCGGAAAATAGCCCACACTATGACTACTCGGAATCATTATCATAAACTGGTGAGATATATTGAAGAAATGGCTACTTTACCAAACAGCATGATCTCAGTTCAATTGTTGATCAAAGAATTAAAAGAAAAATACCCGCGAAAAAAAGCAATGATCCAAGAATTAAAATTACTCGAAAAAAAAATGTAACTATTTATTATGCCAACGTTATTTACGAGTGATCCTGAGTTTTTTGCCAAAGACAGAAAAAAATTCTTTAAACTTCAATAATAAGAAGAAGTTTTCAAAAAAAATTACCGTTAAGAGTCTGGAACAAAAAAGGACTTCCCAGACTCTTTTAGGTGTAAAAATGAATAAATGGTGAGCATACCTTCTTACCAAATAGACATTCCAGAATTAATTCCTCGAAATCGCATGAATTTTCGAACACTTGAGAAGCTATTACAAAAAATTCTTCCTTCTGTTGTTGGAGCTAACCCTTGCGCCCGTTCCCTCTTGTTCGGGTACATTATTTTTAGTGCGTTATCATTTTTACCCTCACTCTTCTTCGACAGGAACTACTATGATTTCCAACTTTCCATCCTTTAAACTGTAAAAACTATTTTTATTATTTGGGTTATTTTCTCTTGTAAATGTAAAATCATCAACAAATCCTTGAGTTTGGAGACTCCCATCAAAAAGGATCTGAGAAACATTTTCTTTTACTATTTGAGTCATTCCACCATAAAAATTGCCAGTTTTCGCTAACAGATCAATAAAAATGAATTGAAAACACGAATTTCCTCTATTTAATAACTTGCCCACTTCTCCCGAGAATAACCCCATTTCTTCCACGAAATCAGCCAGTCCATTAAGAACCACGATTTTTCTCGTTTTTGGCGTGAACCACAGTTCATCCCAGAAATGAGTAAATTTCTCACTTCGTTTTGCGACATCATGCAAGCTAAAATACGAAGTCACTTCGTTTTTTATTTGCTCCAATGTTCCAGAAACATCGATTAAAATAACATTTTCTTCCACATCTATCATTTGTGACAACCACCATGAAAACATCCTCTGCAATTGTACATTGGAAGTAAAAAATAAACCTAGCTGCTTTCCAAGAAAAAATGCAAATGATTCCACCTCAACTGTTTGCTTATTCAAACCTAGATACACCAAGTCTTTTTCTTTATTGCGCACAAACTGACTGAAAATTTTTGTCGTTAACCGTTCGGGCACCATCAGGATTTTTTCAGGACGTTTTCCTACCCATTCTTGATCTATATTTGTTATTTCTTCTGCCATTTTTTCGAATATTTCTGATTCATTTTGACCATTAGTGGGTAAATAAAATTGTAATATCGTTGGTCGGTCAAGCATCACTTGCCCTCTTCCTTTAATAGGCAACGCAACAATCGCTTCTCTTCCCAGCACTTGTTTGATTTCACTTTCATCATGTAAATACATAAACAGCTTTGTTGCAAATTGACTCATCATATTTAGGCGAATACTCCCGACACGATTTGCAGATAGAATAAGATAAATCCCTAAACTTGCACCATCTCTTAGTAAATGCACGATTGTTTCATCGATGGAATCTTTTCGTTTATCCTCTATCCCCAAACTCTCGTAGCTATCTAATATAATAAAAATGATCGGTAATTGGATGCTCGTTTTTTCTTGGTATTGGTAGAGATTTGTGGCACCCTTTTCTTTAAACAGTTGTTTTCTCTCCGCCAATGATCGATTGATTCTCACAAACATTTTTTGTCTTTTTTCTTCTTCTAAAGTGACGATGTCAACGACATGTGGCAACTTCTTCAACGGTAAAAGGCCATTAGTACCAAAATCAACTAGATGAAACCATACTTGATTTGGAGTATTTTGTCTTGCAAGACTTAAAACAATTGTTTGTAATAACGTAGATTTTCCATATCCAGAACTAGCGAATACAACGGTATGACTACTTTTCTCGCAATCATAGTAATAATGACTTTGCTTTTGCTCATGAGGTACATCTAACAAGCCTATGGGAACCTTTAATGTATTCCGTTCATTTCCTTTAAAGACAGGCATTACTAACCACGTTGGTAATTCTGGTAACCAAGGTTGTGATGGTTGGCTGAATGTTGATTGTTGAAAAGTTTGTACAATCAACCTTCTGACTGCCTCATATTGCGTAACTATACTGCCCGCTGCTTTCCTCGAATCTTTTTCTGTAGGAGCAAAGAGGACCTCCTTTTGACCAAATTCATTCACAACAACGATCCGTTCATCTTCAAGAGATTGGTTTGGTGCGTAGGGTGCTTTTGTATAACCACTTTGGAACAATTCATAGACGTCATTTTCTCCTACCTTAAGATAACCCCTCCCTGGTCTTGACACATAAGCTGCATCTGTTGTTTGTAAAAGTTCCTTTGAGTCTTGAACACTTGCCATTTTCAATGCCACTTTACTTTTACTATTCGCCTCGATTTGGTCGTTGACTACTCCGGCTGGTTTTTGGGTAGCTAAAATTAAATGGACGCCAAGTGAACGACCAATCCGCGCTACTGAAGTCAGCTCCTCCAAAAATTCTGGCACATTGACTTTTAATTCGGCAAACTCATCGGATACTAGAAAAAGATGAGGCAGCGGCTGATCAGGGTACGCAGAAACGTTCCTTTGTTTTCGTTGTTTGTATAACTGCATATACTCATTGATGTTGTTTACTTCATAGGTCGCAAGTAACCTTTGTCGCTTTTCCAGCTCCGCTTTGATACTGATCAATGCACGGGACGTACCAACTCGGTCTAAATTAGTGATCGCACCCATAAAATGTGGCAACTTACTTACTGTTTGTGCGAGGCCGCCACCTTTCCAATCAATCACTAGAATCCCTACATCTTCAGGAGAAAAATTGATGGCTAATCCCACTAAATAAGTAATCAGAAATTCTGACTTCCCTGAACCAGTCGTGCCACCAATTAAAGCATGAGGTCCATGTGCCTGTTCATGGAGATCCCAGTAGATCCCCTGATTTTTTCTCTGCCAGCCGATCAATGAACGCAATGTCTTACTTGGCTCTGCGTTCAACCAGCGCTTAGAAATCATTAACTCCTCAACAGTCTGAACTTGATATTGCTCTAATAAATTGATTTTTTCTGGCAGATTTTGATTTTCAATTTCTTCATGGAATAAGTTAGCTAAGCGAAAAATTGCTTGTTCAAGTGGATAACTAGTTGGTAAACGATTAGGTGTAAATGGTTGATTAATGTGTTGTTCTTTATGATTGATCAACATAGCAATATCTTGACTTTGATACGCTATTAACGTCGTTACAGTTTCAGGCAACTGATCGATAGATTCCTTCGCCCAAATAACTACGACACCATACCGATTTAATTCTTCCGTTAAAAACTCACTGATTTCATGCTCCCACAAGCCTTCTTCTGTGATAATTGAAAAAACATAAGTTGGTTTAAAAGCTATCTTCTGATAATCAGCATGTTGTAGTTGCTGCTTCCTTTTAGAAAGGATCTTATAAAATGCACTCAAAACCAACTCTCGATTTTTTAAATTGAATAGGAGCCCTCTTTGTTTAAGTGGAAAGGATCGCAACGTATGATGTGGTAACCAACGCCAATTTTTCCATGTTTTTTCATATTCTTTTTCTTGAAGAAGAGTGATAAACTCAACCTCTTGGTAAGAGTGCAAGACAGAAATTTGAAATAGTAAAGATTGAAGAGCTTCCTGCAAAACATTCGATGGACCGACAAGCCCCACTGACTGAGTTGCAAACGAAATCGCAATAGGTGCGTTCTTTAATTTTTGATAAGGACGAATAAAATCGGATAGAACTTCATCGTTCCATTGATCCTCATCCAAATGAGAACTAACAATTTTAAAACTGGATGGACGTTCGCCTATTCCTAAGCGAACGGTTAAAAAATCTTTATCCTTTGGTCGACGTTCATAGATTCTTGGATGACATTCCTTTGTCATTCGTGCTAATTGATTATTAGAAGGATACATGTACTGTAAAACTTCTTTTTGTCTTTGCTGTAACCTGTTTAATTCAAAAGCTTTTTTGATTCTATATTGTTGGATAGTTATTTTTTGTTCACTTTTTTTTCGTTTTATTTTCTTTTTGTTTAATAAATAATTGATAGTAGAGATACTGGACGTCAATAAATTAAGTCCATACATACCTAGTATCAGAAGCAGGTTTCGATTGCTAAAAAATAGAAACATTCCGCTTAAGATAAATATACCTAAAGACGGGAGAACCAATTTAAAAAAGGATTGTTTCTCCTGAGCTGCTTCGTGTCTCGGTAATCGAACCTCCACTTGTACTTTTGGCTCTTCCAGATAGATTCTAGGGCTTCTTCTAAAAAAGGGGAAGTGCTTAGGATATTCAGGTATATAAGGGACTTCAGAAAGTACCCATGGATTTAATTGGATCGCTTGACCTAAACCGATGATCTGCCACTGCTTTTCCCGCCTTTCGATAATCCACTGATCCACTACGATCTGATCACCTACTTGGAAAGTAAATACACCTTTTGTTACAAGTTGCTGGTTATAATAAACGGGTGCTTTACTAGGATATATACTCAATTGATAGTTATTATCCTGATAATCTATCGCAATCATTGCATCTGATTCAATCATCAAAGCAGAGGTCGTTGCACATGAAATATCAATCAATTGCTTCGGTGGATCGATCCACTTTCTCTGCAATGTTTCATGCTTTAATATCAGAAACCTCGGATCATCTTTGATCGAAGAGTCTGAAAAATTTATATGCTGTTTGATATAACAGATTTTTTTGCCGGCGATCACCAGCTCTTTATCATTTTGAGTAAATACTTCATGAATAAACATCTCCCCAAAATAAAAGAGATCAAAAAGGATGGAAAGACTGATATTCATCTGATTCTCGGTGCATAGTGTCTTATTTTGTGGGATTTTCAGATTTATTCTCTCCTGGCTTTTTGCTATATTGACTAATTTTTTCTTGATAGTTTTTTAGTAATTTTTGCTTTTTTTCACCACTCATTTGATCGTTCATTTTTACTGTCAGATATAACTTAGTATAGATATGCAAAAGATACTGCTCATCTCCAATGTTTTGAGCGATATCCAATGCCTGTTGGAGATTATTTCTGTCAATGTAAATCCAATAAAGCAAACGATTCTCACTTGACTCTTGAGATAATTGATTTAAAATAGCTGTTTTTTCTAATGAAGTTAAATGATCTAATTGAATGACACTAACAGCCACTATATATTTGATACTTTGAGAAAACAAACTGGGGGATACATCTGCTAAAGCCGTTAAAACACCTGCATAATCCTTGGCTATATATTTTGCTTGTGCATCCATGCTCCGTTCTATCTGTGGTAATTGATAAAACGCATAATTTCCTGTTAATAAAGCAAAAAGGATGGTTGACAAGCTGAATAAAAGGCTACCCCATTTAAAAATAAAGTAATTTTTCCTACTGACCACACGTAATTCTGTCGCTCGAATCTCCTTTTGTGTTTCGATTTGGTCGCTAATAATCTGATTGATTTCTGTTACATTTTTTGCTCCATGGAGCAATTTCGACAAGTCATCTGTTAATCCTTCACTTCCTCCATTTAAACTCTCATAACTCAAATTAGGATATAAGATAGCCAACACCAGTGCCCGATATTGCTTCAGAAAATCATTTTCAGTGACCGTATATGGAGCGATAACTTGCATAAACCCTCGATGTGCAAGAAAAATCTCTTCTCCAAACAGAAACAAATTATCGGGATGAAACAATGGTTGGATCGGTCCATTCATAAAATCACACAATTGATTGACTTTTTGGGCAAGCAATAATCGTTGGTAAAAATCTAATTTAATCAAAACCTGTGAGAAACACTTCATTTGATTTGTTTTTTTGTATTGAATGATTAATTTTTCTGTAGATAAATGGCTAACGTCACCTGCCAGTAAATTTCTTTTAGGTTTTAAAAAAAATGTATATTGTTCGATCTGATCCAGCGCATATTGATTCGCTTGTAGCTGAATTTCCACTCGTTCATCGGTTATTTTAATACCTTCTTTTTCAAATACATCCTTTTCGCTCTTCAATTACTTGTTGTCACCACCATTAAGGATACGTGGCTTGATTAACAGTTGGTCACCATGACTAATTGGATAATCTGATAACAGAAATTCTTCATTCAATCGTATTGATTTATTTGTCACTTCTAAATCGAACGCAGCCGGTAGCACGATCGAAGAAACCTGAAGTGCGTTCACAAATAATTCCTTTAAGCGCCTAATGGTTATTTCCCTAGGTATTTGCAAGTCGATCGTTTGCTGTTCGATTTGCAAACAAATATCAATGACTATTCCCTGCTTCATTGAGTTACCCCTTTTTCATGTATGGCTTATTTTTTACATTAAAAGTCAAGGAATCAAAACAAAAACCAAATGAAAATAGCTAAAAAACAACTGACATTTGCTGCTTTAATGGGTACAAGTCAAACGAAGATTGGTTTTTACTGATAAACGCTATAGCAACCCAAAATTCCGAGCATCTTGACGATCCCGTTCTGAAACGGTATTCGCATAGTTGTTGAGTTGCTCATAAATACTTTCAAATAATTGTGTCATTTGTTTAACGCTACCTTCTAACTGGTGATACTGATCAAGATATGCTTGAAAAGCTTGTCCTTTCCAATTATGAGCAATTTGCTGGTTCATCGTATTTACTTTTCGGATAGCCTCTTGTATTTGGAGCGCTGATTGCTGATAGATCTTCGCTTGTGATTTTAATTGATCAGGCGTAACTGCAATTGGTCCCATTCTTCCATCCTCCTAGCATTTAGTTGGTAAAACTATTACCTTGGTCATGAATAATATACGACAAGTTCTAAAATATTCCGCTAAATCTTTATTTTTATCTGAAAATTTTTCTCGCATAGAAAGACCTATGTAACAAAACAGTGATAAAAAGCCCGACAACCTTTTTGGTCTCGGGCTCATTGCTTTCAATTTTTTCAACTAATGATCGTTTGAAAACAACAATATTGAATTTATATTCGGTTCTTTAATAATCAGACGGTTCAATAGCTTTTGAGATAACTTTTGACCTCTTTTAAAAGCTGTACTTTTCGATAATGACTGACTTTATTCTTATTATCAAATAAAGAATAATGCTGTTTTCTCACGATATTTAATTGCTCACGATAAATAAACGCAGCACTGGCAAGTGCTTGACGACAATCTTCTGTAATAAGAGGAAACATTTCAAAAGATTCTTCATATAAGTTTTCAGCCTGCTGAGCCAGTGACTCCCATAAAGCGACTAATTGTGTTTGGGCTTGCTTTTCTTTTAACATGGTAGTTGCTACCCCAAATCTAGTCATGTCTTCTTTTGTCAGGTAGATTCGCCCCATTTGATAATCTTCTCCAACATCTCGTAAAATATTCGTTAACTGCATCGCTTCTCCTAATTTTTTAGCTGGTACAACGATGTCAGCTGGGCGCTCAGTTAAAAGCGGAAGCAACATCAAACCTACACTACCTGCAACGTAATAACAATATTCTTCAAGATCTTTTCTTGTTTCTGGTTGCTTAAAATCAGCATCTTTTCGTTGACCAGTCAGCATATCAAAAAAAGGAGCGGTTACCATGGGGAAATTGTCAAAGACCACTGATAGCGCACGCCAGACTGGATCGTTGGGAACCTTTCCCTCATTAAAATCTAGCAATTGCCGTTCTAACTGTCTCAATCCCGCTTGATTGTTGTCGCGATCAATCAAATCATCTGCACGTCGGCAAAACGCATACACGGCATAGACACTTTGAGCTTTTCGTTTAGGCAACTGTGAGAAAGCCAGGTAAAACGATTTTGAATTTTTCTTGATGATTGATTCACAATAGGCAAAATCTTTTTGGTATTCTTGAAAAGGATCATTGTTAATGGTTATCATCTCTCAACAGCTCCTCTACCGCTAATTTTGCGCTTTGCATAACAATTGGTACCCCTGCGCCAGGATGGGTACTACTCCCACAAAAATATAAATTTTCTGCTGCAGAAAATTTGTTATGCGGGCGGTAATAATTACTTTGTTTCAATGTCGGTTTTAAGCCAAAAGTCGCTCCATTATAAGCATTGAAACGTTCAGAAAAATCTTTGGGCGTGATCAATGTTTCGGATACGATATGCTCATCGATATCCTTAAAAATCGTCTTTTCTTTGAGCAATCGGATGATTTTTTGGCGATAGGCTTGCATCGTTTGTTCCGTCCACTTCTCATATTTTGACAATTCTGGCACTGGTACTAAGACATATAAGCCTTCCTGACCCTCAGGTGCAAGCGAATCATCCATCAATGACGGTCGGTACAAATAAAAAGATGGATCATCTGGTAACTTTCCTCGTTCAAAGAGATCATCAACATTTTGTTTAAAGTCTTCTGCAAAATAAATACTATGCAAGTGTTCCTCTGGGTATTTCTTGTCTAAGCCAAGATACATCAAAAAACAAGAACATGAATATTCAAATTTAGCGATTTTTTTATTTGTATACTTTCCCCGTTTTCTTTCATCAGGAATTAATTCCTTCATCGCATAAGGAAAATCAGCGCCACATACAATAGCATCAGCCATCACTTGTTCTTTCCCGATTCGGATCCCTTTAGCAATCTTATTGTCAATTAGGATTTCATCTACTGATGTTTCGTAAACGATCTTTCCACCTAATTCTTCAAACAATCGAGCCAATGAAGTCGCTAACGTATACATTCCACCTTCAATAAAATAAACACCATAAAATAATTCGATCATTGGAATAATCGTATATAAAGAGGGTCCTTGATAAGGCGATACCCCGATATAAAGTGTTTGAAAAGCCAATGATTTACGCAAACGGTCATCCTTCACGAATTTAGAAATAGACGTATACGCATCGCTGAATGTCCGCAAGCGGATCCCTGCCCATAATGATTTAGGATTATAAAAATCCCAAAAACCACGAAATGATTTCGTGATAAAGGCTTCTTTTGCAATCGTATATCGCTGATAGATATCTGCTAAAAATGCGAAATAACCTTGTGTATCTTCTGGCGAAATGTTTTCCAACGTCTTTGTCAATTCAATTAAATCATTGGAAAACTCGATTGGTTCCTCTTTGTTGAAATACAGTTTTAACATTGGATCAACTTTTTTCATTGGAATGTAGTCATCGGGGTCTTTCCCACAAAATTCAAATACTTCCCGATAAATTTCTGGCATCATCACAATCGTTGGCCCTAAATCAAAGGTAAATCCTGCCGTTTTGATTTGATTCATTTTCCCGCCAACTTGACGATCTTTTTCGTACAGTGTGACTTCATATCCTAGCTTTTGCAACCGAACTGCGGCACTTAATCCAGCTACTCCCGCCCCAATGACAATAATTTTTTTCATGGGATCACCTACTTACCTTTTTTATCACTTGATAAATTTAATGATAACGCAAAATTTATCAAGTGATAAACTAATATGCTCAAAGAGGTTGAGACAAAAGTGTTTAGCATCAAGAAATAAGAAGGGATTTCCGAAAATTGACAAGAAACACAAAAACTCGTTTTTGATGTTGATTGTTACCTACTTGGTGCTTCTCAAATTTTTGGTAAATTTCAGCAAATTTTCCGAAGATGCTACTTTTGTCTCACCGTGAACAAGAGGTCGTGAAAAGAGTGTTTTGACCTGAGCGCTCACCAAGTAAAAACTGCGACGAGTAATCGCAGGAGCATTAAGGATGGAAATCTCGAAACAGCTTCCCATGTTTTGAGATTTTTTGACTTATCGCCGAAGGTCAGCTCTTTGAACACCGTGAATCAGAGGTCGTGAAAACATCGGGTAGCTCTGATGACAATAAGAAAGAATTTTTTGAAACAGCTCCTCATGTTTTGAAAAATTCAGGCTTATTTCAAGGAGCTGATGTTTGAACACCGTTTAGCAAGAGGCTGTGAAAGAAGCGTTTAGCTCCGAGCGAATAAGAGAGGATTTTTTAAAATAGCTCCTCATATTTTAGAAAATCCTCTCTTATTGTTGAGGAGTTGCTTCTTGAACGCCGTTTATCCGTTTTTAGAGATACTAGAAGAGACTGTGACAAGTTTTGTCTCATTTGCCATTCAATTTTCTCATTAAATAACTACTTTTACAAAAAAAAGCCCAATGATCACGAAAATTCATTCGGATCATTCGGCGTTTTATCTACTCTGATTTCTTTTATAAGATTCAAAAATACAAACAGAATACAGTATTCTTGAAATTTTCATCGGTTACTCTTGATTAGAAAAAGCATTTAAAAGCGCTCTGACTTCGTCGGTCGATTTAGTATTCATTAATTGAACACGTAAGTCACTTGCGCCCGGAAATCCTTTGACATAGATTTTAAAGAAACGATGTAGCCCAGTCATTGAACGGGGGATTTCTTTGGCATATTGGTCTTGGAGATCTAATTGCAGACGTAAAAGATCAATCAATTCAGTTGCTGAATGTTCCCTTGGTTCTTTTTCAAAAGCAAAAGGATTTTTAAAGATCCCACGACCGATCATAATCCCGTCTACACCATATTTTTCAACTAATTCCAAGCCCGTTTGCCGATCAGGAATGTCGCCATTGATCGTAAGCAACGTTTGTGGCGCAAGCTGATCTCTTAATGCTACGATTTGAGGGATCAACTCCCAATGAGCATCTACTTTACTCATTTCTTTTCTCGTACGTAAATGAACAGAAAGATTGGCGATATCTTGTTTCAATAAATGACTCAACCAACCTTCCAACTCTTCTTGTTCTGTATAGCCGATTCTTGTCTTGACGCTTACAGGTAATCCTCCTGCTTTCGCTGCTTCGATCAGTTCCGCTGCAACTTCCGGACGAAGAATCAAGCCACTCCCTTTCCCACGTTCAGCAACGTTAGGAACCGGACATCCCATATTCAAATCGATCCCTTTAAAACCCATTTCTGCTAGTTCGATACTCATTTGTCTAAAAAATTCTGGTTTATCACCCCAGATATGAGCAACCATCGGCTGTTCATCTTCGGTAAATGTCAAGCGACCTCTGACACTTTCTTTACCATCAGGATGGCAGAAACTATCGGAATTTGTAAATTCTGTAAAAAACACATCGGGCGCTCCTGCCGCCTGCACAACATGTCGAAACACCACATCTGTGACATCCTCCATTGGTGCTAATATAAAAAAGGGCTTCGGTAATTCTGCCCAAAAATTTTCTTTCACTGATAACTCTCCATTTCATTGTAGTTTCGCCATGTAATACTCTTCGTTCACTATTCTAAAAAACAGAGTCATTATACTAGGAATCAACAAAAGAAGCAAAACCACTGCTTCCTTTACTAAAGCAATTTTTGATACGCCAATCGTTCATTGTCTATCTCATCGTCAACATAGACGATACCACGTAACTCAAACCCACAATGAGCCATGATACGTTGCATACTAGTATTCTTTTTGTGCGTATCAACTCTTACTTGTGCCATTCCTAAGGCCTTTGTTTCTGCTTCTGCATACTCAACGAGTCGGTAAGCCAGCTTTTGTCCGCGAAATGCATCAGCTAGTGCAATGCGATGGATTGTTGTATAGGGCGCATCAGCTTTTTCCCAACTTCCTTCAAAGATTTCTTGATAATTTTTATCAGGTGTTTTTTGTAAGGCTAATGTTCCAGCAATGATTCCATCGACTACCAAAACATAAGACCATGTTTTTTCGATATCTTGCCTGATCGTTTCTTCATTTGGATAACCATTTTGCCATTGCGGACTATCAGCGGAAGCTAATAACCGTTTTGCTTCATTAATGATTTTCATGACGGCTGGTACATCAGTTAACGTCGTTTCGCGAAATTCAATTGTCATTCCATATCCCCTTTTTATTTTTCTATACTAGATAAAACACTAAAAACTAAAGTTTAGTTATCATTTTAACATATTATATTTAGTTAATTTAAGAGTAGATCGTCTAAATTTGTATGAGGAAGTCCTTTAATCGAACAAAAAAAGTCTAGGATAAGCATCTATCCTAGACTCAACTATTTCTTGTCTATTACCAAAAATTTGATCAAATCAATCCGTTTCTGTAGAAAACCGAATAAGTTTTTTTGATCATTCCACAAACTCTAGCTTCTTAACCCTCTACCTTTATTGATTAAATACCAGCATAGTGAATAAAGCACTAAACTAAATAACACAAGAATCGTGATCGAAACCATGATGGGTACATCTGTCGTTCCAAGGAACCCATAACGAAATCCTGAAATCATGTAAACGATCGGATTAACTTTAGAAATTGCCTGCCAGATTGGTGGCAACATAGAGATCGAATAAAAGACACCACCGAGGTATGTCAATGGCTGAAGGACAAAGGTCGGCACGATCGACACATCATCATACGACTGTGCGAAAATCCCATTGATCAAACCCGCTAGTGAAAATAAAATCGAGGTCATCAGCAAAGTAACAATCACGATGCCCCAAGAGAAGACATTTAGCGGAACGAAGAATAGCGAAATCATTGTTACCAACGCCCCGACCAAGATACTACGTCCCAGTCCACCAATCACAAATCCCCAAATAATCACATGTGTGGGAACGGGCGCAACTAAAATTTCTTCAATATTTTTCTGGAATTTTTGAGAAAAAAATGAGGACGAAACATTGGAATAAGAACTAGTGATAACGGACATCATGATCAACCCTGGAACAATAAATTCCATGTAGGAAAATCCACCCATATCACCAATACGTCCGCCAATCATTTTCCCAAAGATCACAAAATAAAGTGAGGTGGTAATCACTGGTGGAACCAGTGTTTGGACCCAAATCCGCAAGTAGCGATTGGTTTCCTTGATGGCTAAACTTTTTAAAGCTGTAAAATAAAGACTAAACATTTTTTTCCTCCACATGACCATTTTCTTCCGTGATTTTCAAGAATAATTCTTCTAAGCGATTCGATTTATTTCTCATCGAAAGCACTTTTATCCCTTGTTCACTTAATTGATCAAAGATTCCGTTGACCCCTTGATCCCGTTCTACTTCAACAGCAAGGGTCCGCTCATCTTCAAACGTACTAGTGTACCCTTGTAGAACTGGCGCTTGTTCATACGGTGCTAAGTCAAAAATAAACGTTTCAAATTGTAATTTAGAAAGTAATGATTTCATACTTGTATTTTCAATCAATTCACCTGATTGGATAATCCCGATATTCCGACACAACATTTCGGCTTCTTCCAAATAATGAGTCGTTAGAATAATCGTGGTACCTTGTTCATTTAATTCTCGCAAGAACTCCCACATTTCACGTCTTAGTTCAATATCTACACCTGCAGTAGGTTCATCTAAAATCAATAGTTTCGGTTCATGCATCAATGCTCTAGCAATCATCAGTCGCCGTTTCATCCCACCAGAAAGCATGCGCGCACGAACATTTCTTTTTTCCCAGAGATTGGATTGTTTAAGGTATTTTTCACTACGCTTGATTGCTTCTTGACGTGAAACACCATAATATCCTGCTTGATTCACCACGATCTGTTGAACTGTTTCAAAAGGATTAAAATTGAATTCTTGCGGTACTAATCCGATTTGTTGTTTGGCACGAACCAAATCAGTATCCAAGTCATAACCAAACACTTTTACTTCACCAGAAGTTTTATTCACAAGTGAAGTGATGATCCCAATTGTCGTAGATTTCCCCGCACCATTAGGACCAAGCAAGGCATAAAAATCGCCCTCTTCCACCGTTAAATCAATCCCTCGCAACGCTTCAACTCCCGTTGCGTATACTTTTTTTAAATTCTTTATTTCAAGAGCCTGTGTCATTTTTTTAACGATCTCCTTTTTTCCATCTGATTCTCTATTGTAACATGGAATGATTGAAAGAAAATGAATAAAGTTTTCAAAATAAAATAGAATTTTATGTATTCGAGCATCCAATATAAAATCAATCATTCATCTTCTTTCGATCAGTTGTTCTACTAAAATAAATCGAATCCTTTTATCCATGTCCAAAAAGGAAGAAAGCATGATTTCTCCATCAGGAAAAGGCACGCTTTCTTCCTTTTTTGATATAAATGAGTTTGCGACAAACCATTCAAGCCTGACATATTAAGTCCGTACGTTTTAGTCAAAAATCTCCCATTTTCGATGTTGATCAAAAAATGTTGCTGCTTCTTTTGCATCCGCAACTAGTTTTTCCGGATAATTTAAGACTTTCAATAATGCAATCGCATTTCTGGTTTTTGCTGGACCTTGCTTTAATTTAAAATCAAAACTGATTCCTTTTTCTGCTGTGACCTGTTCCTCAAAATGGACATTCTCACATTCATTTTTCAATATCTCAGTCAATTCAATATCGTGAGTCGCCACAAAAGCTAGTGAAGGATAATCTGCCAACCATCTTACTACTGCTGCAGAAGAAGCAATCCGTTCGATCGTATTGGTTCCCTTTAAAATCTCATCCACAAAACAATAACATCTTTCTCCTTTTTCCACTTGATCTAGTAGACGTTTAATCGATTTGATTTCTGAAACAAAATAACTATCTCCTGCAAACAAGTCATCTTCGATCGCCATAGAAGTCAGTACGTGACCGTGCTGCAAGGTAAACTTTTCTGCGAGGGCTGTTTGGATCGTCTGTGCTAAGATACAATTGATCGCAATACTTTTCACATAAGTAGATTTACCTGAAGCATTCGAGCCCGTCACTAAAATGTTCTGGTGCCAATCTACTGGGTTCACTACCGCTTCCTTCAAGAGAGGATGATAGAGATCTTCTGCCTCTACGCCATTGTCCGTAAATTCTGGCTGACAGGTAATGGGCATGTAAGTACGATAGTTGAGAACCGCAGCCGCTACTTCCATTTCTCCCAATAATTCCCAAACCTTCATTGCTTCTTTCGTTTTTTTCTCTAACCTGCTAATAACAAAGTGATAAGAAATAAACGGCAACATGAACATCATATTGACATAATCAAATAAAATTTCTGCTTCCGACCCACTCTTAACTCGAAAAGAAAAACCAAATTTAGGAATATCTTTTAACGGTTTAACATTTTGCCGTAATTCATCTTGAACCGGTGTAGCAATCTTTACTACTTGATTCGCTGTTGAGATCGTTGAGACTAGGTAACCCATACTATTAATCTCAGTTTCTAATGTCTGTTTCTTGACTTGATAATAAAGTGTGTTAAAAATCAAACTACCAATCGCTAGATAGATACCTAAGACTTGTCCAAATAATAATAAAATTAAACCAATGATCGGTAAGAGACCTAAAAAAGTATAAAAGCCGACATGTCCGATCTGTTTACTTTGGCCATCCGCTAAATATTGCTTTGTAAAATTACCATCTTTTTTCCCTAGTCGTGCAAATTGATATTGGATTTTTTCTCTTGTTTGAGGGTTTTCTTGGTAAAAAGCAATTAACTTTTCTAATCGCTGATCTTTTCCAAAGTTAAAGCTCCTCAGCCGTTGATATAAAGCTTCTGAACCAATACTAGAGTATGTCAGATTGATGCCTTCAAAAACTTCAAACATATCCAAATCGTACCACGTCAAGTCATCCACTTCACTTGACCATGAACGAAATTCTTTTTCTGTGAGCCACGCTTCCTTTAAACTTTTTTCTTTATCAAATCGAGGTTGATAAGGCACTCTTCCCCATTTCTGATGGACACTTTCTTTTAATTTTCGACGCGCATTGAAATCTAGAGCAATGAGCAAAACGATCACGCCACAAATCAATAGCACAATAAATGTTTTTTGATCCATACATTTTTCTCCTATTCTGTTTTCCATTGGATAAAGTATAGCATTGTTTGACCCCTTTTATGAGCTGAATAATGAAAGTTCAACATAAAATAGCTGTTTATTCACTATGTAGCTATATGAAATGAAATTAAAAGAAAAAGCACACTTATTTCCACCAACTTAAAATAGCGCTTACAAAATAATTGTCGTATACTAGAGATAACGAATAGGTGAAACGAAAGGAAGAAAACAAATGGCTACTACTTCGATGAACAATTCTCAAAAATATGCGGAACAAAAAATGAAAACTATTGTCATTTTTGATCTGTCTTTTAATTTTATTTCTACCAATGGTAGTTTGCAAACCCAGTTCTTAGAAATGAAATTAGCGAAGTTTTTAAGAGAAAAAAATCAACCTTGGGCTCTTAAAATATATGAAGCAAGTCAGATAGACGAACACGCCTCGGAAGCAGATATTATTTTATTAACCCCAACGTTTGCCTATGCCAAAGAAGAAATTGAAAAGAAATTCCCTCAGATACCAGTGATAGCTATTTCTAAAGCAGAGTACGGAACAATGGATCTGGATCACTTATGGGAAAAACTAAAAACGGTTCTATAAACAAGGTTGGTCAACTTGTATAAACTTTTTACTCTCTTTCAATTTAATACAAATAAATAGTAAATCAGCTGATTTGAAAACAACCAGCTGATTTTTTGTGGTCTATTTACATGTTTGCTCGTCTAAAGCTCTGTTCCATTAGAGGTTGTTACCCGCTTATACCAATCATAGGAGTCTTTTTTATACCGTTCTAGCGTACCAGAACCATCATTGTTCCGATCAACATAGATAAAACCGTAACGCTTTTTCATCTCCCCTGTTGTAAATGACACGCAATCAATACAACCCCACGGCGTGTAACCCAAAAGCACGACACCATCTTCATTGATCGCCTTTTCCATCTCTTGGATATGACTACGTAAATATTCGATACGGTAAGGATCATGAATCGTGTGATCCGCCTCCAGAACATCAATGGCACCAAACCCATTTTCAACAATAAATAATGGGAGTTCATAACGCTCATAAAAAGCATTCAATGAATAACGGAGACCTTCTGGATCGATCGCCCACCCCCAGTCAGATTCCTTAATGAAAGGATTCGTTACGGAGTACGTACTTCCACCACTAACATTATTTGACACATCTTGATGAACTTGTGAATCGACCGTATTACTCATGTAGTATGAAAAACCGATATAATCCACTGTACCTTCAGCGAGTGCTTGTCGATCTGCTTCTGTTATATCAATCTGGTACCCTTTACGCTCAAACATTTTAAGGGCATAATTTGGATAGTGTCCACGAACTTGTACATCACAGAAGAACCAACGATCATGCATCATTTGTTGCGCTAAGATTTGATCCGCTGGTCGAGAAGAAAATGGATAAATAGGCACCATCGCAATCATATTCCCAATCTCAAAATCAGGATTGATTGATTTTCCTAGTTTAACCGCCTTAGCAGAAGCAACTAACGTATGATGGCCACAAATGTACATCGCCTCCTCTGGATTTTCATAATCGCCAAAATGAACCCCTGAGTTTGTCCAACCAAAAATATCATTTGAATAGTTCATTTGGTTGTTGATCTCATTGAATGTCATCCAGTATTTCACCTTATTTTGATAGCGCTTAAATACCACTTCTGCAAACTTAAGAAAGAAATCGATCGTTTGACGATTCATAAATCCACCATATTCTTTGGCAATATGATAGGGCATTTCAAAATGGGACAATGTAATAACTGGTTCAATCCCATATTTCAACAGCTCGTCAAAGACATCGTCATAAAATTGAAGCCCTTCTTCATTAGGTTCCAGCTCATCTCCATTTGGAAAGATACGTGACCAAGCAATCGATGTACGAAAACATTTGAACCCAAGATCAGCAAACAGTGCAATATCTTCTTTATAGCGATGATAAAAATCAATCCCTACATGGTTGGGATAATAGTTACCTTCCACAACCCCATCCGTGATCACTCGAGGTACACCATGTGAGCCAGCTGTCATCACGTCAGCCACCGAAAGTCCTTTTGATGTTCCAATTACACCACCTTCAAATTGATGGGCTGCTAATGCACCGCCCCATAAAAAATTCTCTGGAAAAGCCATCCTATCCGCTCCTTTTTCATCTCAAATTTATTTCAATTGCTTTAGTAAACGAAGTTAGAACACCACCAAATGCACACTTGTCAGGAAAAACTTTAGTGACAAGCGCATCAGGTATCGTTTTCCAATCAATGATATCAACGAAAGTATACTCCAAGCATCTAAGTATCTTTCTTGAATCAAAAATACAAACGCTTTCAATCGGTTGTAAGAGGAAAATGAATGAAACATGTCCGTCATTTATTATACCGTAGAACGTCTGATAAAAGTAATTTACGTGCCCCCTGAATCACAAACTTCCAAAAAAAATCAGTTGGTTGCCAAGTAACAAAAGTCGTCCCCCACATCAAAATTAGCGAAATTTAATAGTAGATATAAGTGCAAAGAGTTTCCATAATGAACAATCAACAAGGTAGTTTAGCTTTTCTCTACTTCTTTAATTAATAATAACAACTTTTTGACTATTCAGTCAGCAGTCTACATTTCTGTGTTCTTTAGACATGACAATTGTCATGTCCAACTGATGACATCCATGACTGTTTTACAACTCAAAAAATAGCTAAGATAACATCAGCAGGAGGAAAGAATATGAATCCAATAATCGATGTACAAAACTTATCGAAGGTGTATAACAGGACAACCGTTTTAGATAATATCTCATTTCAGATTGCACCCGGAGAGACTGTCGCACTATTAGGAGAAAATGGTGCAGGAAAATCCACTCTGATCAATCTACTTAACCAATTGATTCAACCAAATTCAGGGACTACCTATGTGATGGGAACCCAAGATATCAGGAAAGTCCGTGACAAAGTCGGTGTAATGTTGCAACAAAACTTATCACTCGAACGAGTCACCGTCAAAGAGTGTTTAAATCTTGCTCGTAGTTACTATCACAACCCATTATCTTATGAAGCCTTGATTCGCTTAGCCAACTTAAAAGAAAAAGAGAAGTGTTACTTAGACCAATTGTCTGGCGGACAAAAACGTCGGTTGACTTTTGCAACAACTATGGCAGGAAACCCTCAACTAATTTTTTTAGATGAGCCGACTGCTGGAATGGATAGTAATAGTCGACAATCATTCTGGGAAAGTATTGACCGTTTGAAGCAAAATGGAAAGACTTTTTTTATCACTAACCATTATCTGGAGGAACTAGATCAGATTGCAGATCGAATCCTTATTTTAAAAGATACTAGGTTAGTATACGATGGTACCTTGAAATCATTGCGGAAAAAAAGTGGTCATATAACCATCCAATTTACCACTCCATTACCAAAAGAAACATTCACATCCATTTCAGCTGTTAAAGAATGTTTAAAAACTAATCAGCATATTCAATTAATAACTGATGAGCCAAACGTAGTGATGGAAGCTTTAATTCCTTATCTTAATCAATTAGACGAATTAGCCATTCAGCAAAATTCGTTGGCTTCTTTATTTCAAAAAGTAATTGGAGGTAGCGGTAAATGAAAAAATTCTTGTTTCAAGTTCAAATCAACTATAAACGCATCGTATTCCGTAACTTGCGCTTCCTCTTATTCAGTATCGCCATGCCAACAGGCTTTTACCTTATATTTACTCAGGTAATAACACAACCAGTAGTTTCGAAAACATGGAATATCGCTTATATGATTAGTATGATTGTGTATAGCTCATTGATTAGTTCTGTTATGACAGTCGCACATACTCTGTTAGAAGATCATACTAGAAAGTTCGATTTATTTGTAGCACTACGTCCAGGTTCAAAATCACAATATTATCTATCGATGTTAATCGTCTTTCTATCGTTAAATATACTTTCGGTTTTGGCACTAATAATGACTGGAATTTTAGTAAATCAGCTAACAATTAATTGGTTTCATTTAATAGGTCTTTTATTCCTCGTTCCATTGTTATCATTCCCACTTATATTGATTGGAATGATCATCTCTCTATTAGGTTCAGATAACGTAGTAAATTTGCTTAGTAATCTCATCGTTTTTCCCATGGCAATTTTAAGCGGACTATGGTGGCCACTTAGCATAATGCCCCCATGGGTACAAAAGGTTGGACACTGGCTACCAACTTATCAAACAGCTGTAATTTTAAGAAGATTTATCAATTATCAACGTTTTAATTTTGTTAGTTTTGGGGTACTCTTAGTTTGGACGATCATTTTATTCGTACTGTTCAAAGTAGTCGTCTTTTTTCAAAGTAAAAGTGAGGTTTCTACCATATGAGTTTTTTCGAAAAGCACATATTTTTCCCAAAACGATTCGGCATTGCACCTTATTTCTGGTTAGTATTTTTAATACCGACGATCTATTCATTGTTCCCCCTTACTTCTTGGTTTGACTGGTTATTTATATTACTTTTAGTTATTTTTTTAAAAGCTTACCGAGATGGCTATGAAGTTCATAAATTTTTAACATGGGACGTTTTCCTTCAATTATTGATTGCCTGCTTATTTGGTATCTTTCAAAAAAATGGATATCTCTTTATTTTCGTTGCCTGGGAGATTGGCTCCCTGCCAGTAACCAAACGTTTATTCTATCATTATTTGACTGGTTATTATGTAAGCGTCATGATTAGTCTTGGCGCTATGTTGTGGACCACTCGTTTCACCCATTCATCCAGTTACATTAATGTAGGTATCACTATCATAGCTGCTATTATTACACCACTAGCAGCTAAGTCGGTAGGGGAATCTTATCGGCGGATCTATCGCCTCAACCAACAAAATAAACGTTTAGAAGCAGTTGTGCGCCAAAATGAACGAGATCGTATTGCTCGTGATCTCCATGATCATTTAGGCCAAGCGTTTTCCATCATTTCATTAAAGGCTGAATTAGCGGAGAAATTAATAGCAATTGATTCACGCCAAGCAACCAATGAATTACATGATATTGCTGAGACTTCCCGAAAAAACTTATCATTAGTTCGTGGGATCGTTTCAAATTTACAAGAGCGAACAATTGCCCAAACGATGCTAGAAGAAGAAAAAAATTTAGTTCTTACCAATATTCAGCTTCATTCTGTAGGAGAGGAACTAGCCGAAAAATGGCCGACGAACATTCAACATACAGTATCCGCAGTTATTAAAGAAGCCATCACAAATATGATTCGTCACAGCAAAGCTAGTATTGCGATGATTGATTTTACCGAGAATATAGACACCTATTTTATTACCATTCAAGATAATGGACAAGGATTCACTCAACTAAAATCAACCGGCTATGGAATCAGCGGAATGAAAGAACGGATTCAAACTGAAAAAGGACAGTTGACGATCACTGGAACACAAGGAGTAAAGATTGTCATTTCGTTGCCTAAGGAGAATGAGCATGATTAAATTGTATTTGGCAGAGGATCAACAATTATTGAACACTGCATTAACGATGATTTTGAATCTTGAAACAGATTTTGAAGTTATTGGTTCTGCAACAGATGGTGATACGGCATTATCTGACATCATCAAATTGAAACCAAATATCGTTTTATTAGACATTGAAATGCCTAAGTTGACTGGCTTGGAAATTGCTAAGCAGCTTCGTTTATTAAAACAGGATGTGAGAATTATGGTTCTGACTACCTTTGCGCAAGAACACTATTTTCAGCAAGCTTTACAGAACAATGTCAACGGTTATATGCTAAAAGATAGTCCCAGTGAAGAACTTATTCGTTCGATCCGCTCAATCATGGCGGGTGATACGATTTTTTCACCTGAATTGGTTATTCAATCATTCATTACTCAAAAAAACCCTTTAACCCCAAGAGAGCTTGAAATTTTAACGTTGTTAAAAACCGGCATCAGCACCCAACAAATTGCCCAAACTCTATTTTTGAGTGAGGGAACTGTACGTAATTACATCTCTGCTATTCTAAGCAAAACAGCATCACGTTCACGAATTGAAGCGATAAATTTTGCAATAAAGCAAGGATGGATTTAAATAACAATAAATTAAGATCACTGAGAAGAACGCCTTAAGCAAGGTCTTCCCAATGATCTTATTTACCGATCAGATAACTGGCTATACTTTTTCTAAACTAAATAGTTTTTGTTTCCCTATAGTATTCTCTATGATGAATTTTAGTAGTTTAACCAAAAAAACGGAATGAACTAACTATTATCTTTCGTATTAATTTTTATAGGTGTGATCATTCAATTAGTTTCCCAAATGTTTGTTTCTTATTACTTTTCTATTCACCCATTACTAAAATATGGCATTTTCGATTTCTAACACGGTTTTGATCAAAATCAATGAAATAAATCGAGCCGACAGCTCCTGTCATTAGTGTTTCCTCTTTGACAATGAAATTTTCACTTGCTCCGAAGAATGATGCTCGGATATGTGCATCTCCATTTAAAATCGTTCCAGCATCACCAGCATAGTCTGGATCATCTAAGGACAGCAAGAAATCAAGATGCTTCGGACCAGGATAACGATAATCGGTATTTTCCGTTAATTCTCGAGGAATGATCCGATCAAGAATCCGATTTAAATCAACCTGTAAAAATTCATCCCCATTAAAATCCAAATCGTGCATGAATTCCTCAAAAATAACTGAACAAGTAGTATGTGGCGACTGAACAAGACAAATGCCATTTTTTATCCCACTTTTTGCCACAATTTCTTTTACTTGTTCGGTAATATTATGATACGTCACTCGCTGTCCATTTGAAGTCAAAACAAGTTGCTCAGTATAAGTTATCATTTTGTCGATTGCTCCTTTTTCCATTTACTTACTTCTTCAATCATCGCTTTCAATGTGTCCACAGGATCTTTGGCACAAACAATCCCGCTGGTTCCACCCGTTGCATCAGCCCCCGAATCAAGTGCTTTGCGAACATCTGCTACCGTTGAAATCCCTGCTGCCTGCAGAACAAAAATTTCAGGATCCATCTTGCGTACAGCTTCATTGGTTTGAATCATATAAGAAATGTCACTTGCTTGACCTGTACCTATTAATTCCGTAGGCTCACAAACCATCACATCAGGTTTCAAGGAAGCTACGAGCTTCGCCTCTTCTAAAGAATTTGCACAGACAATAGTCAATAGACCAAGTTCCTTTGCTCGCTTGACGGCATCGCACAGCTCACTAACCGATAAAGGACGTTCTGCGTGATTCAGGAAGGTCGCTTCTGCTCCAGCCGCTACAACGCCTTCAGGTAAAACGTGTCCCATCCCTCTACCAGGGACTATCCCATCGATATGTTGAACACTCACAATCAACTGCGTTGTCTGTTCTTTAATTAGCCGAACATCAACATGTTGACAAGTAAAAATGATATCAATATCGTATGCTGCAGCTAATTGATCCGCTGTTTTTGCTAGTTCCAATGCCTGTTCACCACACAAATAAGATTTAGGATTAACCACAAAAAATGGTTTTCTTACTGTTCTCATGAGAGCCCTCCTCTATTTTGTTGCAAATACTTTGTAATAATGCACTAACGTATCCGCAATCGCTTGGTTCGCTAATCGTTTAAGTGTAAAATAATCCTCTGGTTTTTCTTCGTTAATTACATCCATTGCTGCTGTGATAAAATCAGTAAAGATATTAATTTTATTGATCCCTGAAACAGCACATTTGTGTAGATTTTCATCACCAGATGATGAGCCCCCATGCAACACTAATGGAATTGAAACTTCATTTTTAATTTCTTCCAACCGCTCAAAGCTGATTTTCGGTGTTCCTTTGTATTGCCCATGAGCCGTACCTATCGAAACTGCCAATGAATCGACGCCGGTTTCTTTCGCAAAACGTGCTGCTTCCTCCACTTCGGTATAAATGGTGTCCGTGGTTTCCTTAAATTCATAACTATTTCCCGTTCCCACGTGTCCAATATCAGCCTCTACCACAACGCCTCTTTCATGAGCATATTCCGCAATCGCCTTTGAACGACGAATATTTGTTTCAATCTCATCTTGCGAAGCATCTATCATCACAGAAGTGAACCCAAGCTCGATTGCTTGCTTGATGATTTCCTCATCTTGTCCATGATCCAAATGAAGTGCTACTGGTACACTTGCTTTTTTGGCTAAATATTTTGCAATTAATGCTGCCTCTTCAAGAGGACATTCTTCAATATGCGCTTGTGCAAAGGCTAAAATTAATGGCTTTTGCATTTTTTCTGCAACCTCTACAAAGGTTCTTGCAGAATCTAAATCAAAAAAGTTTGCTGCCGGAATCGCATAGTTTTCTTTTTGCGCTTTTTCAAACATCTCTTTCGTTGTAACTAACATTTGATTACCTTCTTTTCAAGTATTTTTTAGGCTTTAATCTTCGCTTCAATTTCGTCAAACAACCCATCAATGCCAATTCCGGTTAATAAAGGAAGCCCCATAATTACTTTATCTTTAATGTTGTCAGGAACCACGGTCGTACTGACCACAATATCGTAGTCATCAATTTTACCAATCTCATCAGCAACTTTTGATTGATATAGTTTCACTTCATTTTCGAGTCCTTTTGATTTCAACCATTCTTTTACTTTTCCTGTTACCACTGTTGAAGTAGCCACACCTGTTCCGCACATAATTAATAATTTTTTCATCTGTCATCTCTCCTATTTTGTATTAAGCTTCAGTTTGTTTAGCTGCTCTTTTAGGTAAAATGCGATTCACGTAGAATAGTAAACCTGTAATAATCAGACCAATTCCGACTAGGGCAAAGTAACCAAATAGTTTTGCACCACCCACGTATAGAAGTGTTGTCCACAGTCCACCTTCTGCCATCGCAGTTACTGATGAATGTCCTTGTAAATCAAAGTTTGCCGCTTGTGCTGCTTTTGTTAAAAATGGTGCCACCCATGAAGTGATGTATAAAATGGTGACCATGTAGATCGTCCCACCTAAGATTGTTCGAATAATGTTTCCACCAAAGACAGCTGCCATCAAACAAACTAAGAATGGAATAGTTGCCAAATCACCGAAAGGCAAGGTTGTGTTACCTGGTAAAATCACTGCTAATAAAATCGTGATTGGGACTAAGATTAACGAAGAAGACAATACAGCTGGGTGTCCTACTGACAATGCGGCATCCATCCCGATATATAATTCTCTTCCTGGGAAACGTTTTTGAACAAATGAATTTGCTGATTCTGAGATAGGTGTTAAGCCTTCCATTAAAAGTGCCACCATTTTAGGCATTAAGACCATTACAGCACCAGTTTTCACCGCTAATTGTCCAATTCCCGCAACATCATAGCCAGCTAAAATCCCCATAACCAAACCAATTAAAAAGCCCATGACTGTTGAATCACCAAAGATGCCAAACCGTTTTTGAATCGTTTCTGGATCTGCATGCCAATCTTTCAATCCTGGAATCCTATCGAATAACCAATTTAAAGGTAAGGCAAAAACAAACCCGGGTGCTGCTGTTCCGTGTGGGAAGGTAATATTTGGAAATCCATAGAATTTATTGATGATTGGTCCTAAAATATCGCCAAACAATAAAATCATCATTGTATAAATAACCGTTGCCAACATGCCCATTGCAAAGTCATTCGTTACTGCGTAGACAAGTGAAGCAACAAATGCTGCATGCCAGATATTCCAAATATCAACATTCAGTGTTTTTGTTAAGCCAACAATAATTAATAACACATTGACTACGATAGCTACTGGAATCGCCAAACTACCTAAAACGGTTCCATAAGAAATCGCAGCTGCTGCCGGCCAACCAACGTCAATGGTTGTTAAGTTTAGTCCAAAACGTTCAACCATCGCTTGTGCTGCTGGTCCTAAGCTATTGGTCAATAAATCGATAACTAAATTCAACCCGACAAATCCAACACCAACCGTTAATGCTGAAATAAAAGCCTTACTCGGTTTCGTTCCTAAAATCAAACCAAAAACAAAAATTAAGATTGGCAATACAACGATTGATCCGAGATCAACAAATTTTTGTAATAAATCTAACATAATGCTCCCCCTCAAAATGGTTATTAAACGAATCCTTCTTTTTCAATAATTTGATAATACTCCTCAGTATTATTTACAGCTCGAAGCTTTTGAACCACCTCTTTTTTTTGAAACATCGTAATTAACTTCTGTAACATTTCTAACTGTGCATGTGGTTCTTTCAACGCCAACATGAAGATCAAGCTGACTGAAATTTCCTTATCTGCAGTTCCCATTTCATAAAAAGTTACTGGTGTTTTCAATGACATAAATGCAATTTGAGAATCATTCACGTGTTCTGCATCCGTATGTGGTATAGCAATCCCAACATCATTGATTAATAAGCCAGTAGGAAACACTTCTTCTCTTTTCAGTACATTCTCTGCAAACGAATCCTTCACTAAACCTGTTTGATATAGACAAGTTGCAATAATTGATAAAGCTTCCTTCTGACTCTTTACCTCAGATTGAAATAATGCAATTTTCTTTCCAAAATAACTCGTCATCTTACTTCCTCTTTCCTATAATTTCGTTAATAATCTCATTCCTTGTTTCTTTACTTGCAATACTTTTTATTCTCTCAGGTGAGACAAAGACATCATAAAGTAGTGCAATCATATTTTTCACTTGAATCATATCTTCTTCTGCAATCGCTAAGAATAAAACAACCCTTACATCCACATCTCCCCAAGTAATTTTGTTTTTTAGAGTGATAATAGAAATTTTTGTTTTGACTACATATTTAGGATTTGCATGTGGGATGGCTACGCCTGATGAAAGTCCGGTAGCTCCTAGTTTTTCTCTTTGAAGTACAACCTCAAGAAAATTATCCTTTACTAATTGTTCTTCTTTATATTTCTCAGTGATGAAAGAAAGTACTGATTCTCTACTATCAAAATCTTGATTCAAAAACATCCAACCATCCTTCAAATATTTCTTTAAAATCGTTTTATCCGGTGCAATGGATGGTAAAAATGTATTGTCTTGTTGATTCAAGGTAAGAAGATGACGATTAATCAATGCAATTTCTTCTTTCGTTGGTAATGGTCGAACATAAATAATCGGCGTTTGATATTCATTTTCTAATTTGACTGTTGAAATAATCAAATCGACACTATCTAAGTTGTAATCCTGCAACTTTTGAACATCAATCACTTCATAGACTACGGTGCTAGGAGAACTATGACGAATACGCTGAAATAATAATTGCGAAGTTCCCAACCCCGTTGGACAAATAAGAAAAACATGCTTCGTATTCACAATTTTTTCAAAAGCTAACTGAAAATGAATAGTCAAAAAAGTAATTTCATCATCCGTTACTCTGATCCCCATTGCTTTTTCCAATTTTGGAATACAGTAAGTTGTTAGCGTATACATTGTGCTGTATTGCCGAATGATATCCTCTTTTAAAGGATTTTTAATGGTAATCCCCATTTGCAACCGATAAACCATTGGCTCAATATGGGCAAATAGAGATTGAAGCAGTTGACTATCTTGCTCCAAATCCTTCTCAACCAGTGTCGACATATCTTGAATAAATTGTTTGGTGGTCTCCATGATTTGTTGACTATGGGTTGCCAGATTCACAAACGGTCTCACTCCATGTCCCATAAACAACGAACAAATAAAGTAAAGATCATTTATCGTAAAGGAACAATTCAATTCATCTTTGACCCCATTTGAAAAATCTAGTGCCACCATATATAATTCCATTTTCTTTATTTCGACAAACAAAGGATTTTTATTTGTTTGTGAATGGTAGCCATGCTTTACTCGACCAATCAAAGTTAACAACGAAAGTTTGAGTGAATGGACAATATAATTTGTTGGTTGCTGTTTAGACTGTTGGTAAAAATTCTTTACAAAATCATCCACAAACTTAACCATCGATTGATCAAAAACAAAGTGATATTGACATTTTTCATTCCCTACACCGATGTTTTTTTCAAAATAATTGACAAATGTCCGCTGGATCAACTCTTCAGGTGTTTTTTGTGTGTCTATTACATGATTTGAAGTAATCCTAATCCCAGCTAATCGACAATATTTGATGATTTCCTCATAGTCCTTACGTAAAGTTGCAATACTGACAAAAAACTTTTTTTCAAAATACTCATATCTTTTTTTATCCGTTTTAAAAATTAGATTGGCGAATAAGTACACTCTCCGATAATTTGAACTATACTTTACCTCTGTTGACATAGCTTCTTTACTAGTGATAAATATTTTGGCATCATTTTTTTTAGTTGACGTTCCAATTAGGTAGATCCCAATGCGAGGTTTTTTTTCAATTTTTAACTCAAAACGATTCAAGAACTGTCCCAGCTTCTGAATATCTTGATAAATTGTTTTATTCGAAACATTGAGTTTTTCACTAAAGAAACTTGCTGGTTGAAAATTCTCCTCCTCTAAAAGTAATTCAATTAACTGACTCTCGCGCTTTGATAACATCCATCATCACCTCAGAAAACGTTTTCCTTGTCTATATCATAGAGTTTTTCTCCCTAAAGATAAATACGTAATCTGTTCCACATTAAAGTGGAACAGATTATTATGATCCTATACTTTTTGATGTTGGTGAGACTCACGACAACTTTTTTATGATTTAAAATGAAAAAAGGAATGGGACAATAGTTCTTTCTAAAAAAGAAAATAAGTTCGATTTTGATGTTTATTGTCAAAATCGAACTTATTTTTTCTGTTATGCGCACTTTCCTCTCCATATATTTTCCCAATTTTCTTAAATTTAATGCCATCAGTGCCAAACCAATATTAATCGTTGCTCCTTGTTTCCCACGCAAATGGAAACGATGGAACGCCAAGTGAGCCTTTAGATGACCAAACACGGGTTCGACATCCATTTTTCGTTTCCGATAAATCGAACCAGTTTTCTCCTCTAAAAGTTTTTTCTGCATTCTGCTTTGAAATAGCGCCAATTATTATTTACTTGAATTTTTCGCTTTTGTTCACTTTTCACACGCGTACATTGACGACGAACTGGACAGTTCCGACAATCCTCACATTCATAGATTTTGAAATCTCGAATAAAGCCACCTTTATCTTTTCTGCGACTATAATTTTTGAACGGTACCGGACGATTCGCTGGGCAAATGTAAGTGTCTTGTTCTTCAAGATAGCGCCAATTCTCCATGTTAAATTGAAAAGCGCTTGTGGGATCGTTTCTACTAACGAGTGAACCTCAAAGGCAACATCCGTTTCTGGAATATAATGTTCTACATCTAGTGGTAAAGTTGTTTGGTTGATGGTATAATTTTTAAACATAAAGCACACTCCTTTGATTTTTGTTTAGGCACTTTAATCATACAAGGTTGTGTGCTTTTTGTGTACCTTAAAATCAAAAAAATGGGGCAATAATCAGATTTTTTTCTGACTATTGTCCCATTCTCATTCTCCTTTCAATTTATATAATCGTTACTTTAACCCTATGAAAGTATCCGTTCTTTCTCGTAACACATTTAAATCATCATGACGAACTTCTAATCTGCTAACCTGGTAATCAAACATAAATAATCCCGCTTGATTATTTATAATTTCTAGTGGAAGGTATTCAGCATCTCTATGGGCTAAAATAGAGCGTATCAACACGTTCTTTATAAACTCGTCAGTAATCAGAATTTTGTGATTGATAATTTCATATACACCAGGCTTGCTCCGCAATAGAAATCCCCAATCAACCAAGGAACCTAAAACCGTCAATAAACCTTTATTCACTGTCTCAGTCATTCCATAAGTGCTACGAACTTCTTCCATAATCGTTTTTGATTGAAAAGTATCCTGCATACGTAGATACTTCCCAATTATATTTATGGTGTCTGAAAAAAATGAAAAAGAATAAAGCAGCATCAAAACTTGCAATGTTTTTTTCTCATCGTAATTTGAAATAGCATATTGTTTTAGTACTTTCTCTTGAAAATCAGAAAGTGGTCTTTGTCCGTTCCCCCATACGTTCATTAAATTGTTTAGAGCTTTTCTGCGGAACGTATTCCCTTTAATTGTTTTGGCAAAGGTCTCATCTAATATTTGATATGCGTCTGTAGGTGAATATTTCAACATTACTTCAGCAGCTTTGTCCAACTCTTCAAATGTCATTACACGAAATAATCCCACCATTTTTTTCATCTATCGACCATCCCTTTTTAAAACTTTTACGAAAGGCACAATTACTTCTTCCATATGCATTCCACCATGGGTCATAATTGTCTCACTTTCAGGTACAAATGCAAATTTTTCCTTAGCAATTAACGAAAAATAACCCTTATTCGGTAACGTTGCACTCTCCCATTCTATGGTTGATTCAGTGTATAAATCATGTGTATTAGACCTAAGTACTTCAGAGTCATATATCCGAGCACGTTGACATTTCCCTGTAGCAAGAATACCTTCTTGAATTCGTCCAATCCCAGTTGCCTCCACATTTCCATGGTCAGACGTAATATACACATCATAATCTAAATTCATCAAGTCACTTAACATAGATTCTAAGAATCCCTTCTCAAGCCAAATCCGTAATTCTGATTGAACTGTCTCCAGACCCTGCTTGGCACCATGCATAAATCCATCCACAACATCGATGACACACCCATAGATATCTGTACCCGCGTATCTAAACTCAAGAACGGTATCTTGATAGTCTGTGTGCCCTAAACCCTTTTGATACTTGATTGAATTTTCGAGGAATCCTTTTTCTTTCCAAAATTTACGCCATTGAATTGGCTCCGAGGAAGTTCTGGGAATTGTTCCTGGGAACTCACTAGGTCTTTTTCCAGAAAAAATTGCTTGTCTTGAAACAGAGGTAATAGTCGGAATCATCGCCATGGTTGCCCCGGTTCGGAAATCAAAGCTTTTATTAACTAGCCATTTTTCGACAACACTCCATTGAGTAAAGCTCATTCCATCCATAACAATCAAAGCTAATTTTCTATTCGAAATACCTTGCATTCTGTATAAATAATTCAAAATTTGATTAACATAATTTGGCTGTTTTGCCGGAGGTAGGGAAAGATTTCTGTCATAATCTCTTTTTAAATACTCTTGAAATTTTTTATTGGCATCATCGACTAATAGTTCGAATTCCTTATCCGTTCTACGATATAAGCGATGTTCACCAATCAATCTAGCAATCTCGCCCCATTCACGTAAGACCGGAGCTTTTTTATTAAATAGCGTAAAATCTTCGACATAAGGATCAAGTATCATTGAAATGTGTTCATCAGATTCATGATACATCACACGTTCTATAAATTTCATTGAAGAAACATAATTTTGTCTTGTTGTTAAACTTTGTTGGGCATTGTATAATTGCTCCCAGTTTTCAATGCCTAGCTCTTTCACAGCTTTACAGTCCAAGAAGGGAAATATATCAGTAATTCCAATAGATTCACGAAATGCTTTTTGGTACACGTCCCAAGGAACCTCTTGAAAATCAGTATCTACCAAGCGAATAAGTAGTGTTCCATCAAATTTTCTACCGAATTTAGTTTCGTATGTATAACGAAAATGAACTGGATCCCTATAGGTTATTACAGAAACATCTAACTCAGACAATTCGACCTTAACACTATCTATCATCAGTAATCCATCGTCATCTCTTACAAGATAAATCTTTTTCTGCGGGAACCTGTCTGTAATCTCGTTTATCCAGTTCATTTTCATCACTTCCTCTATGTGTAGAATCTATCAAGTTTCTTTATAATTAGTATTTATTACATTTCTGTTCGCATTAAAGCATTATCATAATACATCAAGAGCTTATCGTCTTCTTGGATTACTTTTTCTGGTAGACGCTCACCCACTGTTACGATAGTTTGATATTCTTTTTCTATCCACGCCTTCTTAAAACCAACACGGATTGCTTCTGTACGGAATACTTTTAATTTCTTCTTGCTATTATTGATTTCATCAAGATAATGGCCAAACTCACGCAATAAATTCTTCTCTCGCAGTTTTTCCAAATCAGCTTGTTGATTAGGATTTGGAACATACCACCGATTTTTTGCTTTTTCTCTTAATAAAACATCATCTTTTTCTAAGCCACGCAAATCATGATAATTTTTTGTCAAATAGGTACTAATTTGATTGGGTACTGCCCCATTTCCATCATAGTATAAAAAGTTTTGTGCTAACAACTCATCGAGCTCAGGTAATTCTTCATACTTTGCAATATGCTGAATCTCTTTCATAAATTGCGGATGGAGATCTTGTCGAGATTGTGGCTTTTTCATTAATTGTTGACGAATCCATTCAATAGCACTATTTTCATCAGATACAAATAGCGACAATTGAGCAAACTCTTTTGCAAGAATTCGTTTTTTATCATATTCTGCCACTTGAGAGTCTAAGAAAGCCATGCCATCGCGCATCGGATAACGACTAGCAATACCTGATTGAAAGTCAGCAGAAGAAATTGGGACTGGTAGACCTTGTTGAACATGATAGGCAACCATTCTATCAAATAGAATACGTGGTGTTCGCTCGGATATGATTACCGCATCACCTTTGTCTCCCATAAATACTGGAAGGTTTGATAAGTGTTGTGTAACAAACGTCCAAGCTGATTCCACATTATTACGTTGTGCCTTCATTTTCTCAATATTCTCTTCAGTAGGCTTATAAGCAGAAATTACTAAGTCCTGCTTTACTGCCGTCGTCGTGGTAACTGCCTTAAAGCTTCCCTGCTTTTTATCCAATGCGGCGACATTTGCGATTATAAAACCTGCATTTTGAATGGCTTCCTGAATTGAATTCCAAACATTTGCTTTTGAATTACTAAATTCAACTGTCATCCATCTTCCCGGTTTCAAAACTCTATACAATTCACTAAAACATCTGCTCATCAGATATTTGTAATCACCAATTGCTTTATTCTGCATGTTATTCATTATTGCTTCTTGAGAATTATTTGTGAATAAGTTCATCCATGATTCTGAAGAATAGTTCAATTCAGAATACATCAAATTTGCCCCAAAGGGAGGATCAACAAATATATAATCAATACTATTCCTTTGAATATTTCTTAAATCAGTTGTACTTTGATTTGACACAACACATGAGTTTTGAATACCATCATTCACTGCTATCATACTCTTCGTTTTAGATTTTATTGCATCCAGAACTGGTCTTTCGCCGTTTAAACTAGGAATATATAACGTGCCGCTAACAAACCCAAATGAAAATACTCCGCCTTTATCAAGTAACCTTGGAACATTCACTTTTACCATTTTAGTCGAGTATGAATTACTGCTCCTTAGAATATTCAAGAGCTCACCAAAATACTTAGTACCTCTAATTTTTTCATAAAAAACAGACATTACGATAAGGTTTCTCTTGGAATAGAGCTGAAACACATGTCGAATTCCAGATTTTTTTAATCTATCCGTCTCGTCACCAGCTATTATCGAATTTATAGGTACAAACCCAGCAACTTCATAATCTTCAATTCTTTTTTGTAATTCAAAATCAAACTGAGTTGGTCGCTTATTAATCTTTTGTGATCCATTTGAATAATTTATTAAAACTTGTTCTTGTTTAGGAACATTAATCACTTGGGATAATATATTATCAAACTTCGATACAAATACTTGCTTCATATCTTTTTTTGTAACGATTGCTTTACAAAAAGGGCAGGACATTTCTTTTTTCATTTCTTTATTGTCCATATCAACAGCTATATCCCAAAAGACAAGCTCATTATCACAGTTGGGACAAAGAAAAACATCACTCCAAACTGAATAATTTATCGGAACAATATTCCCATCTTTATCCTCAGTCATAAAAAGCCAAGATGTTTCTTTATTAAGTTCAGCTAAAATACTTTCACTCTTGTTTTTAAAATCTTCACTGCATATATTCTCATTATAACTATTTGAGATTAAGCTTGCTGCAGGAGAGAGTTCCGTCAAAACGGAGTGTCTTTCTCCTAATTGAGAAAAAACTTCATTTGAATCATCGAAAATTTCATTTTTATCATTTACATAGTAACCTAATTTTTCTACTTCTTCTCTACTATTTGTATATTTTGTAGCTACACCAGTCATCCCTGTACCTGAAAAACCGTCTAAAATAATATCACCTGGATTCGTGTAATGCAAAATGTATCTCATCACTGCTTTATGGGGTACCTTTGTATGGTAGCTATGGATATTATAAATACGGTCACTCTTTCCTTCACTAACATCAGATGTAAAAGGTTCGCGATGATATTCAATGCCAGGCTTATCAGCACTCCATTCATCAATTAAATCTGAAATCCAGGGATTCGGACAGGCTGTGTAGAATGGCGGATTAGATAATTCAATAATATTCTCATCATTTCCTATTGGAAATCCTTCAATTCCCCTCAACTCAGGAAGTTTTTTTCTCAGTTCCTCCCGGAAATACTCTCGACGAGCATCATCGTTTTCGAATTCCAACCCGAGAACTGTCACTCTTTTATTTTCCTTTTGTTCAGAATCAAAAGACAATTGTTCATTTTCTAATGACATCTACTCACCTCTTAAACATAATTCTAACTTTATTTTTTTCTTTGCCTTCAGTTAGCTCTGCAATCAATTGACGGATACGTCCTTCTAATTCATTAACTGACATTGGACTACCATCTCCCATCGCTTTAATCAGCTCCGCTTCGGTTAATTCAACCTTCTCAAAGCCTTTAAACAAATTATTTATGGTATTCAAGAATCGAGGACTAACCGGAAATGTTAATTCTTTTGCAGCAATGAATTGATTAATTTCTACCTTTTCTTCATTATTCAAGAGTTCCCGATTCTCAACAATGTCTCCCTGTTGTAAGCTACTTACAAGAATCTCCATCCAATTTTCATAAATTCCAGTCAACTTTTCTTTACCATTAGATACAACCAGTTTAGAATTCCGATCAGTTTTTCCAATTTCGAAATTACAATGAGGACATGTCGGATATTGTTTTAGTTCAGCTTTTGTTAGTGAAAAACAAGCTCTTGTAGCACGTAGCTCTCGGACCCAATCAATAAGCTGTTGACCCGGAAGAATGTCGATATTGGCCTTTAGTGTAGCTAATACATCTGCCTCAACTGAATTAAGTAGCGCATCACGATTAATTTCCTCTTTACTTGTTAATCGAGATTTCTGATGAATATCATAATATTCATCTATATAGTGCTCTTTAATTTCTTTCAAGTCATCCATTTGCGACTTGAATCCAGCACCTTTCTTCACGGCTACAACGACAGCATTAATCGCTTCTTGGGCATTCTTTGTCCAATCACTCTCAAGGCCATAGTTGTAAGTAGCCTGTGTAATGTATGTCACTAGTGTACCGACTTCGTCAACGTCTTTCTTCATCTGTTCAATTGAATCAATTAATTTCTTGTTTTCTTCTTGTTCTGTGATTTCAGTAACGCTAGCCGAAAAGTTTTTCATTTTAGCAACGGTATTATACCGTTGGACTTTTTCACAAAAATCTTTATAAGAAGTGAGTCTCATAATTGTATCTTGTCGAGTATTTGCATCCATAACTTCTGTGCCGCCAATAGAAAAACCTTTCTTGACCATCTCAATAGTATTTAAGGTATGACTCACTTCTTCAATTGACTTGCTGCTAAGGCGCCTAATATATCCTTCTAGAATCTTCTCATCAAAGTTTGGTGTGTATTCCTCAAATAGATTTAGTACTGCATTGATTTCATTAATTGGAAGACCAGATGGCTTTTTGATATAGTCGAAATTAGACAATACATCGATATTTTCGGCAGCAAACTCTCGATAGTTCATTGCTGTATAGTTCGTTCCAGCTACGCTTATCTCTAATTTCCCTGCATAAAGAAGCGCACCAATCACGACAACTACTAATTCGGGCTCCAATTTAAACTCTTTTGAAAGACGTCTATCTCCTGTACCACGTAAGGCATCTTGATCATATATTTCCTTATTATTAACCACCTTGCCGTTACCTTTTTCTTCTAGCATTTCCAAAATCCATCTTGAAAAGCCAGAATTAGAAATGGATTCGGCAGTGACTTTCCCAGTGCTATCTTCCATAACCAAGCCGTTCAGTATGGCTTCCCCAGTTTTTGTTGAACGTCCATTTAAGAATTGCAAGGCATCACTTGCGGAAGTTTTGATATTATCATTTGTTAGATATCCTGGCTTATATTCTTTAAAGGTTGGATAATCTGGGTATTTCTCTTGAAAGGCATCATTCAAGAACTCTGCAGAAGCATAGTTGACCATTGCTTTCAAAGTATCTTCTTGCGGAAGGAACATTCCAAAATCAGAAAGATATCCTTCTTTACCTTTATAAATCACCTTGAATACATCTACAAAATGTTCGAACAGCCATTTATTCAATTGCTTATAGTAGCTATCATACTTAGTTTTAAATAAGGGTTTTTGTGCTTGTGTTGTTTCAATGTACTGCTCTTTTGCCGCAGCATATTTTCGTAATGTCTTTTCAAAGTAATCGTCTTCTAAATTAAGTTTGAAGAAGACTTCATCTGAGCGCTTCTCATCTTTATAGTTTACGATATTAAATGGTCGTAACATATAAATGTAAAAATCTCGCTCTGGTTGCGCCGTAGATCGCTCATTAGGAGAACCCAAGAAAAGATATCCCTTTCGCATCACTCGCCGTTGCTCCCAAGGAAGCTCATATGACCAAATCTTATAACCAGAAATATAGGTAAGATCATCCAAAGTAATCGCATTTTGTAATAAATCGAAATAGTAGCGGTCCATTGTGTCCGCTTCAATAATTTCAGCACGATCTGCAATCAAACTATCTACATCAATATCCTTTTTCAAATCTAGATAATATTGTGCATTGACTTCATTTACTGAAATATATTGATAGCTAACGGTTTCCATAATTGTCTTAATAGCCACATCTATATTTGTTTTCAAAAATCCAGCAGGATCAGGATCTTCAAGCAGCATATCCATCTGACCAGGAATTGTTAGAAAAAGATCATCTTTCAATTCATCAGAAGTCATCCCTACCTTAGAATAGATATCATCAGTAGTTAGACGATTCAATGCCATAGCATTCACTATACGAATAGACATTTTTTGATAGCGTCTTTTTGTTGAAGGAAAGGCACTATTGATCCTATCCTTCAAAATTGATACTTTATCCATCACTTCTCGAACTTCAGGAATTGTCTTATAAGATGGGTCTTCCTCAATGTATGTCCAATAACTATCATAGGAAACTAATCCTGGATCATCTATCGGCACTTCGTGATTAATAATCTTCTTCATTTCATTGGTAATGGTTTTTAATGCTATCCGTTTTTCAATATTATGAACATTCTCAAATGTCGATAAATATGCTGGATGAATTGGAAACAACTCAACATATGTTTCTATATTCTCACTTAGTCGGTCATAGAGCTTAGAAAACTCCGTTAAGTGTTCACGAATTTTAGCTTTTTGTAAATCATTTTTCTTAAGTAATCGTTGTGAAATAACATAGGCAATATCTTCTTTTACAATACGTACTTGCTCAAAACGTTCCTTTACCCGTCGCAGTGGATCCGCTACATAATAGAAACGTGGATTATCGAATAGCATCTCCTGAATCCCGGCCATAAACCTAAAGCGGCTATCATACGCTATTTCACCTAACTCACGTAAGAACCCTAAATCCAATGTCATTTCTAACTCTTTACGTGAACGAAGATAATCCAGAAGTTCGTCAACGACTACTAATAACCCTTTTTCTGGATATTTTGTATTAAAGGCATCCATCATTTCCAGTAGCCATTCTTTATTATTGGTTAACTTCGAATCATCTTCTGGAAATTCAAAATTGACATCCATTTCAATAAAGCCTTTTTCGAGTTGTGAAATAATAATATCTTTGAACGGGCGATCTACCCCACCAATCTCAAACCTGATTACCTTGAATTGTCCTTCAATTTGTTTAGCGTGCTCAGCTACTTCTTTATTTGCAATATGCTTACTAGCACCTTCATACTCAGCAATTGTTGAGATCACTGACATCAAATGTGACTTACCTGAGCCATAGTTACCAACGACCAATAATCCCTTGTTGTCCTCTGGTCTAGCGTATTGTAGTTGCTTAAAAATAATTTCATTAATTGTTTCTGCCATGCGATCTGAGATTACGTATGTATCCAACAGGTGCATTGCCTTTTCTGTTGAATTTGCGTCTGTTAATTGGATGACTGAATCAATTGGTTCAAAATTTACTAATTCTTTATACAGCATTTTCTTCTCCTATCCAAAAAATAATTGATCTTCTTTCATTTCAATTCGGCGGTATTCCTTGTGCCCAGGTTTTGCATATATGAGAGTGGTCCCTTCAACATCATAATGCCATGCAATCAAAACAATTTTTATCTTACTTAGTTCTAGCAATAAATCCATAAAGTTGATACCTAATTCTGGATTCATTATCAATTCAAAGTTATCAAACAGAACAACTTCTTCTGAAGAACGTTCTATTATTCCTTTGATAAAATCAGAAGCAACCAGATACCAACTTCGCCGACTCTTTTCCAGAAGTAATTCGCTTAAAGATAGGTTCAATTTTACGAATTCCACTCTATCCATATTAATTTCTTTACCCTGGCTAGATACTACCACTCCTAACTTTTGGTATTGTTGTTTTAAATGGGAAATAAATACCCCTATATCATCCATTATCTACAATCTCCTTTTGAAAAAATTAGTGTATTTATGAACACTTTAATAGATAAAGACGAAACAATATCCGCGATATTTCAAAACAACCTGATTGATTTTCGCTAAGAGAAAATAATGTCTTATCGTCTTTTCACAATTAAAAAACTGAAATATACCTTATGTTAACTATCAGTGATTATACCATGCAAATGTAAGCATACAATTTTTTTGAAATAATCTGACGGGGAATATTAAGCCAATTTATAGCCCTATTCATCATCGGTTCAGTCTCAATTGATCCCCTAACGACATATCATCAATCCCTAATTTAAATTAATTATACTTTTCAAACCAATCCTCAAGCTGATCAGCACTAATTTTATTGGACAGATTAATTAACGCTGGTCTTAACGTCTGAATCGTTTCTACCAACTCTTTCCCACCAAAAAATCCTGTAAATGCCCTATCTGTCAACTCTTCAGATAAATGATTGATTAATTCGCTGGTTTTTGTTGATCTGCCAAGATATTTATTAGTTTTCTCACTAACTACCGATCTTCAAAATTGCTATCCTCAAAAAATCGCACTTCCCGACTTCTCGTGTAACTATTTTAATCATACCATCTTTTTTATCGTAATTAAATTCGCCAGCTACATTCATGTATTCGATGATGCCACTCGCGATAACGGCGACTGCTTCATCTTTCTTCTGTTTAGATAATTTATCGGAAATCGGTAAATTTTTAATCTTATCACGTACTATTTTTTGAATTTTTTCTTTAATGACTTCTTGTTGCAGTTCATAAAAAGAATCGTCAATATATTTCTCACATGGATAACCAACTTCATTTTCCTATGCAGGATTTTTAAACTCTCCAGTATAAAGCTCTTCTTTGATTGTTTGAACAACTTCAGGATGCTCTTCCACGATTATCGCCTGTCCTTTTAGGCATAAGTAGTCCGCAATATATTCTTCAATATCACCAAAGTAAAACCAGCCTACCGGTTTCCTGCTGATATTAGATAATTAATCACATTTTCAGGGGCCAATGCATAGCAGCGTATAAATTATTGTATATCGAAAGAGAAGAGCTATTATGCCAAGTAAAATCAATGATCTCACTTTACCAAAAGAAAAACTCGAAAAAGAATACCGAGTAGTCAATGTCGCTTACTGGCAAAAGGATGTCGAGATTCTAAGTTGGAGTTATAAATGTATCCTACCAAAATTTCACTACGAAAAATTCAGTGTCAAAGTCAAATCTGAATATATTGTAATTACTCCCGAAAAGCTTAGCCAACAAGGTTTATCTATGGTTAATTTTAACAATTTATCGATTGTACCTTGGGGACGATCAAACGGACCATTCGTCAGTTATGGTTTATCATCCACAGCAGATGCGGCAACTTTGATTTCGAAAAGATAAGGCCCCACTACACAAAACTAATTTTCCTAAGGGTTTATTGGGCAATTAGGACGAAACGGTGAGGCAGCGCCATAGAGCCGTTTTTGTTCGTTAAAACCGGTCCAGCTGGAAAGATTGTCTGCCGTGCATGACTTCCCTTTTATCTCCGTCAATCGCGTTACTACAATCTGGGGACGCGGATTTATCAAAATCAATAAGATTGATGTAGATATTACCTAAAATTGTGGGCGCTATATCAGCAAATGTTTCGATAAGGACTTGGATATGAAAGAACACAAGAAAAAAACGGACTTCAAGTTGCGCAACCTCAAAGTACCTAGCGTCACAAAGCCACTCTTGGATCAACCCCTTGATACCACAAATCAAGACGTGCTTTATACCAATGAGTATCTCGTAAGACGTCCGATTTTTTATAGTGATGTAAATGAAGGTGAACATTCTGAATAAGTGATGGATTTTCAAGAAATCATTGTTCGCTATACCAAGATAAAAAAATAATTCATTATTCCATACATAAAATTCAAAGTAAGTGAGAACATGGCCGGAATGAAAATCTTACTCAGTAATGATCAAATGTCCATCATTTCTAATCAACTTTGACCGTCTCGCATTAATCAATGGCTCGCCAGCCTAGCAAAATAATTTCGACATCATTATACTCCATATATAGTATTTGATTTCGGCTCGCAAATTCGAAGAGAAATACTGGGGTAACTTTAGCCAAACAATCTGGTGTAGCTCTGGAACAGATTTCTGAGGCATTGACTCACAGCGATACAAACATCACGAGAACCTATGTAAACGCACCGAATGTCATTCAAATGCCCATTGGTGAATTTGCCTATCGCAATTTATCTCAAAAAAGATGCAGACCGGAATGGTGTCAACTCAAAAAAAGACGCTTCGCAAAGTGAATTACGAAACGCCTGAAAGTATCGATATATAAAGATATATTAACGTTTTGAGAACTGTGAAGCTTTACGAGCTTTCTTAAGACCTGGTTTTTTACGTTCAACCATACGTGCGTCACGAGTAAGTAAGCCAGCACGTTTAAGAGCTAGACGGAAGTCAGGATCAACTTCTAGCAATGCACGAGCGATACCATGACGGATAGCTCCTGATTGTCCAGCGTAGCCTCCACCGTTTACGTTAACAAATACGTCATAAGCGCCTTTTGTTTCAGTAACAGCGAAAGGTTGATTGATTACTTCACGCAAGTCAGCATGTGGAATGTATTCTTCAACATCTTTTTTGTTTACAGTAATTTTACCAGTTCCTGGTACTAAACGTACACGAGCAACTGCATTTTTACGACGGCCTGTGCCGATATATTGAACTTGTGCCAATGAAATTCCCTCCTATTAGATTAAGTTTGTAATGTCTAAAACTTCTGGTTGTTGTGCTGCATGTGGATGCTCAGCTCCAGCGTATACATTCAATTTTGTAAATTGTTTGCGGCCTAAAGTATTTTTAGGAAGCATTCCTTTTACAGAAGTTTCGATCAAACGACGAGAATTTTTAGCACGCAATTCACCAGCAGTGATTGATTTCAATCCTCCTGGGTAGTTGCTGTGACGGTAATAAATTTTATCAGTCGCTTTTTTACCTGTTAATTTCACTTTATCTGCATTGATTACGATGACGAAATCGCCAGTGTCCAAATGAGGTGTGAAAGTTGGTTTATTTTTACCACGTAGTACAGATGCAACAACTGTTGAAAGACGTCCCAATGGAACATCAGTTGCGTCTACTACATACCATTTACGTTCTACTTCGCCTGGTTTGGCCATATATGTTGTACGCACGTTAGTTTCCTCCAATTTAAGTTCTGATGTTTGACATACACTTCGAGTTTCCGGGGCTCTTTGTGGGGCAAACAATACCATTTAACATATTACCTGCTAATCCCCTTAATGTCAACGTTTTTTCTTAGCAATCCAAAACTTTCGTTTTTATTGCCCGTATCCTTGTGATGCACTCATTCTTTTTTAGAACGAAGAACGTTTCTTTCTCTTCTAAAATAAAAACTGCAAGGAAAATAACTTCCCTCGCAGTTTTTCTACTATTATATAATATCATCAGCTGATGATTATTTTACGCATCGATTTCTGGAGCTTTTCCTAAATGAGCTTGGATCATCCAGATTCGTTTTTCAGTCGCTGTTTTGAATTCGATAAAGATATCTTGTGTTGGGTCGTCGCCTTCCTCACCAGCTACTTCAATTCCTTTTTGGTAAAGGTCTGCCAAATAGCGGTAGCCTTTCACAAGAATTTCCAAGCGTTCTGGAATAGTCCGATCCCAATTGCCTACTTCGTCAGGAATATTGGTGTTGTCTGCAAATTCACGTAAGGTTGAATAAGGAGAACCATCTAGTGTGATCAAACGCTCTGAGATTTCATCTAATTGTTCATTCAAGTCATCCATAAATTCATCCATCATTGGGTGCAATGTCAAGAAACCTGGTCCACGCATATACCAATGTGTTTGGTGAACAACAACAGACATTTGACTCAAGTCTGCAACTAATTGATTTAATACTTCTTTTGTTTGTGGAAATTTCATTTTCTTTTCTCCTCCTAACTTTTGTCTACAATAAAAGCATAGTAAACTTTAAGACAAAAGTACAATAAAACCAATTAGTTGAGAACGATTTTCATCCTATCATTTCTTAGAAAAGACTTTCTATTGCTTTAGTCGTTTTTTCTAGTTCTTACACTATTCCTCTCTTATTCCGTCATTCTACTTTTTCATCCTATTTTTCATTCATAGTACTTAAAGTTTGACGTAAATGTGCTAAAGGCTGATAAGTTGCCGCTACTTGTTTTTGTGTTTCAACAAAAATCGGAAAGATTTTTTGATATGTCTCTTTGACCGTTTGTTGAACTGGTACTTGTGAAGCAAGCTGTACTTTTTCTATAGCTTCGCTTAAATCAGTGATCTTCCCGATACTTTGCCACCCTAAGAAAACGGCTCCTAAAGCGGAGGCTTCAGACACCGCCGGGAAAATGAGCGGATACCCCAAAACGTCAGCCATTAATTGGCGAAAGACAGGCGATTGTGAGAATCCGCCTGTAGCTCTAATTTCTGTTAACTGATCTTCTGAACAAACTCCTGTCAAAATCCTTTTTAGATTGAAACAAATTCCTTCTAGAATGGCTCGCATCATTTCTTTTTCCGTGTGGTCTCTTTGCAAACCTAAAAAACTCCCAGAAGCTTCTGCCTCCCATAGAGGGGCTCGTTCTCCTAATAAATAGGGCTGAAAGAGTAATCCGTTCGCTCCTGGTGGGACAAACGTAATTGCTGAGAAAAGAGCATTGTAAGGATTTTCACCTTGGTCAATAGCCGCTTGAGTTACTTCTTGCATCAAAGTTTGACTTGCCCAATCAAAAATTCCTGCACCATTACTTGTTGCGCCACCGACTACCCAATGTGTACGATCCAGTACATAACAGAAGGTTTCCATCTCGGGATGTAGTTGTGGTTTATCTGTAATAAATCTTAATGCCCCACTGGTACCGACTGTTAACGCAGCTACCTTTTCGCCAAAAGCTCCTAGCCCCAAATTAGATAAAGGACCATCAGCACCACCTAAAACAAATGATATATCATTTTCTAATCCTAAAATTTCTTGTTTTTCTTTTGATAATCCATTGAGTATCGTGGTTGACGGCATCACTGCAGGTAGTTGTTCTTGAGTGATTGATAAGTAATTTAACGCTTCTTCTGCCCATTTGAATTGATGGATATCAAAATAACCTGTGCCTGAGGCTGTACTGTAGTCACAGACTAATTGTCCAAACAAACGGAAAAAGATATATTCTTTTATACTCACATAATACGCCACTTGCTTCGTTAGTTCTGGTTGGGTTTCGTTCAACCAATGGATTTTAACTAGTGGCGTCATTGGATGGATTGGGGTGCCTGTTTGTTGATAAAAGTGAAACCCTAGTTGGCTGTTTTTTAGTTTTTCAGCTTGTGTTTTCGCACGATTATCTGCCCAAGTGATCATACGGGTCAAAGGGTGTTTATTATCATCTAACAGAATCAAACTGTGCATCGCTGATGAAAATGCCATCACTTCTATAGTTGTCGACTTCGGTAACTGTTTGACGACTTCTTTGATTACTGTACATACACCGTGGAAGATCAATTCTGGGTCTTGTTCTGCCATTCCTGGTGCTTCTTGGATCATCGGATTTAGAAAATAAGCTGAAGCGATGACTTCAGCTTGCTCGTTGAATGCCACTGCTTTTGTTTGTGTCGTACCGATATCGACTCCGATCGAAATCTTCATTTTGTCACCTCTACTAAAAATAAATAAAATGGTTGTTATTGGCGTATCTTTCTTTAAAAGGAGGCCCTCGCTATGTTTCTCTATTTTATCATTGGTTGTTGCATTGGTTCGTTCTTATGCTTAGTGGCACAACGCCTGCCACAAGGACACTCTATTATTTACCCACGGTCTCATTGTGTCAACTGTCAGCATGTATTGGCTTGGTATGAACTGGTCCCATTGCTTTCCATCTGTTACCAACGTTTTCGTTGTCGAAACTGTCGCAGCAAGCTTTCGCCGATTTATTTTATAGCAGAATGTATCGGTGGTTGTTTATCTGTTTGGCTATTTTATTTTTCACAGCGCCCAAACGGGTTACTTGTTTTTTGGTTTTTGTCAGCCTTTTTACTCTCGTTAATGGATAGTTTTTATTTGATGATCGAGGGAAGAACGCTTTATTTTATCTGGTTTATCTTATGGATGACTTGGTTGATCAAAGGAGAGTTTCAATGGCTTAGTTTTGCTGTTTTATTCTTGATCAGTTTTTTCCTTACTCGTTACGGGAGTGAATTTTTAGGTTTAGGTGATGTTTTATTACTTTTAAGCTGGAGTGGCGGTCTAACTCTCAATCAACTGATGCAACTCCTCTTTCTTGCTAGTTTATTGGGATTACTTTTTTTCTTTATTTTTCTCTCTCACGATAAAAAATCTAAAAGAGTACCTTTTGTGCCTTTTTTGAGTGTCGCACTTTTTCTCCTTCATGTGTGGTAATTTAGTTGTCTATTTATTGGTTATCAACGATGCGAGCCTTTTAACTGATGATGATTAATGATTTGACGGACTTTGCTTATTTGCCTCATTACGTACGCTTTTGATAGCTTAGTATCTTTTCTGCTTGCTGTCATTCAACAAATGACAATGAACCTTGATTTATAAAAAAATGGATCAACCAGATGGTCGATCCATTGACACTTAGATAACTTTAAAAACCACTAAATTCACAGCAAGCCAAAGCATGACCAGCTTTTATCCCTAACTGAAATTCTTCAAAATGCAATGTGTCTTATTTTCCAGACCAATGTTTGCGTAAAAAACTCCCTCGTCCAGAGCCTTCTCGGTAAAGATTATAGTGGATTTTATTCTTCTTATAATAGTCTTGATGATACTCCTCAGCGGGATAAAACTCACTTCGGGGTTCGATTTTTGTGACAATCGGACGATCGAATCGACCACTTTCTTGTAGTTGTTTCTTTGATGCTTCAGCGATTTCACGTTCTTCTTCATTGCTATAATAAATGACCGGTCGATAAGAGTCTCCGCGATCAGCAAATTGACCGAAAGCATCCGTTGGGTCTGTTTGTTGCCAGTAGATTTCGACTAACTGTTCATAAGAAACCAGAGACGGATCATACTCGATTTCTACCGCTTCCGTATGACCTGTCGTACCCGTGGTTACTTGTTCATAGGTAGGATTTGGGACATGTCCCCCCGTATAGCCAGAGGTTACCGCTATGATTCCTGGCTGTGTTTCAAAAGGTTTGACCATGCACCAAAAACAACCACCTGCAAAAACTGCTTTTTTCGTCATATAAAATCCCCCTTTGTCTTTCATCATACCTTGATTTATCAAAGGGTGATACTGTTTTGCTTACCTTCGAAACGAATAAACAAAGAATCGATACTCCTATACTTACCTGCTTGCTTTATTAAGATAGAGTATTGCAGTATTTTCTTTTTTACTAATCTTTTCATTGATTTGATTTTTTTATCCATCTATTTAAAAGTATATACAATACTCCTAGGACTTAAACCTAAACGACATTTATTGTTCTCACATTTTTTACATTTATTGAAAGAAATACTCATTTTACCCCCTCCCGGTATTTTTATCAATTTTCCCTATTTTCATTCTCTTTTGTGGATAACTTTCTTTTTCCTCTCAACTGTTTTTTCCACAAGAGAGAATAAACGGTTTTTCTTTTTCCTTGTGGATAGTTCTTTTATATTATACTTTTCCACAGATTTTGAATTAACAACCGCTAAAATTTTTAACTTCAGGGGGACACGTTATGCAAAAAAACTAATTTCACTGATAAAATTCAACAAATTTTACCAAGTAAGTCAGTAAAGAATTCTGGTACGCTAGTAGATCAAGACAGCCCAAAAAATCTACTTGAAAAATTGATTCTCAATACCACACATCCTTCGTCCTCACATTCCCAACTACAAGAAGAAGTTTTTATACTTCAAGCTCAACAAGCACTCGCATCACTTACTGAAACGTTTGGTTCAAACTCGATTATGTATCGTTTATTATCTGAAAAAATCTCAACCCATTCGACCCTACATAGCAAAAAGAACAATGTTTCACCTGAACGATGAACAAAAATGATTTAGTATACCAACCTTTAGCAAGTTTCACTAAGCAATTCAATGATTCATGGACCTATTTTTCTAGAAGTACAAAAATAAGAAAAAATGCTCGTCTATAATGAACAAATTCTCAATTTCGTTTGTTTCTATCAACTTTAGCACGACAAAAAAAACAGAGCTAAGATGTTCATCTTAGCTCTGTTTGGTGTCACATTATTTTGTTTGTTCATTCATTGCATCTTCTGCAGCCATTTGTGCTTCGATGTCTGAAATACTATAAACATTTTCACTTGCAACACCGACTTCTTTGGGTTCCATGTTACGGTAACGAGCCATACCAGTACCAGCTGGGATGATTTTACCGATGATAACATTTTCTTTCAAACCAAGAAGTGGATCTTTTTTACCTCGGATCGCAGCATCAGTCAAGACACGAGTTGTTTCTTGGAAGGATGCAGCAGATAAGAAGCTGTTTGTTTCTAATGATGCTTTGGTAATACCTAGAAGGACTGGGCGAGATGTTGCAGGTACGCCTCCAGCTACCAATGTATTGTAGTTTTGGTCTTTGAAGTCAGCAATATCCATCAATGTACCTGGTAAGATATCTGTATCACCTGGATCCATTACACGGACTTTACGTAACATTTGTCGAACCATTACTTCGATATGTTTATCGCCGATTTCTACCCCTTGCATACGGTATACACGTTGTACTTCACGCAGCAAGTAGTTTTCAACTGATAATACATCACGAACTTGTAACAATTGTTTAGGATCGATTGAACCTTCCGTTAATGGCGCACCACGGTGGATCATATCGCCTTCAGCGACTTTCATACGTGCTGTATAAGGAACAGTATACGTACGTGTATCGGTTTTCCCTTTGATTGTTACTTCTTTTGTACGAGTTGAAGCATCTTCTGAGATATCGATGACGTCACCAGTTACTTCGGTGATCACTGCTTGCCCTTTAGGATTACGTGCTTCAAAAATTTCTTGGACACGAGGAAGACCTTGAGTGATATCGTCTCCGGCTACCCCACCGGTATGGAAGGTACGCATTGTCAACTGAGTACCTGGTTCTCCGATTGATTGAGCGGCGATCGTACCAACTGCTTCACCAACTTCAACGTCAGATCCAGTTGCCAAGTTACGTCCATAACAGTGTTTGCAGACACCATGTTTTGTGTTACATGTGAAGACAGAACGGATTGTGACAGTTTCCACACCTGCATCCACGATTTGTTTTGCAATATCTTCTGAAATCAATTGGTTACCAGCGATGATCAATTCGTTCGTTTCTGGATCACGTACTTCTTTACGTGTGTAACGACCGATTAAACGATCTTCTAATGATTCAATGATTTCGTTTCCTTCACGAATCGCTTGGATTTCAAGACCGCGGTCTGTTCCACAATCTTCTTCACGAATAATAACGTCTTGGGCAACGTCAACCAAACGACGAGTCAAGTAACCTGAATCGGCTGTCTTCAAGGCAGTATCGGTCATCCCTTTACGAGCCCCGTGAGTAGAGATAAACATTTCTAAGACAGAAAGTCCTTCACGGAAGTTTGAGATGATCGGTAATTCCATGATTCGACCATTCGGAGCAGCCATCAGTCCACGCATACCAGCAAGCTGAGTAAAGTTGGAGATGTTACCACGGGCTCCAGAGTCAGACATCATGAAGATTGGGTTTTTCGCTTCTAACCCTTCCATCAGTTTTTGTTGGATGCTATCTTTAGCAGCATTCCAAACAGCGATTACTCGTTCATAACGTTCGTCATCAGTAATCAATCCACGACGGAATTGTTTTGTAATTGTTTCAACTTGTTTATGGGCATTTTCGATGATTCCTTGTTTTTCATTCAGTACACTGATATCTGCGATACCTACTGTGATACCAGCATGTGTAGAATGTTTATACCCTAAGTCTTTCATTCGGTCAAGCATCTTAGAAGTTTCAGTTACTTTGAAACGTTTGAAGACTTCCGCAATGATATTTCCTAGATTTTTCTTCTTGAATGGTAAGACTAATTCTTGCTCTTTGATATGCGCAGGAATATCTGTACCTGCTTCAACAAAATATTTATCCGGTGTTTGTACCGTTAAGTTGAAGTCTGTTGGTTCATTCAAGTAAGGGAACTCTGGAGGCATGATCTCATTAAAGATGATCTTACCAACGGTTGTAATCATCGTACGTTCTTTTTGCCAGTCAGTAAATGGTTTTTCACCTAATGAATTAGGGTTCACACCGATACGTGAGTGTAAATGAACGTAGCCGTTACGCCATGCGATCACAGCTTCGTTTTGGTCACGGAAGACCATTCCTTCGCCTTCACGACCTTCTTCTTCCATTGTTAGGTAGTAGTTACCTAAAACCATATCTTGGGAAGGTGTTACAACTGGTTTACCGTCTTTTGGATTCAAGATGTTTTGAGCAGCTAGCATCAACATACGAGCTTCCGCTTGTGCTTCTTCGTTCAATGGTACGTGAACGGCCATTTGGTCTCCATCAAAGTCGGCATTATAAGCTTCACATACAAGTGGGTGCAAACGAATCGCACGACCTTGCACTAAAACAGGTTCAAATGCTTGGATACCAAGTCTGTGTAGCGTAGGTGCCCGGTTAAGTAATACTGGGTGTTCTTTGATTACGTCTTCCAAGACATCCCAAACTTCGTCTTCTTGACGTTCGATTTTACGTTTCGCATTTTTGATGTTAGAAGCTAGTTCACGTTGAACCAATTCACGCATCACAAATGGTTTAAATAGTTCGATCGCCATTTCTTTTGGCAACCCACATTGATACATTTTCAAGAAAGGTCCTACAACGATAACGGAACGGCCTGAATAGTCAACACGTTTACCAAGTAAGTTTTGACGGAAACGACCTTGTTTCCCTTTCAACATGTGAGAAAGAGATTTCAATGGACGGTTACCTGGTCCAGTAACTGGACGGCCACGACGACCATTATCGATCAACGCATCAACAGCTTCTTGTAACATCCGTTTTTCGTTTTGGACGATGATTCCTGGAGCATTCAAATCTAACAAGCGTTTCAAACGGTTATTACGGTTGATTACTCGACGGTAAAGATCATTCAAATCACTTGTTGCAAAACGTCCACCTTCTAATTGCACCATTGGTCGTAAATCTGGTGGAATAACTGGAATAACGTCCATAACCATCCAACTTGGTTCATTTCCTGAAGCACGGAAAGCTTCTAAAATGTCCAAACGGCGGATCGCACGAGTCCGTTTTTGCCCTTGAGCAGATTTCAATTCTTCTTTCAATTCAGCTGCTTCAGCATCTAAATCAACACTGTCTAGTAATTGTTTGATTGCTTCTGCACCCATTGCAGCTTGGAATTCTTGTCCATATTGTTCACGTTTTTCGCGGTATTCACGTTCTGTCAACAATTGTTTTTTCTCTAAGTTGGTATTTCCTGGTTCGATAACCACATATGAAGCAAAATAAATGATTTCTTCTAAGGCACGAGGACTCATGTCTAAAACAAGTCCCATACGAGAAGGAATTCCTTTAAAGTACCAGATATGTGAAACAGGTGCTGCTAATTCAATGTGACCCATACGTTCACGACGAACTTTTGAACGTGTCACTTCAACACCGCATCGGTCACAAACGATTCCTTTATAACGGATACGTTTATATTTTCCGCAGGCACATTCCCAGTCTTTCGTAGGACCAAAAATCCGCTCACAGAACAACCCTTCGCGTTCAGGTTTTAAGGTACGATAGTTAATCGTCTCAGGTTTTTTTACTTCACCATAAGACCAGCTTCTGATTTTTTCGGGAGAAGCCAAACCTATTTGCATACTTTCGAATTTATTTACATCGATCAAAAGGGGTTCCCTCCATTTCGTTTAATGGCAAAACCGCAAGGCGGCTGATCATCGACCGCCTTACAGCTCATAGACCGGATTAGTCTAAGTTATCTTCTGCGGTTTCAAAGTTTTGGATGATATCTTGTCTTTCATCTTCCACTTGTTCAGCAGCTTTCTTTTCTAATTCTTTGGCTGTTTGCTGTTCAGCAAATTTTGTCAAAGCATCTACAGTGATCAAATCATCATCTTCGTCATCCATATCACGGAGTTCGATTTCAGAATCTTTGATATCCAAGACACGCATGTCTAATCCTAGTGATTGTAATTCTTTTACTAATACTCGGAATGATTCTGGTACACCTGGTTTTGGAATTGGTTCGCCTTTGACGATCGCTTCATAAGTTTTCACACGACCAACTACATCATCTGATTTGTATGTCAAGATTTCTTGTAAGGTATAAGCGGCACCGTAAGCTTCCAAAGCCCAAACTTCCATTTCCCCAAAACGTTGTCCACCAAATTGTGCTTTACCACCCAATGGTTGTTGTGTAACCAATGAGTAAGGTCCGATTGAACGAGCATGCAATTTATCATCGACCATGTGAGCAAGTTTGATCATGTACATGACACCGACAGACACTCGGCCGTCAAATGGTTCACCTGTACGTCCGTCATAAAGGATGGTTTTCGCATCGCTGGCCATACCAGCTTCACGAACCGTTTCCCAAACGTCCTCATCACTTGCACCATCAAATACTGGTGTTGCAACATGGATACCTAACTGACGAGCAGCCATCCCTAAATGCAATTCCAATACTTGTCCGATATTCATCCGTGATGGCACCCCTAAAGGATTCAACATGATATCGATTGGTGTTCCATCTGGTAAGAATGGCATATCTTCTTCCGGCATGATACGGGATACAACCCCTTTATTACCATGACGTCCGGCCATCTTATCTCCTTCATGGATTTTACGTTTTTGAACTATATACACACGTACAAGCATGTTTACACCTGGTGATAATTCATCGCCGGCTTCACGAGTAAAGATTTTTACGTCGTGGACGATCCCGCCACCACCGTGTGGTACACGTAATGAAGTATCACGGACTTCACGAGCTTTTTCACCAAAGATCGCATGTAAAAGACGTTCTTCAGCTGATAATTCGGTTACCCCTTTTGGTGTTACTTTACCAACTAGCAAGTCACCATCTTGGACTTCCGCACCGATACGGATAATACCCATCTCGTCTAGATCTTTCAAAGCATCTTCCCCAACGTTAGGGATTTCACGAGTGATTTCTTCAGGTCCTAATTTTGTATCACGAGCTTCTGATTCATATTCTTCGATGTGGATCGAAGTATAGACATCGTCTTTCACAAGACGACGGCTCATGATGATCGCATCTTCATAGTTGTAACCTTCCCAAGTCATGAAACCTACTAAAACGTTTTGTCCTAGCGCCATTTCACCTTGTTCCATTGAAGGTCCATCTGCTAAAGTATCGCCTTTTTCAACTTTTTCGCCTAAATGAACGATTGGGCGTTGGTTGTAGCTTGTTCCTGAGTTTGAACGACGGAATTTTGTTACAGCGTATTTATCTAATGCACCGTTGTCACGACGAACACGAATCTCAGAGGCATCCACAAATTCAACGACACCATCATGTTTACATAGCAAAGCAGCTCCTGAGTCATGAGCTGATTTATATTCCATACCAGTACCAACCCATGGTGCTTGTGGATTGATCAATGGCACTGCTTGACGCTGCATGTTGGCACCCATCAAGGCACGGTTGGAGTCATCGTTTTCCAAGAAAGGAATACATGCTGTCGCTACCGCAACTACTTGTTTAGGTGATACGTCCATATAATCGACTTTATCGATTGAAACTTCTAAGTTTTCACTTTGCGCACGAGCCATAACAACGTCTTGTGCAAAAGTACCATCTTCATTTAATGGGCTATTTGCTTGGGCAACGATGTAGTGGTCTTCGATGTCAGCTGTTAGATAGTCGATTTGATCCGTTACACGACCAGTTTCACGATCAACACGACGGTAAGGAGTTTCGATAAATCCAAATTTATTAACTTTCGCATAGCTAGATAAACTATTGATCAACCCGATATTTGGTCCTTCAGGCGTTTCAATCGGACACATACGGCCATAGTGAGAATAGTGAACGTCACGAACTTCATAACCAGCTCGGTCACGAGTCAAACCACCAGGTCCTAAGGCTGAAAGACGACGTTTGTGTGTCAATTCCCCAAGTGGGTTCGTTTGATCCATGAACTGAGACAACTGTGAAGAACCAAAGAATTCTTTGATACTTGCAACCACTGGACGGATGTTGATCAATTGTTGTGGTGTCAATGTTTCTGTATCTTGGATCGACATTCTTTCACGTACAACACGTTCCATCCGAGCTAAACCGATACGGAATTGGTTTTGCAGTAATTCACCGACTGAACGGATACGACGGTTTCCTAAGTGGTCGATATCGTCCACGTTGCCGATCCCTTCCATCAAGTTTAAGAAATAACTCATTGATGCGATGATGTCTGCCGGACGAACAGTTTTCACAGCTGATTCTGGATAACCATTACCGATCACATTCACTTCACGTTCTGGGTCTTTTGGTGAAAAGACTTTGATCACTTGAACAGTCATTGGATCAGTCACAACACCATCTTCTGATGGATAGTAAGTCACTGAATTCAATCCATTATCAATGAAAGGTGCTAATGTTTCCATCACTTGGTGAGTCAACACAGTTCCTTTTTCAACGATGATTTCACCAGTTTCTGGATCAACCAATGTTTCTGCTAATGTTAAGTTCAATAGACGTGTTTTCAAGTCTAATTTTTTATTTACTTTATAACGACCAACGTTGGCTAAGTCGTAGCGTTTTGGATCGAAGAAACGAGCATTCAATAAGTTCCGAGAACTATCGGCTGTCTTAGGCTCGCCTGGACGTAGACGTTCGTAAACGTCTTTTAATCCTTCTTCTGTTCTTGAATCACTTGCATTTTTGTGCAAGTCTTTTTCAACTGTATTGCGTAACGTTTCACTGTCACCAAAGATTTCAAAGATGGTATCATCTGATCCAAATCCTAGGGCACGAACTAACACAGTCAAAGGAATCTTACGGGTACGATCAATACGTACGTAAGAAATATCTTTTGCATCAGTTTCCATTTCTAACCATGCACCACGGTTCGGGATCACAGTTGAACCGAAACCTTCTTTTCCGTTTTTGTCTACTTTTCCATGGAAGTACACACCAGGTGAACGCACTAACTGAGAAACGATTACCCGTTCTGCTCCGTTGATAATGAATGTTCCTTGTTCAGTCATTAATGGGAAATCACCGAAGAAGACTTCTTGCGCTTTGATTTCACCTGTCTCACGGTTTGTTAGACGTAACGTTACATGTAATGGTGCAGAGTAATTTGCATCATGTGCGCGTGCTTCTGCTACCGTATACTTAGGTTCTTTCAATTCATAATCCACAAATTCCAAAGATAGATTGCCATTGAAGTCATCAATTGGCAAAATGTCTTCAAACATTTCTCTTAGTCCTTCATCTAGGAACCATTGGTAAGAGTCTGTTTGAATTTCGATCAAATTTGGTAATTCCAACACTTCACTGATTCGTGCGAAACTTCTACGTTCGCGATGTTTTCCGTACTTTACTACGTGTCCAGCCAAGCTCTTCACCCCTCTAAAATGTCATTCAAAAAGACTACCCGATCAATTGTTACAATAATATTAAAAATATTATATTTAGATAACAATAGACATTTTTTGCGGCTTTTAGGCAAAAAAAAACCAAAAATAGAGCATTCTTTTGAAACCATTTCTTCATGCGCTTCTATTTTTGTTTCCTTATTATAAAGCCGAAACGGACAATATTTCGTTTCTGCCTTTACTTCATCAGATAGTTTTTGCAACTTCATATATTACACTCTTTTTTCATAAAAGTCAACACTTCCTGGCGTTTCCCTCCTCTTTTCATCATTTTTTCTTAAACTTTTCTTACTATAGTATATCGAATAAACATTCACGGATTTTGAGAATTTTCTGAATGTTCGTCTTGACAATCCCCTTACATCTCCGCTATACTTAGGAAAATTTATTATTTGTGGAGGATTTATTTATGCAAAAACCGAATATACAACTTATCCCGACACAATTGAATAACTTTTACTTTAGCTACTTTAGATAGGTTTGTATTCATGAATTATGGATACAAACACCAAACAACTGGTTTGTATCTATGATGGCTAAAGAACTTTGTATTACGCAAAAGCCACGTAGACATTACGTTAAGTGGCTAAGCGAAAAGTACAAAGTAATCACGATTTCTTACTTACATACTCTTTCGATACTCAATCCATTTAGACGTTTTGTCTAAATGGATTTTTTGTTTTCAAAATTGAAGGAGGAAAAAGAAATGAAAAAAATTTATTGATCGGATTAGGCGCAACATTATTACTAGCACTTGGTGGATGTGGAACTGCAAATAGTTCCTCAGCAAAATCGGATGACTCAAAAACAATCGGTGTTTTACAACTGGTTCAACATAATTCATTAGATGCTACATACAAAGGGTTCAAAGAAGGGCTAGCAGAAAATGGCTATAAAGAAGGCGACAATTTAACAATCAACTATCAAAATGCGCAAAACAATCAAGACAATCTAAAAAGTATGAGTGAAAAATTAGTAAAGGATCAACCCGACTTATTATTAGGGATTGCAACTCCAGCTGCGCAATCGCTCCTTAATGAAACAACCACGATTCCTATTACAGTGACAGCAGTTACCGACTTAGAAAAAGCACACTTAGTTTCTTCTAATGACAAACCTGGTGGAAACGTGACTGGTACAACGGATATGGTACCGATCGAAAAACAAATCGAACTATTATTACAGATCGTGCCAAAAGCAAAAACGATCGGGATCATGTACAACAACGGGGAAGCAAATTCTAAAATCCAAGGAGACTTAGCCGAGAAAACATTGAAAAAAGCCGGAGTGAAAGTCAAAGTATTGACGGCAAACTCCACCAATGATGTTCAACAAGTGACAAAAAGTTTAGCCAAAGATGTCGACGGTATCTACATCCCAACGGATAATACATTCGCCAGTGCTGCTAGCGTTATCGGTGAAGTAGCCAAAGAAACAAAAACACCGATCGTTGCTGGTTCCGTGGATCAAGTCAAAGAAGGTGGCTTAGCAACTGTTGGGATTGATTATGAAGAGTTAGGGCGACAAACAGGCGAAATGGCTGCTAAGATCTTAGCTGGCAAAAAACCGAGTGAATTACCGGTTGAATCAGCAGATGATCTTTCCTTATATGTCAATAAAGACATGGCAAAAGCCCTTGGGATCGATCCAACAACAATCAAAGAGACTGAATAATTTTACAGGAGGACAATCATGACTAATTTAATAAGTATCTTTTTATCTTCTGCTTCACAAGGCGTGCTTTGGGCACTACTGGCAATCGGTGTCTTCCTTACTTTTCGTATTCTGGATATCGCTGATTTAACAGCTGAAGGCAGTTTCCCTTTAGGTGCTGGGATTGCTGCTGTCAGTATCACTAATGGACTTTCCCCAATCGTTGCTTGCCTCTTAGGATTTTTAGGAGGCGCAGCAGTTGGCTTAGTTTCAGGACTGCTCCATACCAAACTTAAAATTCCGGCACTTCTAGCTGGAATCATCACGATGACTGGCTTATATTCCGTTACCTCACGGATCATGGGCGCACCTAATCTTTCATTATTAGGACAAAAAAACGTCTTTACATGGGCAGAATCACTCGGTGTTTCAAAAGAAAATGCTGTATTGATTGCTGGCTTACTTGTCGCATTGATCGTTGTCACGTTGCTTGTTTTATTTTTACGGACAGAAACGGGGTTGGCGATTCGAGCGACTGGCGATAATTTAGCAATGAGTGAAGCAAACGGCATCAACACCGATACGATGAAAATCATTGGGTATATGATCTCAAATGGCTGTATTGCTTTATCTGGTTCGTTGCTTGCACAAAACAATGGCTTTGCTGATTTAAACTCTGGGATCGGTACGATCGTGATTGGCTTGGCTTCAATCATCATCGCTGAAGTCCTCTTTCGAAACCAACCATTGCTTCTTCGATTATTGACAATTATTTTAGGCGCCGTGATCTATCGTTTTATCTTAGCGTTAGTTTTTGAGTTGAACGTTCAACCAAGCGATTCAAAATTAGCTTCTGCACTTGTTCTGGTTATCTGTTTATCTTTTCCACAAATCCAACAAAAATTAAAGTTACCTAAGCGTACGAAAGCAAAAGGAGGATCTATCAATGACTGATGTTTTAACACTTCAATCTATCCACCATACGTTTGAAAAAGGAACCATCAATGAAAACCATGTGCTAAAAGGAGTTAATCTCTCGTTGAAACAAGGTGATTTCGTAACAATTATTGGCGGAAATGGTGCAGGTAAATCGACACTATTGAACAGTATTGCTGGTTCTTTTCCAGTGGATCAAGGGAAGATTTTATTGAATGGCAAAGATATCACCAAAAAGTCAGTGGTTGCTCGCTCCAAAGAAATCAGTCGAGTCTTTCAAGACCCTAAATTAGGCACTGCTGTCCGATTGACGGTTGAAGAAAATTTAGCACTAGCAATGAAACGTGGTAAAAAACGTGGCTTTTTCCGAGGAGTCAAGCCGCAAGATCGTTCCTTCTTCAAGGAACATCTCGCACGCTTGAATCTTGGGTTAGAAAATCGTTTGACCACTGAAATCGGCTTGCTTTCTGGAGGACAGCGTCAAGCGATCACGTTATTAATGGCTACTTTACAACGTCCTGAATTGATTTTATTAGACGAACATACTGCAGCCCTCGACCCGGCAACTTCAAAAACGGTGATGGAACTAACGGACAAATTAATTAGCGAACAGCACTTGACGGCTTTCATGGTCACCCATGATATGGAAGATGCCATCCGCTACGGAAATCGATTGATCATGCTACACCAAGGGCAAATCGTCGTGGATATCCAACAGGCAGAAAAACAACATTTGACTGTCCCTCAGCTACTAGAAATGTTCAAACAAAATAGTGGCGCTGCATTGAAAGACGACCAAGTACTTTTAAGTTAGCAATCATCTGTTGTCACTTCCATAACAACTGACAAATTTCTCATTTGTTTTCTGCTTTCTTATTGATACAATACTACATGAAAGGAGTTGCAATGGATGACGACAAAAGATAAAGTACTCCAACTATTAAAAGAATCTCCTGATTTTTTATCAGGTGAAAAAATGGCACAGCAATTACAAGTGTCACGTACCAGTATTTGGAAAGCAATCAAAGAATTAGAAAAAACAGGTTATCATTTTGAGCATCAAGCTAAGGGATACCGTTATCTTCCTTCTGATGTGTTAGATGCCCAAGAAATTCGCCAAGCATTAGAACCTTGGATACCAGATTTGACGGTGTCGGTACAAGAACGATCAGAATCTACGATGAAAGATGCTAAGCTTTCGGCAACCAAAGAAATCGGACCCGCTCTTTTTATCGCCGATACCCAAGAACAGGCACACGGCCGATTTGGACGTCCTTTTTTTGCAGCCCCTGGACAAGGCATTTATATGAGCTTATTGATCCATCCCAATCAACGATTTGATGAATTGCCCCAATATACAGTTATTGCAGCAAGTGCATGCGTGAAAGCCATTCAAGAATTGACTAAAAAAGACCCTTCGATCAAATGGGTCAATGATCTTTATTTAAATGGAAAAAAAATTAGCGGGATTTTATCTGAAGCAATCAGTGACATGGAAACTGGCGGGATCAGTTCGATCATTATCGGCATTGGCCTAAATTTTTCTATTCCGCAAAAACAGTTTCCTGAAGCCATTCAAAAGAAAGCCACATCTCTTTTCCCTGATGGTCAGAAATCAATCACACGGAATCAATTGATTAGTCAAATTTGGAAAAATTTCTTTCACTATCTTTCAGAACCCACAGACGAATACTTAACACTTTATCGTGAAAAGTCTTTCGTTCTTGGAAAAAAAGTACAATTTACCCAAAAAGGGCAGCATTATACTGGGATTGCTAAAGAAATCGGAGAACATGGAGAGTTGATCGTACAAGTAGAAGACCAATTTCTCACTCTTTTTTCTGGCGAAATTAGTTTAACCTCCATTGAGTAAGTCAAAAAGAAAGGGATGGGCAAAAATGCCCATCCCTTTCTTCATCAATGGTGGTTCCTTTTTTATGTGATCTCGCAGAATACTTCATAGCCCCTTCATTTAGCGAGTTGTAAAATGAAGTTGTTATTCTATGTGCTATTGCTGTTCATAACAAAAATGCTACACAATTTTTAAACCTCTATGTGCTTTTTTATACAACTGCAATATCATTGATCTGATGTATCGAATGTTTCAATCAAAAGCCACAGACAAACTTCCACCTATAAAAGGTCTGTTTTTCTGATGCTATTCTGTCATATAAGTATGACTTCTACTTACTATTTGTCGCTTCCCCAATATATAATGTTTCATTAAACGGATTTCCCCAAAATCTTGTTCAATCAAACATGCTACTTCTTGATCCATACACAACAACACTTTTTCTTTCCCAGCTCTCCTCCTTTTCTCTTTCTGGTTCTATCTTACCTTATTCTTTAAGGTCTGTGTTATTTTGTATGGTATTGCAACATTTTTAATTTTATTATGTACAAAAAGGACTTACAAACACGCTTCTTTGTTTACACGATAAAATTTTAACTGATTAGATGAAAGATATTCTACATTCAGCTTAAATTTTTTGACAACAAGTGTCCTAATTAGAAATTTATCCGCCGTGGTTAACGGTTTTTGACATTCTTTTTCAATATCTTCAAATGAGAAATGATTTTTTTTACTGATCATTCGGGTTAAAATCTTATTTACATCTACTCTGGTTAAATCCGTTGTTAATCGTTTTTTCACTCAACATCTTCCTTTCTAATTGTATTTCTTCACTAGTGAATATAACATATTTTTAGTCTTGGTCCAGAACAATTATTTTCAAAATTAGGAAAGATTGTTTCGCAAAATAGTTGTTTTAATGAATAATACACGTTAAAATTTCTTTTTTTCACTCTTATCTTTTGGATTTGTCATCCAGTTATAAAAAAACCGATTTCCCAAATAGAAAACCGGCTGAATGTTATTTAAAATTCTATTCGTCGTTTCCCCCAAAACTACGAATAGTCAGTTAAAGATTGTAACCTATAGTCTGATCCCTCCTTTTATACAGATAGCGACTTTCTGTGTATACAAAGTCTCACTTATAAGTACATGCCTAAAGTTAAGTAAATTTCAGACTGCAACAGCAAAGTCCTCTGATTTCACTGGCATCTATTATTAGCATACTTTCTTCTCAATACTCTTTGACAACTATTTTTTCTAAAAATAAAAAAAATTGGTAAAATTAAAGAATAAACTTTAGACCGATCTTCCAAATAAAGAAGTAAAGTGATTGAAATAGATCCAATATTTTTCTAAAATAAAAAAGAGACTGAGCCAAAACTTTTCTCAATCTCTTCTGGTATATCTAAAAACGAATAAACGGCGTTCAAGAAGCAACTCCTCAACAATAAGGTTCTCAAGTTCAACCATCACATGCCTACTCTTTTTACTTCTTGATTCTTGAAATAGAATATGCCATTGTAGCGGCTGATTTATGATATTTTTCTTTAATTTTCCCTATCTAAAATCAACTCAGTAACTGACAAAAGAATCTCACGTGTATCAAAGGCTGTATCAGGGAGCTTACTAATTTCCTTTAAGGCTTTTTTTGTGTAATCTTCCGCTAATTTTTTGGCTTTTGTCACACCATTGACTTCTCTGACAATCTGACGAACACTTTCTGCTTCCTCTTGTGTCAACTCAGTTTTTTTATCCAAGTATGCAATCAATTCTGCTTTTTTATCTGTTTGTAATGCGTAAATCAATGGTAGAGAATACACGCCTTGACGCATATCTTCTAATACTGGTTTACCGATATCGACCGCATCTTTCGTGTAATCTAGGATATCGTCAATGATCTGAAACGCCATCCCGACAGCTAATCCGATTGAACCTGCTTTTCGAGCAAACCGTTCATTCATTCCACTTTCATAAGCTCCGACTGAACAACTTAATTGAAAGAGTTCGGCCGTTTTCCCTGAGATGTTTTCTAAATACTCCGGCACAGTTAAATGATAATTGTAACGGTCGTCCATTTGTCCAAGCTCACCATCTAATACTTTTTCCATACTCCGAGAATTAGATTGTAAGCTCTTTAGCGAATTAGAATAATTTGAAAGTAATTTGAAACAGCAAACAAATAAATAGTCTCCTGCATAAACAGCTACCGTATTCCCAAATCGACCACGTAAATTAGGCTGACCACGTCGAACATCTGCCTCATCAACGATATCATCATGGATCAATGTAGCGGTATGAAGCATTTCGATCGAAGCAGCTAGCGCAATCGCCTTTTCACGATCTTGTTCTGGACCAAATTGAGAAAAGAGCAATTGATAGGCAGGTCTTAGCAGTTTACCTCCCGCATGAATCGTCTCTTTGATTGCTTGTTCGACTGGCTTGTTCTTTAAGCGGACAACATCTTCCATCTTTTTCAACGTCTCGTTTAATTCGTTTTTCAAAGTTGGATACTCACTCCACATTGGATGTAGCTTCATAAAAAAACTCCTTGTATAACCATTATTTTTTCAAAAAAAGCGGTTGCCATTTCTCTTTTTGTTCTTTCTCATAGTCTCTTTGAAAAAGTTGTAATGTACGTACATGTTGCAACAAATAATTGGCTGCAATCCCGATCGCAATTCCAGACAGAATACCTAAGAAAGATAGAATCGGCAGATATAACATGACTGTCCATGATTGAGCAATGAACGAAGCCATCACTAGTTGTCCGACATTATGCATAAAGCCACCTGTTGCACTGATTCCAATAATGCTGACTCGCTTAGGACCTAACTGTTTCACTAACAGCATTCCTACATAGCTGAGTAACGCGCCGCTCATACTATAAAGAAAGGTAGAGATCGTCCCACCTAACAAAGTTGTTAAAAATAGGCGAAGCCATAACAATAAAAAACTATCCCGTTTTTTCATCGTAAAAATCGCTACAATGGTAATCAAATTAGCAAGTCCTAACTTTGCTCCAGGAGCAAATGAAAAAGGATATGGGATCATGTTCTCAATTAATCCAATGATGACTCCTTGCGCCACTAGTAAAGATATATAAATCATTTTTTGTAATTTTGTCATGGTGTGGATAGCCTAATAGATCAGACCATCTTTGTCACTCCCATCTGTTGACCGAACCTCGATCACTAATTTATGAGGCAAGCAAACAATCGTTTCGCCATTCTTAGAAGCCCACCCTCGTCTCACACAAATCTGATCGCCACAATCTGCTTCTTTTATGCGTATCTTGTCGCCATCAACTTCGATTAAATTATAATCACCATGTGGATCTTCATAAGTATACGTATATTTTTTACTCCCAGCTACTAATGGGAAGGTTTTGATTTCATCACCATCAACGCGTAGTACAGCTTCTTTATCAGGAGCTACATTGTCTTGTTGATAACTAAATACGATGATGGGTAAAAAAGAAAGAGCAATCAAAAGAACGATAATGAAAATATCCCAAGGTTTAAGCAAACTTTTCTTGATAAATTCTTTCATCTTTTCGCACGCCTCCTCTTGCTGAACTGTTCTCCAATTTTAGCATGAAACAAAAGAAAGTCCTAGGTTTCCCCAGAACTTTCTTCAATCAGCCATTATTCTCAAATTGTTCAGTTTAAGCTCTAGGCTAATTTTTTATTTTGATCCATATCGGGATTTAGGTCTCCCATACCACCAATTGCCTAGTGTTTTTTGTAACCATGGAATCACCCAGCGATCAAGACCAATTGCACGACCTGAACCGTTCATCAATGCAAAAGCAACAAAGATAAACCAGATGTTTACCCAGTAGAACATTCCAGATAGACAGAAAGTAATCACTAAAACAATGGTCGTTGCACTACATAACCAGGTAAATAAACCAGCAATCAAAGCGAGTGCTAAAGCAATTTCAAAGAATACCATGAATTTTTGGAAAAACATTGCTACATCATTGTTTGGCATGATCACTTGCATCATTTTTGTGAACCAGTCTGGTGATTTTTCAATCACGGCCATTGGCTGTTCACCATAAGCATAACTTAGACCAAAGTGAGTAGCTTGTGTCGCTGCTTCTCCTGCACCACTTGTTGCTGCACCAGTAGCTGCTGTTGTTGCATCGCCAGCAGCGGAAGCCCCACTTGCTACATCGGTCACATTGTATTCCCAAGTCCAAGGGAACACGCTGTTACCTGTAAACCATGAACCTTCACCAAACCAAGTACCTGGTTTCAACACTTGCCCATCACCAACAATTTTTTTGAAGGCTTCGATAAACCAAACCAGACCATAGAACACTCGTAAAGGCACACTCCATAAGACATTTCCATAACGGGAAGAATGGCCACGTGTCACATTACGATCGTCTTTGATATGGAAGAATTCGTGCATCATGTATTGGAACATATAATAGCCAGAACGAATATCAAAGAAATATTTCAAATTGACGATGTGTTTCATCACAATTGCTAAGAAACCACTTAAATGGATCTTATCAAATAAATTGGCAACGCCCCATTTGGCACCGATCGATACCATGAAACCTTGATAGTTTCCTTTAAACTTATGCTTTTCGCCGCCTTTGATGGCAGCTACGATATTGGCTGCTGCTGTATGACCTGTTTGTTCAGCCGCTTGAACGATTTGTGGCGTTGGTGTTCCAGGAAATTCTTCATAGAAAACCAAGTCTCCGATAATATAGATGTTTTTATCTTCATATCCTTTTGCCTGCATATATTCATTCGCTACCAAACGTTGACCACGAGCGGACTCTAAGCCGAAATCAGCAGCATCAGAAGTTCCTTTGACACCAGCTGTCCAGATCAATGTGTGGGTAGGAATCTGACGACCATCTTTTAACTTGATATGGTCTTTCGCTACTTCCACGATTGGTGCATTCAATAGTAGTTCTACTTTATGTTTCTTTAAATAGCGCTCTGCTTTGGCTGCATCATTACGATCCAGCATATTTAAAATCGTCGGCATTGCTTCTACAACCATCAGTGTAATTTCATTTGGGTCTAATTTGTAGTCTTTTGCCAAACGGTTTTTCCAATCAATCAATTCACCAATCATTTCGATTCCGGTGAACCCTGAACCACAGACCACAAACGTCAGCATTGCTTTACGTAACGCATCGTTAGGTTCTAAAGCTGCTTTTGCCACGGTACGTTCAATGTGTTCACGTATTTTAACTGAATCTTCAAATGACCATAAGGTAAAGCCGTTTTCTTTTACTCCAGGAGTCCCAAAGTCATTTGGTTCTCCCCCCATTCCCAAGATCAACTGATCGAATGGGTAAGTGCCTAATTTTGTTTTCACAACTTTTTGTTCTTTATCGATACCAGTGACCGTATCTGTCACTAATTGAACATTTTTTTGTCGAGCAAACAAGTGCTGTAGATCATATTGGATTGCTTCTGGTTCAACCCGTCCACCTGCAACTTCGTGTAATTCTGTCATCATCGTGTGGTACGAATGACGATCAATCAAAGTGATTGTCACATCTTCTTTTTTAAGTTTTTTTGCCAAGTATTTTGTTGCTGATACCCCGGCATAACCTGCACCCACAACGACAATATTTTGCTTTGTCATTGTTCATCCGCTCCTTATTGGTAATCCTTTATTTGAAATGATTAACATTTGTATTAGTTTGCTACCTATTACACAATCTTTATACATTATATAGATGTTATTCCCTTTTGTCTAACTCATTTTCATTATTTTTAAAAATTTGTGGTTAAGCTCTTTTTCACGAAATTTACAGAAAGAAAACGGTTTAAAGATTACACTAGTTATTTGACGAAAACGGTTGACTTATGGCTGATTTTCATTAGAATGTATAATGAATCACAAAGAATATTGTGTACTAAAAAAGGAAACGGTGGGAGTAAAATGAAGAAAAAACGTTTTATTACTGGATTTGCTGTATTAGCTTTTTCAGCTTTAATGTTAGGTGCTTGTGGTGCGGATGATAACGGAAGCTCTAACAGCTCAACAGAAGCTTCAACTGCTAAGACATCAGAAACAAAAACAACTGAAAGCTCAGCACAAATCGTTGCTGGCGGCGAGTTACAAGATGGTACTTATAAATTAGAAGAAAAAAATTACTCTAACGGTTATCGTGCAGTCTTCGAAATGGTTGTCAAAGATGGCAAAATCACTGAATCTAAATATGACAACATCAACGAAAATGGCGAGTCTAAAACCAAAGATACAGAATACAACAAAAACATGGAAGCAAAAGCTGGTACTAGCCCAGAAAAATTCATTCCACAATTGAATGAACAATTAGTCGAAGCACAAAGCGCAAGTGGAGTTGAAGTTGTTACTGGTGCAACTCATTCTTCAGAAAGCTTCCAAAACTATGCACAACAATTGATCCAAGCTGCTCAAGCTGGTAATACTGATACAATTGAAATCAATAACGGTGCAGATCTTCAAGATGGCACATACAAATTAGAAGAGAAAAACTATTCTAATGGTTACCGTGTCCAATTTGAAATGACAGTCGCTGATGGTAAAGTATCTGAATCTAAATTTGACTATGTCGACAAAGACGGCAACTCAAAACAAGACGATGCTGACTACAACAAAAATATGAAAGCAAAAAGTGGTACTTCTCCAGAGACATACATCCCTGAATTGAACGATGAACTTGTCAAAGCAATGGGCGAAGAAGATGGCTCACCTGCAGATGTTGAAGTTGTTACTGGTGCGACTCACAGCTCACATTCATTTGTAATGTATGCACAACAATTAGTGAATGCTGCTGAAAAAGGCGACACTCAAACAATTCAAGTTGACAATATCGTAACAAAATAAATTTTCTATAATTATCCGTGGAAGAGACGATTGCACAAGTTGTTTCTTTGAGAGCCAAGCCGAGATGTCCAAAATTTTTCTTTGAAAAATTTTTGTGATGTTTCGGCTTATTTCTCAAAGTACACTTTTTGATTTCTCAGCAACCGTCCCTTCCACTAATGAAATGAGGAAACACATGTTAAAGAAACGATTACTCTCTTTCGTAGCCTTTTTAAGTTTGTTCACGTTAGCAGCTTGCAGCACAGCGACGAAACAAACGACCTCTGAGAGCAAAACGACCACCAAAATTTTACAAGAACCTTATTCTGATGAACAGTTCTTATTAGGGACTTATGTTCGGATTCGAATCTATGATGAAGGCAAAGAAGCAGCATTAAAACCTGCCTTTGCTCGGGTCAAAGAACTAGGTGATAAAATCACGATCAATCAGGAGGGTTCCGAAATCGACGCAGTGAATCAACAAGCGGGTATCAAGCCAGTAAAGGTTTCTGATGATATCTACACGTTACTAAAACGTGCTTATGAATATAGTCAAGATTCACAAGGTGGTTTTGACATGGCAATCGGTGCTATTACTCAATTATGGCGTATTGGGTTTGACGATGCGAGAAAACCGGCCCAAGAAGAAATCGATCAAGCATTAAAGCTGGTTGATTACCATAAAATTGAGCTGAACGATAAAGACAAAACTGTTTATCTGAAAGAAAAAGGCATGATCATCGATCTTGGAGCCATTGCTAAAGGCTATATCACAGATGAAGTTGTCAAAGTGTTAAAACAGCAAGGTGTAACGACTGCTATCGTTGACTTAGGTGGAAATGTCTATGTTTTAGGTCATAGCCCACGTGGTGAAGATCAAGACTGGACAGTTGGTATCCAAGATCCGAATCTAGCACGTGGTTCTGTTTTAGGGACGATCAAAGAACGGAACAAAACATTAGTGACTTCTGGCATCTATGAGCGTTATTTAGAAGTAGATGGTAAAAAATATCATCATCTATTTGATCCAGATACTGGTTATCCTTTTGATAATGATATTGCTAGTGTTACAATCATCACAGATAAATCAATTGATGGTGATGGCTTGTCGACAGCTGTCTTTTCAATGGGTGTGAAAAAAGGATTGGAATACGTCGAAAGTGAACTGAATGATGGAACGGAAGCCATTTTTGTTACCAAAGAAAACAAAGTATACGTGACCGATCCGATCAAAGATACTTTCGTTTTGGACAAAGATTCTAAATATACGATGGGCGATCGTTCTGAATTGAAATAAGGAGTATGAACTATGACACTAAAGATCTTTTTAGAAGTAGTAGAACTACGAACAAAGGTGGCTAGTGTATTTCCTTTTGCGATAGGGGTTTTATTCTCTATCGCTTTTTTTCATGAAATACATTGGCTTAATACAGGGTTGTTTTTTATTGGTATGTTGGTTTTTGATTTAGCAACAACAGCAATCAACAACTATATGGACTACCAAAAAGCCCATTCGAAAACTTATAAATACCAAGAAAACGTAATTGGACGAACTGGCATCTCACCAAAACTGATCCAAAAAATGATCCTAGGAATGATTTTCTTTGTCTTACTGATTGGTGTAATCCTAACCGCCAGAACTGGGATTTTATTATTATTGATGGGCGCTACTTGTTGCTTCATTGGCATTTTTTATACCTTTGGGCCCATTCCCTTATCACGAATGCCTTTAGGGGAAATTTTCAGCGGTGTAACAATGGGGTTGGGAATTTTTGCCATGGTCATTTACATCAATACTTACAGTACGAAAGTATTTGATCTGATTCTTTCTTTTCAGACAGGAACCTTCCGTTTAGAAGGAAACATTTGGAGTATCCTGACGATCATCCTAGCTTCACTCCCCTTGATTTTTACGATTGCCAATATCATGTTAGCTAATAACCTACGGGACTTAGAAAGAGATATCGAAAATCATCGCTATACTTTAGTTTTTTATATTGGGCGTCCCATTGGACAATTGTTGTTCCAGTTATTGATGTATGCTTGTTATCTGGTCGTCTTGATTGGACTATTGAGCCATGTCTACCAGTGGCCAATCTTGTTGACTTTTCTCACATTACCAACGATCTATCGTAACTTGCAACAATTCAAACAATCCTTGCCTCACCCCATCAGTTTTAGCTATGCCATCAAAAATATGATCTTGTTCAACAGTAGTTATGCATTGGGCTTACTTTGCAGTATTCTGTTGTCTTATGTTTAGAGATCCATTGATTTTTCAAATAAAAATAAGACCCATGAAGTCAATGAAAAGCTGTGACTTCATGGGTTAATTTTAAGTTATCTTAGAATGCTAATCTTTTACCTTACAGGTGCTTGCAAAAGCTGTCCCTGTAAACCTTTCGTTAGTGTATTGCCGCCGTTTATTCGTTGGTTTTGTGCAGTTAGTATTTTAGCCTGTGGTATTGCATGTTTCGTAAGATCAGTAAGCTTACTTAGTTCTCCTTTACGAGACATGGTATTACCGACGTCAAGTGCGCTCACTCCCTTTTTAGCATTTTGAGCCTGTATCTTTGCATCTATTAAATTAGTTTTATACTCTACTCTTGCAGCTGGATCAATCGAACTCTTGAATTTGATATGACTATTGACTCGATCTTCAATTACCTTAGTAGTATCTCTAGTTATGAGGTCTTCTAATGCTAACTTATTAAATGTTTTTAGTGGTCGTTGGAGCAATTCTCTTTGCCTAGCTTCTGGCGTAATACCTCTCGCTTTATCAATCATTCGCCCAACCCAGCCTCTTTTTTTCGGACCGTTTAATTTAAGTAATGGAGAGTTTTGGTTTTTTAGTGCCTCTACTACCGCTGGATTCCCTGCACATAGTTGCGTAACGAAAGCTCTCTGATTAGTTGTATCTTTTAGAGTGGCTTGATAAACTTTTCTTGCATTTGGATCAATCGAACCCAAGAATCTGTTCTCACTTAGGACTTTATCGCGAATGACCTCATTCTCATTCATGAGTGGTTTTAATAGGTTCTTATCAAATTTATGAAGTGGTTGTTGAAGTAGTTTATCTTTCCATTTATCTTGCTTAGCTTCTGGCGTAATACCTCTCACTTTATCAATTATTCGCCCAATCAACCCTCTCTTTTTCGGTTCGATTAATTTAGCTAGTTTAGGATCTGCTTTTATTATTTTTTCTATTTCACTACCGTTTTTTCCTTCACATAGTTGAGTAAGAAAAGCTCGTTGTTGATTCTCTTTCCGTTTATTCCATAATTTTTTCCCAGCTCGACCTGCGCGTATTAGCATTCTTCCAATAAAAAGTGTCGCAGTAACAGCCCATCCTGGCATCTTTTTAAAGAGTCTTTCGGTATAATCTAGTTCTCTTTCCGTTCCCGGTTCCATCATATATTTTCACCTCCTTCTTATTTTTCATCTGAATCAGACATTCTTTTTCGTTGCTTCTTCACGTGTGGTCCCATCTTGAGTGGGAGATACCGCTTCGTATTCTTTCTCGTATATCGTAATCCAATTAAATGAACCAGGGTCACCTCTTAGGGCATATTTTGAGCCTTTTTCTCCAATAGAGAAAGAAACTTCTTCTTTTCTACCGTTATCGTCGATTTTTGTGATGACAAATACTGCACCGTCTTGATCTGGGTTGACGGTGACAACACGATAATCATAAGTGAGCTCATTGACCGTTTTGTCTTCTTCGATTTTTTTCTGGATTAACTTACCGTCTTTAAATTCTAATGTAAATGTTCGATCGGTATTCGTATTTTCCCATGCGCCTTGTTGTAAGACGTCTAACCAAGCTTGTGAAATCACTTGTTGTGCTGCTTCTGCTTGTTCGGTGATTTCTTCTTCCATTTTGACTTTAACTTCTTCATTTGGATAGAAGTAGATTTCTTCTTTATCTTCTTTTAAATAAAAGATTGTACTTCCCATACGTGATTGTAATTTGAGTTTTTTCATGGTTCCTTCTTTATCTTCTAGCACTAAATACCCGTTATCGACTAAGTAATATTTACCAGCTGCTAGCCAAGAAGAAGCACGATAGGTCCCGTCGGTTTTTAATTCTAGTACCATTTCGTCACTTCGATTGGAGTACCATTTACCACTATAAGTAGTGGCACTGTATTCTCCTAATCGTTCCTTACTTTCCGCTGTTTCTTCTGTCTGACCTTTTTTAGTCGTCTCTTCCCGATTGGCTGTGTTTGAGAACAATGAATAGCTTGTCAAACCCAAGACCACAACGAAAAAAACTGTTACCCCTATTAAAAAATTTCTACCTGTTTTGGTTTCTAAAAAATTTTTGATCATATTTTTTCCTAAAAATAAAGATTTTCGTTATTTTTAGGAATTACTCACCACCTTTACTTTTCACGAATTGACTAATGAATCATTAACTAGCTAGTCGAAAGATTAAGGCACCCCATATCCAGAGATTGCTGAATGATCGAGTGTATAGGTTCTTCTTCGAACCATATTTTCTGAATTACCTTCAATTACTTGAATCGTATTTCCACCTGTAAATTCGACGATCCCCACTTGGTCTTTCCCCGTTTTATTACCTTTCCAATCAAAGAAAATCAAATCCCCTGGTTGCGGGATATAGCCTATATCAGTGGCTTTGAATTTATTATTCTTTTTGTACCAATTGAACATATCTAACGGTCTTACAGTATTCGGTACACGACCTTGACTGAGATATCCTGCTTGTTCTGCTACCCAAGTAACAAAGATCGCAGACCATTCCATTCGGCTCTCATAGCCAGCCCACTCCCAATATTTATTGCCATTTAACGTACCGATTTCTTTAGTTGCCACCTCTACCAACTTGCCAGTAGAGTTTGAGAGGTTGTAAGAAATTAAGCGTGCATAGAACATATCACCAAATGCGTAACGCCAGTTATAGCCAAGATCTAAAGCCACGCCCTTATTATAAGAAACAACTTCCCCATTACTTCTTTCTTGCGCATAAGCTTTGCTATGCTCAAATGTATATTTACTATCTGTACGGATCAACTCGTCCAAATAGTCTTCCCCATAATTGTAAGCTTGGATCGCTGCTAAGTTACCTAATTGATACATTTGTGCTTTTCTTATTAAATTTGCAAAATAAGCTACACCTAATTCAATTGACTTTTCTGGGTTGATCGTTTGATTCAAATTTTGTGCTTTCGCAATTCCCATAATATCCGGAACGGTTTCACCATCCCCACCACTTTCTACCCAGATTATGGATAGTATGACATTGGTAAATGATTCAATGTTCTGTTTTTTTGCTTCTGTTACTACTTTTTCTCGCCATTGAACCACTTTTTCAGGTGGATAAATAAGCTCACCTTGCGATTGTTCTCGATCATACTGACTTAATTTCGTACGATTTCCATAAACCAAATTTTCAATAAAAATTGTCGGATTGATTTCTGGATTGCGGTAGAGGAAGATTCGTTTTTCTTTCATGATCATCAATAAATTACCGTCAAATTTGTCACTTGTGTAACCAATCAAATCTCCGCTTTCTAAAGAAGCTCCTTCACGTATGATCGGCGTCACATTAATATAATAAGCTTGGTATTTCCCTGTTTCCGTTTTGATACTTGTTGTCGTTTGCTTTTTCCCATTTAGATCTCGAGCCGTACGCGTACTGATCTCTGTTACCTTCTCGTTTGATGTGGCATAGACAGGCGTTTGTGGTTTCGCATCAATGATTATTTCATCATTCATATTGGCATCGTCCCGACCGCGATAACCATAATTACCAATAACAGAAGCATACGAAACTTTCCCTAAAGGATTATCCATAAAAATCTTATCCTGAAAACGATCGATTTCTAACACAGGATAATATTTATCGATTTCATCTTGTGAGAATGCTGAGATCGTTCCTATCACTTTATTGTTTGAATAGAGTTCGATTTGAGGATCTAAATCAAGAAATTCAGCAATCGTTTGTACTTTGACATTCAGCGTGACGCTGTCTTTGTCTTTTTCTTCTTTATCTTCTTCTTCTTTGTCTTTATCTTTTTCTTCTTTATCTTTTTCTTCTTCAAATTCGACTTTGTATGTAAAAGTGCCATCATGGATTGCGCGAAGTTCATCTTCTACTTTTGCAATCTTAACTGGCTCTTCCTCCATTGGCGAATACTTATCTTTAAACTGGGCATAAAAAGACATATATAATGGAGGACTCATGGATGTTTGGTCTTTTAGTCGTTTCAGATAATTAGGAAGCGCACTATTTTTAATATTATAATTTTCATATTTGGCATTTAAGTAATAGATATAGTTATCCCCATTTGAAGCAAACGAAAATTGTTCCGGATCGGCAACCATTCCATTCACTTCAAAATAAACTTCATCATGTTCTTCAACTAATTGATTGTAACGATTATAAACATCTCTATTTTTAGAGGCATCCAAATAGGAAATATACTCAAATGCTTCAGCGATCGCCATATCTTCTGTTTTCAATGTGAACAAGGCGACAATAAAAGTCCAAATCGCTAAAACAACCGAGATTACCACGAGAATGATCGCCAGTATAACGATAACTATCGCGATGATCAATAGCGCCTTGATTGTAATCACTAAAAAAATCAGCGTAATGAGGATCCCGATAATCGTTAGATCGCCCTTTTCATCTCGCCCACCAAGCATTTTCATAGCCGCTTCTTTTGCTTGCCCTTTTGGTGACAGCTTTTGAGCCATATCTAAAAATTTTGGCGCTGATTTTGCTTTACCTAGAAAATTCTTGAAGAAACCACCCTTTTTACCAACGCCTTTTGTAGGATTTACATAGACAACTTCCGTGTTTTTACCCTTACCAAAAATATTGTACCATTTTTTTTTGGTGGATTTCACTGAATCTTGAGGTGCAAATCCTTTTTGATCTTTGTAAGCAGTGTAGCTGTAAGGGGTACTATCCTTAGAAGAACGAGCAACCAAATTGCCTTTTTTTGTTTCTTCTGCTACTTTTTTTAACTGTTCTTTTTTTAGCTGTTTCTTTTGCACATTCACTTTTGGTTGATCTGTCGACTGTTTTGTTCCCAGGATATTATTCTGACTTTTTGAATCAGCACGTAATTCCTGTCGCACTTTTTTTTGATCATTTTTGCGTTTTAGGCCTAAAACTTTACGGAACCTATTTTTAGCTAATACGACGGTTTTATTTCCAAATTCTTCAACGTCTCGTTTTATTTTTGAAATTTGTTTCTTAGTCAGTTTAATCTTTTGTTTCCCTTGTTTAATGACTCTTTTTAAACGAGATTTTTTTTTAATGATTGGTAGTTTATCATTTTTATGAACGATTATCGTTACTTTAATTGTCTGATTGTTTTTAAGGATCGCTTTTGTTAGTTCTGAACTTTTTTTTTGGTCTTTGATGAGACCTTTGGTTTTTTCTAATCCTGTGCTGATAATACTATTTTGTGATTCCTGCTGTTCGTTATTGGGTTCATTCAAATCGGGCACTGTGACGTATCCTTTCTGATTCCATTTTCGTTTTAGTCTTCACCAGGTTTGGTTGACATCATCTTATACAACTGCGTATCTTTCGGAAAATGATCATAAAAAGGTAAAGTTGTATCGCCAAATACCATCAGTCCATAACCTTCTGGTGAATTCACAACAAATTTTTCTTGTTCTTCTGAGATATCAAATAACCGGACTAATTGTGAACGGTCAGATTTTGCTTGATTGAGCATCATGACGAAATCACTATTTGAAAGCATCCGCCGCGCAAGGTCCGAAAGTAAAAGTGTCTCCACATTCTGTGTAATCCCAGTTGGAATTGCCCCCCACTTTCTGGCACGACTCCATAATTCAAAGAAATAATTTTCAGAATACTCATTTGTAAACAGTAATTGCATTTCGTCGATATACAACCAGGTCCGAACGCCTCTTTCCCGGTTGGTAGTGATCCGATTCCAGACTTGGTCCAACACGATCAACATCCCCATTGTTTTGAGCTGTTTCCCTAAATCTTTGATATCATAAACAACGAGCCGTTTGGTAATATCGACATTTGTTTCAGAGGAGAATACTGACAAACTTCCTTCGATATAAATTTCCAAGTCCGTCCTCAATTGGTGCGCTTCTTCTTCCTCTTGCTCTTGTAAGATGTGGTAGAAATCTACAAAAGTTGGCATCCGATCGCTAACCGTTTCATACGTTCGACGACATACACGGTCGATCAACGTTTTCTGGGTAGAGGTTAGCCCCAATGCGCCGCCAATGATCAAGTCGAACAATGAAATCAAAAACTCCGACTTTAAAACAACCGGGTCACTGTCATCTCCATAGTTTTCGTTGATATCCATTGGATTGATCGTGGTAGCGGAATCACTAGCGATCTTGATAATCTCACCATTGAAATTTTTACCGATAACGGAATACTCACGTTCAGGATCAATAATGATGACTTCATCTTCGGCATCACGCAATAGTACATTTACGATCTCACGCTTCACCGAGAAACTTTTACCAGAACCAGGAGTTCCTAGAACAAATCCATTGGGTGCTTTTAATAATTTCCGGTCAAGAGATAAAATATTCTTTGAAATAGCATTTACGCCATAATATTTCCCATTTTCTTGAATTAGATCTGAAATAGTAAACGGCACAAATATCGCAGTGCTGGCAGTCGTTAGTGTTCGATCCAATGGCAATATATTATTTCCTAAAGGTAAGGTTGCGTTCAGCCCAGCCTCTTGCATAAATTCTAACTCGATGATCTTAAATCCAAATTGTCGACCAATAGAAGATACCTCGTCATGTACTTCTGTTAATTTTTCAACTGTTGGGGCATGGAAATGGATACTTCCAGTCATCGAATAAAGCTTCTGACCCTTGTTCTGTAAATCATCAACTAAATTTTTCGCTTCTGTTAGCGAATAAGTCAAATCATAGGAAAGCATTTCAAAATCGTAGCCGTTTTGTAGGGCTTTTTTCTGTTCATCCACTTTTTGTTGTTCCATAAAAGCTAATTTGGTCTTCACTAAGTCAAATGCTTCATCTTGCTCAAGTGGCTTGATATGTAATGTAATCACCAACTCTTGAGGGATTTCTAACAGTTCAAAAATAAAAGTATCTGCTAGTTCCGATGGATATTCTTGCAAATAAACGGTTTTGGCATAATGATCATCCATTTTCAAGTAGTTTTTGTTTTGTTTCAGTTCAATCACTTCTGGTAGGATATCCTCAATTTCTGGTTCTTCCTTATCGCTTTTTGTTAATAAAATATCAGACAAAATTGTCAACATCTGTTTTTTCTCAAGACGGTTGATCCTACTACCTAATCGACTCGCAAACATTGCAAAGCGATCTACAACCATTTCCAGCTCTTTATGAGCAAGTTTTTCTGTTTGATGTTGCTGGATGAAGGTAAACAAAATCCGTTTCTTATAGCCATTTTTTTCTTCATCCAGTTTTCTGGAAATAACATCATTCATTTCTACGCGATAAGGGTCTAAAAAATCATTCTTTTCTTGGTAGTAGAGAATTGATTGCAATTCACTCAACGGTCGTTTCTTTTTGTAGACAGTTAACTGTAGCTGGGTTTTACTACTTAAAGAATTAAGGAAATCACAATATTGCGAGAAAATCTCAATCTGATTCTCTTCTGATGAAAGCTGATAGTTGATATCTTCTAATTCGACTGTGATGGAGTACGTATTATCATCCAGTTGACAAACACCGCTGGGAAAAATTGATTTAAAGTAAAAAGTATCGCGCAAAAAATCCACATCTTGTGGATTTTTTTTCTGTTGTTTCTTTATATTTTTAGAAGTCTTCTTTAAATTTTTATGATTATTCTTTATTTTTGACTTTAATTTCATCATCGTTCTTGTCCGCCTAATTCTTTACTTTCTGACATGTCTTGCTGACCATCATTCTTTTTTCGTTTCTTTTTTCTAGTTCCTGTCGAAATATGGTATTTAAAAAATTGCTTAACATAAACTTCAAATGATAAGCCATTTCGTTTGAACCATCCAAAAGACACGATTGGAATAGAGGCAATGATCATCAACCAACTGATGATTTCGATTGGCATTTTTAACCATGCAATGAATATCAGTGCGATCGCGACATTTACCCCGCCAGCAATACAAAGACACAATAATTGTTTTAGATTCATTCCTGCTATTACTTTTTCTTTGTATTCTTTGATATCTTTTGGAACTTTTACTTCTATTGCCATATCTCCCCTCCTTATGATGCAGATATTAGTGTTTTGGCCCATCCTTTAGTTTTATTGATGGCTAGTAAGATTCCAATCATATAGATCGTTAATCCTAAAATAATCCCAAACATATGGGTGCCAACGTCTTCCATTATTCTCATGAATAGCATTGGATATGTAACTAAAACCAGGGCGATAAAGGTTGACTGCAACCCCGTGGCGGCAAAATTTTTAAAGAAGCCTTTGGTCATAGCAGAAAATTCTTGGCTTGGCAGAGCCCCCATCGGAATTGGTGCCATCGCGCTAAAAATATAAAGCTCCATAAATCGTAAATAAATCGTTACCTGAATCAACGTCCGTACAACAAGTGACACTAAAAATAGAATGAACATAATTAATAGCACAGCGATTTGTGACCAGAAATCTAGATCATTTACCGCCTGTTCTACTCTTGCTGCTACATTCGCTACAGTTTTTTCGTCACCTACTTGTAAAATTTTATACGTTAAATTAGAAGTAATCACTATGATTCCGTCTAACAAAACTTGGATTTTTAAAATAACCACATAACAAATCGCAAATTTAATAAATGATTTGATGATCATTTCAAACCCAAGCATTGGTGCTCCTCCAGCTCCCTCAACCTTAAGTGAAATTTTTTGAAATTCCAAAAGAATAAAGATGGCTAAAATAGACAATGAAAGCGGAATAACAACTAGTTCCTGTAAATCTACTACTAATTTATATGCATCATACATGTATCCTGATAGATTCTTACTCAGAGTGTATTTTAAATCATCTCCATTCAAATAAAACATGATTTGATTAAAGAGCCACATTATCGCTGATGTCATAAATTAAATCCTGCTTTCAGTGTATTATTGTAAAAGTGAAGAGAAATCAAATTGAGTTGCGAACCAGCCTGCAGCAACTAAAATCAATCCACCACCGACAATTTGCCAAATTCCTTGCTGTAATTGCGGACCATTTTTATCTTTTAATGCACCAGCTAAAATGACCGTTCCCCAAATTAGCCAAAGACCTCCACCTACTAAAGTGAAGTTTGATACTAAACTAAAAACTTTTTCTAATAAAGCTGCATCTTTCATTTAAACATTTCCCCTTTTTTGAGTTATTTATTATTTGTTACTACTTTTAGTATATGGTAATTTTTCAACCGATGTTTGCCAGTTATTTCTAAGTTGAGAAATTTTAGAAACTCCCTCTCTCAAATTTTATAATTGACTAATTTAGTCAATATATGTAAGAGGTCCTTATCAAAAAGCAGACTAGCTGAGAAGAATAGTTACTCTAAAAAATTTTAAAATTCGTTATTTTGGACACAATAGATTGATTCATCTACAAAACTTGGAACATCTATCCATTTTTTTCAAATAAATGCACAGCGCTTAAGAATTGATTCCTGAAAATAAGTCGAAAAATCAAAAATGCTCAAAATAACAAGAAGTCAATTTTGGATTTCCCATGATTTCCGAGTGCCAGACAGTCCTTATATCATCTTCTACTAGTTTCACTCAGCATCATTGACAAGGATTAAATTCCTGATAATTACATATGTATGTTACGTAGTGGAAGGTGTAGAGAGATTACGTTCATACATATATGAGTCTGTCACATCCCCTAATTTTTTATAGTTTTTATGTTTGACAATGTCATATTTTTCAGACAGGAAAGGATTTGCTCCACGTATTTTTAAAATACATTGTTGCCCTTTCAAACTGGCTACTTCATCGGGGTCCATCAAATTACGCCCCAACTTTTGGAAACTTTCATTGAATGATCCATTTGAGCCTTTAGTGACACTGATATTTCTTTGTTCGATCGTTTCTTTACCTAAAAGTTTAGAAATATATTCATGCGTACTTTGTTCCATCCCACCTAAATATAAAAAGACGTCACTCGTACCAATAATGGTTTCCCAAGTGTCTTTATACAACGTTTTTAACTGACTAATATTTTGTAAGATCACATTTGTTGAGATTTCTCGACTTCGAATAACCGAAATAACTTTCTCAAAATCCGGAATTTGACCAATATTGGCAAATTCATCTAGAATACAGCGAACATGACATGGTAAGCGTCCTTTATAAATATTATCTGCTTTGTAGACCAGCATATCAAAGAGCTGTTGGTACATCATACTGGCTAAGAAGTTAAAACTGGTATCTGTATCTGGCAGTAAGATGTACAAAATCGTTTTCCGATCCCCAATGGTGTCCAATTCTAATGTATCTTTAGAGACCAAGTCTTTGATACTAGGAATATCAAACGGAGACAATCTTACCCCTAAACTAACTAAAATACTCTTGGTCGTCTTATCCCCTGATAGTTTGAAAATTTTATATTGCGCAACCGCGAAGTTTGTTGGATCTTTCTCTTCTAACTCATTGAACAGCACGTCTAAAGGACTGACGAATCCAGGAACATTTTCGTCAATATCTGCTAGACGTACCAATTCAATCACATTTCCTAATGTGCGATCTTCTTCAACGACTTCTTGGATCAAATAGCTAAAAATCGCCATTAATAAAGCAGTCTCTGCCTTTTCCCAGAAATCATCGCTACCTTTTTTATCAGGGTTTGAAGTGTTTTTAATCAAATTATTTACGATTTTTAGAATATCGTCTTCCGTTCTTATGTATTTAAATGGATTGTAGTGATGGGTGTCACGCCGATTGATCAAATCAAAGACTTTGATATTGTAACCCGCTTCCTCAAACATTTTTCCTGTTTCCATCAATAACAATCCTTTGGAATCACTGACTACATAGGAAGAATGCATTTGCATCAGATTCGGTTTTACATAAAATCGCGTCTTACCACTACCGGCTCCTCCAACCACAACGACATTTTTGTTACGGTTAAAATTATCTTTACCAGTAATTTTCATTCGTCCTGACAGGGATAAACTCTCTGTTTTAGTCAATATGATATTAAAACTCTTTTTCTTCGCCAAAAATGGTTTGATATCTCGAAATTTCCCCCATTTTGCACTTCCATATTCTTCATTTGGGCGTACTTTTTTTTCATCAAACGTTTTGTATAATACTAGTAATCCATAAGAAAGAACAAAAGCGAGCCCTCCCAGTAATGACTTTACGTTAAATGAGAATTGGAAGGAAAAACTAGCTATTTCATCAACTGCGTGAAGAAAAGATCTAGCTATTTTTTCCACAAATGTTACGGTTGTATTTTGATCAATCGTAAATAAAAAAAATGTACGATTCCCTATATACATTAATGTACTCACCACAACTACGTGGACTACCCATAAAACATATTGAGACTTTTTCAAGTGGTTGTTCATCCCTTTCGTTACTTAATTTGAATATAGCGTTTATGTGATATTATCACTAACGTCCGTAGCCCTCCGAGCGCTGGTGATCATTTTTACTGCTCACTGATGCTCGTCCACTAGATTGTTTTGCATTAGTTGGATTATTCAGCACTCTACTAACAGAATCCCTTAATCTTACTTTGTCAGTTTCTGTCTGTTTATTCAAAGTAGAAATGGAAGATATACTCGTCCGATTTAATTCTTGTTCTTTCGTTTTTTGGCTCGTCTGCGTTTTCTGTTTTTCAGCTGTTTGCTTTTCATTGTCTATCTGAGCCACTCGTGCTACTCGCGTATTAAAATCAGGGGTAAGAGAGTGGTGCTGTCCTAGTTCTTGCACTTTAGCTGAGCGTTCGGTAAATAACTGTTCACGCTTCGCATTTTCTCGATTAGCTAATCGATTTTGCAGGGGTTTCAATAAGTATTTATCAGCAACCCACACACCTAGCAACGTAAAAAGGGCAGGAACTGCTATAGCTGCTACTGAAGCAATAAGTGTACCAGAAATCGCTGGAAGAGCTGCGGTTAACAGTAAAGGTAAGCCGAAAGTAGCTAACCCAACAAATAGGGCGACTCCAATTAACGTTTTCACTTTATTTCTCCATAAACGTTTGGCGAAATTGGTTGTCGTCATCAATGCCGCATTTTTTACTCGAGTAGCAAACGGCAACCGCTGTCCGTTAGCATCCAACCCTTTTTTCAGATTTTGGTTTTCTTCTGATGAACGCTTTTCAGAATGGGCAATATCGAATGTTTCTTTTATTTTCTTTCCGATTGGAACAAAGGTTTTAGCGTTAAGATTACTTAATTTTTCCTTACCAAATTTATATGGTCTAGCCACTACTTTACCGACTGGTTTTAAAGGTCGACCAATTGTTCTAGCTGTCGAGCGCACAGATTTTCCGATGGATTTAAAAGGTCTAGCAATTGTTTTTGATCCTTTTTCTAGCGCTGCCACTGTCTTAGGAAATCTTTCCTTAGCAAATCGCTGGACTCTCTTGGAAGTACGTGGAATGATTTTAGGTACGGCATTTACTAAACGTTGACCGACATAACTACCAATAATCACGCCTCTTAACCAGTTGACTACAGCGGATCCGTGTAATATTTGTGTGCCAGTAGGCATTAGCGGAAGAGCGCCAGCCATCGCACTAAAAAACGCCATCGGTGCAACCCACAGTACTTGTCTTGCTAAAAACAAATAAAATGAAGGGCGGGTCAGCACCTGATACCATTTCTTTTTAAGATCTTTATAAGTAATTTCTTTTAACTCTTCGGCTTTTCCTTTCAATTCTGCCGTATCTTGCTTAACATTTTCGAGTTCCTTAGCTAGCACCTGAGGATCCTTTGGCTGTATCTCTTCTAAAAATTCAGCTAATTTTTTTTCATCGCCAAGAATTGTCTTTAAACCTTCACATAGTGTTTTATTTTTAGTAAGATCGATTTCTATCTTAGATCTTGCTGCTTTAGACTTCTTCGATTGATCAAGGAAAAAATTATTGTACGGTCCATATTTTTTTAATTCTTCATCGTGCTTTATCTTTTGTTCGACAAACGCGACCTGAGATCGTAATCTTTCTACGTATGCTAACTTTAGATCCTCAACCGAAACTGATTTTTTCACACTATCTGTTTCATCTAATGTACTGTTGACGTTTTCCGGCATAGAAGTTTGGTTCATGTCACCTTCTGATACTGAACGTAAATCTGAAGAATCCTTTGGTAGTGGAACTTGATTTGTAAGATTATTTATTTCTGAATCGCTATTGGGTGTAGACGGTTGGTCTAAGGAATCTCCTGGTGTTAAAACTTGGTTTGTAAAACTGCTTAATTCTGGAAATTTATTGAGTTCAGCAGTTTGATTTGTAATTTCCTTTGATAAACTAACTTTACCATTAACATAACGCAATTTAACTCTTGGTATAAGAATTCGGTCAAATTGGTCAAAACTGTGACTTGGTATAGCCTGTTCCGTCATTACTCCGGGAGCCGAATTTCTACGAACTAACTTGTCATGAGTCTTTAAATCTTGAGTTGTAGATAATGATGATAGTACACGTTCTGAATTGGTTAAATTCCGTAACTTTCCAATGTAACGCAATGGAATATCATTTTCAAACCTTTGAAGTTTGTCAAATTGTGTATCATCAAATGGTTTTTTCTCTGGATCTAACTCAAAATCTGATAATTTTAAATGCCGTTCATGAAGACTGTCATCATACATGGGTGAAGATGTTTCTCGATCTTCTGAACGTAATGGAGATTCAGATGGCGTAGTGAGTTCTGGTGCACTATTTCGGCGACCTTTATCTGTTTGTTCTCTATGTACTTCATGTAATGTGTGACTAACTGATCTAGATCTTGCTATTCTATTTGGTCTACGCTCCTCTTGTTGGCTAAGTCCATGAATAAAATTTGCTTTAGGACCTTTCCGGAGCACGAGGGAGTCTTTTTCTTCTATATTATTAAATTTATGGATTAGATTTTTCACATGGCCAGGGCCAGGGCCAGGTCTATCATTTGCCGAATCCTTTTCTGATACACTATTTGCAAGACTATTAGTAGCTTGAATTTCAGGCTTAGCTTGCTTTCGCAAATCGTCTTCTGATCGATTGAAAGAATTATTCGTTTGCTGCTTGTTTCCTTGTGGTAGATTACTTCCATTTTTATTAGGTGTTTTTACTGATACTGTTTGGTCGGGTTTTGACTCTCCATTCTTTTCAAACGTCGAAACTATTTCTGATACATTACTTAGGCGATTGATAGATTTAGATTTAGTTTCAGGTTTTGCTTGATCTCGCAAAACGACTTCTGGTTCATCGAGAGAATGATTCGTTTGCTGCTTATTTCCGTTTGGTTTAGACACTTCTTGTTGGTCTTGTTGGCTAAGTCCTTGATTGAATTTTATTCTAGGACCTTTCTGAAGCTCGTGAGAGTCTTTTTTTTCGCTATTAAATTTATCGATTAGCCCTCGCACATCGCCACTGACAGGTCTAGCATTTGCCGAATCCTTTTCTGATGCACCATTTGGGAGACTATTAGTAGCTTGAATTTCAGGCTTAGCTTGTTTTCGCAAAACGACTTCTGATTCATCGAGAGAATGATTCGTTTGTTGCTCATTCTCTTTTGATAGATTACTATTACTTAGGCGATTGATAGATTCAGGTTCAGGTTTTACTTGATCTCGCAAATCGTCTTCTGATCGATTGAAAGAATTATTCGTTTGCTGCTTATTTCCGTTTGGTTTAGACACTTCTTGTTGGCTATGTCCTTGAGCGAATGTTATTCTAGGACCTTTCTGGAGCTCGGGAGAGGTTTCTTTGTTGCTATTAAATTGATTGATTATACTTTGCACATCGCCACTGACAGGTCTATTATTTGCCGAATCCTTTTCTGATACACTATTTGCGAGACTATTAGTAGCTTGAATTTCAGGCTTAGCTTGCTTTCGCAAATCGTCTTCTGATCGATTGAAAGAATTATTCGTTTGCTGCTTATTTCCGTTTGGTTTAGACACTTCTTGTTGGTCTTGTTGGCTAAGTCCTTGATTGAATTTTATTCTAGGACCTTTCTGAAGCTCGTGAGAGTCTTTTTTTTCGCTATTAAATTTATCGATTAGCCCTCGCACATCGCCACTGACAGGTCTAGCATTTGCCGAATCCTTTTCTGATGCACCATTTGGGAGACTATTAGTAGCTTGAATTTCAGGCTTAGCTTGCTTTCGCAAACCAACTTCTGATTCATCGAGAGAATGATTCGTTTGCTGCTCGTTCTCTTTTGATAGATTACTATTACTTAGGCGATTGATAGATTTAGGTTCAGGTTCAGGTTTTACTTGTTCTCGTAAATCGTCTTCTGATCGATTGAAAGAATTATTCGTTTGCTGCTTGTTTCCTTTTGATAGATTACTTCCATTTTTATTAGGTGTTTTTACTGATACTGTTTGGTCGGGTTTTGACTCTCCATTCTTTTCAAACGCTGCAACCCTTTCTGATACATTCATTTGGTCTTGATTTTGTTCTAATACACTCCCCCTATCCTGTCTTTTTTTCCTCCTTATAGTGCCTGTCTCTACGAGAACTTTTTTCGCCTTGTCCTTTCTGTTTTCTACTTCCTCCCTCGTAATATCAACTGCAGTAGCTTTTGCATACATCTCTTCCAAAGTATCCGTTTTTATTATTTCAAAATTCTCAGTTCTCATGAATTCTTTAACAAGCTTCTTAATTTTATCAACAATCACAGCATCTGTTATTGTTTGGCCTCTAACCTTATCTAGCGCATTTGGCGTATTTAGCGTATTTGGCGTATTTGACATCTCTTGCATCATTTTTTGATTTTTCTGACTAACATTATTTAATTCATTTAATTTTTTGTTACAATCTGCTACTTCGTTTCGTTTGTGCTGCTTAAGCCCAGTAAGTTTTTGTTTCGATTGACTGATCTCACTAGCTAATATTTCGGCCAGATCTTTATTCTCAAAGTACTTCGTTTTTTCATCTTTTGCGATGGCTCCAAGATAATCATTACTTTCATGACTATTATTAGATAAAAAAACGTCCTTTGTTTCTAATTCTTCTATTGTGGCCTTATCCCTTTCATGCTTTACGATCTTCGTTTCTTGTTCCTTTTCTAATACATTAATTTTTTGTTGAAGTTGCTCCCCGCTGATTTTTCCCTCGGCGTGTTCGATTCTTGCTTCATACTCAGTTTTTTCACTTTGTAATTCAAACACTTTACGATCCCCAGCCATCCGTCGAAGTACTTCAAATTTAAAGTCATCTAACATATCTTGCACTTTTAAAAGTGCAGTCTTTTCTCCATGATTCTCTTGGATTGACTTTTCACAAAGAGTAAAGACATTTTCTTTTTTGACAGAAAACGACGATGCTTCTTTGATAAACTCTGACTTTAAATTAGATTTATTTTGCCATTCACCGGTTTCGTTCTCCAATATATTCTTTCTTACCAAGTAGTTCATTCCTCCTCCATCCTTCTTGGATCATTCTACTAGATCTATTCTAATTGCATAATAGCGCAATTTATTAAATCTGATGTGCAATTTCACTACGACCGTTGTTTATTTGGAAACCACTTGTTAGACTATTTTTAGTATTTATACTGGTTCTTACTGCTCCCGTAGTGACATCTTTCATACTCTTTTTGTCATCTACTTGTTTAATTGGTACTGGTACTCTCTCAGGATTTTGTTGTTGCGCTACTACCCAAATTGGTTGTAATTCTGGAACTTGTTCATCTTTAAGTAATGGGACCTTATCTGTTTCTTGGCTTAGGTCTTGTTTTTCTTTGGCCAATGCCTTTCTTGCTTGCCGTTCATCCCATTTGTTCTTAAGAACTTTATATCCTTCTCGAAGTTTAACCCCAGTCCATTTTGCTCCGTTCCAAAGCTTAGCTCCAGTCCACTTCGCTACTTCCCAAATAACCTTTGAGATTTCCCAAGTCCATTTTAATAATTTCACAGTCAAAAATCCCAAGCCCCCAAATAGACAACATAAAAGAAACAACATACTACGATCTTCAGAATCCATCACTTTTTCCTCCTTTAAATTTTTTTATTTTTTTGTTTATTTTAATCATACCTGACTTTCTAGCTGGCTCCATCCTATTTTTTCCAAAAAATAAAAAAAGATGGCACTCGTAAAAGTTGTCCTTAGGAAGAATATAAACACGCCTCAAAATTCGACCAAAAAATTGGCGTTGGCACTTTTGAAATTTTTAAAATATCCGCATTGATTCGTTCAAAATTCAGGGAGAGATCTGTTAGTATCAAGTCATATTGATTCAACACCTGGTAATCAATTGAAAAGATATCTTGTTCATAAATATCAATCTGCTTAAAAAAAGGATACTTGTTTAAAATAATATTTTTATAAAGTAAAGCGACACCAATTTCCTGTGTACTTAAAACCAGAATCGACTTTTCTTTCACTTGTGGTTCGATCATATGTACTAATTGATTGGAAGAAATAAGTAATTCCAAAAATAAGTCTTTATGTAATAATTCACTTTTTTCAATAAAGCTCAGTTCTGCAACTTCTAGCGAATGATGATACGCTTGCCAAATCTTAGGATTGTTTTGCATTACTTTTTGATAAAATATATCCGCATAACTGACTTTAAAGATCATTAATTCTTTATAAAAATTGATAAAGTCAGATAAGTAGTCGATGGTTCTTTTACTGACCGATCCTTCAATATTAAGTAAATAATAAAAATGAGTAAGAAAATTTTCAATTTTCTTAGGCATGATTGTCTGGCGATTAGTATCTGTTGTAAAGAGCAAACCGAAATAGGAACTTAAGACATTCGCTACATTATTTCTAGTTACATTAAACTTATATTTTTGACTCATCAACGTTGTAAAGACCGTATCTTTTTGAATTACTGTTAAAAGTTCAGTGACAACCATTTCTTTATTCTCCAACTCATCTTCCGGTATAAAGTGTTTATGACCTATACGAATGATCGAAAGAAAAATGTAATACACCGAATAAATAATTTTAGGAGCACTAGCCGTTTTATTTTGTGCTTTAAGACACCTACGTATTAATTGATAGATAGAATCAAAATAAGCAAACTCTTGTATTCGATACATCTCTTTAAACATACATGCAAATAAACGTCTAATTTCCGTTTCATTGCCAACTACCATTAATTTTGCTTGTAAATCGATCTGAATATTTATGGTCTCTGTATAAAAATAATTGTTTATTTTTGACACAATCCTGCGAATACTTGTTTTACTCAAAAATAAAGATTGAGAAATTTCAGTTAGTGTTGGTTCGTATATGACTATGTATTTTAGTATTTTGACATTAATTGAATTATTCAGTATTTTTACAAAAATATCATCTAAATTGACATTGTTCGGTATCGTCAAACTCACTTCTTTGTGATTATTTACCTCAATATGAACAGGAAAATAGGAATCATTGAAGTGTTCAATATCAGCAATTAGTGTTTTATCGGTAATTGTCAGCTTCCTTGCTAGTTTGTTAAGATTGGAAGACCTAGTATTTAACAAATAAAGTAAGGTAACTTGTCTTTCTAATTGCTTTTCAAGTAACCCCATAAGTACAAAACTCCCTTCTATTAAACATCATGTAAGAGTATCGTACAGTCAATTCCTTTAATTTCCCGTATGTTGTTTTCTAGTTTTAGAAATTTAAGTTCTCAAAAATATTTGAATTGTGTTAAAATATAAAATTTAAAAATCCACACATATAGAATATATTTATTTCATTTTTTAAATAACAATAACTAAATACAATAATAACCAATGTAACAAATAACCATGAACGATTTACTATAAAGTTAATAAAAAACAAGTATAGAAATTTATAAAAAAAACACTAACATAACAAAAATATATGATAAAATAATTTATATACCATAAGAGAAAGGTGGGAGGAAGCGATTTCTAAGATTTTGAAATCCAAAATGATGATGAAAGAACTTAATATACTGGAAAAAACTTCAGAAAGACAAGTCAAGTTAGCATTACTTCTGGGTATGTCATCAATTGAGTGCAACACGCTAACAAAGCAATTAAATGTGACAAAAAAAACATTATTAAGTGACATTGTTTTTTTTAACCACACCTATTCACCTGTTGTCGTTAAAATTGATCAGTATCAAATCATAACATTAAAAATGCCTAATGATATGAATCTGGAAGACTTAATCAAAAAAATACTAAATCATTCTACGAACGTTCAAATCTTAAAAACTATTTTTATCAATGAACCTGTTTTGTCAAAACTCGCTGAAACATTATTTTTAAGTGAAACCAGTATTCGGCGAATTATTTTTAAAATCAATGAATATTTTTCTGAAAGAAACTGGCCAATCATGATCAAAGTTGCTTCTCAGTTACAAATTACAGGTGACGAAAGTTTTATACGGCATTTTTTTTGTAGCATGTTTCGTGAAATTTATACCCCGCAGCAACTACCACATTTTGACTATATATTTGACTTGTTACAACGTTATCATAATAAAAACCATACGTTTTCTTCAGTAAGTACATATAAGTTAATTTTAAATAGTTATTATTTTTATACGTCCATTATTCGTATCGGACAACGACACATAATTGATTACCCTTTAAAAAAAGAAACCGAAAGTGAACGATTATTTTTTGACTTATTGACAAAAAGTACCGTTCTTTGTTCGATCATTGAAAAGAAATATAATTTTAGTATTACAAAGTCAAATGTCCATAACCTATTAAGTTCATATAGTCATTTATATTTTTTTAATTCAAAAAATGATGAATTAATGGAGCAAAAGAAATTACAAAATTTAGTTCATAGTTTTTATCGTTATATGGGCATAGATATTACCTTATCTCCTAATGACATACAAAGACTAAATGACTTTATCCATTTTAATGAACGATTGCAATCCTTTAAGACGACATACATAGATCTTTTATCACAAACATTTATCAAAGAATCAGAAAAACTATTATCAGCTTATGAAAAGTCAATCGAACAAGCCGGTTTGACTGAAATCAAAGAAAACCAATTGCTTTATGAAGAATTATTTTTAGAACTGATTACATTATCTCCACAATTATTATCAACACTCCTTCCTTATAAAAAACATTTATCCATCGTCATTGTTTCTTATCAGGAAGAACGGATTTTGTCTTTCTATAAACAACTGCTGTTAAAAAAATTTCCGTCGTTATATAAAATTGATATGTATCAAGAAAATATTTTCTCTGTTGATTATGTGAAAATCAATCAATATGACCTAATTTTAACTGATATCGAGCTAAATCAAACGAAGATCTCGACTAATATGTTAAAAATATCAAAAATTCCCACTTCTGCTTTTTGGAGCAACCTAAAAGAACTTCTTTATGCATAAGGGAGTTACATCATTGCTCGTTTAACATCGGTATCACAGCATAAAAATATAGTGCGACCTGAAGTTAGTCTAAAAACTAACTTTGGACTCGCACTATAGTTATACTTTCTATCGCATAGTAACAAACTCTTCTGCACCAGTTGGATGGATAGCGACCGTATCATCAAAATCTGCTTTTGTCGCGCCCATTTTAATTGCAACAGCAAAACCTTGTAACATTTCATCGACACCAATACCAATTGCATGTAAGCCAATGATTTTTTCTTCTTCTCCTACACAAATCAATTTCATCTCACATTTTTGTCGATAGTCATTCAATGCAAAATACATAGGTGTAAATCGTGAACGATAAACTTTGATCTGATCACTTCCATAGGTAGCCAATGCTTCATCTTCTGTTACACCGATCGTTGCAATTGGTGGATGGGTAAATACAACTGTTGGTACTAAGTGATAGTCTAGATAAGAATTTTCTTTCCCATTAAATAGCCGTTCAGATAAACGGCGACCTGCAGCAATTGCCACTGGTGTCAAATCAATTTTACCGATCACATCTCCCACCGCAAAAATATGTGGATCTGTGGTATTTTGATATTTATCAACTTTTATAAAACCACGTTCATCTAATTTTACTTGGGTATTTTCTAATCCTAATTGATCGGTATTAGGCACTCGACCACCTGCAAACAATACACAATCACCAGAGAGTCGTTCACCATTTTCAAATACAACTGTATACTCATTGTCGTTTTTGATGATTTCTTTAGCTATATGTCCAGCGTAAGTTTTGATCCCAGCTTCTTGATACATCTCAACTAAGTTATCAGATAGCATTTTATCAAAAGTTCGTAATGGACGTTCTTTTCGATACGCCCACATTACCTCACTACCTAGCCCGTGTAAAACACCAGAAAGTTCTGCGGCAATATAACCTGCTCCTAAAACAATTGTCCGTTTTGGCAATTCTGTCATCTCAAAGAAGCCATTTGAATCAATTGCATATTCGCCACCAGGGATCGTCATTTTGCTAGGCTTACCACCAGTTGCAATCAGAATTTTTGTTGCTTGATAGGTTTCCCCATTTACTTCCACGGTTTGACTGTCTATAAAGGTAGCATATCCTTTAATTGCATCCACTTGATTGCTATCTAAGCCACGTTGATACGCACCATGTAAAAAGTCAATATATTTCTCACGCTTTTCAACTAACTCTCTAAAATCTACTTTTTTTACATCTGCTTGGATCCCATAACTTGAAGCATCTCGTTCCATTGTTTCTAGGATCGTGCTGGCTTGCCACATTACCTTTTTGGGTACACAACCAACATTCACACAAGTCCCACCAAGTTCATTTCCTTCAATTAATAAAACTTTTGCACCGTGCATTCCGGCACGATTCGCAGAGGCGATCCCTCCAGAACCACCACCGACAACTATATAATCATACGTTTTCATGCTATGCCTCCTAATTTAAGAAGATGCTTGCTTTTCTTCTTACTTTGGATAAATTTTCAAGAAAAATTTCTTCTCTACTCTTTTTATCCTTACAAAAAATAAGTTTAACACGTTTAAACAGATAATATAACTTTGATGCTTTATTTTTATTGGATTGATTAGCGTATGCTTTTATTTTCTTTTCCGAATCATATCTCCTGGTTTTACAGGTTGTGTCACTGGCATAGTTAAAATCATCATCGGATTTGGTGCCCGGTCAATGGATTCTTCTTCTTCATTGTACATTACCTCAACCGTTTGGCTAAAATGAGTGAATCCTGGACCATAAAATTCGATCTCATCTCCCACAGAAAATAGATTTCGTTGACGGATCGTTGCAATTTTGGTTTTTTCATCATAAGACATTACTTCACCTACAAATTTATAAACAGGGATCTTACGACGTTCCCCAAATAATTGTTCATTTTCTGTTGGTGTATTGTAATAAAATCCTGTAGCAAGTTCCCGTTGTGCCACTTTCCATAACTCATCAATCCACTCTTGCTTGCAGACATAATTTTCAGGGTCTTCCATATAACTGTCGACCGCAGCTTTATAAACATTAGAAACTGTAGATACATAGTGGATTGATTTCATTCTTCCTTCAATCTTAAAGCTATCTACCCCATTTTCAATCAATTCCGGGATATGCTCGATCATCGACATATCTACTGCACTCATTGAAAATTCTTCTTCTATTTCGCCGTTTTCTGTCAGATGATTTCTTTCTTGGCCAAAAGGCATATCAAATAATCCATATTTCCAACGACAAGATTGTGAACAGCCCCCACGATTAGCATCACGCATTGACATGTGATTAGATAAGGTACAACGGCCAGAATAAGAAATACACATCGCACCATGGATAAAGGCTTCAATTTCCACATCCGTATTTTTACGAATCTCAGCCACTTCTTCCATAGAAACTTCACGAGCTAAAACGACACGCTCTAATCCTTCTTCTTTCCAAAATTCAAGAGTTTCAAAGTTAGTGGCAGATGCTTGTGTCGATAAATGGATCGGTAAGCCCGGTGCTTCTGTCGCACATATTTCAATCAGCGCTGGATCTGAAACAATTACGGCAGAAATTCCGACATCACGTAATTGACGGAAAAATTCCCCAGCACCTTCTTCATTTCCTTCATGTGTCACCATATTTGCAGCAACATATACTTTTGCGTTATGTGCTTTTGCAAAAGCTACGCCTTCAGCCATCTCTTCATAGGTAAAGTTACCTGCGCGACTTCTTAGTCCATAAGCATTTCCGCCAATATAGACTGCATCTGCGCCATAATGAATCGCTGTCTTTAATTTTTCAAGTGTCCCAGCTGGAGCTAAGACTTCGGGTCGTTTCAATTTTCTTTTTGTTGTCATTTTTTCTCGTCATACTCCTTACTTGATGGCTTCAGGATCAATATAGAAGAAGCCAGTATCTAATTCACGATTTTGAGGATGTAATTCACTTATCTTTTTGCTTAATATTTCAGCACTTTCCTCATTCCAAGTACCTGCAAGGATTTGTTCTTTCGCTTCCACAAATGCTTTGGTAATTTTTACAAAATTTTCTCCTGGGGTAAACAAACCATCAAGTTTCCATGTACGGAACTGATGTTGATACAATAACCCTAATTCTTTTGACAGGTTGATGTCATTGCTGGCAAAAATATGGGTCCCATGAGTGTCTTCATAGATGGAATAATGTGTGTCGTCTTTCTTAGGTTCTGAAATAAACAATCCCCGATCACGATCTACTCGCTCTTCTTGTTTGGTAAAATGATAATAATTTTGCAATAAAGGACGTTTTGATTGATGAATGCAAGTAGCACCATACACTAGAATTTCTACCGGAACATTTAGTTTTTCTTCCATGGCTTTCATTTCTTCAAAAGGAACTTCTCTAGCTAAAACAGCTCCAACAGCTCCTCTTTTCGCCCAAAAATTGATTTGTCTAGCACTAGTAACTAACGTTTCTGCATCAAAAATGTAGGGAATACGCCATTCTGGATGTTTCTTCATGGTGTATATGATACCTGTATCACCTACTGTCAGTTGATCTACCTCAATTTCTTTCAGGAATTGTAGATATTCAGGTACTTTTTTCATTTTTTCAGGATGAATAATCCCATTCATCGCAATATTTACTTTTTTACCATATGTGTGCGCCAATTCAACTAATTGACGTTGTTCTTCTCTTGTAAACGACGCAGGTAATCGCAACCCAAATAGTTCCTCGCCAAAATACAAAGTATCTGTTCCTGCTTCAAGTAATTCTTTTGCTTGTTCAAAAGTTTCTACCGTAGTTATGATTTCGATCATCATTTCCTCCTCCTACAACTCCATAATAGTAGCATAGCTTAAAAAAGTTGCCAACACTTCTTACATTTATTGGTGGATTTTTGAATTTAAATTCACAAGGAAAAAAGTAAAAAAATAAAAAAGTGAGAGTCTTTTGCCCATAACCTTCAATCGTTATGTGGAACAAAATTCTCTCACTTCTTTTTTAACTCCTATGATTCAACTACATACTTTTTTGGAAGACGTACATTCAAAGTGATTTTTCCTTTGGAGGCTCCCACTGTCACTTGATCGCCTAAATGGATTTCTCCACCTAATAATGCTTCACTTAAGCGATCTTCTATTTCTTTTTGCAACGCTCTTCGTATTGGACGAGCCCCATATTCAGGATCAAAACCAGCTTTTCCGATCACATCTATTGCTGCCGGAGTGATCTTCACTTGGATATCCTGTTCTTTCAAACGTTTGACGATTGCTCGACTCATAATTTGAACAATGGAGTGGATTTCATCCTTGCTTAATGAATGGAAGACAACTGTTTCATCTATCCGGTTCAAGAACTCTGGACGGAATGTTTTCTTTAATTCTTCTAAAATACGCTTTTGCATGGCTTTATGATCTTTGGTAATGTCTTGGACATTGAAGCCAACGTTTTTTTCTTCTCGAATTTGGGTTGCACCAATATTGGAAGTCATAATCATGATCGTATTTCTAAAATCAACTTTCCGACCTTTAGAGTCTGTTAAATGGCCATCGTCTAGTACTTGTAATAACAGATTAAATACATCTGGATGGGCTTTTTCTACTTCATCTAATAAGATGACAGAGTAGGGCTTTTGTCGAATTTTTTCTGTTAATTGTCCACCTTCATCATACCCAACATAGCCCGGAGGTGACCCAATCAACCGACTCGTGCTGTATTTTTCCATAAACTCAGACATATCAACCCGAATCAAGGAGTTTTCATCCCCGAACATCACTTCAGATAAAGCTTTGGCAAGTTCCGTTTTACCAACTCCTGTAGGTCCTAAGAACATAAAGGAGCCAATTGGTCGATTTGGATCTTTTAACCCACTACGAGCCCGACGAATTGCTCTTGATACTGCTTTGACTGCTTCATCTTGTCCAACAACACGTTCATGTAAAAGTGCTTCTAATTCCAATAAACGCTGACTTTCTTTCTTTTCCAGTTGTTGTAATGGAACACCTGTCCATTCAGAAACGACTGTGGCTACATCTTCTTCAGTCACACGATCAGCATAACCATTTTCCTGCTTTTCTTCTAGTATCAATAGTTTTACTAATTTTTTGTGTAATGCTTTTTCTTGTCTTCGCAATTGTGCTGCTATTTCAAAGTCTTGTTTTTGGATTGCTCGTTCTTTTTCTTTGACTAATTGTTCGATTTCCAACTTAATTACTGTAGATTCCGAAAGATCATCTGTTTGATCTAAGCGTACCTTAGCAGCTGACTCATCAATCAAATCGATTGCTTTGTCAGGTAATTGACGAGAAGTGATATAGCGTACAGAAAGATGAACCGCAGCTCTTATCGCATCATCAGTGATTTCTACACCATGATGCTCTTCATATCTTGAACGAAGACCACGTAAAATCTCTTCTGCTTCTTCAGGTGTCGGTTCATCTACTTGAATTCGAGCAAAGCGTCGTTCAAGGGCAGAATCTTTTTCAATGTACTTTTGATATTCATCTAATGTTGTAGCACCAATTGTCTGTAATTCTCCACGAGCTAAAGCAGGTTTCAAAATATTAGATGCATCAATTGCCCCTTCTGCACCACCGGCACCGATCAAGGTATGCAACTCATCAATAAATAAAATGACTTGACCGTCGTTATAGATTTCGTCAATCACCTTTTTCATACGGTCTTCAAATTCTCCACGGTATTTTGTTCCCGCTACTAAAGACCCCATGTCTAACATCATCAAGCGTTTTTCTTGCATCTCTTCAGGAACTTCACCCATCACGATTTTTTGGGCTAAACCTTCAGCAATCGCTGTCTTACCAACACCAGGTTCCCCTACTAATACAGGATTGTTTTTAGTTCGGCGACTAAGTATTTGAATCAAGCGTTTTACTTCTCTTGAACGCCCAACAACTGGGTCAAGTTTTCCGTCTCTCGCTAACTTCGTCAAATCTCTTGCTAAAGAATCTAACGTTGGAGTACCTTTTACCATTTGACGCTTTTCTTGTGGGTTTTTACGACGGATACTATTATTACGACTATCATTTTTTATGCCCATTTTTTGTTTCAAAGATTGTCGGACTTTCGTTAAACTGATTCCCAAATTGATCATCATCCGAGTAGCCATGATACTTTCATCTCTTAGCATACTCAACAAGATATGTTCCGTTCCCACTTTTTGAGCACCCATTTTTCTTACTTCACTATTTGCCAATGCAAAAATTTGTTTCATGCGTGGCGAATAAGGTAAAAAGGTTCCTTGAGGATATGAAGTCATTGTACCGTAGCCAATCAAATGCTCAATCTCTTCGTAGATGTCTGTTTCAGTTAATCCAACTTCACGTAGTACTTTCCCAGCAATTCCATTCGGTTCAATAACCAATGACAACAAAATATGCTCAGAACTAACAGACTGATGCTTAAACTTTTTTGCTTCATCTTGTGCAATTTCTAATACTAATTGTGCTCTTTGCGTAAAAAGTTCTTCCATTCATCTTCACTTCCCATCTTCATAGCTTAATCGTTCAAGAAATGCTCGAAGAATTCGAGCACGAACATAATCTTCTAGCCCACCATCTACATTCAGTGTATTTTTGGCAATTGCGCTCAGCATTAAATTGCCTTCTTTTTTAGTAACAATTTGATCCTCATATAATTTTTGGATGATTGCAAAAGCATTTTTTTCACTAATCGTTTCATTGAATAGCTGATTCACTTGTTCCAACATATGCCTTTTATCAGAAATTCTTACTTTGGCAATCCGTATGTAGCCACCACCGCCACGTTTACTCTCAACCAAATAACCTCGC
>NZ_JBIOSW010000001.1:2907500-2931315 GCF_051714985.1 Enterococcus sp. AZ078
AAGCTCTATCTCTAGAGTGGTCAAAGGATGTCAAGACCTGGTAAGGTTCTTCGCGTTGCTTCGAATTAAACCACATGCTCCACCGCTTGTGCGGGCCCCCGTCAATTCCTTTGAGTTTCAACCTTGCGGTCGTACTCCCCAGGCGGAGTGCTTAATGCGTTAGCTGCAGCACTGAAGGGCGGAAACCCTCCAACACTTAGCACTCATCGTTTACGGCGTGGACTACCAGGGTATCTAATCCTGTTTGCTCCCCACGCTTTCGAGCCTCAGCGTCAGTTACAGACCAGAGAGCCGCCTTCGCCACTGGTGTTCCTCCATATATCTACGCATTTCACCGCTACACATGGAATTCCACTCTCCTCTTCTGCACTCAAGTCTCCCAGTTTCCAATGACCCTCCCCGGTTGAGCCGGGGGCTTTCACATCAGACTTAAGAAACCGCCTGCGCTCGCTTTACGCCCAATAAATCCGGACAACGCTTGCCACCTACGTATTACCGCGGCTGCTGGCACGTAGTTAGCCGTGGCTTTCTGGTTAGATACCGTCAAAGGATGAACAGTTACTCTCATCCTTGTTCTTCTCTAACAACAGAGTTTTACGATCCGAAAACCTTCTTCACTCACGCGGCGTTGCTCGGTCAGACTTTCGTCCATTGCCGAAGATTCCCTACTGCTGCCTCCCGTAGGAGTTTGGGCCGTGTCTCAGTCCCAATGTGGCCGATCACCCTCTCAGGTCGGCTATGCATCGTCGCCTTGGTGAGCCGTTACCTCACCAACTAGCTAATGCACCGCGGGTCCATCCATCAGCGACACCCGAAAGCGCCTTTCAAATCAAAACCATGCGGTTTCGATTGTTATACGGTATTAGCACCTGTTTCCAAGTGTTATCCCCTTCTGATGGGCAGGTTACCCACGTGTTACTCACCCGTTCGCCACTCCTCTTTTTCCGGTGGAGCAAGCTCCGGTGGAAAAAGAAGCGTTCGACTTGCATGTATTAGGCACGCCGCCAGCGTTCGTCCTGAGCCAGGATCAAACTCTCATAAAAAGTTCGAACAATCTTGCGATTGTTAAGCTCAATTGTTTGCTAGCATATTGCTTGCTTGTTAAAAATGTTTGTTGTCTTGAATCAATCAAGACGCCCTACACATTTGGTTTGTCTTTGCTTTGTTCAGTTTTCAAAGGTCTACTTGATTAAATGCTAATCAGTTGAGATTGCCGTAGCAACTTTTATATCATATCAGAGCGACGTTTGTTTGTCAACTCTTTTTTTAAAAGTTTTTTGACTTCGTTTTTTAGAAGTGTTTCAGCAACTCATTTATCATAACTCGTCGTTTGTTATTTGTCAACAACTTTTTTGAAGTTTTTTTCGATAGAATCAAGCTTCGTAAGCTGTCGTTTTTTTACGACTCAGTTATCTTATCATGGTGCGATCCCTCTGTCAACAGTTTATTTCAACTATTTTCACTAGCGATCTTTGCTCTTTCGAACAAATAATAATATACCAACAGCAAAAATAAAAGTCAATAAGAAAAAAGCTGTTTTATCAACATTTTTAGCGTAATCGATCGTTCTAATCCTATAAGTGAGAAACGTTCGCTTTTAACATGTTTTTCATTAATGATAGCCTTCTCAGCATTGCGATTGTTCAGTTTTCTATTAATAAGCCACTTCACTTAGCTCTTACCTTCTAAAATTTTCCTTAACAAAGTGTTGCTTTTATCTATTTAGACATTTTTTTGCTAGAATGAATAGTAAATAGTATCATTCTAACTCTGGAGGAACAATCTATGAAAATATTAATTGCTGATGATGATAAAGAAATTGTTGAATTACTAAGTATTTATGTTCACAATGAAGGATACGAAGCTGTTAAGGCTTATGATGGGAAAGAAGCATTATCAAAGATTCGAACGATACCTGATATTGAGTTATTGATTTTGGATATTATGATGCCTGAAATGGATGGCATGCAGGTCGTTAAAGAATTACGAAAGGAATCGCAAATCCCGATTATCATGTTGACAGCAAAAACAACCGATATGGATAAAATTAAAGGGCTTGTTGCTGGTGCTGATGATTATGTTACAAAACCATTTAATCCTTTAGAAGTTATGGCACGCGTAAAATCTTTGCTTCGTCGAACAAAAATGCAAATCACACCGGATCAACCGGATATATTAGAAGTAAACTCTTTGATTATTAACAAAGATTCCCATGAAGTAAAAACAATTGATGGGAAAGAGATTCAGCTCACAGCATTAGAATTTGGGATTCTATACTTATTAGCAAGTCATCCTAATCGTGTGTTCAGTGCAGATGAAATCTTTGAGCGTGTATGGAAACAAGAAAGTATTGTTTCCGCAAAAACTGTTATGGTCCATGTTAGTCATTTGAGAGATAAGATCGAAGAAGCAACTGGTGGAGAAAAAGTCATTCAAACCGTTTGGGGAGTGGGCTATAAAATTGATGCAAGATAAAAAAAGAGGAACAGAAAAACGGCGGCGAATCAATCTAACTTCTAAGGAAATCAGTGAGTTATTAGCAGAAGGTATTATCACCGTGATTCTCCTTCTACTATTAAATGTTGCGATTTTGGTTGTCCTTACTTCAATAATTAGTAGTTCCCCTTCATTGACTAATGCGATTTGGGATTCAAAAAATATTTTTGCTCAACGATTGAATAGTGATTTATTTTGGAACGGCCGAAATTTTCTGATTCCCCTTTTCTTTCTTTTAGATATCGGCGTATTATACTGGCGGTTGATCCGTCGCTACCGACAAATGCAACTACGTCATATTATTAGCGAGCTTCACTATATCGCTAATGGTAATTATGACCATCGAATCCCTTTTGAATTAACAGGTGATCTTAGTCGTGTAGTAACAAGCATTAATGGTTTAGTCGATAGTACAGTAGCTGCGATAGAAGATGAACGGAAAATTGAAAAATCAAAAGATGAATTGATTACTAATGTGAGTCACGATATCCGTACCCCTTTAACCTCTATTATTGGTTACTTAGGATTAATCGAAGATGGCCAGTATCAAACAAAAGAGGATCTTTTGAAGTATACCCATACAGCTTATATCAAAGCAAAACAAATGAAATTACTAGTGGATGATCTTTTTGAGTATACTAAAGTCAGACAACCAGCTGTTCCGGTCAATTTTTCGGCTTTTGATCTGATCCAGCTAATTGAACAACTAGCTGCTGATTTTGAATTAGAAGCATCAAAAAAGCATATCCAAATCCTTGTATCATCACAGGTTCCATCATTAACTATGGATGGGGACACTGAAAAACTAGTTCGTGTCTTTAATAATTTACTGACGAATGCTTTAAAATACGGCAAAGGCGCTACAAAAATTGTCATTGAAGTCGAAAAAGTTGGCTCAGAAGTCGTTGCGACAGTAAAAAACAATGGAGCTATGATTCCTCGAGAATCAATTGATAATCTTTTTGACCGCTTTTACCGAGTAGAAGAGTCTCGTTCACAAGAAACCGGTGGGACAGGTTTAGGTTTAGCCATTGCTCAAAGTATCGTTGCTTTACATGGTGGTTATATTTATGCTAAATCTGATAAACACTGGACTTCATTCATCATGCATCTTCCAATAAAAAGAAATGAAAAATTACCAATCAAAAGTCAGGAACATATTGACGAAAATTAAAATATCCGATATTCTTATTACAATCATTTCTATATATCATATCTATATAGCACAGAACCCAGTACATTTTATTTTTTTCAAGAGAGCTGATGGATGGTGTAAATCAGCAAAAAATAAGTTGGAAGTTCCAGTTCTTTGATGTGTACCTTTCGAAATAAGAAAGGTCGGCAAAACAGCCGTTATCTGTTAACAAGAGCAGCATATTTATATGTTGAACTCGGGTGGTACCGCGAATGTTAGACCGATTCGTCCCAAGATAATTGAGGATGGATTGGTCTTTTTTTATTATATTTAAGGAGGAATTGCAATGTTAGATGTAAAAATGATGCGTCAAAATTTTGATTATGTCCAAGAAAAATTAATGACTCGTGGGGTCAAAAAAGAAACCTTAGCTGAATTTATGGAATTAGATGAAAGTCGTCGAAAATTACTTGTTAAAACGGAAGAATTAAAAAAATATCGTAATGATGTTTCAGCAGAAATTGCGCAATTAAAACGGAACAAAGAAGATGCAACAGCTAAAATCAATGAAATGAAAGAAGTTGGGGGCAACATTAAAGCCCTTGATGAAGAAGTAGCGCAAGTAGATGAAAAGTTACATCAAATTGCGACTACCTTACCAAATTTACCAGATGATTCTGTACCTGTTGGAAAAGACGAAGAGGACAACGTGGAAGTTCGTCGTTGGAATACGCCTCGTAATTTTTCATTTGAACCGAAACCACATTGGGAAATCGCTGAAAACTTAGGTATCTTAGACTTTGAAAGAGGGGCAAAAGTTTCTGGAAGTCGTTTTGTTTACTATAAAGGATTAGGTGCTCGCTTAGAACGTGCCGTTTATAACTTTATGCTAGATCAACACATCTATGAACATGACTATACAGAAATGATTACTCCTTATATCGTAAATAGTCGGGCTATGTTCGGAACTGGGCAATTTCCTAAGTTTAAAGAAGATGTTTTCCAATTAGAAGATACAGATTTGACATTGATCCCAACAGCGGAAGTTCCATTAACAAACTATTACAACGATGAGATCTTAGATGGACAAGATTTACCGATTTATTTCACTGCTCTTAGTCCCGCATTTCGTTCGGAAGCAGGGAGTGCCGGCCGTGATACTCGAGGATTGATTCGTTTACACCAATTTAATAAAGTAGAAATGGTCAAATTCTCTGATGCAGAACATTCTTATGATGAGCTAGAAAAAATGACAGCCGATGCTGAAGATATTCTACAAAAATTACATTTACCTTACCGTGTAGTAGCATTATCTACTGGAGATATGGGCTTCTCTGCTGCCAAAACATATGACTTAGAAGTATGGATCCCTGCACAAGAAACATATCGTGAAATCAGCTCATGTTCAAACTGTGAAGATTTCCAAGCACGACGCGCAATGATCCGTTACCGTGATGCAGACGGAAAAATCCACTATGCTCATACACTGAATGGTTCAGGACTTGCAGTCGGCCGGACTGTCGCAGCGATCCTTGAAAACTACCAAAATGAAGATGGATCAGTGACTGTTCCAGAAGTATTAGTTCCTTACATGGGAAATTTAAAAGTGATAAAGTAGACCACCTTGTCTTATTTATATAAAGAGGTCATGAAATAAGCGGTCAGCTCCTCGCTTATTGTTGAGTAGTTGCTTCTTGAACGCCGTTTATTCGTTTTTAGAGATACTAGAAGAGCCTGAGACAAGTTTTGTCCCAGGCTCACTAATCTTAATATGTTTATTTTCTTTTTAAAAAGGACTATTGCCCCACTCTCTTCTTGTTCAGAAGTTCTGTAATTTACCAGCTTTTTTATAATTTTCTTATAATTATAGAAGTATTATGCCCACCAAAGCCAAAACCATTTGAAAGAATAATATTTGCTTGATGATGAATTTTATTATTGGGAATATAATTCAAATCACAATCTTCATCGGGTTCTGTCATGTTAATAGTTGGTGGTAAAATATTATACTCCATCGCTTTCAAGCTAATCACTGCTTCAATGCCTCCTGCTGCACCTAATAGATGTCCTGTTGAGGACTTTGTAGAGCTAATCAATAATTGTTCAGCATGCTTTCCAAAAACCTTTTTGATTGCTCGACTTTCACTAATATCTCCAACTTTAGTACCTGTTGCATGCGCATTTATATAATCAATTTCATTTGCACTAATTTTCCCCATTTCAAGTGCTTTTTGGATGGCACGACTGGCTCCTTCTGAATGAGGTGTAGTCATATGATAAGCATCTGAAGTCATCCCGTATCCGATAATTTCACCTAAAATTTTCGCTCCGCGTGATCTTGCATGTTCGAATTCTTCTAAAAAAACGATCCCAGCTCCTTCTGACATGACAAAGCCATCCCTATTTTTGTCAAAAGGTTTCGAAGCTAAATTCGGTTGCTCATTCCTCGTAGATAAAGCTTGCATTTGGTTGTACCCAGCAAAAGCAATAGGTACAATCGAAGCTTCTGCTCCACCTGCAAGTATTGCTTCACTTAGCCCATATTTAATTCTAAGAAATGCTTCTCCTATCGCTTGATTTCCCGAAGCACAAGCTGAAATAGGACACAAAGTCACATCTTTAAATCCAGTCTTAATTGATACGAAACCTCCCGCTATATTGCCTATTGACTTAGGAACTACTAAAGGAGAAACACGATTACTTCCTTTCTTTTCCATAATGTTTTGATTTTCAATTAAAGAGTGAATACCACCTATTCCTGTACCAATCATAACGCCACATTTTTCCAAATCAAAATCCTTATGATCAAAACTCGCTTCAGATAGCGCTTGCATAGAACTGATTACTGAAAAATGAGTGAAACGATCTGTTCTCTTGATCTCTTTTTGATTAAGATACTGGTCAATCGCATAATCAGAAATAACTCCACCAATCCTTGTTTCTAAATTACTAAATTCCTCTGCTTCTATCTTTTTTATCCCAGAAATACCATTACTCACATTTGTCCATAACTCTTCTGCATTTTTTCCAGAAGAAGAGATAGTTCCCCTTCCAGTTATAACTACTCTTTTTATCATCTTATAAACTCCTTACTATCATAAAATAACAAAATATAAATATAACTCAGATATATTCTAACATATTAAAAAATCTTAACTATATAGTAATTTAACTAAAAAAAACAAAAATTTGTTATTAAAACATAATTTTTTTAATAAATTTATCGTAAAAAATGCTTATTAGCTCCTTAACCGCTCAACTTCACAGTGGTTTAAATTTATACAACAGCAGCTTAGTGGTCACTCTTATTTGGATATTGAGCAAAAACAACATAGTCAGACGAAAAAAAGTCATCAATCTTAAAATTTAGAAAAACAAATTTTAAGATTGACGACTTTTTTACTTTAAAAACAATGCTCTAAGTATTCTACTTATTTCGAATATTCACTTGACTCCTAAAGCGGAATATGTTGAGTCTTTTTCCCTTAATTGATTAAGATTCTACTGAATAGTTAGGTGCTTCTTTTGTGATTTGGACATCATGTGGATGGGATTCTTTCAACCCATTGCCACTCATTTGGATGAATTGTGCTTCGTCACGCAATTGTTTCAAGTTGCCTGCCCCAACATAACCCATACCAGATTTTAATCCACCGATCATTTGGAAGATAATATCCGCAACGCTTCCTTTGTAGGCCACACGTCCTTCGATTCCTTCTGGTACTAATTTATTCGCTTCATTGATGCTACCTTGGAAATAACGATCTTTTGAACCTTTTTCCATTGCGCCCAATGAACCCATACCACGATAAGTTTTAAAACGTCGGCCTTGGAAAATCTCAAATTCACCTGGAGATTCATCTGTACCTGCCAACATACTACCTAACATGACGGCATGCCCTCCAGCAGCTAATGCTTTGACGATATCACCTGAATATTTGATTCCGCCATCAGCAATAATTGCTTTGCCATATTGTCGTGCGACAGAAGCAGCATCATAAATTGCTGTTAATTGTGGTACACCTACACCGGCAACCACACGTGTTGTACAAATTGATCCTGGTCCGATACCGACTTTTACGACATCCACACCAGCATCATATAATGCTTTTGTTGCTTCCGCTGTCGCTACGTTACCGGCAATCAAAGTAGCATCTTTAAAGGTAGAACGAATTTCTTGGATTTTACGAATCACTCCAGCACTATGACCATGTGCTGTATCAATAACGATCGCATCTGCTCCTGCTTCCAACAAGGCACCTGCACGCTCAAATGTATCACTTGTAACACCGACAGCAGCAGCTACAAGTAGACGTCCATGTTCATCTTTGGCAGCGTTGGGAAATTCAATCACTTTTTCAATATCTTTGATTGTGATCAATCCACTTAAACAACCATTGTTGTCAACGATAGGTAATTTTTCAATTTTATGTTTTTGCAATATTTTTTCTGCGTCTTTTAGAGAAGTACCGACTGGGGCTGTTACTAAGTTTTCTTTGGTCATCACATCATTGATTTCCATATGATAATCAGTTACAAAGCGCATGTCACGGTTCGTAATAATACCAACAAGTTTTCTGTTTTCTAAAGTCTCAACGATCGGTACACCGCTAATTCGATATTTGCTCATCAATTCTTCTGCATCTGCTACAAGATGTTGCGGTGTTAAGAAAAATGGATCAATGATCACACCACTTTCAGAACGTTTGACTTTGCGCACTTCGTCTGCTTGTTGACTAATTGTCATATTTTTATGAATAACACCTAATCCACCTTGTCTAGCCATCGCAATAGCCATCTTACTATCAGTTACAGTGTCCATACTTGCACTGATGATCGGGATATTCAACTTAATATTTTTTGCTAATTGTACACTCATATCCACTTCGTTTGGTAACACGTGACTTTCTGCTGGTATCAGTAAGACATCATCGAAAGTAAACCCTTTTTTCGTGAACTTTGTTTCCCAGTTGGACATTTTTAGTACCACTCCTCTAGTTTTTAGTTTATCTATTAAAATAATCGATTTTTTCTATTAAGTCAACCGTCTTCCCATAATCCGGACTGTTTCTAAGAATATCCTTATTATAAGCGCTTCCACCACAAGTCATATATGGTTAATAACGAGAAACTCTTTTAAGAGAAGCTACTGATTAAATTTACCAAGTTTCTCAAATTTTTGTTCTTTCTGTTTTAACCATTTCTCCATAAAAAATAAGAGACCACTATTCAAAACAAACAACTGTTTCAAATAATGATCCCTCATCATTGATATACATCGAATCGTTCTTTAACGAATTATCTTCTAGGTACAGATAAACTTCCAACGATTCCATATTTTTTCTTCATGTAATAACGCAAAGCTAGTGCAGCAGCCCCAATAATGATGATAACTACTGGATCTAACAACGGATTCAGTACTGGAGGAAGAAGTGTGGTAGCGGAAAAGGCAACCACCCAGACCAATGTAGTTCCAGTTAAGATCAACAATGTTTTACCCATACCTGGCTTTTTACTACGATCTGCTCCCGGGTACTCATATTGATAAATGTATTTATACATCAGGTAAAATACCCAACCACCAACAGCTGATCCAAAGACCAAAGTTGTGATTCCATAAGCTGGCGTTGTTCCACGTGAAAACAATCCGGTAATAGCAATCATGATACTCAACAAACCTAATAACAGGAATGTATTGTCTAGCCACATCAATAGTGGTTTAGAATTTACCTTTGCTTCAACTGGTTTGTTGATAATTGCTTCAGTTCTTTCAGAGACAGTTCCAAATAATTGTCTGGCTGTTTTTCCACCTTTTTGTTCAGACACTAAGGTTGGAAGGATGTCATGAAGTGCTTTTACCTTTTCCTCTTCGGATAGATTAGCTGCTTCTAAAGATTTTTTTAAGTCAAAAATATATTGTTGGTTTCTTTTAGTTAATTTTTCTTCTAATTGATTGTTTTCTTTTACAATTTCACGTAATTGTTCTGATTCCATGATCTAAATAGTCCTCCTTAGCCGCTACTTTAACGGTTGTCACAAAAGACATTCTAACATACTATACGTATCGTTTGATAGCCCTTTTATACATTAAAACGGAATAACATAACGTCGCCATCTTGGACTACATAGTCTTTACCTTCTAGACGAACACGGCCAGCTTCTTTGGCAGCATGCATATTTCCATAATGATCTAGATCTTCAAAAGAAACAGTTTCCGCACGGATAAATCCACGCTCAAAGTCTGAATGGATAATCCCAGCTGCTTGAGGTGCTTTGATGCCTTTTTTAAATGTCCAAGCCCGAACTTCTTGTTCTCCTGCTGTAAAGTACGTAGCTAATCCTAGCAAATCATAAGCTGCACGAATTAATTGATCTAATCCAGACTCTTCAATTCCTAAAGCTTCTAAGAATTCTGCTTTATCTTCTTCGTCTAGTTCAGCAATTTCTTCCTCTGCACGTGCGCTGACTACGATAACTTCTGCATTTTCTTCGGCAGCGAAATTACGTACAGCTTGAACGTAGTGATTCGTATCGCTATCTGCTACTTCATCTTCTGCAACGTTTGCTACATATAAGATTGGTTTGGTAGTCAATAAAAACAATGATTTAACGATTTTTTGTTCTTCGTCCGTAAATTCGATAGAGCGAGCTGAACGTCCTTCTTCCAGGACTGGCTTGATTTTATCTAAAACAGCTAATTCAGCAACTGCATCTTTGTCTTTCGTTTTTGCGATTTTTGCTACTCGAGTATAGCGTTTAGTGATCGATTCCAGATCTGCCAATACTAATTCTAGATTGATCGTATCAATATCCGCTAATGGGTCAACTCGTCCTTCAACATGTGTGATGTTGTCATCATCGAAACAACGGACCACATGACAAATCGCATCAACTTGGCGGATATGACTTAGAAATTGATTTCCCAAGCCTTCCCCTTTACTTGCACCTTTAACGATTCCTGCAATATCCGTAAATTCAAATGTTGTTGGCACGGTTTTTTTAGGATGAACAAGTTCAGTTAAGCGTTGTAAACGCCAATCGGGAACTTCTACCATTCCTACATTCGGATCAATGGTTGCAAAAGGATAGTTCGCTGCTTCTGCTCCAGCTTTGGTGATTGCGTTAAATAAAGTTGATTTACCGACATTGGGTAATCCAACAATTCCAGCAGTTAATGCCATAGATTTATTCACTCTTTCTCTGCATTTTTTTCAAGTACTTTTTTTAATTTTTTCTCAAATTCTCGACGAGTCATCATAACGATGTGCCCGCAATTGACGCATTTGATTTTGATGTCCGCTCCCATGCGGATGATTTCCCAACGGTTGGTCTGACAAGCATGAGGTTTTTTCATTTCAACAATATCATGTAAGTCGTACATAAAAGTCCCCTCCTTTAGTCATTTCTCTTAAGAACGGTTCCCACGTCTTTTTTGATATTCATATAGTGATCGTAAAAATTAAGGTTGATTGGTCTGAATTGAACGCTTCTTTTCTATTACTTATTCTTCATCGAATTGAATATTAAGGATATCAAGGATTCTTGTCAAATCATTTTGCGAAAGGTACTCAATTTCAATCTTTCCTTTACCGTCTTTTTCTTGGATAGCGACACTTGTACCAAACTTATCCATCAAGCGGTCTTCACTTTCACGTATATAATAAGGCTTTTCTTTTGCTAGTCGAGGGATTTTCTTTTTTTCTTTCCCATCGTTTTGATTTAATTGCGAAACAATTTGTTCCAACTGACGAACCGTTAGATTCTCCATAACTGCTCGATTCGCTAATTTTAGAATCAAACTTTTGTTTTTTAGACCTAACAAGGTACGAGCTTGTCCCATCGATAATCGTTGATCTTGGACCATTTCCTTCACTAAATCAGGTAACGTTAACAGACGGAGATAGTTTGCGATATATGGACGACTTTTACCTAAACGTTTCGCCACTTCTGCTTGCGTAAGTTTAAGATTTTTCATCAGCATATCATAGGCTTCAGCTTCTTCTAATGGGTTCAAGTCTTCACGTTGCAAGTTTTCCAAAACAGCGACTTGCATCATTGCTTCTTCATCAAAGTCACGAACAATTGCAGGGATGGTCGCTTTTTCTGCTAACTTAGAAGCTCGGAAACGACGTTCACCAGCAATGATTTCATATCCTTTTACTGCCGAACGACGGACGATAATCGGTTGAAACACGCCTGATTGCTCAATGGAGTTTGCCAATTCTTGAAGCGAGACTTCTTCAAATGTTTTACGTGGTTGATAAGGGTTAGGGCGTAATTCGTTTAGTGGTAATTGCACAACTGTTTCATCTTCAACATCCACAGTTTCTAAATTCTCTAAATCTTGAAATAACGCATCGATCCCTCGTCCTAATCCTTTACTTTTCTTCACGGTTAACCACTTCCTTTGCCAATGCTTGGTAAACTTCAGCTCCTCTAGAACGTGGATCATAATCAATGATCGGCATTCCATGACTTGGCGCTTCTGAAAGACGAATATTTCTTGGAATAATCGTTTCATAGACCTTCTCACGGAAATACTTTCGGACTTCTTCCACGACTTCATTTCCTAAGTTCGTACGTGCATCATACATTGTAAGTAAGACGCCTTCAATCTCCAATTCTGGATTGAAATGCTTTTGAACTAAACGAACTGTATTGAGTAATTGACTCAATCCTTCCAATGCATAATATTCACATTGCACTGGGATCAGAATAGAATCGCTAGCTGTAAATGAATTAATAGTCAAATGACCTAATGAAGGTGGGCAATCAATCAGAATATAATCATATTGATCGTTCACTTCGGCTAAAGAACCTTTCAAGCGAGACTCTCTGGCCATCATTGAGGTTAATTCGATTTCTGCTCCTGCTAATTGAAGAGTGGCAGGCACAATACTCAAATTTTCATGTTCGGTAACAAGAGTTGCTTCGGCAATCGGTAGCTCATTGACTAAGACATCATAAATATCTTGAGTAACATCTGGTTTTCGAATACCGACACCACTTGTGGCATTGCCTTGTGCATCCATATCCACTAACAAGACTCTTTTACCAAGACTAGCTAAGCAAGCACCTAAGTTAACAGTGGTCGTCGTTTTACCTACGCCACCTTTTTGGTTTGCAACAGATATTATTTGTGCCATCTCTTCTCCTCCTACTTGATTGGTTGCTTATTTGGCATACCAGGTTTTCTTGGGTATTTTTTCGGGGTGACTTTCTTCTTTTGGATTACCAAAATATGTCGCTTGTCAGATATTTTCGGTAATTCTATCGCATCTTCTTTGATAAACTTTCCCCCTAAGATTGCGATCGCATGCTTGGCTTCTATTAGTTCTTCTTCGCTTTTTGCAGCTTTCAGCGCATAAAAGTATCCTTCTTGTTTCACTAGAGGCAAACATAGTTCTGCTAAAACATTCAATCTTGCCACAGCGCGAGCAGTCACTAAGTCAAATGAAGCTCGGAATTGAGGATTTTGACCAAATGTCTCGGCACGATCATGATGAAGTGCCGCTGTGATACCAAGTTCTTTTGTTAATTCCGTTAAGAAGTTGATTCGTTTATTCAGTGAATCAACGATCGTGATCTGTAAGTTAGGAAACGCAATTTTCAGTGGGATACTCGGAAAACCTGCGCCTGAACCTACGTCGCAAAGTGAAAGAGGCTGAGAAAAGTCCACCTCAAAAGCTAACGTTAATGAATCATAGAAATGCTTCAAATAAACGTCATTTTTTTCCGTGATGGCTGTTAAATTCATTTTTTCGTTCCACTCAACTAACCACTGATAGTAACGTTCAAATTGACTCATTTGTTGATCAGATAAATGGATGTCTTTATCTGCCAATGCTTGACGAAATTCTTCTGGTGTCATAATTAATCCTTTCATTGTGAAACAGCAATTGTTTCACGAAATCTCTTTTTACTTTAACGCAAAATGAATCGAGTTGCAATCTTTCTACCGGTAAATTTATAGGAGGTTTTAAAAAATTAAAAAGGAAGCACTAGGAAGTACACATCCTTCTATATGTAAGTAATTAAAAAAAAATAAATGCCTTAACTAGGTTATCTCTAATTTTTAACGCTAGTTGATTTTTTATTCAAATTTAAACAAAAAATGAACACATATCAAATGTATGGATTAAAAAAATCAGCTCGTCTTTGATCCTCACTTCAAAAACGAACTGGTTTTTTTTATTGTATATACTTTTATTTATTATTTTGTCTCTAATTTTCTCCGCACAACATTGAGATAGTGCTGTAACCCAACAGTCATGACCCATGCAGCACCTAAACCAATAAAACTTCCGATCACGATTCCCAAAAAGCGATATTCGATCAAGGATATCAAGTAGGCCCCACGAATTAGTGTCGATAACATCAGTGCCATCGGATTAAGAAAAATGTTGGCAACCGCATAATTTCTAGCAACCAAAAATTGTGAGATACCGTAAAGAAAAGTGATCAGAAAAATCGTTTGTAACTGAGTAAATGGTACAAAGGATAAAACAGCCGACACACATAAGCCCCCCATGGAACCAATCAAATATTGTACTTGCCGATGTTTCATTGCATCCAAATTCTCAGCTAAAAGAATAGAAGCACAAGAAAGAGTTAACCAGTAAGGATTGTGCAACTGCAATCCGTGACTAATATAGACGGAAAGAAATAAAGCAACACTGTAGAAAACAGAATCAATGATTACTAACGGTTCTTCTTGGAATCTCTCTTTTAAAGAGATTTGTTCAATGGCTTGTTCTGGACGTGAATCAAGTAACTTGGTGATAACTGCAGCGATCAATGAAAACATGACCCCCATGAAAAAATAAAGAGAAACCATTGGCAAATGATCAATCGGTAACTGCATACTTGTTCCCATCGCCGAAAGCATCGCAAAAAATAAGCCACCTGGTTTTGAAATATGGAACAACCGCAAAATAAACCGGCTGGCAAAAGCCACTACAGCTACAGCAAAAGGTTCCAACCATAAAACATAGGTTGATAACATTCCTAATACAAAGGCAAATAAAAGTCCACAGCCAATGAAAAACATGCGCTTAATTAAATGTTTCATGGGTATATTTTGATAATAGAAAAAAGTAAAAATCCCTAATGAAGAAAAACTTGAAATCAAGAAATTCTGGTTTATGTATCCTAACCATAGTACGATAAAAATCAATAGCATAAGGTTCATGATACGAAATGGGTTATCTTGAATCTTATTAAAACGAAAATAAGTTTTGAACAACCAATCGCTCCTTTCTTCTATCTTTATTTAGATGTTGAGGCTCCAATGTTTCGCTCTCGTTTCTATCAACATCATTTAGTATAACAACAATTTCTTTATTTTTCATAAAAAATTAAGTGGGGGTTGAGACAAAAGTGTTTAACATCGAGAAATAAGAAAGAATTTCCAGAAATTGACAGAAAACACAAACACTAGTTTTTGCTGTTGATTGTTACCTACTTGATGCTTCTCAAATTTTTGGCTCAATCTATAAATAGGAGGGACTCGAGAATTACGAGGTAATTTCCCATCAATTCTAGCTCAACCTATCCAATTGAATTGTGTCCTGAAAAAAGGAGATTTACGCCATCAAAAAATGGACAAAAAGCAAAATACTTCCTGTCCATTGATGGTGCTAAGATTTCTCTTTACTGGTATCGTTGCTAAAAAGACGAAAAAACTATCTTCTAGAGATTCCAACAGGAGTATCTAGCTCTAAGAAATAAGCCGGAGAATCCAAAAATAGTTCCTCCTATTTTTTGAAATCTTCGGCTAATTTTCCAATGTAGCTACTTCTGGAAAACCGTAAATCAGAGGTTTTCCACTTTCGCAATCTTCCCTTGTTCGATGTAGACCATTAAAATACTTAGATCAGCGGGGTTTACACCACTGATACGGCTAGCTTGAGCGATGGTTTCTGGTTGGATTTTTTGTAGTTTTTGTTTTGCTTCTGTAGCCAATCCATTAATTGCTGCGTAGTCGATATTTTCTGGTATTTTTTTGGCTTCCATTCGTTTTAATTTTTCTACTTTTTCAAGTGCTTTTTTAATGTATCCTTCGTACTTGATCTGAATTTCAACTTGTTCAATTTCTTTCGCTGTCAATGCTTCATTTTCCGGAATAAACAACATTAAATCGCTGTAGCTAATTTCAGGTCGCTTCAAAAAGTCACTCGCTAAAACCCCGTCTTTTAATGGCGCAGCATTGATAGTTGCCAAAAATGCTTGGACTTCTTCTGTCGGTTTGATCCGGACAGTCATCAAACGTTTAATTTCTGCTTCAACAGCAGCTTTCTTTTTCAGATAAGCTTGGTATTGGTCTTCTTTGACTAAACCTACTTGGTGTCCCATCTCCGTCAAACGTAGATCTGCATTGTCATGACGCAATAATAAACGATATTCAGCACGTGAAGTGAGCAAGCGATAAGGTTCATTGGTTCCTTTAGTCACTAGGTCATCAATCATAACACCAATATAACCGTCACTGCGTTTGATGATCAAAGGCTCTTTTCCTTGGACTTTGAGCGCTGCATTGATTCCAGCAATCAGCCCTTGGCCCGCTGCTTCTTCATAACCACTAGTCCCATTCGTTTGACCTGCAGTATAAAGGTTTTCGATGACTTTCGTTTCGAGCGTTGGACGTAATTGATGGGGTTCGACAACGTCATATTCGATCGCATATCCCGTACGCATCATTTCAACTTTTTCCAGTCCTGCGATAGAGTGTAGCATATCCACTTGGACATCTTCTGGTAATGAAGTCGATAATCCTTGAACGTATACTTCTTCCGTATGCAAGCCTTCTGGTTCTAAAAACAATTGATGTCTTGGTTTATCTGCAAAACGTACGATCTTATCTTCAATCGATGGACAATAGCGAGCGCCCACACCTTCAACGATTCCAGTAAACATCGGTGCACGATGCAAGTTATCACGTATGATTTTATGAGTCGTTTCACCGGTATAAGTCAACCAGCAAGATTCTTGTTCTAAGTTGTACGCACTATCTGGCGTGCTAAAACTAAAATGATTTGGTTCTTTATCGCCAGGTTGCTCTTCAGTCACTGAATAATCAATCGTACTTGATTTAACCCGAGGAGGTGTTCCTGTTTTGAAACGATCAATCGCAAAACCTAATTCTTTTAGATTATTAGCTAATCCAACAGAAGGCTGTGAATTATTTGGTCCAGATGAATACTTCAATTCTCCAATGATGATCTCGCCTCGTAAAGCTGTACCAGCAGTAATAACAACAGCTTTTGCTTGGTAGCAAGCACCAGTTGACGTCACCACACCTCGACAAACGCCCTCTTCGACGATTAATTCTTCGACGATTCCTTGACGCAACGTCAAATTAGGTTCTTTTTCTATCGTATGCTTCATTTCTGCGGAATAAGCATGCTTGTCTGCTTGCGCTCTTAAAGCACGCACAGCAGGCCCTTTTCCTGTGTTTAACATTCTCATTTGAATGTACGTTTTATCGATATTTTTACCCATTTCGCCACCAAGAGCATCGATTTCTCTCACTACGACACCTTTTGCTGGTCCTCCGACTGAAGGGTTACATGGCATGAACGCCACCATGTCTAGATTGATAGTTAGTAATAACGTTTTGGAGCCCATTCTGGCTGCAGCCAACGCTGCTTCTGAACCAGCATGTCCTGCCCCTACAACGATGACGTCATAAGTATCTGCTTGATAATGATTCAAGTACATTTCCTCCTTTTATTTTCCTAAACAGAATTGACTGAATAATTGAGTGATTAATTCATCTTGTACACTGTCTCCAACGACTTCCCCTAAGTAGTCCCAACAGCGTGTCATATCGATTTGAACAAGATCTACAGGCATACCTGCTTCAATCCCAGCAACTACTTCTGCTAATGAAATTGATGCTTTTTCAAGTAGAGCAATATGTCTGGTATTTGATACATACGTAGCATCTCTTTCACCGGTTTGCCCACCAAAGAATAAATCAGCGATAGCTGTTTCTAATTGATCTAAACCATCATTTTTAGCCACAGAAACGGCAAACACCGGTTCATCTTCTAACCACTGATCAAGTTCTTCTTTTTCTAACTTTTGCGGCAAATCTGTTTTATTTAAAAGTACAATCCGTTTCAAACCCTTAGTAGCTTCTAAAAGCTGCTCATCTTCTTTGGTCAGTGGCTCACTTTGATTCAAGACCAGTAAAATCAAATCCGATTCAGATAATGCTTTTCGACTTCTTTCTACTCCGATCTGTTCAACGAGATCTTCTGTTTCACGGATTCCTGCTGTATCAATTAATTTCAATGGTACACCACGAACGTTCACGTATTCTTCGATGACATCTCGTGTCGTTCCCGCAATATCTGTTACAATTGCTTTTTCTTCTCGCAATAAGTGATTCAACAAGCTTGATTTTCCGACATTTGGACGACCGATGATAGCTGTACTTAATCCTTCACGCAAGACTTTTCCTTGTTTCGATGTAGCAAGTAAAGCTTGGATCCTTTGTTGGATCATCGTCGCTTTTTCAAGCAATAATCGTGTAGTCAATTCTTCCACATCATCGTATTCAGGATAATCGATATTGACTTCTACTTGTGCTAATGTTTCTAAGATCTCTTGTCTTAATGAACGAATCAACGAAGAAAGATTGCCATCTAATTGATTTAAAGCTAAGCCCATTGCTTTGTCCGTTTTCGCCCGAATTAAATCCATCACGGCTTCTGCTTGAGAAAGATCTACACGACCATTTAAGAAAGCTCTTTTTGTAAATTCTCCAGGTTCAGCTAGTCTTGCTCCTTCTCGTAATAGCAGTTGTAAAATTTGATTTACGACTACGATCCCACCATGACAATTGATTTCAACGACATCTTCACGAGTAAATGTTTTAGGTGCTAACATAACAGAAACCATAACTTCATCAATGATCTGTTCATTCTTCGGATCAGTAATATGCCCATAATGAATCGTATGACTAGGTACTTCCAATAAGCTTTTCTTGCCACAACGATAGACTTTATCTGCTAACGCTACCGCTTGGTCTCCACTAAGTCGAACAATACTGATCGCTCCTTCTCCTGGTGGGGTAGAAATTGCAGCAATCGTATCAAATTCTAAAGTAATTTCAGCCATTTTTTCACTCCCTTTTTAATTTTACGCACAAAAAAAGTGCCCACTTCACCCTTTACAATAAATGGTGAACTTCGCACTTTGACTGCTTGTCCATGATTAAATTCTGAACATAGGTTATCATATTTAGTTACAAGACACAAGTATTGAAAATAGAGAACTCTGACAACTTCTTCTTTTTTACAATATCGTAAAAATTTTTTTCATTTATACATTCATTCTGATTTGAGGATATTGTACATTCTTTTTATTTCATCCTTTGTATCGTCGCGTTCCTTTTCACGACTATTCAACATAAAAAATAGCCATTCAAAACAAATCGCTATCTCATCTCAGTTCTACAAAAAAACACACGAAGGCTAACCTCCATGTGCTTTTTCTATCAAAGTAAGACTACTTAAGCATCGTATACTCCGATAAGAATGATTTCTAATAAAATATACTTTGTTTAAAAAAGTTTGTCAATGTGATTCCTAAAAAGAACCACGCATATCAACCATTAAATTTTGTTTTTCTCAATATAACTGATCTTCTATGTATGATTGAATGAATTTTCAACTATAGGATAAAAAGACATTTATTTTATCCCTATTCAGGAGGGTTTACCTCTATCTTTCTAATCCAGAACTTGATATTTCCAATCCAGAGTTTGGTCTTTCTGTTTTTTTCTTTTTTGAAACTTTTTTATTTATAGTATTAATTCTTTTCTTAGCTTCAGGACTAGATTTTGATTCATTTTTATTTACAGCAGCAACTTTTCTCAGGTATTCTTCACCCGTTTTTCTATTATGTAACTCGTTTTTAACATCTTTCTGATTTATAAGAAACTGGTTTGTAAGCACGTCTCCAACTTTTTCTCCAGCTTCATTTACAACATCTATTAACAATTCTTTTTTTACTATTTTCATGCTTGGCGTCTCTTGCGCCAATTCTTTTTTATTTTTAAGAAAAAACGCGTAATTCTGATCAAGTAAATCACTATAACTCTGGTTCTTGACCTCATCTTTAGCAACTTTTAGCAGCATTTCATCCATACCCTCAATTTGTTTACATTGATCATACTCTTTGTCTTTAATAATTGCCTTAGTTTTATAACCTAGTGTATATTTGAATGCTAATCCTATATTTTTTACGATACATGCCCCTGTCATTTGTGACCTTGCAACATAATTTTCAAACTTACATTCTGATGCATGATGATGAAGCTCTTTTAACGGAAATTCTGTTGTCTTATGAAAAAACAAATTATATTTATCTTGAAAAAAGCTTCCAAAGCTCACACCTTCTTTTCGGGACAAACTTAAAAAATCTCGCCATGTAGGAGCATATCTTCCTATACGAACAGCTTTTGAAATGGCTTCTATGTTTTCTTTTGATTCTTCAAACTCATATACATAGATTGATTTTAATTGTTTGGTATTCAGATCTACCCACAATTTTTCTACTGCTGCGAAACTCTCTACAAATTCTGCTTTATCCTCCTTACTAACGCCTTTCCAAAGGTCTAATTTCTCTTTATCGGAAAAATCATTCCAGTTTTCCCATTGATAAAACGACGCTATTTTATTTAAATGCTCAAGAGAAATTTTTCCATCAACATTTGGCGCTTCATTAGGTACAAGTTGACCTCCTTTATTACAAACGCGCACTTTAATTTTATTGTCTTCTTTTTGAATAAGCAGGCTGACACTATGAACATCGCCTGCTCTTCGGTTATACATGATTGGTATAACTAAAAAACTATCCGGATCATTATTTACCAAGTCTTTCATGCATGGCTTAAAATATTTGTTATCGTAACTACATCCTATACTACCGTTTAAAGAGTTTATTAAGTTCTTTCGTTCTCTACCATTTTCTGTAAACTGTTCAGGATTTTTTTCAACTACCTTTTTATACAAATACATATACTCTATAAGGTTATCATATTTTACTCCAGCCTCATTATCCAGCATATTGGAAGTCCAATTCCATTTTTGATTAAAGACATGCGACATTTCTGCAATATACTTTTGTTCATTTTTTACATATTTTTCACGAGCTTTTTCGATATCTTTTATCATTTTTTTTCTTTTTTTCTCTTCCATTTTTCCCTTCCTTTTCCCCCAGTCGTATTCACAGTAACATAGATTATTTTGGAGAAAGAAACTTTTTTTTAGAAAACAGAGAAAAAAAGATTTCTTGCAAAACATAACAAAAATAAAGTAGCGAAAAAGTAATCAGTTTACTTTTTCGCTACTTCATTGATTTAAACTTCTCTTATTTATCAAGCATTATTTCATTAACAAGCATTTGTTAATGAAGCAAACTCTTTTAGTGTTTATAATCGTTTTTTTACAGGTTCTACTACTAGATAACGATAAGGCTCGTCTCCTTCAGAATGAGTTTTCACATATTCATTCTTGCTTAATGCCGCATGGATTTGTTTTCTCTCAAATGCCGGCATTGGTTCTAAGAAGACTGGTTGACCGGATTTAATTGCTTTTTCGGCAGTACGATCTGCTAAGCGTTGAATGATTTCTTGTCTTTTTTCACGATAATTACCAACGTTTACTACTACAGATAGTTTATTTTTAGCAACACGGTGAATGAAAACTTGTGCTAAATACTGTAAAGCATTTAATGTTTTGCCGTGTTTGCCAATTAAAATCCCTTGTTTTTGTGTATCTAATTGAAAAACGACGGTATTTGCTTCGCGGGTCATTTTTACTAAAGCTGGCGCATCTAATTGCTTGGTAATATCCGTGAGATAGACTGCTAATTCCGTTAAAGCTGCTTCATCGCCTAATTCACTGGTTTCTACTTCTTCTGGTTGGTCTTCTGTGAAGACTTCAATGGTTTCAGTTTCTTCTATCGTTTTTTCTAAAGGTTCTTCTAAAACTTCTTCTACCGTTTCTTCAATTGCTTCTGAAACAGTTTCACTAATTGAAGGTTCGATCTTAAGACGAGCATTCTTACGCCCGATCCCCAGAAATCCTTTCTTACCTTCATCTAGTATCTCAATTTCAACTTGCTCTTTATCCAATCCTAAATCGTTTAAACCAAGTTGGATTGCTTCATCAATTGTCGCAGCTTCATAAATCGGCATTAGCATTCCCTCCCTTATTTTTTACGTTTTTTCTTCGGACTCATGGCTTTTTTCAACGCACGTTCTTTTTCACGAATACGTTGAGCTTCTTCTTCTCGCTCTTTTCTAATCTTAAATGGATTATTGATTAGTAATGTTTGAACGACTTGGAAAGCATTAGATATTACCCAATATAATGAAAGACCACTTGCTAAGTTGACCCCCATAACTAAGATCATCACAGGCATCACAAAATTCATGATCTTCATTGATGCATTTGATTCAATTTGACTCATGCTACTTAGATACGTACTTGCAAAAGTAAATACCGCAGCAAGGATCGGTAAAATAAAGGTTGGATCTGCTGTTCCTAGATTTAACCATAAAAAGTTTCCTTGTTTTAATTCAGGCACACGTGAAATCGATTGCCATAACGCCATCAAAATCGGCATCTGTACTAACAACGGTAAACAACCAGCATATGGGTTCACATTATTTTCCGCATATAAACGTTGTTGCGCTTCACGTAACTTACTTTGTGTCTCAGGATCTTTTGAACTATATTCTTGTTGTAGTGCTTTTAATTTTGGTTGAAGTTCTTGGGTTTTTCGCATACTCTTGGTTTGAAAATGCATCAACGGCATCAAGATCACACGAATGATCAAAGTGAATAAAATAATCCCAATCCCTGCATTTCCAAATGACAATGCCTTGATCGCTTCTGCAAAATAATAAACGATGTAGCGATCCCAAATTCCTGTGCTTTGTGCACTTACTTCTCCAGTTCCACAACCGGATAAGACAACGACTAGACTGATAATGCCTGCCATCAAAAGTAAACGTTTGTATTTCTTCACTTACTCTTTTCCTCTCTATCGATTATTTTTGCAAGTTTTAAGACATGGACTAGATTGGAACGAATCTCATCGTAAGTTAGTCCCTTGACACTTGGTCTTGCAATCACGATAAAATCCAATTCCGGATCGATCTGTTCTTTTACAGAATAGACCGCCGCACGAATCTTACGTTTTACCTCATTGCGACATACTGCATTGCCCACTTTTTTACCTACTGAAAGACCGACACGAAAATGTGGCTGGTCTTTTTTTTCTAAGCGGTAAACGACAAATTTACGATTAGCAAATGACGTTCCTGTATGGAATACGTTTTGAAACTCTCGTTCTTTTTTGACTCGATACGCTTTTCTCATTCGTTTTCTTTCCTTTTCTATCTTTCACTTACGTCCATAATCATAACATATTTCTCTTTATTCTTTCAGCTTTTCCCTAAAAAAGGGCATAAAAAAAACCACTGAAACCCCAGTGGCTTAAGCTGAAAGAACTTTTCTTCCTTTACGGCGACGGCTTGCTAAAACACGACGGCCATTTTTAGTACTCATACGTTTACGGAATCCGTGAACTTTTTGACGTTTACGTTTATTTGGTTGGTATGTTCTTTTCATGTATTCCACCTCCAAAATTTCTTATCTACTGTTAAAACACAGACATACTTTGATAGTATAACGACAATCAAGGTAATTTGTCAATATAAAATGAAAGGAAACTTCTGGATTTATGCATTCTATTTTTCCACAGTTTAGTTTTTTTTCGTGTGATTCGTTTGTGGAAAAAGTTATACACAAGATTTATCCACAATTATTTTTTAGGGTTTTTTACACAGAATAAACACCTGTAAAAAAAGTAATCCACAAACAGTCATTTATCTGTGAATTGAATGCTTAACTCCTTGATAAACAAAGATTTTTTATCCACAACCTACCTGGGATTTCTGTCTTAAAAACACACTTATCCACCTGTTGATTAGTGATGTGGATAAGTATTTTTCCTCGTTGTGATTTTTTTTGTTTTTTTCTCTCTTAATTTTGTGGATAATCTCAAATAAAAAATTTTTTCTGCTCTTTCTGTGGAAAACTATATGAAAAAATGATAAATTAGTACTAGTTATTCACTTTTTAATGAAGGAGGAAGCCTTAT
>NZ_JBIOSW010000002.1:0-104499 GCF_051714985.1 Enterococcus sp. AZ078
CGTAATGATTTAATAAATAAAGGTCATAAATAATAGTAATTATTTTTATCTACTACTTCAAAAAAGTATATTATATACTACCTTTTTAACTTTTTTTGGAATTAAATAATCAGTTATACTTTAATGAATTAATAAAAAGCATATGTTTCCTAAAATGATAAATATATATCAAGTATGTTATAATCTTTTGTCGCCTATCCTACAGTTTTGCGACTGAATGGAGGTGTAACTTGTGCTTAAAAATATCATTTGTCCCCTTCTTGTAGGGTTGTTAGTAGTAACATACGATTATTGACTGAGTAATCGTAACAAGAAGTAAAGCAACAAAAGGCGACATCAGATCACAAAAAAGGCCCCTAGAGAATCCTACTTCTCTAGGGGCTTCGTGTAACTTGTGCTTGTATCATTAGTGAGTTTATTGTACCACATACTAATAAAGTTAGCTAATTTTATTAGCTAACACAAATTCTATTAAAAACGGAGCTTAATTAGATACACGTTTTATGTATCCTATATTTTTTTATTTTTGACCTCTTAAACATTAAAAGTATATTTCCGAGGACCCGTGCTGCAAAATGTATAGATAAAAATTGACATTCTATTGCTAAAGTGATAGTAGTATCAAAGTAATAAACGACTAGTGTAATTTTTCATAAATATCTATTATATACTACCTTAAGATCTTTAATTGAATACTACCTAATATTTACAAAAAATTCTTTGGTAGTAATTAATTTTGTTTCTTACTAAATAAAGGTAGTAATTAATGTTTATTAAAGGTAGTACATTATTGAACATTATTTTCATTATAGTAGTATATAATAGATTAAATTAGTAGTTCGTAATTATAATAAAGGTAGTACGTAATAGGAAATAAAGGTAGTATATTATACTATTATTAAAGGTAGTACTTAATTGTAAAAATAGGATTTTATTTATTAACTACAAAAAACAAGTAGCTACATTATATATGTAACCGCATTATTTAGAAAATATATGGGAAACATATGTAAAAAAATAAATACATACTAATTTAATGAATAGGAGAATTAAATTAGTATGTATTATGTATTTAAAGTAGTAGATAATTGCTATTTGAACATATTTTGGTAGTAGATATTTCATTATAAAGGTAGTACATAATTAATTTAATTTGTTAGAAAGGGTAGTACATTAATGTATATAAAGGTAGTAACTAATATATACATAGAATTAATTAAGGTAGTAACTATTTTTTTTGAGAAGAAAAATACTTGTACATAATGTTATCTTCCTCTATTCTTAATATAAATATAAAAAGAAAATTGATATGTGGTTAAGAAGAATAACTTGCTATCGGTCAAGAAAAAGCTTTTTGACAAAAATATAAAAGAATATATTGAGCTATTTAGATGAAACAAATTTATTAGATAGTCAAAAAAAACAAAGGCACTCAAAAAACTATTTACAAAGCATTATAACAAGTGCTATCGTTATAAATAGGAACAATTATAAAAAACAAAAAAAGAGACGGAAATAATTGACTTTGGTCGGATCAATTATTTCTGAATCACATGAACAGTACTCATGTGTTCGTGCTCGTCTCAATAAATAATTAAGTGGTCTCGCAAACCACTTAGTTGTTTTCTAAATGTGCTTAAAGTATAGCACATTTAGTTCGAGCAGTTCAATAGATAAAGCAATATTTTTCTAGGTTTTTCTAGGAATTTAAGCCGAATATTGGAAGAGAACACAGAACAATTTTTAAAATTGGCATGTGTTCTCTTTTTCAATACAATTCGGAGGAAATTTTGCTATGGTAAACTTAGATCAATGCTATACGGCTTTATTGAAACAAGGCATTCGTACATACAAATATCGAAACAGCACCATGAAGCCTGTCGGGTATGAGAATACCAGCAGGAATGGTGCTATCTTTGCGTACCGCAGTAAACAATTGATGAATGCAGGGCGTGGCATGGTTATTACGTCTGAAGAAGCGATTTTAGAAAATGAATCCAAACTGACTCATTGGACACCAAATGTTTATCGCTATGGAACTTATGCGGACGAAAATCGTTCAATCGTTAAAGGGCATTCGGAGAAAAATATTAGTCAAATCAATACTTTTGTCGTGGATATTGATTCTAAAGAAAATCATCAAGGAGAGATTTTCTTAGCTTGTGTGGATGAATTAGGGTATATGCCAACGCTCATTTTAGAATCAGAGCAAGGTTATCAAGTCTATTTTGTATTAAAAACACCTGCTTATGTGACGAAAAATAGTAATTTTAAAGTAATTGAAGTGGCAAAACGTATTTCTACAACGATTCGGACACAATTGGCTAATCAGTTACCAGGTATTGATGTAGGTTGTAACCATTTTGGAATTGCTCGATTCCCAAACAAACAAAATATTGTATTTTGTGAGCTAGAAAATCAATATTCTTTTTCTGATTGGTTGAATTGGTCAATGAAAATGGCATCTAACCAAAAAACTGAAGCAGAAAGAAACGCGAAATTGATTGTTTTTCCTGAGAAAAAAGAGTATCGCCAAGTTGATGAACCGTGGTTTGACTTGTTACTACGAAAAGCAAACATTATTGGGGGAGAAGGTCGATTAGGACGGAATAACGTGATTTTTACACTCTCTTTGGCTTATTATTCTTCTGGTTACGGACAAGAAACTTGTGAGTATAACATGTTTGAATTTAACGAACGCTTAAATGAACCGTTGTCTGAAGGCGAAGTGCGAAAAATTGTTAAAAGTGCGTATTCTGGAAATTATCAAGCAGCCAATCGTGACTTTGTTTTAGAATTATGCCAGGAATGGGTAGCTTCGGATATTCAAGAAAACGAGTTGTTTATCCAACGTCGTGGTTGGTGGAAGTTTAAGAAATCACGTGAGCAACGCCAATACAGTCATAAAAAGGAATGGCAAGAAGATATCATGCGTTATTTGAGCGAAAAAAGTGATCTTCGTATGCCTTATTTAAAACTGTCCAAAAAAGAATTGGCGGAACAATTGAACATGCCTTTAAGAAGTCTGGATCGTGCATTAAGTTCCTTAAAGCAAGAACACAAAGTGTTCTACAATGTCAAAAAAGGGCGTGGTGGCGGACTTTTACTTGCTTCAGTACGTGTATTATTCACAAGTTTGATCCAAGCGAAGAAAGAAGAAAAAGAAGCCTTTATTCAAGGGATCATTGCGCAGTTTAAACTAACCATCGATGAATGGACAAGCACCATTCATCAGCTATTACCGGAGCAAGAAGTCCAAGAAATCAGGCTATTTGAAGTCGATACAGGTTGAAAAAATAAAAGACGCCAATTGCCTTTTACAATATATCTTTGATACTTCTAGCGGTTTCCTTAGTCTATTTAGTTATGTCTGAGAGTGTCTCTTGGTCTTTTGCTGTTTCTCTTTAATTATTTTGCTAGTTATATGTTATTATTACGTATGTAATGATGGGTAGCTATCTGAAGGAGGGGTTTTTATGTCTATGAAGTTGTATGTGTACTCTCATGCGGTAAATGTGTATATCTTGCGGTATTTAGGTATGCCAGTGGAGCAGTTTTGTGAACTTTATGGCTTTAATCAAGGTACGGTGGCTAGTTGGGTAACAAGGGAGCGTTCGGTAGAGACGTTGCCTGCGTCGTTTATTTATGCTTTGTCCTTGGCTTCTAGCCGAAGTATGGGGGAAATCTATGAGGAATTGTTAAAATTACAAGATGACTATTATCGTTATCGTGAACGTGTAGGATTCAAGAAGGGAAAGAAAGTGAAAAAACGCTTAGATTGATTTTTGATAAATTTTATTATATTACAATTATTACAAATAGAATTGTTTATTTTATCATATATCGTAATTAGAAATTGATTAGATAAAATCATAATCGTTGGTTTTGGTTTCAAAATCGTAAATGAGAGAATCAAACAGAGGAAAACAAACGTTTGTTCCCATTTTATTTTTGTGTTATGCTGTTTTTGTAAAGATTTTTACAAAAAAACGCTTTATTATCGTTTGTCAAGTAGTCTTAACAAAAAATTAACATAAATATTTTGCGAAATTTCGTCAAATATTTAAGGTTTTTTGGGTTTTCAAACGAAAATAAATATGCAATACTTAGCTTGTCAATTGATCGAGCAGCTGTTCAAATTTATTCATGAGTAAATGATTTTGTGAGTAGAGGAGGATGAAAGCCTATTGTTATTGACTTTTTGGAAGCGTAAAAAAATACAATGATAAATTTATTTGCAGATTGTGAATGAATATGTTATCGTTTTTTTAGAAATTTTCAAATTAGAATGAATTTAAAAGTAAATATACTTTTTTTGTTGCGATGTGTTGCTGTGCAATGTAGAGCTCAACAAAAAAAGGAGTGGTTTAGAAATCTCGCTGAGAAAGAGCGCCAACTCTTTCAAAGGTCATCGATTTCTACCCCGACCGTTCCAATTGTAAGCTGATAACGGTGCTGCTCCTTTTTGCTGCAGGGTCTTCCTGCAACGTGAACAATAATACCATAAATTTGTAGTAATGAACAATCATGTATTTTATACTTGTATTAGTTTTATTAAAAGTTTATGGAGCAGTATATCTAATTTTCAGGTGTAGTGTATATTATTTTCGTATTGTGAGGAAGACTCTAGTGGCATAAAGAGAGAGACTGTTATTACTTCTTTGAAGGTAGTAGATAGTCTCTCTCTTTTTTGTTGAGTTCCACATTGTTCGACAACAAGTGGAACAATGATTTGAAAATTTAAAGGAGTCCAAAAAATGTATGGGAAATTTTGCACAGTGGAAGATCTGAAACGACAAGCAATCACGATTAAGCTCTATGACAACAGTGTTTGGGCAAACTTAGGGGACGGACGATTTATTGATCGTCAAACAAAGAAAATCCGACCAGTTTCTTTGCTTTATCGTTCGATTCGAACCGTTGTTGGTGTGAATCATCAAGTGATTGCGAAACGTAGAAAGAAGCGTGGAGGACTCTTGTTTCTAGAGAAATCTTACAAAATAAAACACATGTAAAAGCGGAAAGATTTTTCTTGTTTGCAAGTAAATCGCTTTACTTGTGAACACTCTTGATCCTTGAAAAATGAATAAAAAGAACACAATTAAGGGTGTAAGAAAACCGTCTGTTTTCTAAATGAGGAGGTGGAAAAGATTTAGAAGGAGATACGAATGTTTTCTTACTAGTCGTAGATATTCTCGCTGTCTAATCTACGATCGTGTTCAAAGAAAGACAGTACCTGAAGGTGTAGTGACCCTTTGGGAGATTTTGTGAAGGCAAATGGCGGAGAAATAAGTAGCGCAGGTAAGGGTTACCTCGGTAACTATCTGTTAGCAGAAGGATTTCTGATACTTGAAACATTTCGAGTGATTTGTGATTCACAGGTTGAGCATTTACCTAACATGCAAAGTTATCGTTTTACTTAACAACGAACACTAACTTTTATTTGATTTACGATTTACTTGTAAACAAGAGAAATTTTTTGCTAGGAGGCGTCCAAATGACAGAAATTCAACGATTGATTTGCTTTTTAGAATCTGGCAAACGCAAGGAAATTTCAATGGCTGAATATGTTTCTCTGCAAAAGAGGAAACATAAGTGGTCAGAAAGGCGTTATCGCCAGTTGTTGGCTGAATTATCAAGAAGTCAAGCAATTCCTCCGAATTATGCCACCAAAAACGGGCAGGTTGTCCGAATATTAAAATTGAGAACTGCTTAGATTTAGAAAAAGTAGAGGGGACACCTGAATATGGGAACAAAGAAAAAACGCATCAAGATTGCGGTCAGTGAAGAAACGATCCAAAAACTTCAGTGGATCGTAGAAGAAGACCAAAAGAAAAACAACAAGAGAATTTATCCTTGTGACTCTTTAGAGCGAATAATCAATAACGAATATGTTATACGTAAAGCATTTCGAGACAAGTAATTAAGAGAAGGAGTGAATGCCTATGGTAAAGGTTATGGGGAAATATACCGGACGTGTGTATTATTCCTGTCCAAGCAAAAAAGAAGCCAATGAATGGATTCTTGCGAAAAAAATCTTTGAGCCATTAGTTATCCTTGTTCTTCCTCGAAAGAGGGAAGTGACGACATGAGTACAAAATATCATTATCGATCTTTAGTAGACGGTTTTAATCAAAATTTCAATTTACAAGAAGAGGAAAAAATGATTCGACGTTTCGAGAAAGATATTTTAGCTGAGATCAAAAAAAGAAAAGATCGAAAGCTTCTAGTCAGTCAATATATTGCGAATTTTTCCCCTAAAGAAAAACGTTGTTTTTTCGGTCTTTTGAAACGGTTTGAACGAGTGAAAGTCTATTACCAATTGGAAGAAGGTATGTCGCGTCAATATTTGATTAAGGCATAGGAAAGGTGACGGAATATTGAAAACGAACATTAAAATTCTAGAACGAGTATTTCTAGGTAGAGATACGGAAGTACTTTTCATTCAACATGAAGAACGGCAGAACAATATGACTATGCTAGAAAAACAGGAGATTGGGAATCTGGTAAGACTTTCAATCACAGGAAAGATCAACCGAAAATTAGTTTTTCAAATGTAGCAAATGAAAAATTATGATCCAGATAGTCAATCGGGAAAACATACGATTAAAGTTTCTTTTCAACGATGGGATTACAAAGGTTTTGTGACGTTTAGAAAAGGTGGTAACTGTAAAGGGTTAGATGTTTTAGTATTGGATGAAGAAGATTTATACAATCAACCATTGCTTGATAATCCAATCGGGTTTGAATTACTTCCTGAAGATGATGAGGGCAATGAATGGTTCAAAATGACCCTGACAAATGACGAAGGGGACGAATTGTTAGTTGAAGATGTATGGGAAGAGTTAGGTGATTACATTGTAGGTCTTGAAATTATTGCTTTTGTAGCAGATAAAGAACAGTAAACGGAGGAATAGACAATGAAATTTTTCAAAGTAAAAGCACCATACTATTATGCGTTAATCTCAGCAAGCAATGAAGAAGAATGCGCAGACTTGTATGAACAAGTAGTGGCAGATATCGAAGATCGTGAGGAATTTTTTCGATGTTTACAAAGCTTAGATCAAAATGAAGCGATTGAAGAAAATGCAGAAACAATCAGTGAAAAAACGCTAGAACCGATTGGTATGGAAGAAGCTACAAAGGAAATTTTCACAATTATTAATGAACAAAAATCTTATGTACTAAGTATTGACTCTGCACTTATTTAAGGAGAAAAGATGACATGAAAATAAATACAGATAGCACAGTTTCTCTAACTACTTTTCGGTTGAGAAAAGAGTATAAACAAGAATTAAATGAAACTAAAATTCCAAGTTTTGTACAAAAAAGAATCGAATATTTTGCAGAGTACCTTTCAAAAGGAATGACATTTTCAGATTTGTATTTGTTTGTTGCAGCTGAATCAGATGAAGAAGGACTCGCAATAATGTTTGAAGAAATTTTTAGTAGCTCCTATCTTTTTACAAGTAGTGAATTCATAAAATGGTATCGAGATCCAAACAATTGGAGACAACGACAAGTCGATTTAGCAAATGCAGTTATCCATATATATCAACAAAAAACAAGGAAAGAACAGATGATTGTATGAAGCAAGAGCAATAAGGAGAAGAAGTATGAGTACGATGGGCGAAGTTTATTTCTTAAAACAAATTGATGATCTAAAAAAGGGAAGAACGAAATATTTCTTTTTAGATCAAGAAGATTATGAATGTTGGTTAGATAAAATAGAACAACATAATCTTCTTGTAGTCAAAAAGTTCACTAGTAGTAATTATCGCATATATCTCAATAATGAGAAAAATCGAGAAATAGTTCAAAAGATTCTTATAAGAAAACCAAATCAACGAAAGAAAGGAAAGAAAAGAAGTAATTATCTATTTGATTGCAATTACGCTTACAATGTTAAGTATTCTAGTTGCTTTGTACTTAATATTTATAAGATTTATTTCTGGAGAAGACTATTAATTTATTATCATTTTTTAACTAACAAATTTCAGTTACTTCTTTAGTGAAGTAATTGAGATTTGCTAGTTATTTACTAGTGAAAATAAATTTCATTTTTTACTCCTTTCTTTCCATGTAGAATCTTACGAGGGAAGTTCCCTCGTAAGTATTATACGATTATGAGTTCAAAATGATCTTTTATGAATGAAAGCGTAACATTAAAATAAAAATTTGTTATAATTATTATATTGTATTCATTTAAAAAAAACGCTATCATTTTAGTAACATTAATTTTTTAGTTGGTAAGCAAAATATTGATTGTCTTTTTTTGCTAAGCCAAAAGTATCCCCTATTTTTAGAGATTTTGGAGCATATTTCAGTTCTGGAATTTCAAATAGATTTTTCTTTTTGTCCGTTACTTTTATTGGTAACTGGATTTCTTCTCCAGATTCAAGGGAAAGAACTGCAATATTTTTATTTTGGAAGAGTACAGTAGTAATTTGAGTCTTCCCCAAAACTTGAATATCCGCGCCTTGACAGGCTTTGACTTTTGATAAAGATGGATAGCGATAATTAGCTGAAATAACCGAGGAAGAAGATTCAACGGTTGATTGGTTATTTGTTTCTGTTTTCTTCGACAGAGAAAAAGCAATGATAAGTACAGATATCAGTACAATACTGAGTGATAAGATTATGAGGGATTTTTTCTTCATAATAGTTATTCTCCATAATAAAATTGTTTTTTCATTAAAGAAGCAGAAACGACTTATTGTTGTCTCTGCTTTTTAGCTTGTAAACTTGCTGCGTAAGCTTCTATTTCGTCCTTTAAATATAAGCGAATAAGTGTAGGACCAGGTTCGTCGCCTATTTCAACAAAAGGTTTAATTCGTCCTAATTGAATAGCACGAGAAAACGCAGCATGGCTTTGACCGGTTATTTTTGAAGCTTGATTTCTATTAAGTAAATTTTCTTCAATCCATTTTTTCTGATCAATCAAATTATACATGAGACCACTCCTTTTAATAGGTGTTAACTTTAATATATCAGAAATCAAGAAAAAATTCAAAAATACATAAAAATGTAGTTGACAAAAATGTATTAACTTTGATACTATCTTTTTCGTAGATAAAGCAAATAAAAATTAAAACGAAAGAAGGAATATTAAGATGAAATTATTAAAGGTACTTGCAATTGGAGCGACTATTGGTGGAGTTGCGTTAGCAACAGCTCACGAGAAAGTAAGTGCAGCAGAGTGGACACCAAGAACAGTCCAACAAATTTCAGCAGATATTGCAAAAACAAATGGAAAAGAATATACGATTGTTTGGGGCGATACATTAAGTGGTATCAGTCAAGCAACGAATATGTCTGTTCGAAAACTTGCGGACATGAACAAAATTGCGAATGTAGACTTAATCTACGCAGGCAATAAACTAGTTTTCTCTGGAAATGTAGCAACTGTTCAGAATAACAAAGGAGAAACAGTTGCACAATCAGTAATCCAAAATGAAGATAAAGTAGTTGCAACCCAACCAGTTGGACAACCAGTACAAGGTACAACAAGCAATAATACAACAAATTCAGCAACTCAAAACACAACAACACCTTCAACTGATAACACAGTAACAGGTAATACACAAACTGGTGGTCAAACAACTGAAAATGCTGGTTCAACAACGCCAAGTACACCAGAAAACAATAGTGGCACAACTCAAACGCCAACACAACCAGATAACAATCAAACTGGTTCAACAGGTAATACAACAACACCGTCTCAACCAAATAATGGTGGTAACCAAAATGGAATAACAGATGGAAATAGTGGAACAACTACTCCAAGTCAGCCACAAGCTCCAACGATTGTAGTAGGAAAAGTTGGAAATTCAGGGATGATTTTCGATACAGTTGAAGAGGCTAACAAATGGGCAAATCAACAGTTTGCTGATCCGAATTCTCAGTGGGGGAATAATTATTCTGGATTTTGGGCTGATGTAATTATTTATAGTGACGGTACTCAGAAATATACGGTTGATTTTTATAAATAATTAAATATAATCTGATGTTAAGAAGCAATGACAAAAATGTTATTGCTTCTTTTTTTTGTGTTTTTTGGGGAGGTGATTTGTATGTAAGTGGTTGACTTAATAAACGTAACTTGAAATGGAGGTATTAAGAATAAAATGAAATTTGTGAAATTCAATAAAATAAAGAAAAAAATGACTACATTTATGCTTTTCTTGAGTTTGAGTGGAGCAATCAGCCAACCGATTGGAGTACTGGCTGAAACAGAAATGGTGAATAAAAGTCAAAGTAGCGAAGTGAATAAAGGGTTGTCTGAAGAAATGTCAGAAACGAGTAGTTCGAATCAGGTGACTAATCAACAGGTAAATGAATCAAAAAGCGATATTTCTGAAATTACTGAATCAACGCAAGCTACTGAAAAAACAGAAAATACAGAAGGAAAAACTGAAAAAGAAAATTCGGTAAAAAGTGAAGTGTCTGAAGTGGTAACAAAAGAAGTACCTAAAGGTATGGAACAGTATTTCTTTGGTTTGAAAGATATTCAATCAGCAAATTCTTTTTCTGAACAAGAAGAACTTGCGAATAACTCTTCAGAGTGGCAAAGTATGTTACAAGAAAATCGTTTATTACGTTCGGGTATGTCATTATCTGAGAATGGAAGACAGTATGTGAATATGACTAGAATAACACCAAGTGGAACATATTATACGCATGATTATATTATTCGTTGGCGTTTAAACGGGGAAGATGTATTTTGTCTTCAAGAAGGAGCATTTACACAAGCTGGAATTTCATACAATCAACAATCTTTAGAAAGTATTGTAGGTAATACTAATGTTAGGAGGAAAATATCTCACATAGGATATTTTGGATATTATAGTAATCCTACAATGAATAATTATGTTCTTACTCAAACGATGGTTTGGGATACACTTGGAGGTAGTTTTGTAAATTATGGAAATATTGGACAGAGCGTATATGAAAATTTTAGAAATACTACTAATAGTAAGATTTCTAATTTTGAACAAAAGCCTTCGTTTGATGGTGGAACGTATACAGTTAAGTTGGGTCAAGAAATAGAAATAAAAGATAGTAAAGGCACTTTTTCTAATTGGGCAGGAAACGTGGTAATGAATACTGCAAATATTAAGGTGAGAAAATCGGGTAACAGTTTATTTATTCGAGCTGATACTAATTCGAACGACGGGAAAGTTCGATTATCATATCTTCCTGAAGGAAGCAGAGGCATTGGCTCTTCTTTTGCTTATGTGAATCCTAATACACAAACATTGGGGAAATTATATGTTCCCGATCCTAATTTCACGACTATAAACGTTAAAGTACTAAAAAACGGAAATGCTAAAATTAAGAAAGTAGATGCAGACACAGGAAAATCTATTTCTGGTGCGAAATTCAAACTTTCTTATGGTGGAAAACAGGTAGAAGTTATTACAAATGCAAATGGGGAAGCTGATCTGAAAGACGTTCCTCATGGGACAAAAGTAACGATTCAGGAAATTCAAGCTGCTAACGGTTATGTGTTGGACAAAACACCACAAACAGTCACAATCGAAGCAAATCAAACAGTTACGGCAACTTTCAAAAATAAAAAACAAGTGGGTCGTTTAGATCTTATTAAAGAAGATAAAGAGACAGGAAATCAACCGCAAGGTTCAGCCCGATTAGAAGGCGCTGCGTATGGCTTGTTTGAGACGAATGGTCAAAAAGTAAAAGAAGTGACATTGAAAAAATCAGGAGATAAAGTCACTGGTTCTTTTGAAAATGTGCAAATTATGCACGATTATTACGTGCAGGAAATTAAAGCGCCAGAAGGCTATAACATTGATCCAACAAAATATCCAGTGAATATTGCTTATGCTGGTCAAGATAAAGAAGTTGCAGTTCAATCAATGACTGTAAAAGATCAAGTGATTAAAGGTGGCATAGAAATCGTTAAAATCGGTGATAAACCACTTGTAAAAAAAGTAATGGACAAAGTGACTGGTAAGTCTGATAATGTGAAACCTAAATTAGAAGGGGCAGAATTTACAATTACTTCTAAAACAACAGGGAAACCAGTCAAAGTAATTACGACCGATAAAGATGGTAAAGCAAGTACAGGTAAAACATTGCCTTATGATTCGTATGTAATGACTGAAACTAAAACACCTGAAGGGTATCTAACGATTGATCCAATCGAATTTACGATTTCGGAAGAAGATCAAAAATTATTCTGGGTATTGGAAGATAAAATCATTGAAGCTCGTTTACACCTAGTAAAAGTAGATGGTGAAACAGGAAAAACAATTCCATTGAAAGATACCACGTTCAAAATTTGGGATCGATGGGCAAATGATGGAAAAGGGGACTATGTTTCAATGCGTGTTCCTAATTCATTGGAAGTCAGTGACGAGTTTAAAACCAATGACAAAGGGGAATTGGTCACAAGTGATAGTTTACCATTTGGTAAAAATCGTTATGAAATCCGTGAATTACGTGCGCCAGAAGGTTACTTGCTTGCGACTGAACCAGTTGTTTTTTCTGTAACTGAAGCTGATGCAGGTGGTGTGATTACGATTAAGTTCAAGAACATGCCACAAAAAGGGCAAGTGAAAATTCATAAAACTGGAGAAAAAGGGATCTCTACTGTCGAAAAAGAAGGCGAATATGGTAAATATGTCGATATTCAATACGATCAAGTGGATTTAGCAGGTGTCAAATTCAAAGTTCGTGCGGCAGAAGACATTACAACGCCAGACGGTACCGTTCGTTTAGCAAAAGGTGAGTATGTTCAAAAAGACGGAAAAGATCTTGAATTAGTGACAAATGATTTAGGAGATACTCTTTCTGATCCTAATTTGTATATTGGGAAATATGAAGCAATTGAAATTGAAGCACCAAGTGGTTTTGTGATGGCGGAAGAACCAATACCTTTTGAAATTAAATATGCAGGTCAATTGGTTGAATTATCTTCGACTGATGTAGAAATTGAAAACTCATTACAAAAAATCAATGTATACGGCTATAAGAAACAAGAAGTCGTAACTGGTTGGGAAGATGGAAAACCAACCATTGAGCTTGAAAATGCGAAAAATGGTCAAGTGTTCGGTTTATATGTTGGCGAAGAAGGACTACAAATTGGTTATGATATCTTACCAGAAGGTAATGCTCTTGCTTATGCAAAAGTAGAAGACGGAAAACTTTCATTTGAAGGATTGACCTTACCTAATATTTCAAGTAATTACTACTTACAAGAAGTGAACGCTGGGAAAGATCATGTATTAGATGAAACAAAATATACGTTCCAATATGTTCCATCAAGCAATGAGAAAGAACATAATATTCATGTATTTGCGGACGGATACGCTGAAAATAAAGAAATCTTGACGAAAATGGCTCGAAAAGAGATTGAAAACAAATTAGCATATACAAACGTTGAGCTAATCAAAACGGATAACTTAGGTAACAAACCGCTTGAAGGGGTTGAGTTCCAATTAATTCGTGTAGATGGTAAAAAAGAAACAGTGATCGACACGTATAAGACCGATAAAGACGGAAAAATCGCTGTGAAGAAGTTACCAACTGGAAGCTACAAATTCAAAGAAACAAAACCGTTGAATTGGTACTATCCAAATACAGACGATTTGAGCTTTGAAGTAACGCCAGAAACCAATGGGCAAGAGATTTCACTTAAAGCAGTCAATAAACGTAAGCCAATGAAAATCACTACACTTTTAGCAACCGTAAACGGCAAAAAAGAAGCTGACCCTACTGTTGATAATACATTGCGTGACAAAGTAGAAATCAAAGGTGCAGAAGTCGGTCATACGTATTATATTGTTACTCCATATGTTGATCCAGCAACGAAAAAAGTGATTACCACTGTTGAATCAACGTATACGGCAAAATCAGAAAATGAAACAATCCATGTGGATATTCCAATCGCAAAAAATACGATGAAAGACGGTCAAAAAGGGGTAGCTACTCACTATATTTATTACGACAAAGAGAAAACAAAAGAAGTTGGTAAAGAAGATGATTTGAAAAATAAAGATCAAACTGTCACATTCAAAACGCCTAAATTCTTACCAAAAACGAATGAATCAAGCAACGTACTAATAAGTATGATCGGCTTGGTTCTTTTTGTTTGTGCTAGTGTTGTAGTTTTTGTTCGTCGTAAATCACACAAATAATTAATGAAATAGAGATAGTTGAAATGACTATCTCTATTTTTATTCAAGGAGAGTGAGAAAAATGCTTTCTAAATTTCTGAACAATATAAAAATAATTGAGTGTTTTCGCCAAAAATAGCTTAAAAAAGGAGGTTTCTCATGGAAATAGTACAATGTGAATATTATAGAGAGCAGTCATCCAATCATCTATACAAAGCAATTGGCAACCAATCATTGCCAGATGAATACAGGGATAAGGAAAGTGAGGAATTTTATAAAGACTATTACTATTTTTTTGTAGTTGATCCAAAAGAAACTGATTTGAAAAAGCTGATGTTTCTTGATTATGTAGACACTAAAAAATTAGATTTAGTTCCTGCTACAAAAAAGGAAGTAGAGTTCTATAAAGCTGTAGAACACATACTTCAATATCAAGAAATGCAGATGTTATAGAAAGTTTCTATGTAAATAAAAATTTTTTGAAAAAAATGTGAAGTTACTTTATTGTTGAGAGATTTTGGTTAGAATGAAGGAGGATAATGATAAGTGAATAACAATTGTGATAATCAGGTGTCTCCTGACTTAAAAGAAAGCGTTTGGCAAGTAGAAGATCATACGCTGTGTGAAGAATGTTCAGAAGAACTATTTTTCAAAATGAAGGATAACTATCATGAATTTTCTCTAAGTATATCCGTCGTTTTGAATTGTTTGTTCATTGCAGAAAAAGAAGGATATGTTCCTAGATTACCAGATTATTGGTGGGTTCAAATTCGACAAAAGATTCCTGCAGAAACTATATTGAATAAAGGAAAGGAAGAAAATTTGTAGATGAAGAAAACGAGTAAATTATTGTCTGCTTTATTGTTATTAGGTCAAGTTGTTGGTTATACTCCATCTGTTTTAGCAGACGAAAAGCCATCAAATGTAGCGACAGAACAATCGACGACAGTGAAGACAGATCATTCGACAACAGATAGTACAGATACAACTAAGGAAGAAGCCACAACGGATTCTTCCATTGAACAATCTGAGCAAAAACCAAGTGAATCAACCGATCAATCTACTGATTCGACGACAGATAGTTCACAGACAACAGAATCAAAACCAGAAACAACTACTCCTGGTACGACAGATTCTAGTCAACCAGAAAATAATACGCAAGATACGACGAAGCCTTCAGAAACGAAGCCTGTAGAACAACCAAACACAAAACCAAGCGAATCGGGCAGTCAAGAAGTAACACAACCAACGAAGCCTGCGGAAGTTACTCCTTCACAACCAGTTGCGCCACAGACTTCAATAACTGGACAAAATACGCAACCAAAAGCAGAAATAAAGGCACAAGCTCAACCAACTGTGCAAGAAGAGTCGAAAGCTTATCATCAAGCACCAACTGCACCAATTCAAGAATTAGTACCTTCTAGCAAACAGGATAGCGAAGGAAACATTCATTTTGAAAAAGATGAGTCTGTAGAAAGCTTTATTCGTAAAATTGGCGAATCTGCTCGTAAAATCGGACAAGAAAATAATCTGTATGCTTCAGTAATGATTGCCCAAGCGATTTTAGAATCAGCAAGCGGTCAGAGTCAGTTAGCCCAAGCCCCAAATTACAACTTGTTTGGAATCAAAGGAACACATAACGGAAAAGGCGTCTCTTTTGCGACACAAGAAGATTTAGGTAATGGGACACTTTATACTACTCAGGCAACTTTTAGACAGTATGAGAACTACGAGGATAGCTTAAATGACTATGCACAACTGTTAAAAGAAGGGTTAACTGGAAATAGTCATTTCTATGATGGAGTTTGGAAAACGAGTGCCAAAACTTACCAGGAAGCAACGAAATTTTTGACAGGACGTTATGCGACTGATACGAAATACGACCAAAAATTAAATGGTTTGATCGAGACCTATCATTTAACGGACTATGATAAAGAAGTAGCAGGACCACAATTAAGTAAAGAAGGATACATCGTACCATTAAAAAATTACACGATATCTAGCCCATTTGGTAATCGTGGAACAGAATTTCATCGAGGAATCGATTTAGCAGCACCACAAGGTGAACCAATCTACGCTAGCAAAGCCGGAATGGTCATTAAAGCAGAGTTTCACCCTTCATGGGGGAATGTGGTAGCTATTGAGCATGAAGATGGTACAACGGCTTTATACGCCCACCAACAAGAATATCAAGTCAAAGTGGGCGACAAAGTAAAACAAGGGCAGATTATTGGCTATGTTGGCTCGACAGGAAATAGCACAGGTAGCCATTTACATTTTGAATTATGTTTAGATCATAGTTTAAGTCAATCACAATTGGTTGATCCAGAAACAGTCTTATTTTAAAAATAAGGCTGTTTTTTTAGGAGGAATAACATGCGATTATATATTGTTCAAAAATTTTTTGATAATGAATATCTTGAAGATCATATTATCTTTTATGACGAAGACATGATGATTCAGTATTTAAGAGAGGTTAATCAATCTAGTTTCTTTATTTATAGAGGAATCGATGTTGATCCGTTTTTTAAAGATATAGAACCCCCTTTTTTTGATCCTCATAAAAGTATTTCAGAACTTTTTGATGAATTTAGAAAAAATATTAAGCCAGAATATCAATTTTTGGCACAAGAATTGTTTTATAGATCCTGCCCTTTTACTGTTAAAAGTAATTAGAAACAAAGGAGAGATATATTGATAGTAGAAGAAAAATTACGAATTTGTGTAGTTGATGAGGGAAAAATCAGTCGGAAAATTCCAGAAGACTTTGGGCGTCTATTTTTACAACATTACATGAAATCCAATGGTTGGACAGTATCGGGAGCTGCTTTTGCTAGTAGAAATAATATTCTTGTTTGGAAAAAAGAAAAGGAAAATAAATCACTTCAGGATTTGTTGCCAATTCATATAATAGATTCTAAAATCTATGAACTTCTTGAAAATAAAGCGAATTGGCTAGATATCAAAGTTTCACTCGTAGTGAAAACTATTGTTCAATGAACTTGAGTTTATAGGAGGATTATTGATTGTGGATAATAAACAACTGAATATTAACAAAGACAATACAAATGAAGTAATAAATAAACTATTGCCAGTATCAGAGTCAACAAAACAACAGATTTATATTGGATATCAACGTTTATTGCTTAATGCGATTATTCAATATATTTTTTATGTTTATCCCAGCGAGAAACATACTATTTTGCAATGTTCATATATTTTGAGTCAAGAAAACTTAAATCAAGTATTTTTGCATTTGGCTAGCTCTCATCCAGCAAGAGTAAGTTATGAAAAGTTTTTAGAACAAATTTCATTTGCAAAAGAAGGTGAAAATATCAACAGTATTGAAAATAATAAACTATTTCAACAAACTAAAATTGGTTTAGAAACAATTGTAAGAGGATTTGATCTAGAGACAGTTTTATTCTGATGAATAAGGCTGTTTTTGTTTGATATAAATAAAAGAAGGGAGAATTTATATGTTATTTTGTGCAGGTCTATTTGTGGGTGCTATGTTTGGAATAGGAATCATGGCACTATTAGTTGCAGGAAAGCAAGAAGATCAACAATTTAAAAGAGGATAAAAAACAGATTTATCTAATTTTTAGGAGGAAGTTTTATTTTGGAAAACCAAAAATCAAATTTATATCCTGTGAAGGATTTATTATTAGAAGAGAAAGATTACAATTTTTATGCCTATAGTAGAGACATTATCAAATCTCGTGTTTCAAGAAAATTGAGAAAGAAAAAGAATGGCATAATTGAAACTGAATATTGTTATTGCTTACCTGATAATGCTATTAAGAATCAACCAACTTATCAAAAACAGTTACCAAATGCTCGATATATTAAGAATTTGTGTATTTTAGATGATCGAAGAAATGTTATTCAAGAAGTACCTATTTTAAGAGTGATTCAATCTCGAAGTGGGGCTTTAAATTTTGGAATTGATCGACAAGCTTTAACGGAAAAAGTGATGAAATAAACGAAAAGAAATTATTCTGATTGTTAGATATGTTTTTTTAGTTAATTTATTAGACCTTGGAAGGAGGTGTGAAGTACTGGGATATTATTTGTTCTTTTATCAATGAAGTACGAAACGATGCTATTGGTTGATATTAAGAGTGATAAATAACCTTTATAATTGATACTAAGAGGAAAGGGGATTAAATAATCGTGATTTCATATGAGTAAAGATGAAGCTTTGATTAAAGGAACGTTGGATACAATATTGCGATATACGTATCCAGATACCTATAAAAAATATTTAAGCTATTTTATTAGAGTCAGACCTAAAGAATTAAAAACAAAACATGCTCACTATATTAGAAAAGAACGTATGATTGAAATTTTTAATTTATCTAGGGAATCAAGGTTTCTTCTAATTACATGTCTACATGAGATTGCTCATCATGTAGAGTATGAAGACTTAGATGATAGTGATCATGGAGATACCTTTTATGAGCGATTCCATCAACTATATATGACTGCTGTGGGATTAAAACTTTTAGAGTTAACTGATATTGCGGATGAGAATGATGCAGGAGATTATTCCGGAATGCTCACTTATTGTGGTGATCTATCTAAGTGGAAGATTCCAGATATTCCTGACATGAAAAAGAGAATGGTTATCGTAAAAGATGGTCGATCGATTCGGAATATTTTAAAGGGAAGAGGTTACTATTGGTTTACTGTAAGTCAAACTTGGCAAAGGGAAATGTCTACTTTAGAAGAAGCTGAACGTGAAGTTGAGTTTTTATTAAAGTATTCCAATCAAGAAAATCTATTGATTCGTCCTGTTATTTCACCGACTTTTTTATCTTATTATTATATAGCAGTAGAAAATGGCTATGAATATCGGTATGGTCTCAAAGAATTGGGCTATTTTTGGGAAGGCTATGGCGTAAAAAAAATGTGGGTTAAGAAAGTAGACGCACAGAGTTATTATGCTGAACTTGAGAAATTAACTCAATTTGCTGGTATTGAATTTAAAAAAGTAACACCGAATCAAACAGAAGAAAAAGTAGAAAAAAAGATAAAAGCAAAAAAGAAAAAGCAAGAAGAGGAAGGCTACATCATTGATTATTATGTGTAGTCTCTTTTTTTGTAAAAAAATTAGAAAGAAGGTATAAGATGTGCCAATTACGTCTAAAGAATTAGCGAAGAAAAAAGCAACTGCTAAGTTGATTATTGAAGCGAAAGGAGATAATTTTGATGATTGGCTAGCTCAAAAATATGATGAGGTTTTTGACGAAAATGAAGCTATTATTCATAAGGCGTTGAAATCTTTCACAGAGAAAAACAATAAAAATAATCAATTTGAACAGAGATAATCTATCTAAAATAGGAGGACATATTAATGGATTTTATTATTCAAAAACTAGAGTTTGTTTTGCGTGGTATACAAGGAGTAGCGGGAGGATATGCTGCCGTTATGCTGGCTTTGATGGGCTTTCATTTTATGACTAAAAATCGTCAAAAAATAGAAGAAGCCCAAGATGGTGTAAAGTATATCGTTCTTGGTATTTTTATTGTAATTGGTGCGCAATTAATTGTAAATTGGATTAAAGGCTAGTTTACATGATCATTTGGAGAAAGGAGGAGAAGAGTTGTATGTAATTTTTGAATCTCGTAAAGACCGGCTAGGTAAGCTTATGAATCATAAAAAGAAATACAGCCTTTTAGAAGCCGATAATCAGTTACGACGATTTTCAGAAACATTATCAAAATCTACAAAGAAAAATACTCTTATTATTAAGATATATGATAAGGATGAAATGATTTTTAGAAGTGAATTTGTTGTTGGCACTGATGAATCAAGTAACTTGATAGTATTACTCATGTATCTTTTAGAAACAGAGTTTTCTGACGAAAACGAAGAAGATAAGTCCGAACTTCTCCAACGTGTGAACGAAGCTTACTTAGCTGAAGAACAAGCCACTTATCAACGTGATGAAGATTATATACCTGGTATTTCCGTTATTGAAAAATTCACTGATGCTCAGACTGAAATATCTAATGAAAAGATATTTACAGAAGAATCTATGATCCAAGAAGAGAATCATCATAAGAATAAAAAGCATTTGTGTTTAAAAAAAGAAAGACCTGCGATTGATTTCGCAGGTCTTTTTCAAAAATATAAAAAGATTTTGATGCTGATTGTTGCTTTTTTTGTGGTGGGAGCTGGTTCTACTTTATTTTTCAAAAATTCTCTAGAAGCCAATCAGAAAGAAAGCTATTCAGAATTAGTTGATCATGGGAAATATAACCAAGCATTACAAGATTATCCTGAAAAAGAGACCAATTTGATTGAAACTTTATATGGTCAAAAAAAGTCCAAAGAATTAAAAGAATTAGCGGATACTAAACACTCTAAGTTAGCCTTATTTTATTGGTCTTTTTTGAATAAGAAATGGGAAAGTGTAACAGAAATAAATGGCATTTCTCAAGATACAACGATTCAAGCGATGAAAGGATATGCTTATTTAGCTCAAGGGAAATTAGAAGAAGCTGAGCTTATTAATGAAGTTTTGAAAAATAGTACTCTGGAAGAACAGATTGACCAGTTCAAAAAGCAACTTGCTTATGAGAAATTAAGAAATCAAGATATAACTTCTGCTGAAAATATTAATAAAGAAATAAATGATCATGATCTTAAAGAAGATATTGAAGTGGCAAAAAGCATCATAAACTTATTGAAAAAATATAAAGCCGATCAAGAGAATACTCAATTATCTGAAGATGAACGAAAAGAAGCAAAAAAGAATTATGAAATATGGTCTGAAAATCTTAAACAATTAGGAGGAACTACAAATGACGCAAAAAACAACGAATAATGGCATGCAAGGAATCCCTAAAAAGTGGTGGCTTGTTGGCTTATGTTCTTTTTCTATTTTAGGAGGGTTAGTTGCTTATGGTTACCATACGTCTACTCAAAATCCAAAATCTGAAGCAAAAACTGAAACTGTTGCTTCTTTTGATAAAGGAAAAAAAGCAGAAAAGACATGGGAAAAACAAATTAAAGAAGAAACAAAGCAAGAAGAAGTGTCAAAACCAAAGACCAAAAGTGGCATGAATAAAATTTTAAGTGTATTAACAGGAGAAAATAAGGAAGATAATTCAAGTATTTTTGGTTTTAAAGTGTCAGACAATGACAAGAAAGATCGAACGAATCTAATTGGTGAATTAGCTAAAGCGCTAGATGTACAAGAAAGCAAGGAACAAAAACGAGAAGCTAAACTAAACAGTGAAAATAAGAAAGAACCTTTATTTGTATTGACAGATAAACAAGAATCATCCAAAGAAGAACTGATTGATTTATCGAAACCTATTTTACCAGATAAAAAACCAGAAGTCGATTTGCCTGAGAAACCTGAAAGTCCAGGAATAAATGAAGAAAAACCAGTCGTTCCAGATATACCTGTTTTACCAGATGATTCCAATGTACCAGTAATACCAGATATTCCCGATATACCAGTAGATCCTACTCCCGAGCCAACACCTGATCCAGAACCAGTGCCGCCAATTACACCAGAAGAACCAGATCACACATTAGATCAACTCATTACTACGAATAAGCTTGCTTTAACTACTGTTAAAAATAAAGCAGAACAATTGAATCAATCATTGAATCAAGTAAAGAAAGAATTAGAAAACTTAACAATGATTGAAGAAAAAACTGCACAAACTGCAGAACAAGCAACGAATGAATGGCAAAAAGTTTCTGATCTAGTCGATGAATACAATCGTTTATCACAAGAAATCAAGAAATTGATTGAAGGCGATGGACAAGTATTGCCAATCAATTATGAGTTATATCGTGAAACCTATGAACAATTAAATCAAAAAGTGACTGAGATCAAAGAAGCGCAAAAACAAGCGAATGAAACGACCACACAAATGAGCGAATCGGTTCAACAAGCACAAGAAACAGCCAATCGGTTACCAGACATGAATCAACAATATCAAGAGTTACAAACACAAGTTTCGACGACTAAGGATGAGATCCAAGCGACAGTATCTAATGCGCAGTCGAATGAACAAGTGAGCAATGCAGTACAGAGTGAAATTACCCAAGCGACACAAGCTTCAGAAGCATTAGATACAACGAATCAAGCTGTAGGTAGCCAAATAGAAGAGAGTCAACAAACGGATTATCAACCTGCTTTGGAACAAGCAAGCCAAAATGTTGAAACAGTAACGAATGAAGCGAAGCAACAAAATAGCGCTGTAGATTCCGTTTTAAATGATTTTCAATCATTGCCTACTGTAGAAGAAGTAGAAACTCCTTCTACGCCTGAAACAGTTCTAGAGACACCAGAAACAGATAATCAACCATTGAGTGGACAAAATCAATCAGAAAATTTAACAAGCTTAGAAGTAGCAAATCATAATTTTATAGAAGAGCCTTCTTCAGATAATACTACTCAAATAGAAAACGGAGAGGTTCTATAATATGAAAAAACAAGATTATTATTTATTAGTTGCTCGTCGGTGCATACAAGGACTTTTAGTCCTTGCATGCATTTATATATCTTTGCCTGTCATTTTTTCTGGTTATGACCATTTAGAAGTATTCCGTATTTATTTCAGAGGTGTGAAAACAGGAGATTTAGGTAATTTATTTTTTAGTATTGGTTATGGTTATGCGCTACTTCTATTGTTAACAGTTTTTTTCAGAATGATTTATAGCTCGCCAATAGATAATATTAATATTCGGTGTTCTTATATTTTCTGTCAAATAAAAAACATTTGGCTATATTATTTAATCACTGGTGGATTTGGATATTTTGATGCTTTTTACTCAGGAGATATTTCTATCTCACCTTTTCTAGACTTAATTTTATTGATGATATTTACAGTTTTGACAAAACGAGTTTATCAAGTATATGATCAATCGATGATTACTAATTATGGTTTAGCAAAAAAACAAACGCATTTAAATTATTTAATGTATAGAGGATCAAAAAAAGAAATCGATGCAGTGATTGTACAAAACGATAGGTATATTAAGTTAAAACATACTGCTCACTATTATAGAATAAAATATACACCATTTTTTCTAACTGTTTCTGACCATTACAATCAAGCGGATTATTTCAAACGTTGTATATGGAATTTACTATTTAGTTTTATGATTGTTTATTTGAGTATTAATGGGATGGTTGAAGAGAAGAATGTTTTACGGTACACAGGGCTTATTTTAATGAGTCTTTTGTTAGCCCTGGCTGAAGTTCCAACTCTATATGAAATCATTGAGAAAGTTAAAAAAATATATTTTGACTATCGAAAGAAAGGAAAAAGTTAGTGTAGTCTAACTATAAGATATAAGGATGGTTATGTATGAATAAAGAAAATAAGCAATGGAAGAAATATCTTGCTAATCCTTATTTTTTAACTGTTTTGGCGATTGTATTAAATATCGTTGGTATCTTGATACTTAATTTTATCCTAAATGGGATTTTATCTTTGAATGGCATTATAGCAAAATTGACGGTCTATCTTAATGAGGGGGGACAGTTTCCTGTGCAGCCTCATATCAATTGGCTATATAAGCCTAATAGTTCCTTTGAGTATTTCGACCTAATCTATGGAGCGTTATGTTTATTTGTTGGTATTGTGGTAGGTAAGAAAATCTATCACATGAGAATTGCTTATAAAGATATCAATATGTTCACTAAAGGTTCTGAAAAATTCACAACGATTAAAGAGCTAAAAAAGCAATATAAAATGGTACGATTAGACGATAAGGAATATGAAGGGAAATCTGGAATTCCAGTTGCCACGGTCACAAAAGTTATAGGATTTGGAAAGAATAAAAGAGAAGAAAAATATGTATTTATTGATACAAAAAATACGAATTCACTAACTATTGGAGGTACACAATCAGGTAAAACTTCTTTATTTTCCTATCCAACACTAGACTTAATTATGCGTGCGAAGGAAAAGGATTCTGTTATTGTGAATGACTTAAAAGGAGATATGCTGAAAAATACAAAGGCAGAATTTGAACGTTTTGGTTATGATGTGTATTGCTTAAATTTAGTAGATCCAACTAATGGGATTCACTATAATCCGCTTGATTTAGTCAAACAAGCTTATTTAAAGGGAGATACTACGAAGGCACAAATGTTAGCCAATAGTCTTTCTTTCAGTTTATATCACAATCCAAATGCAAAAGAACCCATGTGGGAAGAAGCTAGTATTTCTCTTTTAAATGCTTTAATACTAGCTATCTGCGAGATTGGTATTCAACAGGATAAAACTCAAGTAATTAATATGTATGCTGTTACGAGTATGTTAGAAGAGCTTGGTGCGTATCCTGATGAAAAAGGAAATACAGCATTGGATAAGTTTTTCGATCAGTTGCCAGTAACCAGTGTTGCAAGAAAACAGTATGGGACAATCAAATTTTCTCAGGGAATTACCCGAAGTGGTATTTTTACAGGAACAATGGCTAAGTTGAAAAACTATACGTATGATGCTATTGCAAAACTAACATTAGATAGTGATTTTAATTTAGAAGATCTAGGCTATGGGGATCGTCCCATAGCTTTATTTATTGTGTATCCAGACTGGAATGATAGTAATTATAGTATTATTGCTACTTTCTTGTCACAGATAAATGAAGTATTAGCAGAAAAAGCTACTTTAGCTGGTAAAGGATTAAAGCGTCGTGTGAGGTATTTACTTGAAGAAGCAGCCAACATTCCAGCTATTGATGGATTAAGTCGAGCAATGAATGTGGGGCTTCAGCGTAATCTAGTTTATCACTTAGTTATTCAATCTTATGCTCAACTAGACGATAAATATGGCGATAAGTTAAGTAAAGCAATTACAGGTGCTTGTGGTAATCAAATCTATATTATGTCTGATGAATATGATGATGCTGAATATTTTTCTAAAAAACTAGGAGATAAAACGATTATCAAAACGGATAGACATGGTGATCCAATGAGTACAGACAAATCATATGGAGAAAATGAAGATGGTAGAAATTTGCTGACAGCTAATGAGTTACGAGATTTAAGAGAAGGAGAATGGGTTTTAGATCGGACGAAAATGCGTCGAGATTTGAAAGGAAAGAAGATTACGCCATATCCTATTTTTGCCAGTATTGATCATGGAACAAACATGTCTTTTCATTATGAGTACTTAATGCCAAGATTTGATGGAAAATTGAATTTATCAGAACTTAAATTGAATAAAAAGAATCATGATGAAATTAATTTAGTGGACTATATTGTGAAATGGAAAAGAAAGTCTGTTGAACAAACTCAAGAATCTGCAAAGGAAAATGTTCAAAATCAAAAACAAGAAAGTGAGGAAGATATAATGAGAAAAAATGTTGAATCGATTGATAGTGTGTCTCTTGATACAGAAACAACGACTCGTATGGAGGAACAAATTGGTTCTAAAGTATTCTCCAAATTTTTACAAGCTGCATATCTTGATCGATTAACTGTTCAAGAGAAAGAGCGATTAAATCAATTTACTTCATTAGAGCAATTAAAAGTATTTTGTAATAGTGATAATCGCCCAAACTTAAAGAAAGCATATCTTGAATATATGGAGCAAAAAACAAATTAAAATAAAAAACATTTCTATAAAAGGGGGTGCCATAACTTGATTGATCAACTCATAAAATTTCAAGATTTGCTTCATATTGCTTCGTTTTGGATGGATCCAATTAGAAGTATTAGTTATACAGTACTGAAAGGTTTAGCATGGGTAATTGATAGTCTTTCGGGAGCTGCTAAAGAAGTTTATCAATTAATGAATTTTTACAATTACGAACCTGTTAAAGATTTTATCAATAAGTATCAACCTATTATTTGGGCATTAGCAACTGTAGCACTTGCTTATTTTGGTTGGCAATTGATTGTGAATCGGAAACTAGAAAGAGATAGGATAATCAATAATATTGTTTTAGCACTTACGATTTTCTTTGTTTTGCCCTGGGCAATGCAACAGGGAGCAGAACTAACAACTGCTGGTGTGAATGTTTTACAAGGAAAAGAGGCCGCTAGTGTTCAGACTTTTAAGAATAATATTACTGATTTATATACAGTTGATAAAAATGGTTGGAAAAGTACAAATACTCAAAATGATATTAAAGATAAAAGTGATGTGGAAGTTTTAGATATAAGTGAGAAAGTGGATACAGAAGGTGGTTGGCTTAGTTCTTCGCCACTATCACAAGAAGGAAGAAAATTACTTACTAAAAGGTTGATTAAAGTTGATGGGAAATTTGAAGAAATAAAAATGAAGGGTTTTTGGTTTACTCATGATCTTACTTATTATCGATATTCTTGGCACCCTTGGTTGATTGCGATTGAGTTAATAACAAAAGGTGTTGTATATGCTTTTGTCATATTCAAAACAGCGAAGCTTATAAATGAACTTGGGCTACTCTATGTTATAACAAGTGGTATTTCTTTAACAGATATAAAGAATGGTCAACGAAATAGCCAACTGGCAATTAAAATTAGAGATACATTTATTGTTTTATATCTAATGATGTTTATGATTAATTTCTTTGATATTTGGAGTGCTTTTGTTGCAGATTCTTCTTTATCGTCATTAGTAAAACCAATTGCTGTAGCAGGAGGAGCTTGGTTAGTAATTGATGGCCCGAACTTTATTGAACAACTATTTGGAATTGATGCTGGACTTTCAAGTGTGGGAAGAACAATTATTGCTGGAGTTCAAGGAGGATCAGCGCTTAGAAGAACAGGTTCTGAAATAGCTAGTGCCACTAAGTCAGTGGCTTCTAAAGCTGCAGGAGCAAGTAAGAGAGTTGTTAGAGGTGCTGCCTATACTGGAGCAGCTGCTAAAGGTGCGCTAGATGGATTTTCTGGTAAATCACAATCTAAGCCAGAAATTCCTAATGGATCAAGTGATGGAATTTCTGGTTTATCAAATCTAAATAATCGTAGTGAAACGTCTGAAAACAATACAGCCAACCCTACTGGAAGCAATGTACCTGGTGCTAATGAAGGAGTAGCCGATGGAACAGCTAGTAATAAAGGAGTCATGCCTTTATCTTCTGCTAATGGAGTGCAAGGTGTGGATTCTAATGGATTCAACTCACCAGATAATGAAAAGATTGGAACAGTTCCTGAAGCAATTAAGAATCTGTCTACTCCTAAAGCTCCGTTATCTCATAAGGGAATGAAGGATCAGGCGAAAAGGAATAAAGAAGCCTTTGATAAAATGGGAATCAATCCATATCAGAAACTAAAAAATATTTCAAATGCTTCTAAGGCTCGTCAAGCGTTAGATGGAAAATCGGCCATTCCATTGCCACCAAAAGTATCAGGAGATCAATTACCTAAGCATGTTCAAGAAGCAAAAGCACAATTACAACGTGATATGCAACCACGACCAGTTGATACAGAAACATTGGGAGATAAAATAGTAAACAAATATGCGGACACTGCTAGAAATATTTATCATGGGTCAACAATGACTCGTTCACGCAAAGTATATGATGTATCTAAAGCAACAAGTAAACGTGTCAAAGATTCATTTAGAGACTAATTTATAAGAGCAGAAAGAAGGGGAAAAATGAGAAAACAAGTTGCTAGACCTAAAGAAGCAATTACCGATATCAAGCAAGGAAAGTTTGATATGAAAGATGTATTAATGATTATAGCAAGCCCATTTTTAGGAATTCTTTCTCAAAATTTTATAACAGAATTTTTGAGAATTCCCTATGTTATGGCTTTTCCAATAACATTATACTTATTATTTTCGCCTAGTGGGATACATGCTAAAAAGAATTACCAAGTGGCTCTTCAAGTATTGTTAAAAGATCGAAAAATTTATCATGCAATTACTCTACCAAAGGAGGAAGAACATGAAATTTGACTCGCTAGAAAAGAAAGAACAAGAAAAGCAAAAATCACGAAAGGTAAAGCGAGAAATTGAACGATTAACTAAAGTATATCCTGTAGCAGGTATTACTGAAGAAAACTATGTCAAATTAAAAATAAGAGGCCAGCGTTGGTACGCGGCCTTTTTTGATACAAAAAAATATGATCTTGAGTTATTAGATGAAAAAGAAGCTGATTTTGTTACGGATAATTATTGGGCATTTCAAAAGCAATACGGCAATTCAGTCAAAGAATTATTTATGAATTTTCCAGAAGAGAACCAGAGACAACAAAGGTATGTCAAATATAAGCGAGATCAGTCAAAAAATTTGAATCAGATGCGGATTCTTCAAACAGAATTAGAAAAATTGAAATATATTGAGAAGAAATATAAAAAGCTGACTTCTTATATTGTCATTTATGGAAGAAGTATTAATGAGTTAGAAGAAAATATTACTAGTTTGAAACGATTTGATAATCTTTTTCAACTGAAATTATTAGATAAAGAATATGTAAAAAAAATCTTGTATCTATTGAACAATACAGGAGGAATTGAAATCTATGAAGATAAAAAAGAAAATGGTTGATCCAGATATTCAATTTATTTACGATACACAACCAAAAGGTGGAATCTCAGTAAAAGAAGACTTTTTTAATCGATTCGGTGACGGTTATCGTACTACTATACATGTATTTGAAACTCCAACTATTATGTCAGAATTTTGGTTAATGGATTTAACTGATATAGAAAATGTAATTGTTATGAAAGATTCTCGTACTGATGATAGTATTTTCTACCAAAGTGGGGTAAGTGAAACGATTCAAGAACTTACAGCAAGGCAAAGAAAAGCAAATATAACTGAACAAGACGAGTTAGATTCAGAAATAAATATTTTGAGACATTTAAGTTTAAGTATGAAAAATCAAGGTGAGCAAATTAAGAAAGTTGCTTTTAGAATTTTTTGCAGTCAACCTACTTTAGAAGCTTTAGAAAAACAAGTTAATTCTATACTGAAAAAACTGGATTCGGACGGTTATAAAGCTACGGTATTTTTAGGAGAACAAAAAGAAGAATGGCAGTCTTTATTTTTACCAATGGCAGAACAAAGAAAACTTCGCAATCGACGTGAGGGTATGGATATTCAAGCTGAAGCACTAGGGCTTGGTTTTGCACATAATCAAACATTTTTAGATGATGAAACAGGTTTTTATTACGGAGTGACACGAACTGGAGGAACAGTCTATTGGGATATGTTTTATAAAAGCCCGAAAAGATTGTATTATAACCTCTTTCTTTCTGGAGATATGGGTTCTGGTAAATCTACAGTATTAAAGAAATTGCTTAGAGATAATGCTGCTAAAGGGAACTTTATACGAGGTTTTGATAAGTCAGGAGAATTCTTGAATGTGGTACAAGAATATGGTGGAGTATCGATTCCTTTAGATGGATCAGGAGGTATTTTGAATATGTTTCAAGTGTATCCTCTTGTATCTAAAAAGACAGAAGATGATTCTTATATAGTGGATATTAGAGGATCGTTTACTCAACATATATCTATGTTAGGGATTTTATTTAAAATACGTAACAAAAAAGCTTCTGATGAACTGATCAGTGTTTTTGAAGACGTAGTTTGGGATTTTTTTATCGATTTTGGAATTTGGAAAGACGATGAATCAATTGATATTACGGCTCTTTCTAACGAAGAGTATCCTACAGCAAGTGATTTTATCGCATACTTAGACAAAATAGAATCGACTTGTTCTGAAGATATGAGAAACCATATTCATTCAATCCGAATAACAATGAAACCTTTGACGAAACAATATAAACAAATATTTGATGGTAAAACCTCTGTTCCTGATCTTGGAGAAAATCAAATTGTATTTTTTGATATTGAAGGAGTATCTAAATTAGGTTCAGAAGTTTTTGACTGTCAGCTATTTCTTGCTCTTAATAACATTATGGGAAATGTTACTAGAATAGGTAAGAGACAAAAAGATTTATTTGATCGAAAGCAACAAAATTGGTGGGATATTATTCGCTGTTTAATTATCGTTGATGAATGTCACAATATTTTAAACATCGAAAAAGCTTATGCAGCTAAATGGTTTGTTACGTTAATGTCAGAAGCTCGTAAATTATTTATAGGGATTGCTTTGGCTACACAACGTGTAGAAAGAATGTTTCCTAATGCGGATAATGCTCAGGATAAAGAAATGGTAGAAGCAGCTAATAAATTGAAAGAAATATTTGGTTTAACACAATATAAAATCTTATTACGGCAGGATGTTACGTCATTAAACTTTTTAAGAAATATCTTTGGGAATATTTTTACAGATACTGAGTATGAAATGATGGCACAATTTCAAACGAGCAAAGAGGTAGGAGGTTCTCAAGGGATTATGAGTATCGCCGGAGACCAGAATATTCAAATGACTTTCCAAGTGACTGATGAAGAATTAGCACTGTTTAATGGAGGAGCTTAATGGGAGAGAAAATAAAAAAATTACTTTTAAAGAAGTATTTAATCCCATTCATTCTATCTAATTTTCTTCTCATAGGCTTGTTATTGATCATTATCATTTCTTCTTTATCAATATTTTATATGTCTCAATCAAGTAATAATTGTATCCCTAATGCGATGACTAATAGTACGAGTGAAGAAAGCGGACAAGTGCCAGTTTCGATTGACGATTTTATTAAACAACATAAGGACGCATATATATTATCTTGGAAAGCTGGAGGTTTTTTACCTTCAGCTTCTATTGCGCAAACAATGGTTGAAAATGGGTTTAATTTTACGAATCCGAATGGCACTTCTTTTTGGAAAGCTCATAACATGGGCGGTGTAAAAACGTCTAAGAAAGAAGATTTCCCTATCACTTTAGCAACCTTTGGAGAAGATTCTGTCGATATTACTGGAACAAAACCAGGAACTTCGGTTGGGGATAATACAGGTGGTGCATATACTTGGTTTAAAAATTATAGTGCGGGAATTGTGGGTAAAGCTGAGTTTGTGGCTCATCAAACATTATACACTGGAGCGATTAACAATACTGATGGGGTCAGTGCATTAACTGCCATATTTAAAGGGGGGTGGGCAACAGATCCTAACTATTTAGTTAAATTGATTAGTACTTATAATTCGCTGGGTAAGAAATATCAGTGGATTGATCAAGAAGCAATCAAAAAATATGGGGCTTCTCCGTACAAAAAAAGTGGCTCTTTGCCTGATATAGGAGTCGATATTCCCAAACCAGGAGAGGATAATTCTGATAGTGAATCAAACAATTGTGTGGTTGTTTCAGATACTTCAGATCAAGTAATAGGCACTAATTCTGCTCCAACTTTAGATGTTCCACCTGAGTATAAAGGTAAGCTAACATTGCCAGAACCAGACAATAACAATTATGCTGGAAACCAGTATCCAATGGGACAATGTACTTGGGGAGCATATAATCGAATGGCTCAAATTGGTAGTCCTATTGAATGGTTTTCTGGTGATGGAGGTAATGGAGGATCATGGGGACAAACAGCAAAAGCAAGAGGTTATACGGTTGTTAAAGGAAAACCGCAAGTTGGTTGGGCGGCAAGTTTTCGTGGAGGATTAGCTGGTTCAACCCCTCCGTATGGACATGTTGCAGTAGTTGAATATGTAAATCCTGATGGCAGTATGTTAGTCAGTGAAACGAATGTAGTCAGTCCTGGTTCTGGGACAAGATCGTGGCGTGTTATTGACAAAGAAACAGCTTCGCAAGTCGAATTTATTCAAGGAAGGGGAAAATAACTTGAGAGAAATTTCGATAAATATAAGAGTAATATTTTCTGTATTAGTAGCGTTGATTGTTCTTTCTAGCTTATTTTGGTTAGTAAATAGCAATCAGGAAAAAGCGAAAAAAATAGAAAGTTTACGACAAGAAAATATCGAGTTAAAAAATAATAACGGAAAGTTAACAAATGAATACGATCATCTATCAGAAGAGTATGATTCTTTAAATAAAGAAAAAAAAGGTTCTGCAAATGAGTCTTTATTAGACGTTACAAACAACTTATTTAGCTGTGTATACAATTATGATACAGACGAAAAAGCAGATAGTATTTCAGCAAGAAAAGACAAGGCAAAGCAATATGCCAATGATGCGACATTAGATAAACTCTTTTCAAAAAATACGAATCAATTAACAACAACCGTGACCACAATTTCCCAACTAGAGGGAAAACCACAGGTCTATAGAATGTCTTCTGACGATGAAAAATTGACAGCATTAGTACTAGTAAAATACTCGCTTTCTATTGCAGATAGTAATAAACAAGAAGGAAATTTTATGTATAAAATTATGTTTGATCCTAAGTTAAAAAAGGTCATTGACTTAAATAATATTGGAGAAATTTCTATCTTGTAGTATAGAGAAGTGAAATTTATTTATAGATGAAGGGTCACAGAATGAAGAAAAAAATAGATAGAAAATGGCAATTTATTTTATTAATAGTTGCTGTTATAAGTTGTTCATTAGCGATATTTACTTATCAAATGAGAAGGTTTGAACAGAAGGCTGCTCCTGTAGTTTTGAATGACTATCCTAATAAAACAATTGTGTTTTATCGTGATGATTGTTCTGAATGCAGACAACTTTTTCCCCTATTGTACATTCATAATTTTATAAATAATGATTTGGTTTTTGTTAATATGAACCAGTCGTTCAATCGTCAATATATTCAAAAGTATGATTTAAAAAGTGTGCCAACAGTGGTACGAAAGGACAAAAAATATGCAGGAAACGAGTTAAAAAAGTTATTTCACTATTTCAAATACGAAGTTAAAAATGGAGGTGGAATAAGTGGTTAATAAAGTTTCATTGAGAAAAAATGAACGAAAAAAATACCAACAAATGGTCGTGATTATTATTGGTGTTTTTCTTTTCTTTTTTGGAAGTAGTTTGATGATACAACCCCAAACGGAGACAAAATCAACAAAGATTGGAGAAGAAATATCTGTCGATATGCGAACGATTCAACTAGTAGAAAAGAATTATTATCCTAAAAATGAGACTTTAGTTTTTTCATTTTTATCTCCTATAAATAGTTCAAATGTACTTGATGAATTGAAAGTTACTGCTAAACAGAATCGTAGTGACAGAACTAAATATAAGATTAAAATGGATCAAATTTCAGATGAATTGTACGTGGTTAAAATAAAAGATTTACCAGATAAATGGGAAAAATTAACTGTTAGTATTTATCCTAAAAATGTAAATATTGATTCATTAACTGATACTCAAAAATTATATTTTACTAGGGAAGATAGCACTACAAAGGAACTATATAATAATAGTCGTTCAAAAGAATCTTATGAATTAACAGCGATTAATTTTGAGATTGATCAGGTAAAATCTGATTTAGAGAAGAGTGCTAAGTTAGTTGAAAATCATAAAGAATCTATTAAAAAAATTGAACAAGTAAATAAGAATTTAGAAGAATCATTGAATGACAAGACACCGAAAGAACAAGAGGAAGTTGAGCAAACTATCGAACAGAATAAGAGCCAAATTCAAACGATTGAAAAAGAAGTTTCTACTCTAAAAGAGAATGATACAGAACTGCATTCTAAACTAGAAAAACTGAATGAGCGAAAACAAGAGCTACAAAATTAGTTTTCTTGAATGAAAAACAGACCCTCTAAGTAACCGGTTATGTGTCATATTTTGAAAAAAATTGGTCTTTTTAGAAGAAAAATGGAGGAAAATACGCCCTGTTTAAAGCCGGTTATGATGGTTTTTGGTTAAAAATGACCTGTGTATCACCCGACTGGGTGCTAAAATCAAACTGGTTTATAGACGGGTTCACAATGTTTTATGATATCACTCTAAAACCAAACCGCACTGCGGTTTCTATCATTTATGATAGCAGGTTTCCCTTATGCTCTTTTAAAATCCCTTTGACTTTGTTTCACAAAGTCGGGGATTTTAAATTACTCCGAACAAGTTCGGAATACTTTGTTTTGAAATTTTTGATAAAGGATTTGATAGTTTTATGGATATAATTGTTAGAAACATACCTGCAAAAACAGTAGCTGCTCTTGATGAGTTAGCAAAACAAAGTAGTCAATCAAGAGAAGAATATGTTCGTCGATTATTAGATCACCATGTGATGTATGTTGAGGTGGAAGGGCTGAATAAAAAATATGAGAATCTGGTTGAAGAGGTCTCTCAAAATATGATTTCAGCTTTAAATCAAAATACTAAAGTATTAAATGAATTTATTCAAATAGCAAAGGTGGTTGACTAATGAGACGTGTAGAAATCAATATGAGAGAAGCAGATGAATCTGATTATGGGTGGGCTTATTTAGAACCATATTTATCAAAACAAGGTGAAAAAAAGCGGCCTGTCTATCAAGCTATAGAACAAATTTTTAGAGAGCATGAGATGTATAAGGCAATGGTAGATAATTTATCCTCTATGCACAAAGATTTATCCAATCAATTGGAAAAAATTCAAAAAGAAGTTCATTTTACCCTGTTAAGAAGTGGAGATGCCGAGAAAAGCGCTCGAACTCTTCTTCACTTATGGAATAGCTATAACTTTGACAATGATGTAACTAATTATTTACCAATGAGTGAATTAGTTACTCCGCCTATGGAAAAAGCAATGAATGAGGTTGGCAAATATTATAAAGAGTTAGCAGCTAAGAAACGTAGCAGAAGTGAATCATTATTGACGGATTCGGATGATTCTACTTTGTCAAATACAGAAAAAATTTTACAGAAAAAAGAAAGCATAAATTTGTCTGATGGCAATGAAGTGCAAGAGACTTTTTCAGATTGGATTAGCTAAAAATGGTTCAAGCAGCAATCGTAACTAAGTGGAAATTTGTAATGTCCAACAACAAAAAATTTCAGAAGTATATTAATTATATTGATCGTGACGAAGCAACTAGATCAAAAGAATTTCAACAGTATAATATTTTAGAAAGTGATGGTTATAATCATTACATGGAAAATCCTGAAAAGTCTTCGGGATTATTTACTGCAAATAAGAACCGTCTATCTAAAGAAGAAAGAAATACTGTCAAAAAATTATTTCGTCAGGCACAAAAAAATGATTCATTGATGTGGCAAGATGTGGTTAGCTTTGATACGAATTGGCTAATTGAAGTGGGACTATATGATCCAAAAGCTAAAATATTGAATGAAGAAAAAATTATGAACGCTATTCGAGTTGCAATGAATGAACAATTGAAAGCTGAAAATCTTCGAAATAGTGCAGTATGGACGGCGGCAATTCATTACAATGAGATACACCATATCCATGTGCATATTGCGATTGTCGAGCCAGAACCTACTAGAGAATATGGAACTTTTACAAGAAAGGACGGATCAACATACGAAGCAAGAAAAGGATATCGATCAAAAAGAAATGTGGATCGCTTCAGAAGTCAAGTAATGAGTCAATTGCTGGATAGAGACCAACCTTTGGCAAAAATATCTTCAATGATTCGGACACAACTTGGTAACTATAAAGGAAATATGAGATATCTACCAGATACAGAACTGAATTATTTGTACAATAAGATTTACGAATCTTTACCACCAGATCGAGGTAAATGGAAATATAATATGAATGTTTTAAATGATATTCGACCAACAATTGATCGATTTATTTCAACTTACCTGAATGCTTATGAAAAAGAAGGATATAAAGAACTCCAAAATCTATTAGATGAAAATGTTGCTTTCTATATGAATTTGTACGGAGAGGGAACAAAAGAATTTCAGCGAGCAAAAGATTTTAAAACGAATAAAAATAAAGAATTATATACTCGTTTAGGTAATGCCTTATTAAAGGAAATGTCTGAACAAAATAAAAAAGAAAATGAAATTCCAACCAAGAGTACTTCAGTAGATTGGAATAAATTAATGGAAAATCAATATCAAAAAAGAAGTGATATTCACTCAAAAAATATTGACTTATCTAAGGTAAAAAAAGCACTTCAGAAAGATTTTCAAAGTATCAAAAATCAACAGATTTACTTAAAAAATATGAGAGAAAGAGAGCAGCAAGAACAAGGATTAAGTCGTTAATAATAGACGAATTTATTTGCAATACGTGTTACACGTGTTATAATTTTGTTGTCAGGAGGTATAGTGCACATGCCAATGACACAAAATGAAATGGTAAAGCTCCTACTGGAACACGGTGGCGTTAAAGTCAAAGGTGGGAAAGGATCTCATGTAAAAGTGAAATTTCCTGGAGTGAGCCGACCGATTATTGTTCCCAAGAAATTACCCAAGGGAACAGAACACGGTATCTTGAAGCAAGCGGGGTTAAAGTAACTCTGCTTTGCTTTAGTAAAGAAAGGAGAATGAATGATGCTTGTTTCTTATCCTGCTTTATTTTATTTCGAAAATACTGAGAATTATGAACCTGGTTTTTCTGTTTTCTTTCCAGATTTTCCAAATACAGGTGGGACGAGTGGTTCTACGATCTCTGAAGCTTTGGAAATGGCTTCTGATTATTTAGGCATTTTGTTAGCTGATGATATTGAAGAAGAACGTGAGTTGCCAATCCCTTCTCTAATTAGTTCGTTATCTTTGGAAGGTAATAATCCATTTAAAGAAGATGAAGATTTTACTTTAGAGTATGATTCTGAAAAATCGTTTATTTCTATGGTAAGTGTTGATTTATCAGAGTATCTCAGCAACAACGATCCTGTAAAAAAAACGTTAACTATTCCTAAGTGGGCAGATAAGCTTGGAAAAGATTTACAATTGAATTTTTCAAAGACTTTAACTGAAGCGATTATGGAAAAGAAATTAAACGTATAAATTAGTTATAGAAATAAAAAGAGAAGCGATTGTTTTGTTATGAGAGATAAAGAAAGTGATAAAATCGTGAATGATTTGACAGAGAAACATGATTTATTCTTGCTAATTTTTTGCACAAATATTGACGTACTTAATTAAGTACGTTACGATGAAAGGAATAAAGGAGGGATAAATATGGCAAACACAGTCTTGAATCCTAGTTCCGCACGAAAAGATTTTTACAAGTTGTTAAAAGATGTCAATGAAAATCATAGGGAAATTGAAATCATTAGTGAACGAAGTGAAAACAATGCAGTACTTATTGGTTTGGATGATTGGAGAGCAATTCAAGAAACGCTATTTCTTGAACAAACAGGTACTTTAAATGTTGTTCGAGAGCGTGAAAAAGATAATAGCGGCTTTACTGATATTGATGAGATTGATTGGGATAATCTATAATGAGTAACTATTCTGTAAAAATCAAAAATTCAGCTAAAGCTGATTTGAAGAAGATCAAACAATCTAATCTGAAATCTCAGTTTGAAAAAGTTATCCAAACTTTAAAAGAAGATCCTTATCTTCCTACTCAATCATTTGAGAAACTGAAACCTACACATGAAGGTCGGTATTCAAGAAGATTAAATAGGCAACACAGAGTGGTTTATAAGGTAAATGAAGATGAGAAACTGGTAGAGATTTATTCAGCGTGGACACATTACGAGATATATCAAAAGTGAAAAGAATCAAATAGTGATGGCAATAAAGAAGAGAAGCGATTATTTCGTTTCTCTTTTTTTAGTTTAAAATATAAATATTTTTTGACTACGAGAAGTGGATAGGAAACTATTCGCTTCTTTTTTATTTGGAGGAAATACAGTCATGAAAAATAATGAATATAAAGAAATCTTAGCTGAAGCTAAAAAAGTATCTATTACGTCAGTGATGGATGACCAAGGAATGGAATATATTGATATGAGGAACTTTGCTCAAGGTGTGGAGCATGACAGTTTGATGATTGATAAAAGAAAAAATTATTTTTATTGGAATTCGCAAATTGAAAATGGAAAAGTTGTTCAAGGGGATGTAATTGAATTTGTCTGTCGTTTCTATGATATGAGTCACTTAGAAGCACTCAATTATTTAACACAGGAACGACATGATAAATTAACTAGAGTAGAAACAACGCCAAAACCAAAAGAACCTTTCAAATATTATTTTAAGCATAATACCAGCTTCTCTGAGGTGAGTAATTATTTAGTTAATGAGCGGAAATTATCGAAAACATTAGTTTCAGTTTTACATGAAAAAGGATTTATTCAAGAAGATAAATATAAAAGAGCTGTATTTGTCTGGTCTGATACTGGAAAAGCAGTAGGTGCTTCTGTTATTGGAACAGAATATAATCCACAAAAATATGAACATGGACGTTTTAAAGGAATTGCTAGAAATAGTGAACCTAATTTTGGTTTTAATTTAACGATAGGAACACCTAATAAGTTATATGTTTTTGAAGCACCAATTGACATGCTAAGTTATTGGTCAATGAATCCGCAATTAGAGAATTGTATGTTGGCTTCCATGGATGGGTTGAAAGAACAGTCTGTTTATAAGTTTATTTCTCAAATGTATATAGCTAAAGGTGCGCTTCCATATGAAGGAGTTTATTTGGGTGTTGACAATGATCCTGCAGGTCACCGTTTTTTCGATAATTTATCTAAATTATCTTATGTAATTAATGAAACAAAACAAGAAATAAAATTTAAAAAACTAATTCCTAATGACTTAGATATTCCGAAAAAGAATATTTCAATATATCAAAAAGCCGCAAAAGTTTATCAGGTAGACTGGCTTGCAATTGCAGCGACTCATAAAGCACTGACAAATTTTAGTGAAGAAGGAAAGGTTGCTAATTCATGGAACATAAAGGAATACTTCTCAGGAGAAAATATGGACATTGTTTTAGAAAGTAAGAAAGTGGGACAAAAGTTAGCCCAAATAAGAAGAGAGTCAGGCGAATATGATTTCCAAAAATTATTTCGTATTGATGAAGGAATGAACCCTATAGAACTACGTGGGCTACATGAGAAAGTTAGTACCTATTATGAAGATTATCAGAATCTTGGCTATCGACCTACTGAAGGAACTATTAAAGATTGGAATGATGCATTGAAATATAAAATTTTTGTTCAACAGGAAGCTAGGTTACTGGAAGCAGTTTATGAACGAAATGGGAAGGAACGAATGAAGATATTCAAAGACGAAGAACGTAAAAAATATATTGCAATATCTCAAGATGCGCAGTTCAATGATCCATTTTTTGAAGCAGATTCTCTAAAAGAAGCTGCTATTTTAGTGAAAAATTATGGATTCCAAGCGGTAGATAAAGAAGATCGTATCAAATATCAAATTGAAAAAACACCTGAGAGAAAAAAACAAGAAACTCTTATGATGAGTCGATGAGGAGGAAAGAAATATGGGTTTATTAGATCGCTGGAATAAGGATAATAATCAGAATACGATGTATCAAAATTTATCTACATTGTACAAGCAAATATTAAAGCAAGTTACAAACAATGAGCTGGAAATATTACAGTTTTTAGAATTTAGTAGTCAGCTATATAAATATGATCTAGAAAGTGTGTTATTTGCTTATGGGCAAAATCCAAATGCAAAATTCTTAGCTGATTTCAATACATGGAAGTCTATTGGTCGGTCAGTGACTCGTGGCTCAAAAGCAATTAAGGTTCTTCACCAAAAAGAAAATGGCTTATTTTATCATGTGAATCTTTTTGATGTGTCGCAAACTACTGGGAAAGATTTTTCTTTTCCAGTCTGGCTTATGGATGATCTTCAATTTAAGAAGGTAACAGATTGGGCTTTTTCTTCTTCTGAAGATGCACCAGATAGCCTTTGGAATGGAATTGTAGAAGAGTATAATAAAAGACGCAAGGAAGAAGTAATATCTATTTCTTCTGTAGAAGAAGTTAGCGAATTTATGTTGAAATATAAGCTTGGTCAGTTGCCAAGATGGAAGGATTATATTGAGTGTGTTTCTCCGCTAGTAGGAGATCCAGAATACAGCTGGAAAAAAGTGAAAGCGGGGAATCATGGAGTCTTAAACAAATGGTTAGTTTTGAAAAACGATTAAGAGAGAAATTAAAGTCTTTACAAAATGAAGACTATAAAGATCGACTGTTAACTTTTGAAGAGTTAGGAGTCGATTTTTTGTTTGTAGATGAAGCACATTCTCACAAAAATCTTTATACGTATACGAAGATGTCAAATGTAGCAGGAGTTAATACTTCTAATAGTTTACGAGCTACTGATATGTATATGAAATGTCAGTATATGTTAGAAAAGTTCCAGGGGCGTGGGGTGGTTTTTGCAACAGGTACGCCTATTTCTAATTCTATGAGTGAGTTATATACAATGCAACGTTATTTACAGCCTGAAGAGTTGGCTAGAATGGATTTATATACTTTTGATCGATGGGCGTCAACATTTGGAGAAGTTGTCACTGCTCCAGAAATCAATCCAGAAGGTAGTGGATTTAGAATGAAGAGTCGATTTGCAAAATTTCATAATTTACCTGAGTTGATGAGTTCTTTTCATTTAATAGCTGATATCCAAACAAGTGATATGTTAAAACTTCCTGTTCCAGATATAGCTAATGGGAAACCTCAATTAATTGTTTCTGAGCCGAGTGAGTTTCAAGAACAGAAGATGATGGAATTGGCAGAACGTGCGGATAATATTCGTTTAGGAGATGTAGATCCACGAGAAGATAATATGTTAAAGCTAACCAATGAAGTCAAATTAATGGCTATTGATGCTCGTTTGCTTGATCCAGAAGCACCTGTATACACAGGAGGTAAGTTATATAAATGTTCTGAAAAAGTATATGAAATATGGCAAGATACATTGGAAAAACAATCGACACAGATTATATTTTCTGATTATGGTACTCCTAATCCTAATAAATTTAATGTATATGATGAAATGAAACGGATACTTATTGAAAAAGGAATTCCCGAAGCAGAAATTGCCTTTATTCATTCAGCTAAAAATGATAGACAACGTGAAGAATTATTCGACAAGGTTCGTCATGGAGAAGTTCGAGTGATTCTTGGAAGTACTGAAAAATTAGGTACAGGGACAAATATTCAAGATAAGTTAATTGCTTTACACCATTTAGATGTACCTTGGAGACCAAGTGATCTGACTCAGCGAGATGGGCGAGGAATTCGTCAAGGAAATGAGAATTCAGAAGTTCAAATTTACCGATATGTTGCGAAAAATTCCTTTGATTCTTATCTTTGGCAAACACAAGAAAACAAGTTGAAGTTTATCAACCAAATAATGACTGGAAAAAGTATTGCTCGTAGTGCGGATGATATTGATCAATCTACATTGGATGCAGCTGAAGCAAAAGCTTTAGCAACAAATAATCCGATGTTGGTAGAGAAGATGACTATTGACAGAGAAGTAATGAATCTTCAATTGCAGAAAAGTGATTGGCAATCTAATCGTTTAACATTAACTCAAAATTTAGAAAGTGTATATCCAAAAGAATTAGAAGAAATTCAAATGAATTTAGAAAAAACTATTCAAGATAATGAGTGGGTAGCAAGTATTATTAATAGTGACTTTTCAATAAAGCTGTTAGGAAACCAATATACTGATAGATCAGAAGCGTTAGAGGTTTTTAATACAATACTTCAGACAGAGCTTGAGCAAGGAAAGGAAATAGGCGAATTTTATGGTTTCAGCATTAAATTAGAGGTTTCTAGATTTGGACAGATGGTTGTTTCATTAGAAAGAGAACGAAGCTATGCTGTTGCAATCGAAAAGAATGGAAAAGGGACATTTACTCGAATGACCAATGTATTAAAAACTTTACCTGATAAAATAAATGATTTGAAAAATGAAAAGGACAATTTGATTAAGAAAATGAACCAAGCAGAACAACAAGTCTTAAAACCTTTTGAGAAAGAGGAAGTATTAAATGAGTTATTAGAAAGACAAACTGCATTAAATTTATCATTAGAAATGAGAGAAAAAACTTCGTCGAACTCTCAGCAAGCAACAGTAGAAATATCAGAACCATTGGCTACAAACTTTAAAAATTTAGGTTTAGAACAAAGTAGATAAACCTATATCTTTCCTTATCTATTTCATATTGTTATATTACTAAGATTTAGATGAGGAAAGATTTTTTAGATAATTATTATGTGAAAGAGAGAAGATTAATGATGAAAAATACAAATTATAATAATCAAATCAACAAAATTTTAAAAGAAGAGTTGTATTTTAAAACAGAAAATATAGAAAAAGAAATTCGTGAACGTTTGAATAGTATCAACGAATATTTTTCTGAAAAGTCAATTTATAAACTTCATTATGAGAATTTAAAGTACTATGACTATAGTCTAGTAACTTTTGCTCCATCTTATTTTGGTATATCTTGGACTCAGGAAGAGTTTTTCCCTTTTATGAGTAAACATAGTCAAGAAACTTTAATGATATTAGAAATGTTAGTATTATCCTATTCTAAGATTATTTATGAAATGGTTATTCATGATATCTCTTGTTATCAAGCGGATTTTCCTTGTTTTATTACACCAAGAGCGTATTTTGATAAAAGAATTTTCAATTTTACTCTTCAAAATGAAGAAGTGCTAGATTCTTATTTTCAGGTGATTATTGATTTGCATAATGGTCAAAGAGAAGGATCACTTATTAATTATCAAGGTCAAGAAATTGACGAATATTATATAGAATCAGAAATGTGGGATGCTATCACAGAAAAATTATTACAATATTCAAATAATCCAGTATTTGAATATTTTGTTGTGAGCGCAATAAAAAGTTATGACTCACTGTGTAATAGTGTCAAATTTTTTACTGATTATCAACCAGTGTTATTGAGAGTAACATTGGATGCTTTTTATCATTTTTCTGAATTAATCAAATACACTAGATAATAAAATTTTATTTCTCCCTTGCTCATACCACGCATACGTGGTATATTATTGATAATAAGTGGTAGTATGTTACATGACTAATAATAACGATAGAAATATTAGCAATGATAAAGACTGGAGAAATGTTATGAGATATAAAACTAGTGAAGCTAAACGAAAAGCTAATAGTGAATATCGTAAAAGAAACAAAGAAAAGGAAAGAAATGCTTCTTATCGAAGAACAACGAAGTTATATTTATTGAAACATGCTACTTTTCCTGAATTGTTAGATTTTCAGCGATATATATTTGAGCGGATAGATGAAATGGTTAATTCTGATCAATATGATAGTAAGGAAAAAGAAGAATTTGAAGAAGTATATCAAGAACTACTCAGAAAATATGAAGGGAGAAAATAATTATGGAATTTATATCATTTGTGTTTAAACTTGCTAGTATATTTGTAGATGCAATAGGATGGTTGTTTGCTGGTATAATCAAATTTATTGTAGATGGAATTTCAAGCATTTTTAATTGGGGAATCGAACAAATAAAGCTAATGCCAGAAAATATTCAAATTCCTATTTGTCTAACATTAGCAATTATCTTTATAGCTATTTTTCTAGCAAGTGTGTGGTTCTTCCCTCATATAGTCATTACTTTACTTGTTGTCATACCGGTATCTATTTTTTTGCTAAAGATATTTATAGGATGGATAGTTCTTTTTGTATTATTTTGCCTAATTTATTCTTTTTGTAAGGATAAACTTATTCGTCTATCGATGTATTTAAAAAGAAACTCTAGTAGATCTGGAGGAGAAATAGATGGGAAAAATAGTTGATTTCAATAGAGAAAAATTAGAATCAGGGAATCCGTTGATAAATTGGCAAAGATCATTCATAGAAGAATTAAAATCTAATGGTTATTCTACTTCTATTTCTGATGTCTTTTTTCCTAGTAGTTTTATTTATCAATTTAGTAACTTCTATGATTTAAATCTAAGAATTACTTCTTTAAAGCCAGGTGAAAAATTAGTTTTATTTAGGAATCTTCATTTTGAATTATTTTTTTATTACTCTTATGAAAATCAATTAACGCTTAGGATTGGAACTTTAGTATCTGGAATTGATGCTATGTTATTAGAAAATAGATTTTCTGAAGAAAAAAGAATATTTACTAAGTATTATAAGTATATGTTAGAATATTTTGGCAGAGAATAATTTATACAAAGGTTAATAAAAAAAGGAGTGGCTTAGTTGCCAACTCCTTTTTGTTTATAATCTTTTTTACAAGATAAAAATTATTGAATTTATTTTTTTTTATTTCTAGCATATAGTTCTAAATCTGATCTTTTATAAAGCTTGATTTTAGCACTCCCTTTTCCTTCATTCTCATAAAAGGGCTGGATGTACTTTAAACGAACGGACTGTTCAAAAGCTTTAACTGATTGACCAGTTATTTCAGCACCTTTTCTTTTATCTACTAAATTATTATAAATCCATTCTTGAATTTCTTCCTCTGTTTTAATTTCCATGTTTTATTCACTCCTTAGTAAAAATATAGCATTCCCACTATAAAAAATCAACGTTATGGTATACGTGCTATAGTAGGTATTCTATAATATGTTTGTAAGTTAATTGATAAGAAATGCTAGGAGGAAAAATAATGAAAGAAACTTATTCAATCAAAGAAATATTAAGAAAATTAGAAGCTACGGATGATGGGATACTATTGATTCCTGATTCTGATGTAGCAATTGTCGACGAACGTGATTTGGAGGTCTTTGAACTTCCGGAATTATTAGAAACTTCAAAAGTTATCTGTTTTTGGACGACAGATGAAATTAGAAATTATTTTAGTATTACGGATAATAGAATTATCTGGTTTGATAATTTTCTAAGCGAAAGTGCGACAGTTTTTAAAGGGAACGTAAAAGAAGAAATTGAAATTGTGATTGATGAAAGAACATTTGAGCCTAAAATTTTATCCAAAAATATCAAAGAATACGAAGATTTAAATTTTTATCAGGAGACAGGGATAGATCAAAACTCCGAGCTTTGAATTAGTTAAAAAGAAGTATTATGACAAGAAATTTCCCTTCTTGTCATAATATAAAGGAGGAAAATAATTTATGAAAAACTACAAAAAAATCAGTTTAATTTTTGTTTTATATTTAGCTGTTTTTTTCTCAGCAATTCGTATAGATGATTATTTATTTGATGGAAATTTGAATCAAGAGTTATCGACACTAAAAAGGGAACATAAAATTGATGATTTTGAAATAGAAAAGTCTACTCAAAGCTTTATGAAAAAGAAGTACTCCATGCAACTTTCATATTCTTCAGAAGATAATCATGCTTCTCCTCGAACGATTGAACTCATTCGATCCCCATTTTCGAGTTGAAAGGTTTCTATTGAGTTTGAAAAATAGGTGAAAGGAGAATATTTATGTTTTCAAATCGAGAGTGTTTTTGGGGAAGAAATTATATTCCTGTAGATTATTTTAATAAGGCACATTGCTGGCCACCAACTTATGTAAAATGTGATTGTTCTGAATTAGCGAAACACAAAACTTATATGAAAAATGGGCATTTTTATGATACGTATGTTTGGGAATGCTTAAAATGCAAAAAGAAATATGCTTTGGTAAAAGGAACGACGCATTTTGAAGAAATAAAAACAGAAGGAGAGTAGTTTTGAAAAAAATTATTTCAGGCATTGTCGTATTTATTGGTGCAATAGGTATTGGAATTGGTGTATTTCAGCCCCAAGAAGTAAGGCAAATCACTTCGATTGTCGATCAAACATTTAACGAGTTATCTGATAAAAAAGTGGAACATACTTCAGATCAAGTAGAAGTAAAAAATCATAATAAGCCAACTTTTTCTTCTAAAGACTTGTCTCTAGATAAGGGGAATTGGCAAGTATTTTCTGATTTAGATTCACTAAACCGAGTAGGTGAAGCGAATGCTATGTTGCACAAAAGTATGATGCCGACTGAAGAAAGGGAACGATTATATATCAAACCAACAGGCTGGAAACAAAAGAAGATGAAGAATGGTGATTATCTATACAATCGTTGCTATTTGATTGGTTACCAGTTGACTGGAGAAAATAATAATCCAAGAAATTTAATGACAGGTACACGCTCGTTCAACACTCCTGCAATGGTAGAGTATGAAAACAAAGTGGCAGAATATTTACGAAGAACAGGAAATCATGTTCGCTATCGAGTGAGACCAGATTTTCGAGGAAATGAACTGGTTGCTAGAGGTGCACAAATGGAAGCCCAAAGTATAGAAGATAATGGACTTTCTTTCAATGTTTATATCCATAACACGCAGGAAGGTTATGTTATTGACTATCAAACAGGAAGTTCCAGGGTTCAAAACTAATTAAGGGCGTAAAAATAGAGGTTACTTCCGCAAAAAGTAACCTCTGTACAATATAGAACCTACGACCCATTCTAACAAGAGAATGGAGAGAAATCAAGATGAAGAAAATAAATAGTAATTTAGCAATGCTTATATTAACAGTAGGTATTTGTATTAGCTTTTTATCCATGGAATGGAAAGTTATTTTGTCTGGAGGAACAATGACTTACTTGTTTTGTTCGTGGGATGAATATATTGTAGAAGAACAATCAATAAAATATGAGCATTCAATGAAGAATATTTAGATAATTATATATGTTGAAATGATAAGTTTTTTTGATAAAATAATATTGTTAAACGTCCATACTATAGACTTTTTAGGTACTGTCCGTTAATGAAGTTTCAGGCAGTACCTATCTTTTTTATTTGATGTATAGATGTTATACTCAAGACGTAGTAAGTTTACGATAGCATTTTTTGTCTGTTTCTGAAGCAAATTTAGGGGCTATGTTTACGCATAGCTTTTTTATTTTATTCATAGTATATCATTTGGTAATTTGCTAATATATTAAATGAAGAGGAAGTGAATAAGTTGTTAGTAGAAGCTGTTCATGTTCAACCAGCACATGGAAGGATAAATGATTCTGTCTACTTAAAAAATAAGATATTTACTTTTCGTGTAGCTGAAAAATTAGAAAAAGAGATTCAAAAGGGAATGCTTGTGTATTCTAAAGATGGTCAATTGGTCTATGTAAAAAATATAATTACAGGTAGATCTGAAGAAGAAGAAAATGAGTATATTGCGATCATTAGTAAAATCTTTAACGAAAATTCTGGCGTTCTTCCTGTGCGAAAAGGAGAAGGAGTACCTAAAATACGATTCATAAATAAAAAGACAATTTTTGAAGGGCTATTTTTGGAGTTAAAAGATAAGACTTTACACAAAACCAAACAAAAGGTTTATTTTAAAGCACCACAAACTGTCTATAAGAAAATTGGCATAGGAGATATTGTGATCTTTTCTGTTAAAGGTAAAAAGTACCATGTATTAATTATTCAAGTCTATAAACCAACAGAATTGAATAAAGAAGTAACTTTCACTCAACCGAAATTTAAACCATTTTTTTTGAAAAAAGCTGCGAAAGGCTTCAAAAAAATAGACTATATCACTATATCAAAGGAAGAAAGTATTGTAATTTCTAATCAAAAGCAACAAGAAAATCGTAAACGTCCTTTTACGATAAGAAAAACAAGTAAATAATGTGTGCATTTGGGACGAAGAAACTATAGTTCAATTCTTAAATATGAAAATTTTATACAAAAGAAGCACAAAGACAAGTTTACAGCGAATAGATTTGTCTTTTTTCATTTGTTGTACTCTTAGATTAGGTTGGGTGGCAAGTATTGATTATTCAATAGACGTTTTTATGTTTACTATGTACGCACGTTGTACATACAATGTGTGTACAACGTGTTTGATTGGTGATATAATATAATTATTAAAGGGAGTGATAAGGTGTCAAGACTAAGTATTCGAATTGATGATGAATTAAAAGAACAAGCGAGAGAAGTTTACGAAGAAATCGGGATGGACTTATCAACTGCAGTCATTGTTTTTCTGAAACAAAGTGTACGGGAGAGAAAATTACCTTTTCAACCAGGTAATGAACCTAGAGAAGATATCATAGCTAGATATGAAGCAGAAAATGGTATTACTACAAAAGTTTCTTCTGTAGATGAGTTGATGGGGAATTTAAATGCTGACGATTGAGTTTACACCAAGTTTCAAACGTGATTATAAACGAATGATGAAAAAGCATTACAATGAAACAGAATTTAGAAAAGTGATTAATCTGTTAGTTAATCAAGAGCAAGAAGTATTGAGAACGAAATATAAAGATCATGCTCTTCAAGGCAACTGGAAAGGTTTTAGAGAATTACACGTACAGTCAGATTGGTTGCTTATTTATAAAATAGATGGTAAAAAACTAATTCTTACGTTAGTTAGAACAGGTAGTCATGACAAAATTCTATAAAAACTTGAAGTGGGGGAAGAAACTTAAAAGTTTCTTCCTCTTTTTTGATTCTTTATTCCACAAATCTTTCAGTAGTCCAAATAATTAAGTGTCATTTTTCTATTTAAATGGCAAAAATTTCAATCTTTAAATGACAAAAACCACCTAATTTTTGGTGGTTTTTTATATACCTATGACTAAACTATCTCTTGTTGCTTCGACAACTTCTACAGTGATCTTATCCATTTGATTGATTCTTAAAATCCGATCAATCTGTGCAAATAAACGATGAATAAGCCTAAAATTTCCTTTTGTAATCTTAATGATAGTTGTGATAGCCTCATAATCAGAAAAATCTTCTAGTTTGATATCAATTCCTAAGTCTGACCATTTGTATTCCAAAATATGATGTGTTTCGTCCTTACTAAGGTTATCAAATTCATACGCAAATCCTATGCGAGAGTAAAGTTGCGGATACCGAGACAATCTTTTTTCAATACCAGGCATACCGATGAGAACCATTGCTAGATCATTTCTATCATAAATATCTCTTAGCTGTTCTAAATGCTGAAGCTTTAAACGATCAATTTCATCGACAATAATTAAATCAATTGCCTCATAGGTTTTAGGCACAGAAGGATCTTCTTGATTGTATTTTAGTACCATATGCATTGCTTTAGTCAGACCTATTCTACTAGTTATTGTGTTAATATCAGAACTGACACGAGACATCTTTTCAGCTGGTGCAGTATAAAAAACTTTATTTACACTTAATATTTCATCTGTAGCATTTTTTCCAATATCATCGGCACGATGATAGGCAATTTGCTTTTCTATATTATCCCAATTACAGTAATACCTTGAAGATAATGTTTTACCTACGCCAGGAGCACCATAGCAAATTCCAATATACTTATATTTAATACATGCGTCACAAAATTCAGCAAATCGTTTATATTCTTTTGTTTCAATAAAGGTTTTATTCATTATAGTACCTCTTTAAAGCTGATTTCTTAGGTGGGGTAGTTATTTTTTCATACTTTTTTTGTTTTAATAATTTTTTTCATTTATTTCTAGCAAAAATTAAATCATCCATATTGATTTCATAATTTGAAATATCTGGAGAAATGGCATTACAAAGAAACTGATTCTTATAAAATACTCTAATTTCTGCCAAATCATTTGGCGTATAACGGATTAAAACAGGTTCTCCAACAAACGCAGATAAATTAGGATTAGTATATCGTAATCCTTGGAAATGAATTCCATCAGAGTGGACTTTTCGAGTTTTGGGAATTTCTAATAACAATAAATCTAACTCTTCTAAACTATTAGGCATATTCGGTAAAAATAAATGCTCACTCCATTTTTTATCGGACTTACTTTAATAGAAGAATGATTTGTTTGATTATATTCATTAATAAGAAAAGAATGTAGTTTCTCTTTAAATTCTTGAATAGTCAATAATTTTTCGTTACAGTTGTTTTCAATATAACCTGGCAATCCTTCTAAAAGCATTTGGTTAATTGTCTGAAAAAAGCGCTAAAATTTGAAGTAAAATCACTTCCGTGATCTGTATAAAAGTTTTCAGGAATACCACATATGGGCCATGAAGAATCTTTTTTTGTCCAAATAGCTTGATGTAAGGTTAAAGCAGTAACATTACTAGAAGATGCTTGGAAGATATTTTTGATTTCTTCTCTATATTTATTTTAGAAAGTGATCTTCTTACGGACTATTTAAGAATATGTTTGTCTAGAGTTTTGCAATAAGTTTGGCGATTTGTGAATAACTAGAAAACTTTTGTTTTTGATCGAATAGAGGGGGGAATGAAATAATAAAAATGTGTTGTGAAATAAGGAGTACCAAATTTTTTTAAGGGGTATAGATTTTTTTGCTAATTATCTATTATAATTGTTTTTCCAATTTTGAGTTAACTCCCTCGGATAAGATGATAAAAATTTAAATGAAATTATGTGTAACAGGAATGGATTTGTCTACTTCCTCAAGTATTATAGCTAGTTATAAAAGTTGATTTCTTAATCTGAAAAAATGTTTTTTTCTTCCAAGTTTGATATAAATGGAAGAATTTTTATATTTAAAAACGAAAAACGAAAAAAAAAAGGAAAAAAGAAATAAAACTTGTCTATAATAAAATTTGAATTTTATTAAAGTTAAAAAGTATTTGAATAAGGAGAACTGAGTTATCATAAAGTAACTAGCAATACCGTTTTTAGTAATTCTATTATTTTCAATAGTAGCATTTACTGGAACTTCTGTTTCTGCGGTAACTACATAAGATCTTGTGACTGATGAAATATCAGTTGAAGTACAATTAACTATTAATCAAATTCCCAACTACTCGATCAATGCCAACTGATGCTGGAGAGGGGGCAGATAAATTAAGTGTCAGTGAAACATTAAATGATTCAGGTGAACAAAAATTAGCTTTGTCAAATGAAAATCTAGGAGTACAAGATAAAACATGTTGCAATGATCAACAATGGAATTGAAAAAAAATGAAAGTGAAGGGACAATTACTAATTTGAAAATCCTGAATTAGTGATTCCAAACGTAGAACATGTTACGGCTGGTACTTATAACGGTACAATCAATTGGAACTTGATTCAAGTACTGTAACTAATAATTTTTTTTTAGGATCAATGGAAAGTCATTGATCCTTCCAATCTAATAAAGGAGGAAAAAAGAAATGGAATGGATGAATCTACAAGAGTTGAAACAAATTATGATCCAGCTTCGAGAAAAAAATTATTATGGTAGTAACGATTCAACTACCCAATAAAATATGGAGATAGCTTTATCTAAGATTACACAATTAAAAATGAATTGTTTAAAACAAAGTCAAACGGACCATGAATTACTTATTGAAAAAATTTCGCTATTCCTAAAAACAGAGGCAGAAATTATTAATATTATAAATTGTCTGGCTCTTTGTGATTTTATTAATAATGAGAGCTTTGAAATGTACTTAGAAACACAAACACCTTATGTGTACAGTGACTATATTCAAAATATTGAATATTTTGCTGAAGATTTTCATACAATAGTTTTGTTACCGCAATTTTACTACTATTCTTCTAAATCTGAATAAGTCTGTCAAATGATTCTCTAAGTAAAAAACAAAAATTAGAAGAGACGAGTTCTTTTCCAAAGTGTATTTTATAGATCTGAGAATATATTGAGATCTATAAAGGGAAATTAGCTTAACTATTATAATTTAAATAATAGAAAGGAAGATATTATCTCGATTAAAGCAACGAGAATGAATGATGACAAAAGCAAATACTAGGTCATTAACAGAAATAAAAGAAATCTATTTAGAAGGGTCAAGAATTTAGTTTTTTATACGAAAGAAGCTATTTATAATGTTCTTGTTAATAATCCAAATTCTGAAATAGTTGTAAAGTTATTCCCGTTTCCCAAATTAGTACTAGCAAAAAGGGAATCAAAACTATGTAAGATCTCAGCCAAATGATAATGAAGAAGATAGTTTACTTATATTACCAAGGAAATAAATAGTATGAAAAATTAGTTCTTTATATTTAAAATTATTAGAATGGAAGATACTGGGACAATGCTTAAAAGAAGAAAGTCAATCCGATGGATTGACGAGCGACCAGTTAGAAGAAGTCGCTCATCATTTAGAAGCTGAACTCCATAAAACACATGAAAAATGCAAAGAAAAGCAAAGTCAACTAAAGAAAAAAGAAGAACATATAAAAAATATCTCCGACAGGTACAAACGGTATGCTCAACTATTTCAAGAACGAAATAGCTTTTCAAAAACAGATACTAATGCCACCTTTATGCAAATGAAAGACGATTATATGCGAAACGGACAGCTCAAACCAGGTTATAATTTACAAATCGCCACCGAAAATCAGTATGTTTTGAGCTATGAATTATCTCAAAATCTAACAGACACTATTGAATCCATTTTTAGACCAACATAAGGAGTTACCGGAGTACATTGTGGCAGATGCAGGGTATGGTAGCGAAGAAAATTACATGTATATCAACGATGTTCTACATAATCCGCCCTTAATTACATATGGCAGTTACCACAAAGAAAACAAAAAGAAGTACAAGGAGAATCCGTTTAACGTGGAGAATTGGCGTTATCTTGCAGAACAAGACACCTATATTTGCCCAGCGAATCGTCAGGTATCGTTCAAAAATTATAGTCGCAGAAAAGATAAAGGTGGCTTTATTCGAGATTTCAAAATCTATGAATGTGAGGATCGTCGGAACTGTCCAGTCCATCGTCAATGTACGCGTGCGAAAAGTGAACAAAAGCGAAAAATTCAAGTAAATAATAATTGGCGCTATTTCAAAGCAGAGTGCAGAAAAAAGCTTTTAGAGGAGAAAACTGGTTCGATTTATCGGAAACGAAAAATTGATGTCGAACCCGTGTTTGGTCATCTAAAGGCTCACTTGGCGTTCCATCGTTTCCATTGCGTGCAAAGCAAGGAGCAACGATTGATGTAGGTTTGGCACTGATGGCATTAAATTTAAGAAAATTAGGAAAATATATGGAGAGGAAAGTGCGCATAACAGGCTCTATACTTTTTGATGTTGGTGAAATTCACCAACATCAAAAAGTATAGAGCCATTTTTCTTATTTTAGACACTTTTCCTCCATGGATTTCCCCAATTTTCTCAAATTAAGTGTCATGAGTACCAAGCCAAACTACAAAAGTATCTCCAGAACGAACAAAATCGATGGCCATTTCCAATCCTGGTCAATTACTTTTTGCTTCACTCATATGATCAGTAAAAATTTTCTCACAACCAAATTTGTTTAAACTATCTTCTTGTAAATCTAAATTTTGTAAGCCAGTAGATATTCGAGCATATTCTATTTTCAAAAAAAACACTCCCAACTAAAATCTTAGTAAGTATTTTTTATGAAAATGCTAGAACTATCATTTGAAATTGCTTTATTATCTTCAACTTTTATAGTAGATACAACTGTATTTACTGATGATATATCAAGTCAAAATATATTCGTTAAAACTGGATTAAACAATAGGGATAGAAATTTCTACTATCATTCATAAAATAATTCAAATAACATTAGTCAATATTGCTTACAATATTAACGAAAACTAAATGAAGATGGAGATGAGTTAATAATAAGTAAGAAATTGAATTTTTGTTATTAATTACTATGTTTTCTTTATTGGTATTTAATAGCCAAAATATACAGGATCAATTTATTTATCGTCTTTATATCTTGTTGAATTTGTAAAGCGAGCTTTGTTACAGAAGGTAACCCATATATTACTTCTACTTATATCAAAGAAAATAGTAATAAACATAAATTATTCAAAGAAATTACTTAATATCAAACAAAGATTTATCAAGATGAATTTGAGAATAAGATATATTTTTCTAATAAAATTTTATTATTTAAATTGAACATTAAATATTTTAAACAAATATATTATTTTCAAATGATACAATGTTCTAAGATTATCAATAGAAAGGATGAAATACAATTAAAAAGAAAATAATTATTACTTCAGCTACTGGTATTATGCTATTTTCAAATTTACTTTTACCAAGTGCCCAAGTACTAGCTACTCAAGAAAATCCCTCATCAACTAATACTCAAGTTATTCCTAAAGCCTCAACGCAAAGTTTTACATTAAAAGGCTACGATAATACAACTTTTGCTCAAATCAGTGTTGCTAACAGTAACCTTCACTTGCAAACCTTCGCTGTTCAACCACATTGGGGCTTCTATGGAGATACTTACGCAAGTTTACAAATTAAGCGTGGAACACAAGACGTCTACAAAAAAAGCTTTGTCGGCAACCAAAAATTGACAGCTGAACAAAAAGATATTCCTTTGCAGGATGGAGATATCGTAACAATCACTCATCGTGAAGCGAATGATACTCGTTTTGCTGTCAATGACCCATCATTAAAAGGTAATACTTCTGGCGATTACACTTATGTCGTTAAAAATGGCAAATTAAGCAATATTACTTTACAACTAGCAGAAGCGACAAAAGCAGTCAATGATTTATTCAATGGCGACACACCTAAACTGGGCATCACCCAAGAACAAGCAGATGCAGCAGCGGCTAAACTTAACGCACTACCAAATTATCTGCCCCAACTTGGTCAATTATGGAATAAGCTAGAAAAAGCTTACAATGCTATCAGTGTCCATGCTGAGACACAAGGTTTCACCCTAAAAGGTTACTATGATCGAACATTTGCTCAAATTAGTGTAGTGAATAGTACTCTTCACTTACAAACAATGGCCGTTGAACCACACTCAAGATTTTATAGTGATATTTACGCAAGTTTACAAATTAAACGTGGGACACAAGTGGTTTATCAAAAAAACTTTGTCGGCAACCAAAAATTGACAGCTGAACAAAAAGATATTCCTTTGCAGGATGGAGATATCGTAACAATCACTCATCGTGAAGCGAATGATACTCGTTTTGCTGTCAATGACCCATCATTAAAAGGTAATACTTCTGGCGATTACACTTATGTCGTTAAAAATGGCAAATTAGAAAACATCACTTTGCAACTGGCAGAAGCAACGAAAGCTGTCAACGAGTTGTTCAATGGCGACACACCTAAACTGGGCATTACCCAAGAGCAAGCAGATGCAGCAGCAGCTAAACTTAATGCACTACCAGATTATCTAACTCAACGCGATCAGTTATGGAATAAGCTGGAAAAGGCCTACAATGCCATCAGTGTTCAAGCTGAAACACAAGGATTTACCTTAAAAGGTTATGATAATACAACCTTTGCTCAAATCAGTGTTGCTAGAAGTAACCTCCACTTACAAACCCTCGCTGTCCAACCACATTGGGGCTTCTATGGAGATACTTACGCAAGTTTACAAATTAAACGTGGGACACAAGTGGTTTATCAAAAAAACTTTGTCGGCAACCAAAAATTGACAGCCGAACAAAAAGATATTCCTTTACAAAATGGGGATATCGTAACGATCACACATCGTGAAGCGAATGATACTCGTTTTGTTGCTACAGATCCTTCTTTAAAGGGCAATACTGCCGGCAATTACACCTATCTTGTTAAAAATGGCAAATTAGAAAACCTCACTTCGCAACTGGCAGAAGCGACGAAAGCCGTCAATGATTTATTCGATGGCGAAACACCTAAAGCTGAAAATACACAAGAACAATTAAACACAGCTTTAGAAAAAATCAATGCTTTACCTAACGGATTAGCTGAACGAACAGCTTTACAAAAAAAATATGACCAAGCTTATCTTGCATTAAAAACCTATAAAAAAACGATGTTCACCACAGCATATCCAGGAAATACTGCTGCTGCAGGAATTTTAATGGGGAAAGATCATGATCGTCAAGATTTAGGTATCCAATTAACAAAAGGTGCAAAAATTACCATTAGACAAACGAATCCAAAATTCACTTCAAAAATGACGTTGCGTTTATTAACCAATAATTCAAGTACTGAATCTGCTATTGATTTCACAACAAACAATGTCACACTAACTGCTAAAGCTTTAGCAGTACCATTTGTTTATACGCCATATAATCAAGAAAATGGGGAAAAACCACAATTAGAATTTACTGTAGAAGGACAAAAAATCCTATTACCAGTCTTTAGTAAAAATGGGGATATCGAAGCATTTAAAGATACTTGGAATCAAACAAAAGGTTATGGATTGATCAAAGGTAAGAGATTTCAAACTTTCTTACCTGAACAAAATCGCAATCAAGCTTTAAAAGTGGACCTCAACCGTCTAATTGATAAATATGATAATGATATTATCGGATCCTATAATGAATTATTAGGTTTATCTGACAATGACCCAAATCCATTGAACCGTTCTTCAGAACGTAGATATTTCTATAAAGCAGATGCTTCAGGTGTGGGTGCTCTTTATTATGGTGGCCATTGGGCAGCACAAACTAGTACGTCTGGCGACGCTTGGTTAGGCGATGGTTGGGGAGTGCTTCATGAAACTGGTCACGGCTATCAAGGAAGCTTTATGAACAAAGGAATGGATGTCGGTGAAGTTTGGAATAATCTATATGGTGTAATTTATAATTACAAACACATGGGTAAAACTGCTGCCGATAAAAATTCTTGGCTTTATAATTATGGACACAAACAATCCATTGAAAATGCATTAAAGAATACAATCAATAGTGCTGATCCAAAATTCAATAGTCAAGATTTACGTAAAAAATTAGTCATTCTTTCAAACATCGTTGATAAAGCAGGAAATGAAGGCTTTACAAATTTCTATACAAATTACCGAAAATTTGCTAGTCAGTCAGGATTCAATGCCAATAACTATCCATTACCAGATTTGATCACAACTGAAATGGGTGCACCGAAGAAAGTGGACTTTTCTGCTGTCTTAAACGCTTGGGGCTTATCAGTATCAGAAAAAGCGAAAAAAGCAGCCGCAGATAATGGCTACCAACAAGTGGCTCATTTGGCACAAGTGGTTCCTGATAATCGATTAGATGCAGCGATTCAACAATTGACACAAAATAATCGTCTAAGTTCCGTTTTATCTTTAGTTACAAATGAAGAATTAAAACCATTGAATCTAACAAGCAACGTTACATTGAAGTTTAAAGATGGCAACTTGTTCGAAGGTATGAAATTGCGTATTTTAGATGGAAATAAACTTTATAAAGAAATTACTTTAGGTAGCGATCCAGTTACGATCAACAACATGCCAAATGGTGTATACTCTCTTGAATTGGGAACAGACACTGGTTATATCCAAAAACCATATCTTTTTGTGAAAGACAATGGTACAGTAACTATTTCATTAAATAACTATCTCAAAGAAGCCACAGAAGCTGTTGACCACTTATTCCAAGACAATGATCATTCGAAAATCAAGACAAATCTGATGCAAAAAGATATTGATCAAGCCAAGAAAAAAGTAACGGCTTTACCAAACAGCAGCCAAAAAGATAACTTATTGACACGATTAAATAATGCTTTTGATCAATTGCAAGAGTTTACTTTCAAAGGATTAGGAAACTTCCATTTTGCTTCCTTTGACGTAGCAAATGGCGTAGCAACCGTACGTACAATAGCTGGTACTCCGCATAGTTACTTCAATGATCGCTATGCAAGTATCACTATTTCACGTAATAATGAAACGCTCTATCAAAAAGAATACATTGGAGATCGTCATTATGATGCTAAAACGGATACGATCAATTTGAAGGAGGGCGACACAGTTACTGTGACACACCGAGAAGCAAATGCAACTCGTTTAGCCATCAATCATGAGAACTTGAAACACAATACAAGAGGAACATACCATTACGATGTACGTAACGGACAATTAGTTCTAAGAAAGTAAAAAATGTTATTAAAAATTCTATACTAACTATTTAACTGAAGCTGGAGCAACGATTGCGGCTCTTTGTCAATCATGAAGAGACTGGGACAAAACTTGTCTCAGTCTCTTCTAGTATTTCTAAATACGAATAAACGGTGAGATAAAACTAGTATCTTCGGAAAATTTGAGAAGCACCAAGCAGGTAACAATCAACATCAAAAAGTATAGAGCCTATTATTGGTAATACCGTAGTCAATGAGTGTGACCTCACGATAAAAGCCCACGATTTGCATTTTGTGCTTTTTGATATATCTCAGCAGCTTTTTATAATGTTCGGGAGAATCCGTATGACTCCCACGGAAACGAAGCCGCACACAGAGAGTATCAGGCAGAGTAAGCGTTTCGCCTGTGTAAACATCCTCTTGATCTAATATTAGAAAGATGCCGTCATACTTCGTTGTTTCTGATTTTTGCAAATGCTCTATGGAAATGCCTAGACCAACCTTTTCGAGAAAGACAACAGCTTCCGCATCGGATTGATCTAACTTTCTGATTGATGCTTCCATATCCAGAGAGCTATCTACTTTCATTAGATTGTCTACCCAAACAACACGACAAGGTGGTAGCTGTATTAGGGAAACAGTATCAAGCAACGTATTTTCAACATCCAACAACGAGTTTAAACGGTGATCAATCTTTTGTTCTATACGTTTTAATTCTTGTTGCTTTTTCAAGATTATCTGTTTCTGTTGAAACAGCTTTTCCTTAATAAGCTCAATGTCTTTATTTTTGAGAAAATCCTCAATTTCAGATAAGGGCATGTCCAGTGCTCGCAGATAGCGGATTGTATTGAGAACCTCAAATTGTTCTGAACCATAATAGCGATAGCCAGAGTCCGGTGAAATGTATTCAGGCGTAAGCAGACCGATATTCTCATAGTGTCGCAAACTACTAACACTGATATGAAACAGTTTTGATACTTTTCATATTGGAAAGAGATTCTTCCAATTCATACCTTATCCCTCCGTCTGAATAAGTGTTGATTTATGTTGGATAACTCCATAGGATACATATTAGTGCAATCACAAGAATGGTGTGTAGAAAGGACAGACCGGATTTTATGCAGGTACAGAAACAAGCGCTATCTTGTCTTGTTTGTTTCTGATTTTCCGCGACGACTGACTGTCCGATGCTGACGATCTCGTTCTTATGATAATTACTATGAGTATATGCATGACCTGTAACCAAATGGAAACAGCAGTTGTGCTGACGATACTTCAATTATAAAATCTACAACTGATGTAGAGTCAAGTATTTTCTTTTATTTTTATATTGTTTTAAATCCAATATGCATAATTTGCTTGAAGTTTGACTATACAGCATAGAAGATATTCTTTACTTTAACAGGAAAATATATTAAAATATTTCTCGAATATCGGAGGATCCTCAGGGATTGGATAAGATTACTCTTATCCAATCCTTTTTTTGTATTCTAATATCTAATTTTTCTCAAGGAGGTACGAAATGGAAAAGAACTGGCTTTACGTTATTTTTGGAGGTTTTTTAGAAATTTTTTTGGTTCTTTGTTTGAAGAAATCAGAGAATTTCCATCATTTTTTCTATTCCATTTTGACGATTTTGCTCGTTGTTATTAGCTTTTATTTATTTGCTAAAGGTATGGAAAACTTACCTACTGGAGCAGCATATACAGTGTTTACTGGAATAGGCGCAGTCGGAACAATCGTTTTTGGTATTTTATTTCTGAAAGAAAGTGTATCTGTACAGAAAATATTGTTTTCTGCATTATTAGTTATAGGCATTTTGGGTCTAAAAATCACAACGAAGGAGGAGTGATCTGTGGATATATTTTATCTTATACTAGCAGGAATAGCAGAGATTATAATGGTCTTTTCTCTTAAAAATTCACACGGATTTAAAAAAATAAATTGGAGTATTATAACTATTATTTCTGCAGCTTCTAGTTTACTACTTTTATCACATTCAATGAACACATTAGAAGTTGGGGTTAGTTATAGTATTTGGGTAGCTTTTGGTTCCATCGGCTCAATGATCCTTGTAGTATTTTTATTTAAAGAAAAAATGAACTGGCTACAATTTGTTTCCATGACTATTATTTTAGTCTCTGTGATTGGTCTAAAACTTAGTTAGCTAATTAAATTTGCCACTTTTCTTTTTAAATGGTATAAATTTCAATTTGAAAAAGATGGGCTCTGTTTAGACCCCATCTTTTTATTATAGAATTACTTACTCGGATAATTTAGCCACATTTTTACGATCATCCCATGTGTGACAAAGAAGTACATCTCTTAAATCAGGTATTTAAGAACGTTCCTCCACTCTTTTACGCACTGAGGTAAGTGTTCATATTCTTCAGGTTTATATCAAATAGTAGAACCTGATGAAGTTCAACTTACTTCTTTGTTTCTATTAGGACTAAGTATGATTAATACGAGAAGGAGACGAGTTATAAGTGCCATATCTTCGAGAACTTCCGCCACACGCCGGATATGACTTGTCGCCTGCTCTCCGTTCGGTGTCCTCTACTTGGTGCTGTATATCGTGACATAGTTTATTTACCTTCGAGTTTTTTGTTATGTCATTTTGTTTTATCATTAGTTAGCCATCCATTCAATTGTGTTCACAAAATCAGGATTTTATGAACATTTTCTGCCTGATTATTTTTTATAAGAATAACCACATAAATGAATACATTGTATTTACTTACAACTTGTATTATAATAGTAATAAATTAAATAGAGGAGTTTTTTTATGAAAACTAGACGACAAGGAAATGCAATTGTTTTAACTGTTCCAACTAAGTTCGGCATTAATGAAAATGTTGACTACTTAGCTGTTAAAGGAGACGATGATTCAATCACGTTTATCAAAAAACAAGCAAATATTTTTGATGCAGCAGCTGCTGCAGGTAAAAAAATCGATGCAAGTTCAGGATTCCCAGACGATAAACCCATTGGAAAGGAAATTCTTTAAAAAATGGATAAACCTAAAGAATTTCCTAAACAAGGGGATATTATAACTATAAATTTCAATCCTAGTGCAGGACGAGAAATTCAAAAAAGACGACCAGCTCTAGTTGTAAGCACCGATAACTATAATCTAGTTACTGGATTGGTAGCTGTTTGCCCAATCACAAGCACCAAAAAAGAACATTTTATTCCACTAAATGAAAATCATCAGATAAAAGGTTATGTCAATGCTTTACAAGTAAAAACTTTAGACTATAAAGCACGCCACTGGAAAAAAATAGAAAAAGCAACATTGTCAGAACTTGGACAAGTAGCACAAACAATAAACATGATTTTTAGCTTTGATACTTTATTGGGAGAATAAAAAGCTCATCCTGCTACATAGGTGAGTTTTTTTCATTACTTATTAATCTCAAAAATATTAGATATATTTTCACTGAAGACCTATTAGCCTAGTAATATGATCAGAATTTTTAACATTGAATAATGACACAACTAACTGATTTATTCTATTGTAGTGTCCGTTAACTACTACATTATATTTTCCGTCCTCTAACATTAGTATCTTCGTCGCTAACTCTTTTTTGGCCACAATACAATAATAGGGTTTGTGAATAGTAGTTAACGTAAATCGGATCATTAGAGGATCATATTTATAACTCTTATTTTGTCTAATACTCCTACTAAATGTTCCACATTTCTCGCCCCTAATATAGTTTCATAATAATATCACTTATCACCATTAATTAGTTAACTACAGGACTAGTATAACTCACTTATATAATAGAAAAAATATAGCACTGCTGGAAACTTCTTTAACAAGCAGTACCTACAATAACAATTGAACATCTACTACTATTTATCTTATCACTAAATATAAATTATTATTTGCTTGTTTTTCTTATTGTAAACGGACGTTTACGATTTATTTGTTGCTTTTTATCAGAAGCTGCACTACTTTCTTCCCCTGATATAGTGATATAGTCTGTTTTTTTAAAGCCTTTCGCAACTTTTTTCAAAAAAAATGGTTTAAATTTCGGTTGAATGAAAGATACTTCTTTATTCAATTCTGTTGGTTTGTAGACTTGGATAATTAATACATGGTACTTTTTATCTTTAACAGAAAAGATCACAATATCTCCTATGCCAATTTTTTTATGAACAGTTGATGGTGCTTTGAAATAAACCTTTTGCTTGGTTTTGTGTAAGGTCTTATCTTTTAATTCTAAAAATAGCCCTTCAAAAATTGTCTTTTTGTTTATTAATCGTATTTTAGGTAACTTTTCTCCTTTTTTTACAGGGAGAATACTCGGTGCTTCATTAAAAATTTTACTAATAATCGCAGTATACTTATTTTCTTCTTCTTCGGATCTACCAGTAATTATGTTTTTTACATAAACCAATTGACCATCTTTAGAATACACAAGCATTCCCTTTAGAATCTTTTTTTCTAATTTTTCAGCTACACGAAAAGTAAATTTCTTATTTTTTAAGTAGACGGAATCATTTATTCTTCCATGTGCTGGTTGAACATGAACAGCTTCTACTAACAACTTATTCACTTCCTCTTCATTTAATATATTAGCAATTTATCAAATGATATGCTATTAATGAAAAAAGCTATGCGTAAACATAGCCCCTAAATTTGCTTCAGAAACAGACAAAAAATGCTATCGTAACTACGTCTTGAGTATAACATCTATATGTCAAATGAAAAAGATAAGTACTGCTTGAAACTTCATCAATGAGCAGTACCTATCTTTTTTATTTTTTCTTTTTCTTTTTATTTTAAATTTTTTGAAATGGTTAAAACTATTTTTTTGTTATATTTGTTTGTATCATCCAATATTCTTAAAACTTTATAATCTCTATATCATTTCACGTAGTCATCAAATAATTTATTTGGTGACTTCTCTCCTTTAATATATTGGTAATTTATCAAATGATATACTATGAATAAAAAAAGCTATGCGTAAACATAGCTCAGAAAATTACTTCAAAAACAAATAAAAAATGCTACCTTACTGCATCTTGAGTATAACATCTATATGCCAAATTAATAAAGATAGGTACTGCCTGAAACTTCACTAATGGACAGTACCTATAAAGCCTATAGTATGGACGTTTACCAATACTATTTTATCAAAAAACTACGATTTTCTGAACACTTTGTTTTAAAATAAGAGCTAAGAAAATCCACCAATTATTTTGAACGATGTTCTTAGCAATTAAACATTTATAGTTTCTGTCAAATAAAATTAAAAATTTATGCCATTTAAAAAGAAAAGTGACAGCTGTCATTTTTATGTAAGTGAATTATATCTTAATTTATCTATCATCCATACTTAGGAGTGAATCTATGGAAAAGCCATTCATCAAGTAATTGACTACTGTGGTGGTAGGTGCAGGTGCTATTGCGATCTGTTTGTTTGGATACCATATCAATAATCAGCGGCAACATCATCAACGGATCAATTACGCAGAATCTGCCATCACCAATCAAAAAGACACCGTGACCTCTTTATCAAAAGAAGTAGATAAGCTGTACAGTACAAAAGAAAAAATTTTCCTAAATCCTGAAATAACAGAAGAAACAGTTTCAAATTTGTCACATAAACTATCTTCTATCAAACTTTCGGCAGATGATTATGACATCAAGGAATCAGAATTACCTAAAGAAGCTGCTGCGATCTAAGAAGAAAAGAAAGCAGTCTTAACGCAGTTAGAGGATGCAGGATCAAAACTGAAGATCCAGACGGCTGTCAATAAATTATTTACTAAAAACGTATCAAACTGGCAGCAAGCTGTGGATGATGTCATCATCAAAGAAAAGTTGGCAAGTGCAGATGTCGCCCATGTACGTGAAAATATGAGCTTTTTTAAGGATAGTGCTTGGAAAACAGTCGTTATGCAATATCTAGGATTCGCTGATACCCAAATTGCACAAGTCACGCAACTAGATCAGCTATTCGATACGATGCTGAAAGACGGTCAAGTAACAGCTACTGCTACTTACGATCAATATTTGACCGCACTCAGTCTCATCGAACAGATCCGGAATGAAAAAATAAGATCCGTATACGCGTCAAAAGCAGAAACAGTCGCTCAGCAAATGGGCTATAGCAATACGAGCTATTAATAAGCGAGAATTCAAGCAAGGCTAGCAAACGGAGGAAACTATGGCAAAACGAAGAAGAAAATCAAGAGGGAAAAAGATATTTCTAATTATTTTAGCAATTCTTGTCGTATTAGTATTAGCAATCGTAGGAGTAGGAGCAAAATTATATCTAGATCTCTCACATTCTATTGAAAAAACTTACGAATCAGTGGAACGAACCCAAGGAGAACGAACAAAACCAGTTGATCTGGACAAACAAGAATCCTTCTCTGTCCTATTGATGGGGATCGATACGGGAGATTTAGGACGGGTCGATCAAGGACGATCAGATACGATGATGGTTGCCACAGTCAGTCCTGAAGATAAACAGACAACGATTGTCAGCATTCCTCGGGATACGTATGTCGACATCGTTGGTCATGACACAAAAGACAAGATCAACCACGCTTACGCATTCGGCGGAGCTGCCATGGCAATGGATACCGTACAAAAATATGTAGACATCCCAATCGATCACTATGTTTCAATCAATATGAAAGGTCTAAAAGAACTCGTTGATGCAGTTGGTGGTATCGAAGTCAATAATGACCTCACCTTCTCACAAGATGGCTATGATTTTACGATCGGTAAAATCACATTGAACGGGGATCAGGCATTATCTTATTCTCGTATGCGTTATGAAGATCCAAACGGTGACTATGGTAGACAAGAGCGTCAAAGAAAGATCGTAGAAGGTGTAGCGAAAAAAGTATTGAGTCTAAACGGTGTCAGCAACTATCAATCCGTTTTGAATGCTCTAGAGTCGAATATGAAAACAGACATGAGCTTTGATGAAATGAAAAAGATTGCTTTAGATTATTGGGAGGCATTTGGTACGATCAAGCAAGATCAGCTGCAAGGAGAAGGCTTCATGCAAGACAATATCTCATACCAAAAAGTCAGCGATCAAGAACTTGACCGTGTGAAAAAAGAATTAAAAGATCAAATGAATCTAGAGAATAAATAGGAAAGTGGAGAAAAAATGGAAGATACAATCAGCTTGAAAGAAATTTTTGAAACATTACGCAAACACGTGATAACAATCCTCATCTCAATGTTTGCTGGTTTGGCCATCTCAGGCATCGTGACGTTTTTCATCTTGACACCAAAATACAGCTCACAAGCCCAATTGATTGTGACAATGCCACAATCAGATACTGTAAATGTCAATGATGTCAATACGAACCTGCAAATGATCAATACGTATAAAGATATGATCGTCAGTGATCTAGTACTAAATGAAGTCAAAGATCGTTTAGAAACAGAAGACAATGTGAAAATGACTGCTGGACAAATCAAAGATGCCATCTCCGTCAATCAGTCACAAAATTCACAAATGTTCTCGATCCAAGCAACAAGCACAAATGCAGTGACGGCTCAACAAATCGCTAATACAACGTCACAAGTATTCCAAGAGAACGCCAAAGATGTGATGAATGTCGATAAAATCTCGATTATCTCAGGTGCAGTTGCCAATACGACACCTGTTTCGCCAAATAATAAATTGAATCTAGTGATTGGCTTAGTGTCAGGAATGATGGTAGGTGTAGGTCTAGCTTTCTTATTTGAATTACTCGACCGGACAGTAAAAGATGAAAAATATGTGACGGATACATTAGGCTTTCCAATCTTAGGGACTGTACCAGAAATGTCAGCGAAAGAATTGAATGCTGGTATCCGTAAAAAAGGAACAGCTCCGACACAACCAAAAGCTACAAACGATAAAACAGCGCCATCACGCAGAAGCCGCTCAAGAGTCTAGGAGGAAAGAAAAATGGCACGAACACAGAAACAAAAAGCAACCCAAACTCATGCAGTCAGTTTGGTCACACTAACAAACCCCTCTTCACTAATAGCCGAACAATATCGTACGATTCGGACGAATATCCAGTTTGCCTCCGCAGCTGGTCAGCAAATCAAAACGATTGTTGTGACTTCATCAGGACCTGAAGAAGGGAAATCTACCACTGCAGCAAACATTGCCGTTGTTTTTGCCAAATCTGGTCAACGGGTGCTGCTAGTCGATGCAGACTTACGTAAGCCCGTCATCTATAAAACGTTCAAGTTGAACAACGCAAGCGGATTAAGTACTGTCCTTAGTTCATCAGGAAGTGTAGCAGATGAGATCCAACGAACACCAGTCGACAATTTGTCGATTCTGCCAAGTGGACCTAAACCACCAAATCCATCAGAGTTACTAAGCTCGCCAAGAATGGATCAGATTTTAGCAGAAGCAAGACAACTATTTGATGTAGTGATCTTCGACATACCGCCAGTCGTTGTCGTAACAGATGCACAGATCATGTCTTCAAAAACGGATGGCACCTTATTGGTCGTACGGGAAAATACGTCACGTAAAGAATCATTGACTAAAGCAAAAGAACTGTTAGATATGGTACAAGCGCGAGTCCTTGGTGTTGTATACAATGGGGCAGAACACAGCAAAGATGCTGGCTATTACTACGGGAATTAAGAAATAAAAAGAGAGGAGACAAGAGAAATGATTGATCTACATTGCCATATCCTGCCAGGAATTGATGACGGAGCAGAAAACTTAGATGCCAGTATCGCCATGGCTGAAAAAGCGATTCAACAAGGGATCACACATATTTTATGCACACCCCATCACAATAATGGAAAATACAGCAATGAAAAATCACAAGTCATTTCTCTAGTCGCTTCGTTACAAGCAGAATTAGAAAAAAGACAATTGCCTTTGACGTTATTGGAAGGACAAGAAGTACGTATTACCGGAACACTGATTGAAGACATCCACCGAGATGAAATTTTATTTACAGATTTAGATGATACATATCTTCTAATCGAATTTCCGACACTGGAAGTGCCGTTATATGCAGAACGGCTCTTTTTTGAGTTGTTACAACTAGGAAAGACACCAGTGATCGTCCATCCAGAACGCAACGCGCATTTTCGTAAAGACCCGAATCATTTGCTTCCGTTTCTAGATATGGGATGTTTGGCCCAACTTACTGCGCCAAGTTATGTTGGTGTATTTGGCAAAGACATCCAGAAAACAGCCAAAACAATGGTCAAACATAATCTCGTGCAGATGGCTGCTTCTGATGCACACGGGGTCTCTAAGCGCACGTTTTACTTAAAAGAGTGCTATGAGCAGATTGCCAAGGACTTTGGTAAGGAAAAAGTAGTACAGATGAAACAAGTCGCAAAGGATCTGATCAACGGGGATGAGATCAGTTATCCAATCTATGAAGAGGTAAAAAAGAAGAAGTTTGGTTTATTTTAGGGGGAGTTAAAAAGTGTTTATATTAACAAGAAGAAGAAAAATTGCCACATTGGTTGTTGTGGACAGCTTGTTATTAATCGCTGCAAATATTGCAGCAGCTAAATTCATGAAGCCGTTTGTATCTATATCAATGGACCTTATTTTAATCTCTATCGGTTTGTCGATTGGTTTTTATTTATTTTATGGTAGTTTATTCAAAGTTTTCACTCGGATCAATCGCTATACAAATTTAAGAGAAATCATTGCAATTTTTAGTTCACTATCTGCAAGTGCTGCCTCAAGTATCCTCATACTGCTGTTCATTAATCGGCGATACAGTTTACGGTTAGTTATCTTTGCTTATCTGCTTTCGCTCTTATTGATCATCGCTAGCCGATTGATCTGGCGTATCTACATCGAAACAAAAAATATGAGATATGTATCAGCAGATTCTGCTAAAAATACCTTGATCGTTGGTGCTGGCGAAGGCGGGCGTATTTTATACAACAGCTTTCTTGGATCCAAAACAGCTCAAGATATCCACGTTGTCGGGTTTGTAGATGATGATCCAAATAAAAGAAATACGTATCTTTCAGGAAAAAAAGTATTAGGTGCATTAAAAGATATTCCGGAATTGATTGAAAAATATGACATTCAAATGGTAACGATCGCTATTCCTTCCTTATCAAGAAAAAAATTACGAAGAATCTTCGAGTTAGTCGAATCCGCTCGTGTGAAAGTCAACACGATGCCTTCTATAGAAGAACTTGCTTCAGGAAAAATTAGTGTATCAAAATTAAAAACAATTGACGTAGTGGATTTACTGGGAAGAGATGAGGTAAAGCTGGATATTGAATCCATCAAAGATCAGATCACAGACAAAGTCATTCTTGTCACCGGCGCAGGAGGATCGATCGGTTCAGAAATCTGTCGGCAAATCATTCAATTCAATCCTGCAAAGCTATTGCTTTTAGGACATGGGGAGAACTCGATCTACTTGATTGACCGTGAGTTACGCACGCATCATCAAAATTATCCTACAGAAATCGTACCGATCATCGCAGATATCCAAGATCGCGAGAAAATCAATGAGATCATGGAACAATATCATCCAGATATTGTCTACCATGCAGCTGCTCATAAACATGTACCACTGATGGAATATAATCCAAAAGAAGCAGTCAAAAACAATATTTTCGGTACAAAAAATGTAGCAGAAGCAGCTAAAGCAGCAAGAGTGAAAAACTTCGTCATGGTATCGACAGATAAAGCTAACAATCCCCCAAATGTCATGGGTTCAACAAAACGAATTGCTGAAATGATCGTGACTGGGTTGAATGAAGAAGGCTGTACGAAATTCTCAGTTGTCAGATTTGGGAATGTCCTTGGTTCTCGTGGTAGTGTGATCCCAGTATTCAGAGAACAAATTGCTCAAGGAGGGCCAGTCACCGTAACAGACTTTCGTATGACCCGATATTTCATGACGATTCCTGAAGCTAGTCGTTTAGTTATTCAATCTGGTGCATTAGCAAAAGGCGGCGAAATCTTTATTTTAGACATGAGCGAACCAGTGAAAATCGTAGATCTAGCCAAAAACATGATCCGATTGAGCGGATACAGCGAAGACGAGATCGAAATCATTGAAACAGGTATCCGTCCAGGGGAAAAACTATATGAAGAACTATTGTTAGATAAGGAAAGAAACGATGAAGCAGTTTACGAGAAGATCTTTGTGGGAAACATCAAAGGTTACTCCATGCAAACAGTGATGGATTTTGTCAAGAGCCTGCCGCAAGACGACGAACAATTGGCTAAAGAGATCGTCACTTTTGCAAATGCTTCAAATAAGTAGGGGGAAAATATAAATGAATAAATTAGAAAAACGTCAGATACCATTTTCACCGCCAGATATTACTGATTTAGAAATAAAAAACGTTGTAGAAGTATTAAAATCTGGATGGATAACTACGGGACCAAAGACAAAAGAATTAGAAAAAAAAATTACAAAGTGGTTAGGAACTTCTAAAGTAGTTTGTTTAAATTCACAAACTGCTGCTGCAGAAACAGGGTTACGTTTGCTGGGAATAGGAGAAAATGATGAGGTTATCGTCCCAGCTTATACTTATTCTGCCAGTGCATCGGTTGTATGCCACATAGGCGCGAACCTAGTTTTAGTAGACTGTCAACAAGATTCTTTGGAGATGGATTACGATGCATTAGAAGCAGCAATTACGGAGAAGACAAAAGTGATTATTCCTGTTGATCTTGGTGGTATACCTTGTGACTACGACCGTATTTTTGAGATTGTGGAGAAAAAAAGAAATTTATTTCAACCTAGTAATGAGATTCAGAAAGCTTATGGTCGTATAATTGTTATGGCAGATTCTGCTCATGCGTTTGGAGCTAATTGGCATGATCATATGGTTGGTAATGTTGCTGATTTGACAACTTTTTCATTTCATGCTGTTAAGAATTTTACAACTGCAGAAGGTGGAGCTTTAGTATGGAAAGAGCACGAAAAACTAGATAATAAGGCAATGTATAATCAATGCCAGTTGCTTTCTTTGCATGGACAGTCAAAAGATGCACTTGCTAAAACACAGTTGGGTGCATGGGAGTACGATATTGTAGGTCCATGGTACAAATGCAATATGACAGACGTAACTGCTGCAATTGGTTTAGCTCAGTTCGAGCGTTATCCTAGACTGCTTGCAAAACGTAAAGACATCATTGCAAAATATGATGATTCGTTTAAGCCGATTGGGATTGAGGTACTGAATCATTATACAGACAAATACCAGAGTTCCGGTCATCTATACATCACACGCATTCCAGAAATCACACCGGAGCAAAGAAATGAAATTATCATTAGGATGGCAGAGAGAGGAATTGCTTGTAATGTACATTATAAGCCACTGCCAATGCACACTGCATATAAGAAACTTGGATTTGACATTAAGAATTATATGAATGCTTATGCGCATTTTGCTAATGAAATCACACTGCCACTTCATACAAAACTGACGGATGAAGAGATTGCATATGTAATCGATAACTATAGTGACATTGTGAAGGAATATATTTAAACAAAAATAAAGGAGAGCATCATATGTATATTGTTATGGGGGCATCCAGTTTTATTGGTGTTTATACTGTTGCTGAATTTTTAAAACAAGGAGAACAGGTAATTGTTACTGGTAGAAATAACAAGTTTAAAGAACATTATGATAAACTTGGAGTTCAATACATTAATTTAAATTTAACCCATAAGGAAGATTTTGAGCAGCTTCCGAAGGAAGGTATAGATGGAGTGATTCTCCTGAGCGGTCTGCTCCCGGCAAATGCACAGGTGAATTTAGATGAAGATGAAAATGCAGATGAATATTTTGCTGTCAACACTATTGGAACAATTAATGTACTTGAGTATTGTAGAAGAAACAGAATAAACAGAATTATTTCAAACTGTTCATATGCAGATGTTAGAGGCGCATGGGGAAAGAAAATAATTACCGAAGACGAACCACGCGATTTTATATATACAGGTGATCACGCTGTGTATGTATTTTCAAAGAACGCCGCTAATGATGCTATGGAGTACTATAATCAGCAGCACGGCATGAAAAATGCCTGGTTTAGATTTCCACCTGTATATGGAGTAGGACCTCATGATTGTTTTTACATTAATGGAACACTGAAGAAATCAGGATTGAAAAAATTTATTGATAATGCATCAGTGGGTGATGATATTTGTATCTTTGGTGACCCAAATCTTAGCCGTGATGTTGTATATGTTAAAGATGTAGCTCATGCATATTATTTAGCTATGAAAAGTGAGCATACATATGGTCTGTATAACATGACATCCGGTCGTGGTGTTACACTGCAAGAACAGGCAGAGATTATTGCAGAGTTGTGGGCTCCAAGCAAGGAGAAAAAATCTAAGATCACTTATAGACCTGAAGTGGTTAATAACACTCCTTCATATATATTCTCTATGGATAAAGCAAAGCGTGATTTTGGATTTGTTCCCCAATATGCAGACTTTAAAGTTATGATGATAGATTATAAAAAAGATTTAGATTCCAATAAATATCAGGAGCTCTTCCATTATGTTAAATAATAAAATGACTCCAGCAGGGAGTATAGGATATAGATTTATAAAAAGAAGTTTCGATATTGTTTGTTCTACAATATTGTTAATTCCGGTAGGAATTGTAATTGGTTTTTCTTCAATTTTCATCAAAAAGGAAGATCACGGGCCGATATTTTATATGGCCAATAGAACAGGTAGATATGGAAAAACATTTAAGATGTTTAAGTTGCGTTCTATGAAAGTAAATGCTCCAGATATACGTCTTGCTGATGGCTCCACATATAATGGAGACGATGATCCTCGCGTAACTAAGTTTGGAAAATTTGCAAGGAAAACGAGTATAGATGAATTACCGCAGATTATTAATATTTTTAAGGGAGATATGACATTTATAGGCCCTCGTCCAGATACCCCTGTAGGATCAGCTGCTTATACATATGAGGAGAAGATTATTCTTAGAGTACGCCCTGGTGTTACTGGATATAATCAGGCTGTAAATAGAAATTCAGTCTTAACAAAAGAAAAACTGAAAAATGATATTTACTATGTTAAGCATATATCGCTTTGGTTTGATATAAAGATAGTATTCATGACTATAGTTACAGTTCTGGGCCACAAAAATGTTAATAGAATAGATGCTACAACAGATAATACCTATGTTCTCAATGAAGATGGAAGTAAAACAGAAAATATTTCGGAGGTTAAATAATGCATAAAAGAATAATGATTTTGGGTGCGAGTATCCTTCAGCTTCCTGCCATTGAGAAGGCATTAGAAATGGGATTACAGGTTGTTGGAGTCGATATGAATCCAGAAGCAATAGGATTGCAGGTTGAAGGAGTTATTCCTGAAATAATAAGTACAATAGATATCCCAGCCGTTGTGGAAGCCGCAAAAAGACATAAGATAGATGGTGTTATGACATTGGCAAGCGATATGCCAATGAGAACCGTAGCTGCTGTGGCCAAGGAATTGGATCTAATTGGGATTACCAGTGATACAGCTCTGAGAGTGACTAACAAAGCTGAAATGCGAAAAGTACTTAAAGAACATAATGTATCGATTCCGGAGTTTTATAAAGTTTCGAATGAAGTGGAATATGAGAAAGCTATTTTATCATTACAATTTCCAATTATAGTAAAGCCTGCTGATAATTCTGGTAGTAGAGGAATTTTTAAATTGGAAAGTGGGGAAGATATTGAGCTGATTCAAGCGGCTTACAAGTACAGCAAGGAATTTTCTAGAAATGGAGATGTAGTGGTCGAGGAATGGATGGAAGGACCAGAAGTTAGCGTAGAAACACTTACAATCGACGGTACATGTCATGTGATTCAGATCACAGATAAGATTACAACTGGCTCCCCACATTTTGTGGAGATGGGTCATACACAGCCAACAAAACTTTCTGATTCGACTTCTGAACAAATAAAGATAGTAGCTAAATCCGCTAATAAAGCATTAGGAATTACAAATGGCCCGTCGCATACAGAAATTATTGTAACGAAAAGTGGCCCTAAGATTGTAGAACTTGGTGCAAGACTAGGCGGTGATTATATTACAACACATTTAGTGACGCTGTCAACAGGAGTCAATATGGTGGAGTGTTGTATTAGAATAGCGTTGGGAGAGAAACCAGATATAACTCCTAAGTTTGCTAAGGGTAGCGCAATAAGATATTTCAATCAAACAGCAGGAGTTATAAAGAACATATACGGTGTTGAGGATGCTAATCGTATGGAAGGTATTCAACAAGTTAGTATTACTCATGATATTGGTGAAACGATAACACAGATTGACAGTAGTACAGCGAGAATGGGATTTGTGATTGCACAGGGGGATAGTGCGGAAGAGGCAGCTCGAATGTGCAACGGTGCAATGAGTAAAATAAAAGTAGAGATGGAATAAGAATATGAAAAAAGCAGTGATAGTTACTCCGTTTGATAATTATAGTTACAACGTTAGAATTAAATTTGTAGAGGAGTATCTTCAGAAAATTGGATATAACGTAAAAATTCTTTCTTCTGATTTTGATCATAGAAATAAGGAAAAGTATCAAAACAATCGAAAAGGATTAGAATTGCTGAAGGTGCCGGAATATAGGCGAAATTTATCACTTTCAAGAATTCAATCCCATAGGATATTTGCAAGAAAAAGCGTAAAGAGAGCCCTGCAATTGCAACCGGATTTGTTGTATGTTAGTGGGCCTCCGAATTTCCTTTTTAAATATTTTGCCACTAACAAAAGTAGTTTTAAAGGAACAAAGCTCATATTTGAACTCGGTGATATGTGGCCAGAAACAATGCCAATAAATGGAAAAAAGAAAACTTTATTTAAGTTTCCAATGAAGATATGGGCTTCATTAAGAGATAAATACATTGCAAAGGCTGATTTTACAATATTTGAATGCGATTTATTTAAAGAGTTAGTAAACACTAATATAAAGGAGATTAAAGGCGGTACCATATATTTATGTAAAGATGGTACAACAATGGAATTGCCTAAAGAACAAATTTCGAATGAATGTATAGAACTAGTTTATGTTGGATCTATCAATAATATAATTGATGTTGATTTGATAGTAGAAATCTCAAAAAAAATAGCGGTAAAGAAAAAGACAATAGTACACATTATTGGCGATGGTGAACAACGTCAAGATTTAATTTCTGAGTTAAGTGGAAAAAATATTGAAGTCAATTATCATGGAATAGTTTATGATGAGGTTGAAAAATCTAAAATATACAGTAGATGCAGTTTTGCTTTTAATATTATGAAAGAAACCGTATGTGTTGGTCTGACAATGAAAAGTATAGATTATTTTGAAGCAGGATTACCTTTGATAAATAATATTTCAGGCGATACACATGATTTAGTGGTAAACAATAGATGTGGATATAATGTTGATAGGAAGAATTTGGATACTGTTGTAGAAAAAATATGTGCGGTTTCAATGGACGAAGTAAGGAATATGAAAAAAGCCTCTAGAGATATGTATGATAAATATTTTAGTAAGACAGCATTTGAAAAGCAATTTGAGGAAATGATGAGTAAGTTATAATACAGAGGTGTCGAGATGAAAAAAATATTGATTTTTAACGGTTGGTATTTACCGTCTAAGCGATGTGGTGGACCGGTAACAAGTATTAGAAATACTGTTGAGGCGTGTAGTGATGAATTTCAGTTTTATATTGTTGCGTTAAATCATGATTTTGGTGACAACATAGAGTTTCCTAATATTCAAAAAGGATGGAACCAGGTAGGTAAAGCGAAAGTTCTGTATGTCCCAGATAAATATTTTGATTTTAATATGAATCATCTTGAAAAGCTGTTTACTGATCTAAAACCAGATCTAGTGTGGTTTTCTGGTATTCTTCATCCAGAAATCAAGCTTTATACGATGCGGTTGAGTAGGAAACTAAATTTTCCTGTATTGTTTTCTCCACGTGGAGAGGTTAGTCGAGATAGAGTTACAAATCTGAAAGCATATAAAAAAGTACCATATTTATTTTTAGCTAGGCGCTTAGGATTTTATAAAGGAGCATGGTTTCATGCTACCAGCGATGATGAATTTGAAGGCTTAAAATATTATATAGGTGCTCCAGCAGATAGAATTTCATATGTTAGGAATATACCGGTAATGCCGGATAATTATAGGGATGACTATGAAAAAAAATCCGGAGAAATTCGAATAGTATTTATATCAAGAATCCATGAAGTGAAAAACTTAAAATTTGCAGTGGAAGTAGCAACCAAAGTTAAAAATTATAACGTTATTTTTGATGTTTACGGACCAAAAGAGTCACAGGATTATTGGGATGAATGTGAGGAAATAGGGAAAAATGCTCCCACTAATGTGAAGTTAAATTATTGTCGAGTACTTGCTCCAGACGAAGTAGGAAGCACATTTAAGAAGTATGATTGTTTCTTATTTCCGACAATTAATGAAAATTATGGTCATGTTATAGCAGAATCCTTAGCTAATGGTTGTCCGGTGATTTTAAGTAAGGGAACAACTCCTTGGGATGATTTGGATAATATAGCAGGATATGTATGTAACCTTGGGGATGAAGAAGCGTTTGTTGAAGCTATAGGTAAAATAGCAGTATTAAATACCCAAGAGTTTAACTCATTATCAAATAATACGGTTGAGTATTACAAGAAGAAGATTGCCGAGGATGATGCAATTAAAGGTCATATAGATATGTTTAATCGAATTATAAGCTCTTAAGAAAAGGAATTAAATTTATTATGATAAAATTTATTGGAATATTATTAGGCCTGTTTTTTTTATTAATGTTATATATCTATTACCAAAAAGAAAAAGATTTTTTAGAGCCAAAGGTTTTGTTTTTGATATTGGAATTTATTTCTTACGTTCCTGGAATGATTCTGTTTACATCAGAATCATCTATAGAATTTACGGTTGCGGGATGTATGAAGGTGATGTTATTTGAATTAATATATGTTTTTTCAGCATTAGCAGGCATTAATTTATCGAGGAAGATATTTGTAGCGGAGAAAAACAAGGTATATGATATTCCACTAATTAATATTATTATATTTTTTGCGATCGGTTTTGGGGCGAAAATATTGGTTATCCTCAAGTTAGGTGGACTCTCATTTGTAATTCAAAACGGACAGCTTGCATACTTGATGCAATCCCATGGATATGGAATATATACTATGTTTTATAAATTTATGGTTGTTGCAATACTAGCAATGTTTGAAAAATTCGTCATTCACAAAGAACGAAGAGTATATAAAGTACTGTTGATTGTAATGATCTCTTTATACGCATTATCTTTTCTTATCTATACAAGCCGGACTCCAGCGTTTATTGTAGTATTGATTACTTTTTTTATATATAATTTTGAGATTCGAAGAATGAATTTATCAAGAGTGCTAAATTTAAGAGTTATTTTAGTAGTAGTATTACTTGTATTTTTGGCATATACAGCAACATTGAGTAGGACTGAGAATTCAAATAAAGTAAGTCAGTCCATGTGGGAAGATTTATTTTATAACTATACTAATGTCGGTCGTGATATCAAAGTTTATGATTACTTTTCTGATCATGAAAAATGGCTAGGAAAAGGATATCTTAATATTATTCCTTCTTTAATTCCAGGAACTAAATCGAAACCAAGTACGGATGATGGAATTTATTTAGTCAATATTATAAGAGGAAACGATATAGACATTAATGCCAACAGTGACGAATTGCCGAGTCAGACAGGAAGTGTACCATTTACAACTCCAGGATATATGTATGCCAATTTTGGTTTTGTTGGGGTTTTATTAGGAGGTATAATAGAAGGATTTCTTATAGGATTATCATATAAGAAAATGCAAAAAAACAAAAATGCATTTAATGTAGCTATATATTTCTATATGATATATTCTTTTGGTTTATCTACGGGAAGAATGGTGCCCACAATGATTTCCATTATCTTTATATGGTTATTTAAAAAAGTCATAAACATCAGAGTGAAAGTATATAGGTGAATTCAATAATGAACGAACGTAAAGTCGAATTAGATATATTAAAAGGCATTGGCATTATTTTTATGATAATGGGACATATTGAATATGGGGATATATTTAATAAACTTATCTATGGATTTCATATGGTTTTGTTTATATGTGTATCTGGATTTTTATATAAAGATTACAATGGATCCGTGAAATCATGGCTAAGAAAAAAAGGCAGAAGTTTACTGGTTCCATATTTGACCTTTGGTGCTCTATTTTTAGCAATTTCTTTAACTCAAGGTGTTTTGGGAATGGAACCGTTGGAAGATTTTAAATCTCATTTCATTAATTTTCTATGGATAAATACAGATGGCTTGGCTGTTGCGGGAGCGATATGGTATTTGACAGCTATTTTTATTATAGAATTTCTTTTCTTTTCGTTAAATAAAAAAGTTAAGAATAGAGTGATTAAAGTGGGGGTGATTCTAGTAATTTTTATATTAGGAATTATACTCGGAAATTTTGGGATAAGGTTACCATGGGCGATAGATGTGTCATTCGTTGGTTTGTTTTTCTATAGCATTTCAGTTTATTTGAAAAAATATGAAAGAAACTTAAAAAACATAAAAACATATGACATTTCTATATTATTAGTATTAGGAGTATGTTGTATACTTTTCAATGATGATGTTAATCTCAGGATGGGAAATTATGGGAATCCATTTTTGTTTGTCACTGGGTCACTTCTGACGGTGTTCGTAATATATAGATTGGCATTAAAGATATCTAAATATAAAAATATATTTGTAAATGAGATATCTTATATTGGAAAAAAAAGCTTAGTATATCTATGCTTGAATGAATTTGTGCTATTCTTTTTGAAAAGATTGATTATAAATACAAGTTCTGAGTTTATAGAGCTTATTAGTAGAATTGTAGTTTTGTTAATTACATTATTAGTACTCCATATAATTGATATCATTCTAGAAAAAACACCATTCAGAATAATGCTAGGAAAAGTGTATTGATCAAAACGCAGAAGGAGAAATAACAATTTATTATTAGATATGTGGGAATGATGAATCAAAAAGTTAATGAATGGAGAATTATAGGATAAATACTAGTATAAAAAAACTGCTATTAAATATGTTGCATCAAATTTTAAGCATGGTTCCCCCATTTATTACGAGACCATATGTATCCAGAATATTAGGGCCAGATGAAATTGGATACAGATTATGGAAAGTCAATTCAGGAGTGAAGCATTCAAAATATATAAATTTTTAGAAAAAGACAGAATGTCAATAGACTAGACAATTATTGAAGGACATGTCTAAAGATAAGAGCAGTACAAAAAAAGAAATCAAAAATAAAAAAACATGGACAGTTTGCTTACATTGCAAAGCAAAGTAGAAATCAATTATAGATGTTGTACGTGTGTATGGTACACATTCAATAGAGGGCATATACAGGGGAGATTCTGATGATAGGTTCGTGAAACGAGTTGGGGTATATCTTGATGAAATAGTAGGAACAACATTGAACAGGTTAATGCAATACCATAAAATTACGTAGAGCACGGTTTAAATAAAGAACCAGAGAAAGAGCCAACGATTACTTATTACGTCACAGAGCATCCATCTAATAAGAGTGGTAAATAAAGGATTATGTATAGAAATATCTTGAAATTAAGTCTGAAATGTATTAATGACGAAAACGGATATTATCTGGAGAACATTTTCACGTTATTAAATGTGCGATTAATTATAATTGTTTATATTTAAGAGGTATACTTTCAGGGGACGCACATTTAATAAATAAAGCTGTAGCTACATACAGGATTCATTCGAAGAAATATTTCAAAAGAAAAATTTAGTAATAAGTTTATGGACAGGTGTTTAAATGGAAAAAATCTATTTATAATTATGCTATAAATAATTTTTAATTGGAATATGGTAAGCGATTGTTTAATTTTTTAATTAAATATGTCTACTTATTATTTTAATAGTTTTTCTAACTATAAATCGGTAAATTTACTTCGCATATTAAGGTGGGTTACATTAAAAGGATAGAGAATTCGTACTCATTTTTTATCAGTTTATTAAGAAGAAGTAAAATAAGTTTGGAGGGATAAAGTGAAAAGTAATTTAAAAACTAATTTTATATATAATTCTGCATATCAGATGTTGTCTATGATAGTTCCACTTGTGACTACTCCTTATATTTCTAGAGTTTTAGGTGCAGATGGAGTTGGAATTTACTCTTATAATTATTCGATTGCGGCCTATTTCGTTATGTTTATTCTTCTTGGTCTAAATAATTATGGTAATCGAGAAATAGCAATAGAAAGAAGCTGTAAAGAAAAAGTATCACGAAAATTTTGGTCAATATATTCATTACAAATACTTCTAGGAATATTTATAAATTTGTTATATTTTTTTTATTGCATTTTTATTGCTACGAATCAAGTAGTAGCGCTGACATTATTATTTTATACTTTATCAGGGATATTTGATATAAACTGGTTTTTCTTTGGGATGGAAGAATTTCGTATTACAGTTATTAGAAATACATTAGTAAAAATTCTTAGTACCGTAGCTATTTTTCTTTTTGTTAAAAAACCGAGTGATATAAATATATATACATTAATCTTATCACTTAGTTTCTTAGTTAGCCAAATCTTATTATGGCCATATTTGATAAAAAAAGTATATTTTTATAAGCCAAAGCTTTCAGAAGTAGTATCTCATATAAAGCCAAATCTATTTCTGTTTCTTACTGTAGTAGCTGTAAGTATTTATAGGACAATGGATAAGATTATGCTAGGATATTTAACTGATAATTTACAAGTTGGGTATTTTGAATCTTCAGAAAAAATTATTCAAGTTCCTATGCTCCTAATTACTTCATTAGGAATGATTATGCTACCTAGAATGAGCAATCTCGCAAACAATAAGAAAAGTATTGAAAGTAAAAAGTTAATAAACAAAAGTATTCTATTTGCAATGTTCCTATCCTCTTCTTTATGTTTTGGAATAATGGGGGTAGCAAGTGAATTTGTTCCTCTTTTTTTTGGTAAAGGTTTTGAAACTTGTATTTATTTATTTTGGATTCTGTTACCTAGTTGTCTTTTTTTAGCATTTGCTAATGTTGTACGAACTCAGTATGTTATTCCCAATAAATTGGACCAAATTTATGTGAAATCTGTTTTTATCGGTGCAATAGTTAATTTTTTATCTAATTCGTTACTTATTAAAAATTATTATTCTATTGGAGCTGCAATAGGCACATTATTAGCAGAAATAGCTGTGTGTGTATATATAAGCTATAAGATAAGAAATGATTTAGACATATCTTACATGGTATGGATTTCTGTACCTTTTATTATTTCTGGGATAATAATGTTCAGTGTATTATTAAATGTTAAATTACCCTTTGAAAGTTTAAGCTCCATAATGCTAGGGAAAATTTTGATAGGCGTTCCAATTTACATGGGTTCATTATTATTACAAATAATAATAATAAAATTAACAAAAAAAATTGTTTAATTTTTCCAATATAGAAGGCTTCTATATTGTTTATTGCTTCTTTATAAATATATCTAATAGAAGTTATGCTTCTATTATTTTGGGATGGGATAGGTTCTACTGGTGTATTTTTATTGATTAAAAAAATAGAAGATATATCATGATTACTCTGTACTAAATGTCTATTTAAAAGGGAAATGTTTAACTAAAAACATTTAGATCAAATTTGTTTGATCTATCGTAGCATACTTTACTATTCATCTAAAGAATGAATGTATTCATTGCCACGCCTCTCTTCGTAGGTGGTCAATCAATGACTTAACTTATCTAGATGGAAGAAAAGATGTTGTCAACAATAGAATCTTTTTACAACCTTTATTGCCAATACCTTGATCTCTGAAAAACATTATTTTATTAGTTAAAATGTTCCGGTTGTCTGCCTTCGCTCATTAAAAAGAACAAACTAATGATTAAAATTGCCGGCAAAAAAACATTTCTATTTCTTCGGTTTATTGAATCAGGAAAAATTTTTATCGTCCATTGAATCCTTTGAAACAAAGCTTGCCAAAAATCTTATGTTTCGATGAATTTAGCCTGTTCGTAGTGTGTCTAGCTCCATGAGCTTCATCCTGATGGACGGTGACACCTATGAACTACTGGATATTTTAGAAAATCGACGATTTCCCTGTCTAGAATGTTACTTTATGCGCTTCTCATCAGAGGTTCGAGAGGCGATTAAATTAATGTGTGCACCTCTTATGTTTCCTTAGTGAAAAAACAGTTTCTAACCGTGAAACTGATCATTGAACGATTCCACATTGTCCAGCATATCGGTAGAACATTTCGCAATCAACGAATCAAAGAAACGAATTCATTGCCTAAACGTTGATCTTCTTTCCAAAAAAGTATAGGGTGAAAGCTGAAAAGTTACTGGAAGCTTCTACAAAAAGAAGAGGAGAAACTGGATTATATCAAATGCCTTTGGCGAATCTATTTAAAGATTATTTAACTGAGAATGAAATAGTGGATCGCTTTCTCAGAGACTGTCCTAGTCTACGCACTAGTTATCAACTCTATCAAAACTTACTTTATGCAGTTAAAAAACGTGAAATCGAAACGTTTAAGAATATTTGAATGTGGAAAAAATAGACCTTCTTAAGATCTATAATACGACTTTGAAAACTTTCAAAGATTTTCTTCCACAAATTGAGAACGCTCTAGGTTTTAACTACTCAAATGGTCCTTTGGAGTGTTTGAATAATCATATCGAGGTATTAAAACGAAATGCCTATGAGTTTCGAAGCTTTTATAACTTTAAATTGCGAATCATGATTCGATATGTGAAAGCATTGCTCATAAAATAAAAAATGACCAGAAAGAAAAAATTTCTTTCTGGTCAAAATCATTCTAGGATATCTCTTCACCAACATCATTTGACAAAGAGCCTAAGAATTATAGTATCAAAATAGATCACTATATTAATCTCGTTGAAATAAATCTCTAGTGTATACTTTTTCTTTTACATCATTAAGAATACTATCATATCGATTAGCAATAATACTATGACTTATGCTTTTAAATTTTTCTAAATCATTTATTACTTTTGAACCAAAAAATGTACTACCATCTTTAAGTGTTGGCTCGTAAATTATCACAGTGGCTCCCTTTGCCTTGATTCTTTTCATAATACCTTGAATAGAAGATTGACGGAAGTTATCCGAATTACTTTTCATTGTAAGCCTATAGACTCCAATAATCACTTCTTTTTCTAGAGACAAATCGAAAGTATTGTCATCATCGTAAGAATAATATCCAGTTTTTTGAAGCACGCGGTCTGCTATAAAGTCTTTTCTTGTTCGGTTACTATCGACAATTGCACTCATCATATTTTGAGGTATATCGTTATAGTTAGTTAGAAGTTGCTTTGTGTCTTTTGGTAAACAATAGCCACCGTATCCAAAAGAGGGATTATTGTAATGAGTGCCAATTCTTGGATCGAGACATACTCCATTGATAATATCTTTGGTATTTAATTCTTTCATTTCTGCATAAGTATCAAGTTCATTGAAGTAAGATACTCGAAGTGCAAGGTAAGTATTAGCGAATAATTTAACTGCCTCAGCTTCTGTGAATCCCATGAAAAGAGTTTCGATATCTTTTTTGATTGCTCCTTCTTGGAGTAAATCTGCAAAAGTATGAGAGGCTTCTAGTAAAGTTTTGTCATTTTGGTCCGTGCCAACAATAATTCGCGAAGGGTATAGATTGTCATATAATGCCTTAGATTCTCTGAGAAATTCTGGACTGAATAGAATATTTTTAGTATTGTATTTTTCACGAATGCTTTCGGTATAGCCTACAGGTACCGTCGATTTGATAACCATTATTGCTTTTGGATTGACTGCTAATACCAATTCAATTACTGATTCTACAGCAGAAGTGTCAAAATAATTTTGTTTACTATCATAATTTGTTGGGGCAGCAATGACAACAAAATCAGCTTTTTTATAAGCGGTTGCTCCATCTGTCGTTGCAATTAAATTAAGATTTTTTTCAGCTAGATATTTTTCAATGTAATCGTCTTGTATTGGCGATTTCTTATTATTGATTTGTTTTACTTTTTCAGGAATAATGTCTACTGCTGTTACCTGATTGTGCTGAGCAAGAAGAATAGCAATGGAAAGACCTACATAACCAGTACCAGCTACAGCAATATTCTTCGACTGATGTTTTGTTCTGTTTGATTTATTTGATTCATTTATAAATAGATCTGTTGGTTCAAAATTTAGAACTTCGGCTAATGATTCTAATTGTTGTATTGAAGGGATAAAATCGAGAGATTCTAATCGACTAATTAAGGCGCGGTTGATACCAGTAGCTACTGCAAGTTTTTGTTGTGTCATTTTTAGAGATTTTCTAGAATCAATAATGATTTGAGCTAAACGTTTTTGAGATAACTTTTTCATGATATACTCCTTTTTGTTACTATTAATAACAAATGATTTTTTCTTCTATAACAGAATAGCTTATTATTAATAAATATGTCAATTTTTTTATTGATTAAAAAGATATTTTTTAGTTTTAAGTATTTTCACTTATTTTTTCGTTACTTAAAGTAACCTTGTAGATTGTGAATAACCTTATACATAAAAAGTTTCCGTGAGTCCCTACAATATAAAGAATAAAAAAATGTGATGTTTTAAACTGTAACCAACCACAATAAACTGCTTCTCAATTCTCCCCCATACGCAATACATAGGCGTCAAGCAGAATTCTCGCGATGATCTGGAGAGACAAACGTGACCGTACTTCATAATCAGGGAAATAAGAACCTTCTGATTTGAAACCTACGAGATTGATCTCGCAATAGTCTTTCAGTGTAGAGGAATGATTGGCTGTAACTAGAATTGAACCAATCTCTGCATCATAGCAATTCTTTGCGGCAGTGACGAGTTCTTTTGTCTCGCCGTTTAAAGAAACAAAAATAACGCTGTCTTTCTTAGTTAGTTTTCGACTGATGCTTTTGATAATCTCTGGATCAGTATGCATTTGACAATTTTTTCCTGTTAATTGAAGTTTTACCAGCATTTCTTGGCCAATCATTTCTGAAAATCCTCGGGCAAAGACAAAAACCCGGTCAGCAAATTTGATTATTTGTATCGCATCCTCAATATTTCCGATTTCCAACATATTGATCGTACGTACCACTTCTTGTTCATTTTTTAGAATGGCTCGGCGGATGCCTTTGTCTACTTTATCTAAGAAAGAAAAATTGATGTTCTTGTTTTCTCCTTCTTTTAGATGATACTTAAACGAAGTAAACCCTTCATAGCCTTTCTTTTTCATTGTCCGCACAATGGTGGCTGTTGAGACATTTGCTTGTTCACTTAGATTCACAATGGAGTAGTTAGGGATCTCTAGGATATGGTGTTCGATAAAGTTCCAGAGGTACTGTTCTGTTTCACTTAATTTGTGATCCATATTCTTTCCTTCTTTCACCAAAAGTTAGTTAAAAAATAGGCTCTTTGTCAAATGATGTTGGTAAAGAGAAATCTTAGAATAATTTGGGCAGAAAGAAGAAAAACTTCTTTTTGTTCTTTTTATTTGGTTAAAATGGTTTTACCGTGGCAGATCATGATCCGTCGTTTGAAATGATAAAAATTTCGAAACCCATAAGCATTGCGTTTTAATACTTTAATAGGGTTGTTTAAACATTCTAGTGGTCCATTTGAATAACTGTAGCGGAGGGCATTTCGGATCTGTGGCAGAAACTTTTAAATGTTCGCAAAGTTGTCGCATAAGTTTCAGGTAGCTGGCTGATTTCTCTGGATAAACAGTCCTCAAATAGTGAATGATCTCTTTTCTTTACTGCATAAAGAACATCTTGATATAACTGATAGCCTTGTCGTAGATTGGGACAAGTAGCTAACAATCGGTCGACAATCTCACTTTCAGTTAAGTAATCTTTGAAACTGGCACGCCAAACCCGTTTTTCATCGTTCAACTTTGCTTCTTCTTTTTGTAGGAGCTTCCAATAACGTTTCATTTTTTTACCAAGTCCACGTTGGTATTGAGAAGTACTTTTAAGTCGTGCATTGGTTTCCTTCACTCGGTGGTTTAAAAAAGTTCTTCCTATATGTTGGACAATATGGAAACGATCAATCATCAACTGAGCATTTGGGAAAAGCTTTTTAACCAATGAAACATAAGGTGCATACATATCAATAACAATGAATTCAACGGCTTTTCGAGTCACTAAGGAAAACCGAGAAAAATAGCGTTCTAAATAAGGCAATCGTCGATTTTCAACAATGTCTAGTAGTTCGTGCCTTTGTCCATCCATCATAATAAAACTCATGGCACTTGCGACACTTCGAACTGATTTGAATTCATCAAAGCATAAGACCTTTGGTAAAGTCTGTTTGAAAGGGTTCAATGGGCGGTAAAATCTCTTCATGACACGATAAACCGAAGAAGTGGAAATATTTTTCTGACGAGCGATTTCCGTCATCGAAGTATTCTCTTTTAAGCGAGTAACGACAGACCAACGAACTTTTTGACTAATAAAACAGTGTTTCTCAGCGACAGAGGTATCCGCTACGAAGGTGCGTTGACAAGTCTTACATTTGAATCGTTGTTTCTTCAATTCCAGATAGGTCCGATATTCAGACACGTCATTAAGTAACAACCGGACGGTTGTCGTCCCCCAACGAATGATCTTAGAGGGGACGACACAAAGACAATGAGGACACTCTTCGGGCGTGTATTGAAGAGTACCTTTGTAAATCAAGCAAATTTGCCCTTTATATCTTTCTTTGGTTAAACAATTTTCCTCGAAATAGATATTTAGGTCTAGAATATTTAGGGTATCTTTGATAAGCTGAGTATAAGACATCTTGAATCCTCCTATGAATTGGTTAGCCAAATTAATTCTAAAGGATTTCAGGGTGTCTTTTCTATGTTTTTACATCATAAAAAAGATGTTGGTGAATTTCACCAACATCAAAAAGTATAGAGCCAAAACTAAACGAAAGGTTTATTTTAAAGCACCACCAACTGTCCATAAGAAAATTGGCATAGGAGATATTGTGATCTTTTCTGTTAAAGGAAAAAAGTACCATGTATTAATTATCCAAGTCTATAAACCAACAGAATTGAATAGAGAAGTATCTTTTATCCAACCGAATTTTAAACCATTTTTTTGAAAAAAGCTGCGAAAGGTTTTCAAAAGACAGACTATATCACTATACCAGAAGAAAGTAGAGTAATTTCTAATCAAAAGCAACAAGAAAATCGTAAACGTCCGTTTAAAATAAGAAAAACAAGTAAATAAGTATTTATTTATCAATAGATAAAATAGATTTAGTAGTACTTGAAAAAGTTAGAGAATAAGTATATTTGATTGATATTTATAATCATGTTAATATCTAAGAGAAAAAGAAATTCAAGATGAAAACCAAAGATCACTAGCGGGCTGGCTAGTGATCTTCTTTTAGGCTCTTTGTCAATAAGGAACGATGAGTTGTGAAAAATAAAATCTGGGTCAGAATGAATCTCATTCTGGCTCAGATTTTTTGTTATCTTACTTTGATTAATTGATTGATCAAAAAGATTCTAATTCTCATGTTCTTAAATGATTTAAATCCGTAGGATACTCGTTTCATTGTCTTTATGTGGGTGTTTTTCGCTTCAATTTTTCCATTGGAGTAAGGATAGATCATCGCATTGGTGATGCCTTCTTCATAGGTCAGAAGGTTTTGAAGCTTCTCCCGAAAGCTCTCATCTAATGTTTCGGGAAGTTCTGCCAATAAGGAGAAAAACAAGTCAGGGTCTTTGTCTCTAAAGGCTTCAACTAGTTCATGAAAAAAGGGATACGCCTCCTTCAGGGGCGTGGAAGAGCCAAGCAACCGATCAATCACTACTTTCGCATTTGGCAGAACACGTTTGGTGAGCTGGAATTAGGCGGCGTTCATGTCTGTAACCAAGAATTCTACTTCTTCTGGATTGGTACAACCTAAGAAGTAGCTTGTTAATCGAGGTAATTTATGCAAGACATCAATTAATGGTTTATAGCTACTCGTTTTTGTTTTTCAGAATATTTTGATCTTTTTCGGTGCTCCTGACGAAGATCTTCGTAAATCAAATATTATTTATACTACTACTGGCGTAATACACTAACGGATGGATAATCTACGAATATTTCTCTTAATATTTTTTTGTTCAAAATTATGTCTGTACCCCCAAATTATATTTTTACTCGATTCTTTACAAATTAATATATATAAAATATATATAAAATGCATTTTAATATTTGTTCATCTTAAAGGAAAAATCGTAAAAAAGATAGAAATTATCTAATCAGTTTCTATCTTTTTTTGTCTTTTTAGGGCGAAAACATCAAATATATTTTGCTTAAAAGAAATAAAAATGCTGGAATTTAACAGACTTGGTTTATTTTTAAATATTTTCTGGTTAACTAAAAGTTAACGAATTTTTTCATAATCATAAAGTTTATTTATCTGATAAATTTTAATTAATCCGAGAGGATTAAAAATAAAAAATAGAAAAGGAGAATTTGAGTGAAAAGAATTAGACTATTAGGAACAACTTTATTGGCTTCTACAACATTGTTAGGAGCAGGACAAGCATTTGCAGCAACAACTGGTACTACCGCAGCTCCAGCTAGTACAACAACAGAGGTTCAAGCTACATTAACGCTACCAAATGATGGTGGTGAGAACCAAGATCCTCCTTCATCAGTAGATTCGCAGAATCCAAGTGATCCTGGTAACAAATCAAATAATCCAACTCAAGCTTTTGGCATTGCCTATCAACCTAATGTATTTAAATTTGGAACTCAAACATTAAAAGATAGTGGGGCTCAAGAGTTTACAGCTACAGTTCCAACTTCAGGGGATAAAGCTTTCCATGTAGGTGTTAAAGATAAAACTCGTGAAACAAAAGGTTGGACACTAAATGCTTCTTTAACAGGAGATGTTGCTAATATACCAGGAGTTAGTATGAGCCTAGGTAATAGTACTGGTACAGTAAAGGAAAACACTAATACTGGATTAGTAGAAGCTCCATCAGGATCAGTTAGAGGACAATCAACAATTGAGCTTTCTAAAGATAGTGGTAATGTTCCTGTTATGATTGGACAAAATGATTTTCTTCACAACTCAATTTATGACTATCAACTAGGAACTCCAACGTTAAAAATCGCTAATGCTAAAGTAGTTGCAGCAAAAGCTTATACTGGTGCTGTGAACTGGGATTTATCTGTAGTTGCTAACTAATTTTTAGGAATTTAAAAAGGAAAAGAGTATTCTTTTCCTTTTTTGTAATAATAACCGCTCTACCTAAAGGAACATTATTATTATAAAAAGCAAAAGGAGATTCAGGTTAATTGAAAAGACTAATAAATTTTTTAGGAATTAGTGGGTTACTTATTGGGATGATTTCCTCAACTGTTTATGCAAGTGAAGAAACAGAACTTGGAGGATATACAATTGAAGGAATACAAAAAGAGAATCAATTAGATCCTAAAGTAGGTTATTTTTATTTGCATGAGAATGTAGGTTCAGAAGATTCCGTAAAAGTAAAATTAATAAATTCATCTGAAAGAGATAAGAGACTTAACATCAAAATAACAAATGCTAATACAAATGGCAATGGCATAATTGATTATACAGGGAATTTGAAAGATCATTCTTCCCTAAAAACGCCATTAACTTCAATCGCTAATGCCACAGAAAAAGAAGTGGTTGTACCAAAAGAAAGTTCAGTAGAAGCGGAGATTAAAATAAAAATGCCAAAAGAACAACTTTCAGGAGTTGTCGTTGGTGGGATTGTAGTATCAGAAAAACAGCCAGAAAGTTCTTCTAAAGATAAAATTGCTCTAAGAAATACCTATAGTTATACATTAGGTTTAGTGGTTACGAATGAAAATAAAGTCGAACTGGATAAAAATATTTCTGTAGAATTAGATGGAGTAGAAGCTACTCTATCTGATGGGAGAAAAATAGTTCAAGCCAATATTTTAAATCCGAATCCTTATATCTTTGGGGAAGCAACAATTTCAGGGGAAATTGTGGATAGTTCCACAAACAAAGTAATTAAAAAAACGAAAAAAGAAAAGGTTAAAATTGCTCCACAATCTGTTTATCCACTCCGATTTGATTGGAAAAAAGAAGATTTGAAACCAGGTGTTTATTGGTTTTTTGGAAAAGTAAAAACAAGTGATAAGGAATGGAATTTAAAAAAGAAGTTCACAATTTCTAAAGAAAAAGCTAAAAGAATCAATGACGAATCAGTATTTAAAGTGCAAATTCCAAATTGGTTAAAATATGGTTCAGTTGTGATCAGTATTTTGACTGTTCTTTTCACGATTTTAATTATAGTAAGGATGAGGAAAAATGAGAAGTTATAAAAGGTGGATATTTTCGTCATGTGCGATTTTAGGAATTGCTGTTTTGAATCTAAATAATGTCATTTACGCTGATACAGTGAATTGTGAGAAAACACAAGTGAGTATAATTTTGAAACGAAAAATTCTTCCAGTGCAATTACCGGGAGGGAATATTGATGGAAATGGGAGTCAGCTTGTAACGTCCAGTGCCAATACATTTACGATTGCAAAGCCAACGGAAAACCAACAAAAGCATTTACCTAAAATGGGAACTATTTTCAATAATTGTAGTTTATGGGGAGTCTTTTTAGTAGGATTGCTTTTCTTGAATAAAATTATTAGTAGAAGTAAAAAATACGATAAGGAGGAAAAAGGATGTATTTACCGGCTATTGCATTAAATATATTGGGATTAGTATTTTTTGTAGTAAATATTATTTATTTTTTAAAAGAATACTCGTTAGTGATCATTCAATCTGTGAGTAAAAAAATATTGGTTCTTAATCTTATGGGGCTTATATTTTCTTTTTTCATGATTCTTAGTGGAATTACTTATTTTGTTTTAATTAATAGTCAATTGTAAGAGAGGAAGTGAAAATGTGAAATATAAGTATAAATATTTAATTTTATCTTTTATTACGATTGGAAATTTAGTATCTAGTCCAGTATTCGCTTTGACAGGAGAAACAAAGACGAGTGAATCGACTACAACTACAACAGAAACTGTACCAATAACAGAAAGCTTGAATAAGGAAACGGACAAGAAAACTAATTCATCAAGTATGCCAGAAGTATCGGAAGACACTTGTAAGGAAGAAAATACAAAAAATACATCTGTTGTAGAAAATAAAGAGAACTCAAAAGAAGAGAAAGCGAGAAAAGTAAAATTTAGCAATTCGAAAGCGATCAAAACAGAATCTAGTAATTGGCAAGTAGAAGATAAGGGAAACTATGTGCTTCTTAAAAAATATACGGGATCTGGTAAGCATATTGTGGTACCAGGTGATTTTTATGGAAAGCCAACAAAATTAAAGGGGATTGATAAATCTGTTTTTCCGAATATGAATTCAGCAAAAAGTTTCGAAGTATTACTGAGATATGATGGAGCAAAGGTAGGATTGGAATCTCAAACATTGGATAGTGCTTTCGAGAACACGTCTTTTGAGAGTATAAATCTTTCAGGTCTGGATACTAGCAACGTAACGAATATGAGAAGTATGTTTCGTAGCTGTCATGTTCTGACAAATTTGGATTTGAGCTGTTTTGATACTAGTAATGTAACGAATATGATCGGCATGTTTGAGTACTGTACTTCCCTAAAAAGTTTGGATTTAAGCCATTTTGATACCAGTAATGTAACGAATATGGTTTCTATGTTTTATGGATGTAACGCCCTGGCAAGTTTGGATGTAAGCCATTTTGATACCAGTAATGTAACGAATATGGTTTCTATGTTTTATGGATGTAACACCCTGGCAAGTTTGGATTTAAGCCATTTTGATACCAGTAATGTAACGAATATGGCCAACATGTTTTATGGATGTAACGCCCTGGCAAGTTTGGATGTAAGCCATTTTGATACCAGTAATGTAACGGATATGAGTTCTATGTTTTGTGGATGTAACGCCCTGGCAAGTTTGGATGTAAGCCATTTTGATACCAGCAATGTAACGAATATGAGTTCTATGTTTTATGAATGTAACGCCCTGGCAAGTTTGGATGTAAGCCATTTTGATACCAGTAATGTAACGAATATGCCCGGCATGTTTGAGTACTGTACTTCCCTAAAAAGTTTGGATGTAAGCCATTTTGATACCAGTAATGTAACGAATATGCTCGGCATGTTTGGTAACTGTTACACCCTGAAAAGTTTGGATGTAAGCCATTTTGATACCAGTAATGTAACGAGTATGAGTTGTATGTTTGCTAACTGTTACACCCTGAAAAGTTTGGATTTAAGCCATTTTGATACCAGCAATGTAACGGATATGAGTTGTATGTTTTATGGATGTAAAGCCCTGGCAAGTTTGGATTTAAGCCATTTTGATACCAGTAATGTAACGAATATGAACAACATGTTTTATGGCTTGAACGACCCGGGTGGAATAGTAATTATAACAAAGGACTTTAAAATATCAAATTATGCCTTTCCAGGTGACGTTAGATCATTAGTTACCCCAGTATTAGTTGCAAATGGGGGGCGTTTTCCAACTACGGTTAACAAATATTACTTTACCAAGATAGTGTATACACCAGAAGAATTTGGAAAAATAAACACAGTAACTGCTTTTGAGCAATTCAAAAAAGAAAATATTCCAACAAAAAATGGAGTAGATTTCCTAGGATGGGAGCTAATAAGTGGAAATGATTCCAGTGCTCAAAATGTTTATCCTGATTTATATGGAGTGGAATATCGAGCAAAATGGGGAAAGAAGGATTATGGTAAGATCCAAATTCCTTCACAAGATACAGATAATGTAAAACCAGATCATTCGAGCATTTATGGAATAGCATATATGCCAAAAGTATTTAATTTTGTTTCTAAATTAGAAGATTCAGGAAATCAAATCATTCCATTAACAAATGCAGGTTCACATAATTATCATGTAGCAGTCCGAGATCAGCGAATGATTAAAGATTCTTGGGTTTTACAAGCACAATTGATGTGGGATGGAAAAGAAATACCGGGTGCTGAAATACTCACTTTACATCAAGGAAATAACGTATTAAAAAATATAAATAATGGAGAAAAAGATTTTACTAACAATGATTTAATTGAATGTCCAACGAATGATGTTAGTGGTGTTCAAAAAGTAGTTATCGGAAGTAGTGGACCGATTCCGATAATGACTGCACAAGATGTGGAACATAATGCTGTTTATGATTATGATTTAGGAAATGTAACGTTAAGAATACCAGAAACGAAATATGTACAACCAGGAAAGTATTCTGGAAACATAGAGTGGAATTTAATCAAGGGACCATAGTATAGTAGTCGCCCATCTTCTAATAGGTGGGTGATAAATGCTGTTTCGTTATTATTGATTTTGTTATACTTTTTGATAGTTGAAAGATTGATAATGATAAATTTAATTCTAAACTAAAGCGTTAACAACCTAAGCAATCAAGACATTCGATGCTAGTTACAAAGAAAAAATAGCCAAATACTTTTTTTAGTCAAATTAATATTCATGAGTGGACTTGTTTCGCGGATTATATTTATCATGATAGAGACATCGATACTGGTAGCTCAACAAGATCCCGCTTTAAATGTTAAAAAACTTTATTAAGCGGGGGAGCTCACTAGGATATAAAATATCAATAAAGTGGGAGATAGAAAAAGTGATTGAAAACTATATTGAAAAAGATATCATGAGGCAAGTTAAAATTCTTGAATATTTATTTGAATTGAAGAAGATAGATATTCAAGAAGTTGCTGATTTGTTAGAAATTAGTAAAGTAACTGTCAAACGTGATATCGAAAAAATTTTATCAATTGATTCTCGAATTCGATTAATAAAGGAAAATTCTTCAACTATAATTGTTGATTTTTTGTCAGGAGCAACTAGGTATGAGCTTGTAAAAAAAATTTATGAACAATCTTTTTTCTTGAAAATTTGTGCATGGTATTTAAAGGGAGAACGAAACTATTTAAAAATTTCAGAAAGAGAACATATATCAGTTTCCAAATTTTTTTCTTTAAAAAAAAAGTAGAAGATTTTTTTAAAGATTTTGAAATTATGACAGAAGACGGACAATTTATTGAAGATGAATTTAAATATCGTTTGGTTCTGATCACTATTTGGATGAGGACTGATTTATTTGATACTATGCTTGATCAAGTAATATATAGTAAAGCTGAACGGTTAGTTCAAAAATTTATGCATGTTTTTTCTAATAAATTAAATTTTAGAGAAAAATTCTTTTTTACATTAAATATATATTTGACATTTAAAAGAAAAAATAAGTATTTAAAAATTCCTAATCAGGAGTTCAATTTGATTTATAAAAAAATTTTGTATAAAGAAGTGGAAAATTTATTAGTGCCATATGGTTTTAGCAAGGACGAAATTGCTTATATTGCAATTATATATAGATTACTAGAACAAAATTTAAGCAACTACCATTATTTAAAAATGGAATATAGTCAAATTCGAAAATCTCATATATGTCATATTCCCGAATTAGTAGAACTAGTTCACACTTTTGAGACTGAATTCAATCGAGACTTATTAAATGATATAATGTTTGAAAAAACATTTATACAATTTCTTTCTTCTATTTTCTTAAATCGCTTCATGTTTTTAGTTGAAAAGCATCATTTTTTTGATAAGAAGCAACAAAAAATCTATAAAAAAGTTGAACGTATAGTTAGAGAATGGAGCAAAAAACATAGCTACAAAATTTTTCTTGATAGTCAAGCAGTAGAAAAATTTTGTTTACAAACTACAGAATTATTAATTAGTGACTTTTCTGAAATTTTGGATGTTTTTATTGTTGCTGAAGATGAATTTTCCCATATTGCTTATCGTGAATGGATTCTTAGAAAATTAAATACAGAACATATAGTTATAGACAATGGTTTATATTATTCTCTAGATTCTTTGCCAGTATATATTGATATAAATAGTAGCATTATTATATGTGAAAGAGCTTTAGCAAGTTTTCCTTTTCAAGAATATAAAGAAACAAAAATGTTTCCAGTTTCCTTATTTTCAATCAATAAAGATTTACAACTATTTTTTAACTATGTATGTAATCAAAAATAGTAAAGAAGGTGAAATATTGAAAAATTATCCTATATATTTAAGTGAAAATGAATATTTTAAATATTTTGAAGATAAATATAATGATTCACTATTTTATAAAAAATATCCTTTGATTTCTGCAAGAATTAAAGTATTGTGTGACCAAATTAAAGAAAAAGTATATTCAAAACAAATGGAAAATTTCTTTAAATTACATGCAGAAATTTTAGGACTAGATGCTCAATTACAAATTATATTATTACTTTTAAATATTGAAGTAGAACTTTCTGAGGAAGCAATTTTGAAATGTTCAGAAAAAGATTATCGAATATTCATTCAGGAATTCTGTGAAGATAAAGAAATATGTAATCATTCATTATATTTTTCTGTTATTTAACTTAATTCATTCAGAAGTAACCAATCCTTTGTAGGTTGGTGATTAATTCAGCTCTTTGTCAAATGATGTTGGTAAAGAGAAATCTTAGAATAATGGCTCTATACTTTTTGATGTTGGTGAAATTCACCAACATCTTTTTTATGATGTAAAAACATAGAAAAGACACCCTGAAATCCTTTAGAATTAATTTGGCTAACCAATTCATAGGAGGATTCAAGATGTCTTATACTCAGCTTATCAAAGATACCCTAAATATTCTAGACCTAAATATCTATTTCGAGGAAAATTGTTTAACCAAAGAAAGATATAAAGGGCAAATTTGCTTGATTTACAAAGGTACTCTTCAATACACGCCCGAAGAGTGTCCTCATTGTCTTTGTGTCGTCCCCTCTAAGATCATTCGTTGGGGGACGACAACCGTCCGGTTGTTACTTAATGACGTGTCTGAATATCGGACCTATCTGGAATTGAAGAAACAACGATTCAAATGTAAGACTTGTCAACGCACCTTCGTAGCGGATACCTCTGTCGCTGAGAAACACTGTTTTATTAGTCAAAAAGTTCGTTGGTCTGTCGTTACTCGCTTAAAAGAGAATACTTCGATGACGGAAATCGCTCGTCAGAAAAATATTTCCACTTCTTCGGTTTATCGTGTCATGAAGAGATTTTACCGCCCATTGAACCCTTTCAAACAGACTTTACCAAAGGTCTTATGCTTTGATGAATTCAAATCAGTTCGAAGTGTCGCAAGTGCCATGAGTTTTATTATGATGGATGGACAAAGGCACGAACTACTAGACATTGTTGAAAATCGACGATTGCCTTATTTAGAACGCTATTTTTCTCGGTTTTCCTTAGTGACTCGAAAAGCCGTTGAATTCATTGTTATTGATATGTGTGCACCTTATGTTTCATTGGTTAAAAAGCTTTTCCCAAATGCTCAGTTGATGATTGATCGTTTCCATATTGTCCAACATATAGGAAGAACTTTTTTAAACCACCGAGTGAAGGAAACCAATGCACGACTTAAAAGTACTTCTCAATACCAACGTGGACTTGGTAAAAAAATGAAACGTTATTGGAAGCTCCTACAAAAAGAAGAAGCAAAGTTGAACGATGAAAAACGGGTTTGGCGTGCCAGTTTCAAAGATTACTTAACTGAAAGTGAGATTGTCGACCGATTGTTAGCTACTTGTCCCAATCTACGACAAGGCTATCAGTTATATCAAGATGTTCTTTATGCAGTAAAGAAAAGAGATCATTCACTATTTGAGGACTGTTTATCCAGAGAAATCAGCCAGCTACCTGAAACTTATGCGACAACTTTGCGAACATTTAAAAGTTTCTGCCACAGATCCGAAATGCCCTCCGCTACAGTTATTCAAATGGACCACTAGAATGTTTAAACAACCCTATTAAAGTATTAAAACGCAATGCTTATGGGTTTCGAAATTTTTATCATTTCAAACGACGGATCATGATCTGCCACGGTAAAACCATTTTAACCAAATAAAAAGAACAGAAAGAAGTTTTTCTTCTTTCTGCCTAAATTATTCTGGCTCTTTATCAAATAATGTTGGGAAAAAGAAATCTTAGAATAATTAGGACAGAAAGAAAACTTCTGGTTCTTTTTCAATAAGGACTGATGAGTGGTATAAAATCAAAATTGAGTCAGAAGGAACCTCATTCTGCCCCAGTTTTGATTTTTTATAATTTTTACTTTATAAGATTCTATTTTTTAAGCTGGAGTCGTTTCGGAAACAATCCAAGAAATAGTATCTGAATAATTTTTGCTTAAATCAATTGGAGGGTTTGTATTACCAGGTATTGGAGAACCAAAAAGTATATAGCGTGATAACGGTGATTTTGTGTTTCCTTAAGCTGATTAAGTAAATGTAATTTTTTTAAGATCAGTTGCTTCAGCAGCATTATTTTTCATTTTATCAGTTAAAGCAGTAGGTTCTGCAGCACCTTGTTCCGTTTATTCACTATATAACCATGTCCAATCCTTACCATCAGAAGTTTTGACTAGCATATATCCATCGCTATCTACATATTGAGGAGTATCGTTGACACTGAAGGTACGATCCTTAGAAGAATCTTCAAAAGATTTACCATCTGCATCTACAATTGCTAGTTGTCCCATACCATACTTAAATGTGACATTATCAGATTTATCTTCCTTTGTTTCATTGATTGTTGCAGGAACAGAGATTCCCCAATCTTTTGGTTGAGGGGCGGTACCTGTATAAGAAACTACTGTATTACCCTCTTTTGTAGTGTCCGCATGTACGGGCCAATTATGAAATTCTTAAAGCAGAGATCCCCATAATTGCTGCTGCTCCTAATGTGATCATTTTACTGTTCATACATTTATTCTCCTTTTTTAAGGAAGAAAAATTAATCATGTTAAATAACTTTTTTACAGATGAGAAAAAATATTTTCAGTTTTTTGAAGAGAAATATTAGAACTGCTATTTTCATAAGAATTATTCACCAATTGCTTAAAGAATGGAAGAAATATGTGAAGAGATCAAAAAAATTCATAGTATGGAAAGCATATACAAATTTTTTATTACAAATATTACCTAAAAAAACTAGAGATATTTATTTAAAAAAGTTCAACTTTTCTAAAAATTATTGGTTAAATAAAGGTGGTTCATTACCTTTAGATGTTGTGGAAGAATTGAAAAATTTTGATGTTTCATTTGTAGATTTAGGCAAACCAAATAATAATAGAAAGTATAAAACTGAATATTACTGGATTAAATTTTATGATTGTCTTGATGAGGTACCGGTTAAACATTTTCGATTGATTCCATCGTATAAAAGAATGTGTATTGAAATTCTAAAAAATGAGACATCCTGTCGATATATTTTTTTCTCAAACAAAGGATGAATTACAAAAGAAAGAAGAAACAATAAAATTATGGAAAACAGAAGAAATTTATAAGTCCTGTTTATAAAGTGTGTAGAATTCAGATAAATAAAATACGAGCAAATGATTATAATTCTAATAATGTAGCTCCTACGGAACTAAAATTATTAGAAAAATCAATTTTAGCAGATGGTTGTACAATGCAATTGTCTGTTATTATGTAAATGAAAAGAATTACTATGAAATTATTGATGGTTATCATAGATATTTAGTAATGAAAAAGTTAAAAGAGATTGCAGAAAGAGAAGAAAATCATTTGCCAGTAGTTATCATTGATAAACCAATAGTCGATAGAATTGCCAGTACAATTCGCCATAATCGAGCAAGAGGTAGATCATATGGTAGAAATTATTCAAAAGTTAGTAGGATCAGTAGTAAGTGATCAATGGATTATATAACAAACTTGGGTATGGACAAAGACGAGCTATTAAGGTTGAAGCAGATTAGCGGATTAGTTTCTTTGTTTGCAAAGGAAGATTTTTCTGAAGCATGGGAAGAGATATAATTATTTACCTTAATTTAAATTTAGGCAGAAGTTGCTGCCATCCATTCTTAAGTTAAGTAATGAAATATTTGATGATGTTAAAGATACTTTTGAAAGAATTTTAGAATTGTACCATTGGAGATTCTGAGAAGAATACAAACCCAAGTATATAGAAAATTATAGTTTTCTATATACTTGGGATTTTTACAAGTTATATCTGGATCAATAAGAACCATGGAGTATTTAATTGTAATGGTCCACCAATATGTGGAGAAATATACTAAACTGAAATTTTCAGTTATGGTATAATGTTTATGCTGTCTGCTACCCCGGCCTATTCTGGCAAGGGGAGGAGGTTGTATAATGAATTACCTTTTCGATATGTTTTTTGCAATTGTAGCAGAAGTAATCGCGCATTACATCTGTAAATGGCTTGATTGCAAAATTATTGCCAAAAAAGACAGTAAGCCTACCCGTTAATCTGAAAAGAACGTAAAAGAAAACCACTAGCCCGCCAGCTAGTGGTTTTTGGTGTATAATGAATTATCTTTTCGTTAAAACAATTATACCATATCTATTAATAATTACAATCAATTAAATACAATAGATAAAGTTTGTTTTTTGCAATTGCGGCAGAAGTAGCAGCCCCTACATCTGTAAATAGCTTGATTGCAGAATTGTCAAAAAAGACAGTAAGCCTACCCGTTGATCTGAAAAGAACGTAAAAGAAAGCCACTGGCCCGACCGCTAGTGGCCTTCGGTCGTAATATGAACCTGTTTTTGATAATTTTATCATAGCATATATTCTGTTAATTGTAATCAGGCAAATACTTGTTTGTAAACTTACAAATAAGTGCAATTTTCAAGTCTACTCTTTTAAATAGCTATAGCAAAACAAGTTAATAAATTACCCCTTAACATCTGCTTAGATTTTTAGGCTAAATTATGTGTTCTTTGGTTATTGCTGCTCCCCTTCTTACTCTCTTAAACACTTAACTAGTTACATTCACTTATTTTCAATTATTTAATTATATAGAAAGATTGTTCTTTCTATATAATTAATATAAAAAAACTCTAAAAGATTTTTTTGGAGGGTCAATCTTATTTAGATAAATTCAACTTTTAATTCTTTTCCCATAGCATGAGCAATTGCTGATAGCTTCTCAAAAGATACGTTATCCCCACGTTCAATTCGAGCGATAGTTGCTTGAGTGGTCTCTGCACGTTCAGCTAGCTCAACTTGTGTTAGTCCCGCCTCTTCTCTTGCTTTATATAGTGCTATAGCAGTTTGCAGTTTCTCCCCTTCACTCTGATAAGCTTCTGCAAAGGCGGTATCTTTTTTCATATCTTTAATTAAATCATCTATCTTCATTTTCAAACCATTCCTTTCTTAATTCCTTTGCATGATATATTTCTTTTTTGGGCGTTTTTTCTGACTTTTTTGTAAAGCCATGTGTGATTACATATCGCCCATTTTCAACATGAAAATATAACCCTCTTTGAATATTTGAACCAACTTTACTTCTCAATTCATATAAATTGGTATCTATTTTTTTAACCCATTTAAAACGTTGTGCGACTAACAGGCCATTTACTTCTGTTTCTTTGATAGTTCTTAATAATTTTGCACGATCTTTAATAGGCAAAGCGGTAACCCACTCTAAAAATTCATCATGTCCATTTGGTCGTTTATAAGTTTCGAATTCTATCTTATCCATGCACTTATTATATCATATATTTTATTTATTTCAATTTTTGTGTATAAATTAATTGACAAGCAGCTCTCGAATTGGTATAGTCCAATTGTAGAGTTACTTCTCTCCCCTACTATTTGAAAGGATGAATATAATGAAAAATACGGAAATATATATAAAAATAGATGAAATATTGCTTCATATGCCAGCTTATATAAAAGATTTTGTTCAGGAACGTGAGAATAAAGATCAATCTCCTCGTACAACGCTAGAATACTTGAAAAATTATAAACTCTTTTATAATTGGTTATTGGGCGAAGCTATTGTTGCTGATACTTCCATCGCATCAATAAAGCAATTAACAGCCTATGATTTAAATCTATATAAGTCCCGCTTGAAGCGTCGCGCAAAAGAAAATGTCAAAAAAGAATCCACTAAATCTCAACTTGAAGACAATAATAACTTGGGCTTATCGATCCCTACTATTAACCGAAACATCACGGCACTAAAAGTTTTGTTTAAGTACCTTTCTACGAGCTCGAATAATCCTTTAGGAAAGCCATATTTAGAAAAAAATCCTATGGACCAAGTATCTACTATTGCAGATAAAACAACTTTAGCTGCACGTGCAAATGCTATAGAGAAAAAATTATTTTTAGAAGATGATACGCAAAACTATTTGGATTATATCGCAGTGGATTATAAGAACACTTTGAGTAAAAGAGCGTTAGTTTATTATCAAAGAGATATTGAAAGAGATCTTGCCATAAATGCTCTTATTTTAGGGTCTGGATTGAGATTATCAGAAGTTGTAAATATTAATTTGGAAGATCTATCTTTAGAGAAGAACAATGTCGTAGTGACTAGAAAAGGAAATAAAAGAGATGCTGTGAATATAGCAGCTTTTGCTATGGAATACATAGCAAATTATTTAGCCATTCGAAAAGAACGGTATAAAGCTTCAGACGATGAAAAAGCCTTTTTCCTAACAATCTATCAAGGAGAAGCAAAACGAATCTCAGGGATTGCTATAGAAAGAATGGTAGCAAAATATTCGAAAGGCTTCAGGGTCCAAGTCAGTCCCCACAAACTACGTCATACGTTGGCCACTAGACTCTATCAACAAACCAATTCTTTAGTACTTACGGCACAACAATTAGGACACTCTAGTACTAATACAACAACTTTATATACCCATATAGACAACGCAGCTACGATTGATGCTTTGAACGCTTTATAGATGTAGTAAACAAGTATAATAATGAAGCTTCCCTCTAAAATTAGACAAAAACCTAACTTTAGAGACAAGCTTCACTACCGTTTTTATATTACTAAACTACCAGTTGCCAATCAGAATAACTGATATAAAATCTCTTAAATAAAGCTTGAAAAATCAAGAAAAAAATTGTGATTGTTAAAATACTATGCAATTAATAAACCAGTCCACAATACTAACATAATAAAAGGAGAAGTATTCTTATTTCCCTCAACAATAAATGAAGACTTTTTTATTGTTAATAGTTTATTTTTCGATTATTGGATATGAGACTCGCATTCAGAAACCATAGAAAAAAATGTATATGTTTTAAATATTAAGATGAGCGTTATAACTTGTGACTGTAAGTTATTTGTTATTTAAAGTTAGGGACAGTGCCAATTGTTTTAATTTCAAAGGCTTTTTTTATATCTTCTAAATTAGAAGATATTTGTTTATCAATATGGACTATATTACCTTTTTTATATTTTCTTATATTATCTTTAGCTAAAACATTAAATACATATCCTTGAAATTGTATCGAGTTAGCAGGATTTAATTTAAATTGAGGAACTTTCACCACAGCTGATTCAAAACATTTGTCACACTTTTTTATTTTTTTACCTTTGTAAAAATATTCGATTGAATAATCTATTTGACACGACTCATTTGGTAGGATATGTATGTCAATGTTTTTCATCTGTTTCATAGGTATTTCAAAATCCAAAGCATTAAAAACATATAATTCTCTGTAATTATTTACATCTAACTCTACTAAATTTGTCTTTGGAACAATAGAACCTCCGCCCATTCCTCCATAATAATCATTATCAACTACAATATTTTGTTCTATCTCTGGTATTCTATTATAAATGTTACTAAACGTTTTAAATACTTCCAAAAATTCAGTTATCTTCATTCATCTTACCTTCTAAGTTTTCATTATAGTTATTTAATTATACACGAAAAAACTAATATCTAAATTATCCTCCCAATTTAAATCCACGCAACGAAGCACCTATCTCATCTTCGGTAATTCCGATATATCTTTTTGTAATTGCTTGAGAACTGTGATTGAAAATGAACATTAAGGTAGCAATATCTTTCGTTCTCTTATAATAATGATACCCGAAAGTTTTTCGTAAAGTGTGTGTCCCTATATCTGTTCTTTCTAGCTTCTTGGCTACATCAGCATAGATTTGATACACGCGATCTCTAGTGATATGCCCTCCCTGCTGCCTGCTTGGAAACAACCATTCATGATCTTCTTTTCCTTCAGTGTAAATTGAAATTTCTTCTCTTAAATTATCTATAAAAATTGGCTTTCTCTTCCCTGTTTTTTGTTCGACAATTACAGGCTTATCTATTCCACAAATGTCCCCTACCCTAAGTTTTATAATATCAGACATTCGCAAACCATTATTTATCCCAAATAGAAACAAAAAGCTATCACGTTCAGCGTAAGTTGTTCTTCGTAGCCAGAATTGAAAATCTTGAATCTCTTCCATCGTTCGCAGCGGTTGAACATTATAGTTCAAATTGTTCACCTTCTTAAAAATATTCTGAGTTCTTTATTTTAGTTATATATTAACATAATCATAAACTGATAGATACTAAGATTTAAAAGTCAATAAAATCAATGAGATGAGTTTATGATTTTATATCATTTCAGTAACTCAGAATATTCTGGAAATAACAAACAAAAAAAGTGTTTTTTGCTTAGGAGCATTCTGAGCGCGTTTCAGTTTTTTTGTTGAAGGATTACCCAAATAAGGCCTTAAAATGTACGCAGATAAATTGGGATTTTAGTCAGCATTCTAATGGTTAAATTAGCCATTTTTTATGGAGTAAATATATAAGTAAATTTTGTCATAATTACAAAATATAGGCTAGTTTCCTACTTATAGATCAGTTTATATAGTATCAATCAAGCTATTTTGATATTTAAATAATCCAATAAAAAGGTAATAACATACTACCTTAATCTGTAATTGAGGTAGTATGTTATGTTGATTTAGAATCCAATTCGTCATAATATATTTGAAAAAATGGAGACTAAGGAATACTGCTATATTTTAAATATTATGGAAAATGAATAATATACTACTTTAATTAATAAACTACTACCCTAATTGTGAATTAAAGTAGTAGTTTATTAGTGTCCATAGTATAATTTTAATTATTGAGGCTGAAAATCAAACAGATTTTTTAGCTATCCCTATAAGTTTTTACCAGGTACATTAATAGCAATGTTGGTAGCATTAAATATTTAAAGAGGTAGAGGATATTAAGTTATATACCATATAAAAGATCATATGTAATGATACTTCTAAATATGTATAAAGTACTACCCTAATTTGTAATTAAGGTAGTACTTTATCAATGTTTATAGTTCATCCCCCAACTATCATGTAGGAATGTTTCAGTCTCTTGTTCTATTTCTTCTACTGTGCGAATGATAGTACCATCTGTGTCTATTTCAGGAATTGTAGGTTTCTTTTTTCTAAATAATTCAATATCACGCATAACATTATTAAAAAGATCTTGTTTATCTTCTTGAGTCAAATGCTGCTTGATATACTCATCAAGTGCTTTTCTTAATAACTCATCCCTAGTAAGATTTGTTTCATATTTTTCGACCATTACTCTAGAGGTGGCGTTCAGTAGTGGTGATAGCTTCAGGGGCATTTGGGCAGAAAAAGAACGATCAAATTTTCTTATGGGAGCCCCTACCCCTTTTGACTTCTTAGGAGGAACTGTTTTTTTTGTTGGCCTTTTTGGTGATTGAACAGAATCTGTAACATTAACTTTTTGAGCTTCAGTAGTTTCTTTACTAGTAACAATGGCACTTTCACCAGCAGTTATTGAATCAACGGAAATTTTTTTCGATTCTTTTCTTGCAGCATTTCCAGCTCGTATTTTATTTAAACCTTTATTTGGCTTAAAGATACCTAGATCTTTTATATCAGCCATTGGATCCCCCTCCTACTCGTACCAAGTTTCATGTTCAACAAGTTCATCATATATATTGATAAAAAGTTCATGAGAACGTCTATCCCACTGTTTTAGCTTACCAGCTTTAGTCAATTCCATAGTTATTCCTGATCCATCATAACGTTTTAATCTTGCATTTTTAAGTACTACATTTTTCAATAGATGATCGCCGTAAATTTTTTGAGCCTCTGCATACATTTCTTGATCTACGGCATCTCCACTCTCAAGCATAAAAGGAATGACTCCAGCAACCTTTAAAGTTGTATCAAATTCATCAACAAAGAAGTCCATGTATTCTAAGTATTGCATAGCATTTCGCATAGATTTTACTTGTGTTTGCAAAACAACAATCGCGAAATCAGCTATATACATTGCGGATTTACTATAAACAGAAATTGAAGGTGGTACGTCCAGATAAATCACGTCAAATTCTTCTAATAAAGGTGCCAATCTTTTTTCCATGTAAAGAAGTTTATCTGAAGAATCTGAAAACTGGTCTTTGATCCAATCATCGTAAAGTTCAAAACTCATATCAGCTGGTAATATATATAGATTATCTACTACTTTATATACAGCTTTTTCTGGATCAACACGAGTATCATTGACTACTACCTTATCCCAGTTGACTTTCCCATTTTTTTCCAATCCTAGTTCTAGAGGAGGCGTTCCAACAAGAACGTCAGTAATTGTATATTGATAATCTAACGGTTCACCATCTCCACCACCATCTTCAACTGGAAAATTCATATGGGTTAAACTCATAACATCTGAAGTATTCCCTTGCATATCTAAATCGATGATCAATGTTTTTTGTTTTTTTGCCACGGCAGATTCAAAACCTAACATTTGGGCGCAAGTGCTTTTTCCAACGCCACCTTTAAAGTTACCAATTACAAATTTTTTGGACAATCTCTATCACTCCTTTATCTATTATATACTACCTTTTTTAATATGATAACATACTACTTTAATTAAATCTATAAAATATAATATATACTACCTTATTATTTTTAAATTATAAAATATATAAAGAAAGCTTATTTCAAGACATAAATA
>NZ_JBIOSW010000003.1:0-89348 GCF_051714985.1 Enterococcus sp. AZ078
CGGTAATCAAAGTAAGGAGAATAATGATAATAAAAATATAAATACTACTGATACAAAAGGAGTTATAACTGATAGTGATAAAAAAGATAGCGTTAATCTAAAAATTACTCCAAATAAAGATATGGAAATTTCTAAAGGTCTTATTGTTAAAATAGACAAAGCAACAAAAAACAAACAAGAAGATAATGAATATATTACTATTCATTATAAAATTAAAAATAATACAAATAAATCTGTTGGCATAGGTGCAGGTGATTTTGAAGTTGTAAATCAAGGTAAAAAACAAGAAATGTTTGGTTTACTAGAAAATTTTGGTGGAGAAGTTAAACCAGGTGAAAGTTTAGAAGGAGACGGAAGTTATACATGGAAGTTTTCTTCTGATGATGGATCTATAAAATATGCTCCTAAAATTGATAAAGTTGAACAAAATATCTCTTGGAAAATTGAAAAATAATACTTCAAACTAGTATTTTTATAATTATATATCTTATTAATGTATTTGAAAGGATTTATATAAGATAATAATGAAAAAAATGGAACAATATCTAATTGATCTCATGAAAAAAGATAATTCAAACAAAATATATAATTGGGACTATTGCATAAAAGCTATGAATTTAAATCAGAAAGAATACATGCAATTTTTAGGTGAGTTAAAACATTTTACTATTTTAGAAAGAAAATATAAAAGCTTAAATGGTAAAATATATTCATATTTTGAATTTAAAGAAAAGAGCTGATGACTATATGATTGATTTTCATTGTCACATATTACCTAATTTAGATGACGGACCAAAAACTATAAATGAATCAATTTCAATGTGTAAGCATGCTTATAGTCAAGGCATTAGGGATATAATAGCTACACCTCATTTTTTGTTAAAGGATAATAAAAATAATAAAGAACTAGTTTTAAAATCAGTAAAAGAATTACAGAACAATTTAGATAAACATAATATTAATATACGAATATATCCAGCACAAGAAATACGATTATTACCTAGTATACTTGAAGAAATCGAAAAAAATAATATTATTTTTCTAAAAAGTTTAGGTAGAAAAGAGATTTTAATTGAGTTACCTAATATTTCTATTTCTTATTATATTTTTGAATTATTAGGTACTCTTATTAAATTAAATATTCGTCCTATTATAGCTCATCCTGAAAGAAATAGGAGTATTCAGAAAAACTTAGATATTTTAGAAAAACTAATTAACTTAGGCTGTAAAACACAAATTACAGCAGGTAGTTTTTTAGGATATTATGGAAATTTACCACAACAAATTTCAATAGAGATTTTAAAAAGAAAAATGATAGATTATATTGGCTCAGATGCTCATAATTTATCAAAAAGAAAATTTTATATGCTGCAAACTAAAAAATTTATTTCTAGTCTTGATGAAAGCATATGGATTCATTCACAAAATAATGTAAGAAGATTACTAAAATAGTATATAATAAAACAACAAACTATATAGAAAATTTACGTTTTCTATATAGTTGGGAATCTATAAATTAAAAAGCATATAATAACCCATACCTATCAGATAGGGCTTATTATATGCTTTTATTTGTGATAAATTTTGTTTACCAAAAAGAGTCCTATTTTTTTCCAAGTAACCAGTCAACAATATATATAATATGAATTCCATCGATTTGAGTAATATCATAATAACGTCCTGTGATAACTATTTTTTTGTAATTATCTTTTATATGAAGTAAATTATCAGTTTCATGGTTATTTTGGGGTAATTCATAAGTAACTTGAATGTAGATTGTTTCATCTAATTTTTTTGCAATAAAATCAATTTCTTTATTATCAAGTCTACCGACATCTATAGTATACCCTCGTTTAAGTAATTCAATATAAACAATATTCTCTAGTCTATTGCTATAGTTACCATCTTTTCTACCTATGGCATTTCTGCGTAGTCCCGAATCAACTATGAAATATTTACCATTTGTCCTCAGGTAATCTCTTCCTCTAATATCATATTGTTGTGCACGATAAAACAAGTAACCATTTTCTAACATATCTAAATATCGATTGACGGTATGCACACTTGTTTTTATTCCTTCACTTTTAAGTGTGTTAGCTATTTTAGAAGAATTGACTAGCTGACCAACATTATCGGCTAAAAAACGAATAATAGCTTTTAAAACAGCAGGATCTTTTATACCCGAGCGTAATGCGACATCGTTTAAAACAATTGTATCAAATATGCCAGATAGGATTGTATCTTTTATGTTTTCCTCAGCGAGAACAACACTTGGAAACCCACCATATTTTTCATATTCTTCATATGCTTGATCAATTAATCTTGAGTTCTTATCAATGTTCTTGAACATTAAAAACTCACTAAAGGATAATGGATAAATAGGAATTTCGATATATCTACCACTTAATAGTGTAGCTATTTCTCCAGAAAGCATATTTGCATTAGAGCCAGTAACTACTAAATCGCTGTTAAAGCTAACACGTAATCCATTTATTACGCGTTGCCACCCTTCAACAAGTTGTATTTCATCAAACAAAAAATAAATTTTGTTATCATCGTGAGGTATTAATTCAGTCAGAGCCTCTCTCAACATATTTTCATTGTTAATTGTCTGATAAGTAAAACTTTCAAAGTTTATATATATTATATGATCTTTATCAATCCCATTTTTAATCAAATATTCTTTATAAAGCATTAAGAGAACTGATTTTCCTGAACGTCTTACTCCAGTAATGATTTTGATAAAATCTGTATCTTTAAATTCGATTAGTTTTGATAAATAATACGGTCTTTGAAACATCAGTTCCATCCTTCCTAATGAAGTATTCAAATATATCTCTTATTATACATTATTTGAAGATAACTTCAAATAATTATCATTTTATATTTTATTTGAAATTTACTTCGAAAAATTAGGCTTATAGCAAGCTTATTCGTTAACTAACATAGAAACATAAAAGAAAACCATTGTCCTGCCGCTAGTAGTTTACGGTTATAATCATAAAAAACCTTCTTTGCAATTATATAGAAAGATTGTTCTTTTTATATAATTAATTAAGAAAATTCAAAAAATTTAGATTGTTCCCTTCTATTTCCTTTCCTATTTATATGCTTTTTTTGAAACAAATTAATAAATTTTAGAGCATACCAATTGACAAAACACTCTATAATTGGTATAGTCCAATTGCAGGGATACTCCTCTCCCCTACTTATTGAAAGGATGAACAGCATGAAAAATACAGAAATATATCAAAAAATAGATACAATCATACTTCATATGCCCGATTATATAAAAGATTTTGTTCAAGATCGTGAAGATAAAGATCAATCCCCTCGAACCACTTTAGAATATCTAAAAAATTATAAACTCTTTTATGAGTGGCTTCTGAGTGAATCTATCATTCCTGATACTTCTATCACCTCGATAAGACAGTTAACCGCCTATGACCTAAACTTGTATAAATCTCATTTGAAACGTCGCGCAAAAGAAAACGTCAAAAAAGACACAACAAAAGCTAAGCTCGAAGATAATAATAACTTAGGTCTGTCCACTTCTACTATCAATAGAAATATCACAGCATTAAAGGTTCTATTTAAATATCTTTCGAAAAGTTCAAATAATCCTCTAGGAAAACCATACTTAGACGATAATCCTATGGACCAAGTAGCAACTATCACAGATAAAACTACGTTAGCTGCCCGTGCAAACGCAATCGAAAAAAAATTATTTCTAGACGAAGATACACAAAATTATCTAGATTACATTGCCAATGAATATAAAAAAACTTTAAGCAAACGAGCTTTGATCTATTACCAACGAGATGTAGAAAGAGACCTGGCAATCAATGCACTGATTTTAGGATCTGGATTGAGACTCTCCGAGGTTGTAAATATTAATTTAGATGATCTATCTTTAGATAAGAATAATGTGGTAGTAACTAGAAAAGGAAATAAGAGAGATGCGGTCAATATAGCAGCATTTGCAATGGAATATTTAGCTAATTATCTAGTTATTCGGAAAGAACGATACAAAGTGACAGAAAACGAAAAAGCATTATTTCTATCAATTTATCAAGGAGAAGCCAAACGTATATCCGGTATTGCAATCGAACGGATGGTAGCAAAATATTCAAAAGGATTCAGAGTACAAGTTAGTCCGCATAAATTGCGTCATACATTGGCTACTAGACTCTATCAACAGACAAATTCATTGGTATTAACTGCCCAACAATTGGGACATTCAAGTACAAATACAACAACTTTATATACTCATATAGATAATGCAGCTACCATTGATGCACTCAATTCTTTATGAAAATAATAATATCTTATAAGAACCAATGGAGTTTAACATGAAATTAGAAAACCAGTGCCTAAAGGCACTGGTTTTTGAAAAAGCCTGTATATTATTTTTTAAAGTTAATTATAAAACATCGCTATCTTTTTCTGTTCTATTATGAGTTGACAAACCCTAATTTTTTGATAACATTGTTATTATTGAATTCTTTCATTGCATTTTTTGTATCTAAAATATAATTTGAGTTCTTTATTATTAGCTTTTTATCAAAAATTTCATGTACTGATAATAAAACTACTATATCATAGTGATTAAACAGATCATAGTTTAAACTTATTGATCTTATAGTATTGTTGTGACTATCATTAAATTCAGAAATTAATGGATCACAATAATCTACATTAGCATTGTATTTCTTTAACAATTCGTAAATATCTATAGAAGGAGATTCTCTAAGATCACTTATATTTTCTTTATAAGACATTCCTACTAATAGTATTTTAGATCCATTAATACTTTTTTTATTTATATTTAAAAATTTTATAATATTATCAACAACATATTCTGGCATTTTGCAATTTATTTGATGTGATAATTCAATAAACTTAGAAAAATTGTTATTAATTTTTCCTTTCCAATATAAATACATTGGGTCTAAAGGAATGCAGTGTCCTCCAATTCCTGGTCCTGGAAGAAACTTCATAAAACCAAAAGGTTTTGTACCAGATGCATCAACTGTTTCCCAAATATCAATATTTAAGCTTTCTGATAATTTCATCATTTCATTGACAAAAGCAATATTTACACTTCTAAAAGTATTTTCTAGTAATTTACTCATCTCTGCTACTTCAGGAGTAGAGACTGGTATAACATCTTCAATAATTGTATTATAAATCATTTCTACTATATAAGTACTTTTTTGTGATATTCCCCCTACAATTTTAGGAGTATTGTTTATTTGAAATTTTAAATTACCTGGATCAACACGTTCAGGCGAATAAGCAACAAGTAAATTTTTATCTAAAATATAATTTTGATTTAAACAATTGTGTAATAGAATTTCACGTGTTGTGCCTGGGTAAGTAGTACTTTCTAAAACAATAATAAGATTTTCCAATTTTAAACTAAGCAATGTGTCCATAGCTTCAGTTATATAAGAAATGTCTGGCTCAAATGAATTGGTTAAGGGAGTAGGTACACATATAATTGCTATATCTATTTCTCTTAGTATTTGTTTCTTAGAAGAAATTTTGAAGTTTTTTAATAGAGCTGTAGAAAGTTTATCATTGTCTACATCTGTGTAGTCTATTCGACCATGCTTTATATTATTTATTTTTTCTTCACTGATATCATAACCAAAGACTTTATAGTTTTTATCTAAAAATTCCATAGCCAAAGGAAGTCCTACATATCCAAGTCCGATTATGCCGATGTTTAAAGTTCTATTTTCTATTTTATTTTTTATATTTTCTAAATTCATTGAATTGTCTCCTAATAATATTATTGATTGATAGCTTCTTATCTAAATAAATAGCTAAAATGTAAAAAGTATAACATATAGCTGATAGTACTACAGAATAAAGTACATAATTCAAATAACTATTTCTAAAAAAAACAGATGTGTTTTTGATAATGTAATAAATTAAATAATTAAATAAAAAATATTTAAAAAAATATTTAAAAAAATGTTTTAGGTTAATAATGTTTTTTATCTCAATAACCCCGCAAATATTAGTTATAAACATTCCTATAAAATAAGAAATTGGTATTGTTATTGAAGTACAACCACTAAAAAATAAAAAAATACTAAGTAAAAAAGAACTTATAGTACCGATAAATAGTGAGCTAGTATATTTTTTATATTCATTCATTACTAAAAGCCCTTGTGTACCTATTACGTTATTAATAGAAATAAGTAGTAAAGTAGGAGCAAGTAAATTAATAATAAATATAGAATTATAATAGTTTCTCCCTAAAAGGATATTCACGATATCTTTAGAAAAGATAAGTATTAACGTTATTATAGGTAAAGTTAATATAGTCATAACTTCAAGAGATGTATTTAAAAATTTTTTGAAACTATAAAAATTTCCATTTAGGTAAATACGTGAGCTTCTAGGAAGTAATAAAGAATTGAAAATACCTAATAGTGAGAAAAATATAGTATAAATTTTAAAGGCTTGCGAAAAATCTCCTACTAATAAAACGCTAGAATAGGTATTTAACATAATTTTTTGGATTTGGAGCATTATAGAGCTAAGTATAGGAATAGCAGATATAAGAACAATTTTTTTAAAATATATTTTTATATCTGATATATTTACATCTATTCCATGAAGATCCTTGATAGCTGTATATATAGTAATGAATTGTGCTATACATAAAGTAATTCCGTTAATCAAAATATATAATTTATAGTCTGAAGAATTTCTAACTAGAATAAATATCAATAGCATCGTACTTATTCGTACTATACTATTTCTAATCACTACCTTCTTTAGATTTTCTATCCCAATAAAATACCAAGCTATGTCTAAACTACTTCCTATTAGATAAAATAAATATAAATAATAGTATTCGCCGTATTTATTTTCCTGTAAGGAACCGTAGCACAAAAATATTAGAGTAATAACACTAGTTAAGAATAATTGAATAGTAAACAAAGTAGAAAAGACTTGTTTCCTATCCTCAATTTTAGCTAGTTCTTTTTTAGCAAAGGTTGGAATATCTAGAATAACAAATGGAACAAATATTTGAATTATTGTTAGTATATACGAATCTATACTAATATATTCTTTTCCTAAAGTTCTTGATATATATGGAGTAGTTAAAACAGGAATAAGAAAAATTAATAATTGATATATTATTAGATATGAAAAATTTTTGATAAAACTGTTTTTCACTCATTAATAACCTCATTATAGAAATTTATCACTTTATCAGCGATATTTGGCCATAAAAAACTATTAAAAATAGTAGTTTTAGCATTAGTACGTAAGTAATCATTATTGTCTAGATTATTTAAAATATCTAATAAATTATTGTATAGCATTGTCTCATTTTTAGTTTCAACTAATACCCCATTATTATGATCTTTTATAACATCTCTGTTCCCACCAACATCAGTCACAACTGGGATTACACCAAAGCTCATAGCTTCAAGTAGACTTATGCTCATTCCTTCAGTTAGTGATGTATTTACAAAAACATCGCTAATAGATAAATATTTTCCAACCTTTTCAACTGGCAATCTACCTAAAAATTTTATTCTGTTATATTGATCTTCATTTGTAGATTCTTTTAGTTGTAATTTTAAATATGGCAATTCGCTTCCATCTCCAATAAATATCACAATTAGATTATCGATTTCACTCATAAGCTTAGGTAAAATATTAATGAGCATTTTTAAATTTTTTACAGGTTCAAATCTATTTGTAGAAATTAAAATAGGTTGTTGAGAATTAATATTTAATGTTTGTTTTAAAATATCTTTTTCTTTAATAGATAAATTACTAGGCATTAATACTCCATTTGCAATTTGTTTACACTTTAAATTCGGAAAAATTTTTGTAGTTATTTCCTTAGTTTCTTTGCTGGGACAAATTATACCATCTGTATGGCTAATTAAATTTTTTATTTTTTTTTGTTTGCCTTGATAATACAAGCTTCTAAACCAGGATAAATGATTTGTATAAACAATTGGATATTCTTTATTTAAATATTTAATTACACGAGAATCTTTATTTAGAGTATGCCAATGAAGGATATCTATTTTTTCAGTACGAGCCATATTATTAATGTACGTGGAAGCTCTTAAAGAATACAGAACATCATCAATTTTTCTCAATTTACCTATTGGAATTCTTATAATAGTTAAATTATCATATACTTCAGTAACATATTTTTTATAACTCTTGTTGTTCTTTGTAATTATTGTTACAGTATGCCCTCTTTTGACTAAATTTTGTGATAGGTAATAAACATGTGTGGCTACACCACCAATGTTGGGTAGATAATCCTCACTTAACATTACAATATGCATAGTATCACCTCCTTATATTAAATTCTTTAATAAATTTGCTTGTACGTTGATTTTGTCCCTTTTTATTTACGTGATAAACTGAATTATAAATATAATCTAACTGTGTCATATAATCATAAGGTGTTCCTATTACAAAAAAATTATTTTGTAAATAGTTGTTTAATTCTTTTAGATAGTTATTTTGTCTATAATTTTTAAAATATAGTGTTGATGGATAAGTAATGTATAATTTGATATTTCGATCTTCACATCTTTGTTTAAAATCATTTATATATTTTAAAGCAGGTGTTTCTTTAAAGGTATTTGGGAAAATTAATGGTTTATTTTTTTTTTTCATGTAAATTCGTGCCCATAATATTTAAATAACAACCAGTTTTTCCAATATCAAATCTTTTTTGTACATAAGAAAAATTTAGTTGCATATTTCTAAAGAAGTAATAGATTTGGCTTAATATGTTTATCTTTATTAATTTTTTCTTCTCATACATTCTGAAGTATTCATAAGAAAATACGTGGTATACAGGATTAAAATAATAACTATAAGCTAAACAAAGAATTATTGTATCACCTGTCTTCATGTTCCTATCTAATAAATCAATAGTATAACCAATTCCTAAACCAACATTTATTCCTAGATTAACACAAGATATATTTAATTCATTTTCTATTCTGTCTGTATTAAAAGCATAAAGTACGTCACTCCCTCCAGCGATTAATAGCCTGTCTTTATTAGTATTATTTAAATGTTGAAGTTTTTTTAGCTCTAAATCTTTAATTCTTTTTATACCTGGAGATTGATAAAAGAAAAAGTAAAATATTAGTAGAATTAATAATGTAAATAATAAGAAATAGTATATTTTATTCATAAATAGGTTTCTAACCTCCATCACTAAAATAGCTAATTATACCTAACAGAATCCAATTAAATCGTTGATCAATAGAAGAACTCATTGTTAAACATCCAATAAAAAAACTTATAAAAGGTAACCAACATAACAACATTAACTTCTGTTTGTTTTTATACTTTTTTAAAGATTGTATACTTTTGGTTATAATATTAAAAATGAAAATAATAAAAGATGAAGACATTAGACCAAGTGATGCCATTTGTTCGAGAAAGAAATTATGTGGCTTACTTACTAGGTCCATATTGATTGATTTAGAAAAATATCCTGTTTCCATATAAGAAAGTGCTTTTTCTAAGTTTCCTATTCCTACTCCTCTTATGATATGAGATTTAAATATAGACAGTGTATTCATATATATATCAATTCTTTGGTTAGTAGATTCACTTTTTTCAGTAAAGCTTTTGATAACCTTGTTTATCAACATATTATTTTCTAGTTTATTAGATATACTGGCTAATAATAAACCTCCAAAAACTAAAACTAATAAAAAAGGAGTATATTTTTTTAGATAGATTATATATATATATATCAAAGTAAATAACAATGCTAACATGCTTCCTCTTGAATAAGTTTCAATAACAACAAATATTGTTATTGAAGTTATGAAAAAAGATACGAACTTATTAAAAAACAAATTCGATTGATTTATACAATAAAAAATAATTGGAAAATATGAAGTAATATAAACAGCATAGTTATTAGTATTAAATAGAAAACCAGTTGGCTGATTATTACTTGTACTTGTTTGATAATACAAACTACCAGAGTTAGGTAGATGCCAACCTGTGATACTTTCTATACATCCTATAATTAAAGATATAATGAATAGAATAATAATAATAATAAAAATATCTTTAGCTCCTATTTTTTTTAAGTAAAAGGATGAAAAAATAATAAAATTCAATCCTTCAAACGTAAAATACAAATATTTTAATGAATCAATTAGATTGATTTGTTCATAAAAAATTGATGTAAAAGAACAAAAAAACCATAAAAAAAGCCATAAATAATTTCGATTATTTAATAAGAAATTTTTAAATGAATAAACTCTATCAGAACTATAGAAAAATAAAAATAAATGGACAAATAAAATAATTTTATATAGTGGGATACTCCCTAATTTAATATATGCTCCTAAAATGCTAGTTACTATTAATATTAACCAGATATAATAAGGCAAGTTATATTTCGTTTTAATAGTAGTTATAATCATTGATATCCCTACTATCGAAACTTGCAAAGTTGTTTATAACTCCAGCTATAGTAATATTATCTTTAGATAATATATTAGTGACTTTTTTTAAGTCTTTATATAGAGTTTTGTTTTCCCGAGAAATTAGAATAACTTTATCACTATATTTTGCTATGATTCTGGAATCGTTGAAAATCAATACGGGGGGAGTATCTATAAAAATGTAATCGTAGTTATCTTTTAATTGTCCAATTTTAGTAAAAAATTGATCTAATTTATTTCCATATTCCGATATTTTTATATTAAGTCTTGTAATACCATTCCCTGAAGATATATAGTCTAAATTTGTAGTTAAATTTTGAATATTTATTTTACTACCTGTTAAATAGTTAACTAAGCCATCTGTCTGTGATAAATTTAAAATAGAAGTTAAACCTTTTTTTCTAGTATCTGCATCTATAAGTAAAATTCTTTTATTAGTTGAAGCCATATATTTTGCTAATTCATACGATACATATGTTTTACCTTCAGCTTGGATTGTAGACGTAAAGATAATAGTCTCAGTACTTGTGCTTAATACTTCTAAATTCAAACAAATATTTTGAAGTTGCTCATCGAAATATTCCCTTTTTAGTGTTAATTGATTTACTTTTTTCATTTGTGTAGAAATCCCCTTTCGGATTTTAACGTTTAATTAAGTCACCTAAAAAATTTAATTCTAAACTTTCTATATCTAATTGGTTATTCACAGTCTTATTTCGTTTAGATAGATAGTAAATAACTAATATACTGATGCTTTCTCCAAATAAAACTGACAAAATATAAACAGCATTGTTCTTAACTTTAATTCCTATCTCAGGAGCTTTAATAACAACAAAATTGGTATTATTAAAATATTGGTTATAATTGTTTTTTATTTTATGATTTATTTTTTCTAAAATCTGTTTCGAAATTTTTTTATCTTTGCTTTGAGCTATTATAGAAATAATTAAAGAGTTCTCATTATAGTCAACTTTTAAACTAGGATCTGTTTTATCTAATTTGTTAGTTAATTCTTCTTCTGACATCTCATTTTGAATAAGAGCCGACACAGTATTAACTAATTGCATATTTAATCGAACAGTATCGAATGTTTGAGTTTCATTTTTATTAGTTGCTATTAATATATCTGTACGGCTTTGATAAGTAGGATTAACTATAAAATTATAAAAAAAGATAGTTATAGTAGCGAAAATTGTTGGAAAAAGAATTATAATACCTAAGTATTTTAAATGTATTTTTTTATAAGATATTTTTTTTAACATACTACTTTTAAGTTCCTCCCATTAATAAAAATTTTTGTAAAACATTAATAATTTATTCCCTTCAATTTGCCAATTGAATTCATTTTTTATCAAATAAGTTCCGTTGTTACTTAGTGTTTCTAATTTCTCTTGATTTAGTAATAAATCACCAATTTTTATAGAAGCCTCTTTTATATTTAAAGGATTTATTACTATTCCTGCTTGTTTTTCACCACATAATAAGTTTCTCCACAAAGGGAAATCTGAGGCAATTACTGGTAACCCAATCGCCATATATTCGTAGATTTTTGTAGCCATCGACTGTGTATAGTTAGGAATTGGTAGTAACATACATAATCCTAAATCAGCTTCTCTTAAATGAGACCAAATTTCTTCGTATGGGAAGCGTCCTAAAAATTGTATTTTTTCATTTAATTTATGTTCATTCACAAAATCATTAACTTGAGTTTGTATTTCTCTATTTAAATTATTTGGACCTATTATCTTTAGATTTACTTGTACCCCAAGATCTTCCAATTGCTTAACTAAATGAACCATACCTAAAGTATTGCGGTCTTCTGTCACATCTCCAACATATATTAAATTTTTTCTTTGATTATACTTTCTCTTTTTTTGATTATCTAAATTAATAATGTTTGTATCTAAAATAGGATAGTTTAATATATCAACACTTGCTAGTTTTAATTTTTGATAATATTTCTTATAACTTTTTTCGGCGAAAATTACACCATCACATTTTTTCATAAAATATTTTTCTATTTTTTCAGTAATCCAAGATAAAATATTTCTGAAATATTTCGGAATCCATTCTTTTGTTTTTAAATAAGCTGGAAACAGTTCATGCATATCATAAATAATTACTGCATCCTTTTTTTTTCTTTTTATTTTTGCTGCTACATATAATAATTCTGGATCATGAAAGTGATAATATTTAGCATTAGATTCAATAGCGGCTCTATATACAGTTTTCCATCTTTTGATTCTAGATATTTTTTTTTCTTCTTGTTTAAATAATTTTATACAACTATTATTTTTGCAGTATAAAGAAATATCATTAAATTTTTTATCTTCAACAGCAAATAGAGAAACCTCAAACCCTGCATTGACTAATGTAATATATTCTTTTTTTAGTATTCTAGTATCAAGCCAATTATGTACGGTACTAAACATAAAAACTTTATTATTATCTAACATTTTACTCCTAACCTCCAAAATTATTTAATGTAACAAAATCAATCATATGTGATTTTAATAAACAATCTTATTCTTTTTTTCTTACATATATATTTTTTTAATAAAAAAAATATATATAGCAAAAGTATTATTTTTTAGGAGGTGTAAACGTTTGAAAGAAAGATTAACATATTTAGACAATTTTAGAGGGTTACTAGCAATAAATATAGTCTTTGTGCATATATGTACATCTATAAAGGAAGATTTTTTGTTAAAAAATATTTCTGAATATTTTTATATCAGTAGATTAAGTGTGATTCTTTTTTTTAATCAGTGGATATGTATTGAGTATGTCAATACATAAAGATAATAATTTCATGTATTTCAAATTTATCAAGAAAAATATTTGTAGTTTATATATTCCTTTATTAGTAATAATATTTATCGCTTCTATTTTATTTTATTGTACTGATATAAATAAGAATTCTCTTAGTTTTACTAGTCAATGGTTTAATAATATTGGAAATTCTCCTTATTTTACTAGTACTTTAATAAATAATTTGTTTCTAACTGGAAATGATGTAAATAAAATTGTTCCTGTTATATGGTATATAGTTGTTCAAGTAAGAATAATAATATTTTTTCCTTTAATATATCTGATGGTTAATAGGATTGATTTTAAATTTTTATTGATTATTATTTCTCTATTATATGTATTGGGAGGAATTATGCTCTATTTAAATATAAGATGGCAACTAGGTCAAACATTCTTCCAAGTGCCTAGTTTTATTTTAGGATCTATCCTTTATACAAAAAGTACTAAACTATATGATAAAAATTTATTATTTATAGTATGCTCAATTATATTCTATATGGTTTTAGTCATACTAAAAAGTATCTATAGTATCTCAATTCCACAAACAATATCAGACATATTTTTATCATTCATAGCATTTACCATTATATATAACATGAACTATTTTAATAGATTACAACTTTTTTTTGATAATAGTGTTTTATATTCTATTGGGAAAATGTCTTATAGTCTTTATTTGACACATACAGTAACAATTGTTGCTTCATATCATTTTTAAGTAACTATTTTAACATTCCAATTATTTTGTTATTAACTATTATCAATATTTTTCTTGTTTCATGGTTATATCATATTTTAATAACAAATACTATAAAAAAATATTTCAGGAAGTGGAGATAAGATGAATAAGTATCTAATAACTGGTGGCGCTGGATTTATTGGCTCACATTTAGCTAATTATTTAGCAAAAGAAAATAACGTAGTAGTTATTGATAACTTATCTATGGGAAAAAAAGAAAATCTCGAAAATTGTGAAAATATAACTTTTATAAAAGGTGATGTATCTAACAAAAATTTCATGGAAAATATAATCAAAAAAGACCAATTTGATTATATTTTTCATTTAGCAGCAGTAGCTAATGTAGCTGAGTCATTAATTAAACCCATATACACTCATAGAATTAACTTTGATAGTGTAATACTTCTTTTGGAATTAGTTAGAAAATATCAGTCAAACCTGAAGCGAATCATTTTTAGTTCTTCAGCGGCTGTATATGGAAATAATCCAGTTCTACCAAAATATGAAGATTCTTTTATATGTCCATTAACACCTTATGGAATTGATAAATTTGCTGCTGAACAATATGTAATAAACTATTTTTACTTGCACGATGTTCCCACTACAGCAGTACGTTTTTTTAACGTATATGGGCCAAAACAAAATCCAACCTCTCCTTATAGTGGTGTAATTTCAATATTGCTTGATAAATATAAGAAAGAATTACTAGGAGAAAAATCAATTTTCACAATATATGGAGATGGTAGTCAATCTAGAGATTTTGTATATGTAGAAGATGTAGTTCGTGCTTTAACTTTGGTATCTGAGGATTTATCTGCATTAGGTAACGTATTTAACATAGGTACTGGTATAGAAACGAGACTATTAGATTTAATTCATATAATTAATGAGCAATTAAATACAGAATTAAATATCATTTATGAGGAAAAAAGAGATGGAGATATATATAAATCTTTAGCAAATATTGATAAAATTAAGAAAATTGGTTATCATCCGCAATATAACATTTTTGACGGAATGAATGAATATTTAAAGGCAGAAATTAAGCATATATAAATTTACTTTAGACAAATATCAATATAGAATTTCTTTGCATATTTCCTTAATTTATATATTAAAAAATAGTCTATGTACAAACACAATATAAACTTAAGTCAGATTCATCTTAATACTTTTATTTAGATTTTTGTCAATAATTTTCAGGGTAAAATTATTGAAACAATTAGAATTTTTTGATATAAATATTGTTGATAGATGATCTATCGTTTTTTCCAAAATCATTCTAAACACCTTATATACTTCTGTTCTTAGAGAACAGAAGTATTTTTTATCATACAAGAAAAAATTATTTTGATTACTTTATCTTAAAATAAGAACACGACCAATATTCTTGTGGAAAATTTAATTTTAATTATATACAAATTGACAATGACTCCGTAATTTATATTGTATTATCTATAAGCTATAACAAGATGTTTTTTCATTTTACTGTTAGGTTACTTTGTATCTAGAATCATTAGTTTTTTTATTTTCAATGATAAATTTATTTTCTATAAAGTCAAACATTTTTTATTTATTATAAAAATTTCAAATAAACAAAAGAATTAAAATTGGATATATTATTTATCTATTTCTTATATTTTATACTAGCTGTAGTTTGGCACAAATAAATTATCAAAAAAGCAACAATAAACTTTATTGAAATAAAGTTTATTGTTGCTTCAGATTTCATCAAGAAAAATCAAAAACATGTGGACAGTTTATCTCATGTAGTATTTGTATATTCTTTTTTGTAGGTATTGTATTGATAACATAATTGAGCACATAAAAAGACTCCTTGCTTTACTAAATTAAACACTATAAATATTTTTTATAGTTTGATTTTTAAATTAAACTCCTCTTAAGAATAACGATAGCTTAAGAGGAAAGGTAATGTTATCAACTAGAAAAAAAGGAAGAATAATGTGAGTGTTTATTGGCTATTCACTTAAATTGGGAAGAGAACAAACATTACCTATAACTAACATTAACAAATTTAATATAAATTTCTTCTTATTTATTTATGTATAAGAAAAATAAATAAGAAGAAATTTTTTTTGATATGAGTTATTCTACTATCAAAATTTAAGGTGTGAATCAAAATGTTGTTTATTGTCTGTATATTGGCAGTGTGGCTTAAATTACTTGATTATATAGACATTAGTTGGTAGCTGTTAGGAGTATCTATATTTATTACTCTTATATTAGGAATGATAGAAATATTGTTGATTTTTAAAGAGATAAAATATTCAGTAAAAGAGCGGAAACTAAATAAAAGAAAGTAAAAAATTTGAAAGGATGCTAGCATGTATCAAGAATTAAAGATTAGTAAATTATATAAATCAAAAATAGTCAGTAATGACGAAGAAGATAAAGAATACACAATAAAAATATTGAAAATATTAGAGCATACTGCAATAGTGGAAATAGTAGGTAGAATAAATGAATTGGGAGTTGTAAAGTTAAATGATATTAAAGAATTGGATGATTATTAATGCATCAGATACCTCAGTAAGTGGTCTTTTTATTTTTCATAAGAGAGAAAATAGAAAAAAATTCATTACTAAATACAAACAATTAGTAGTAAACTATGCAATTGAAAATTTGATAAAATAGATTAGCTGCAGATTACAATGGACGATATTTTTGTGGTTTGGTTCTGCAAAACAATAAATATTTATTAAGTACTATTATTTCATAGAGAATGTATTATGATTTAACATATAATGATGGCAAAATCAAAAATCTATTTTGATACCTACAAAAGAAAATGATAAATACAAACTTGTTTATTGTGATCATTGCTTCTTTGATAAATCAAACATTCATAATAATATACGAAAGCCGAAGTCTATAAATCCAACGGTAAGTATTGCTGTTAAATAAAAAATTAGAAAATAAATTATTAAGTTAACTTAACACTATCCAAAATAAAAGAAGCCGAGTACGTTAACATTCGGCTTCTTCAATAAGGAAAGTAAATTTTTGAAGATGTATAAAAGTCTCACACTTATTTTTCAACATTCTCAAAGAACATCTCTCAGGTAGATGTTCTTTTTACATTTTGTTTATATGCTTTTTCTATAATAGGAAAAAACAACTCTTTTTCCGCTTGTTTTCTTGCTGTTTTTGCATCTTCTAGCTTTTTATACGTGCCTAAATGATATCTTTTTCCAGCTAGATTAATATATGAAATCCACTTATTATTTAATTGACAAACTCCTTTTACTCCACTTTTATTATTTTTGGAACGCTTTGCTATTAAAGATTCTACAAATGTTCCATCGATTTTTTCTCTAAAATCTTGTTTTTTTAAACAACTACAACTTTTTGTATGTCCAGAAATTAAATTTCCATATCGAACAAGACACCATTGTCCACAATCACATTTACAAATCCACTTACAACGAGAAATACTATTTTTCTGAATAGGTCTTAATACAATTAATTTCCCAAATCGTTTATTTGTTATATCAACTTTATTTTTACGTTGACAACCGCAATGTGTTTTACCCCTATGTATTAAATATTTTCCAGAACAATAAAAAATAGTGCCACAATCACATAAACATTTCCAAATAATATAACGACTTTTATCCCGCCTATTAGTGGCTTCTATAACTTCTATACATCCGTACCTTTTTCCAGAAATATCATTGAATCTTCTTCTGTTTTTTTCTTCTAAACACCCACAACTTTTAGTTCTATTTCCCTTTAAATTTGTTAGATAAATTTCTTTTATATTACCACAATCACACCTACAAATAGCTGTTTTATATGCACCTTTTTTACTATATGACAAAACTGTTAACTTTCCGTATCTCAATAAATATCCCGTCGCCAATATCTCTGATAAATTATAGAAGTTATCATATTTATATTTCGTGTTCAGCTTTCACAGTCCACTTTTTTCTAATTTATAGATATTGCAGATTTTGACAAAGCGGTTTTCCTCCCTTTATCCATAGCATATTTTCAAAAGAGTTACAACCTAAACTCTTTCATTTTTCTTGTTATTGTTTAGTTAATATGTTCATAAAAATTTCTATATAATCCATTTGTAAATTTGATCTCAAAATAGTGTAAATCTATAGATCAACCTTCTTAATTATTTTTTAAATATAAATCTTCCCTTCTATTTTTATTTGTAAAATCATAAAAATTCTACTAAATAAACATTATTCTTACATATATTTTTCAAATTAAAAACAAAATAGAAAAAAGCATCAGTTTCCTCTTTACTCAGAGTATAAACTGATACTTTTTCTATTTTTGTGTAATAAAATGTAGTAAGAAATACAATAGCACAGATAAATAACCTTTATTGCGCAAAAAACAAGCATCATATGCATCTGTTGTTTCAATTTAATATCGAATCGATAAAAGGATATTTTTACTCCTCAAAACAGACGATTCTATAATAAACAGAATCGACTTTCTTTTGCTTTTTGGCTATCTCAATTATATCAAAAAATATATTCAATGATTTGAGTGATTTTAGCCATATCTTTTAAGGGTAAATTCTCAATTTTTTTTAGTTTTCTTTCTTTGAAATCTAGTGATTTCAATTGAGAAATAAGTACTTGACCTTTGGTATCCAAGTCTTCAGGTAGAGTATATCGAGTGGGTAATTTTTTTATAGTGGAAGTAATTGGACAAATGACTGCAAACATTGTTTTACGATTAAATTCATAACGAGAGACAACTAATCCTGGTCTTCTCTTTTGAATTTCTTTTCCTGTAGAAGGATCAAAATCAATCCAAACGATATCCCCTTTTTTAGGAATATAGTTTCTTTCTTCTGACATTATAAAATTTCTCTCCCTTCAGGAGCTACATCTCCCCATTCATCTTTTTCATAATACTCTGCCTCTTCTCCACCACTAAATGGATCTTCAATTTTAGGAACTAACGTGATTGTTCCATCTTCAGAATAAACAACAATATATTCTTGATTCTCTGAAGGTTTTTTACCATTATCAGACGGTAGTGTAATTACTACAGAACTTCCTTGTAATCTAGATTTTGTGATAAGCATATGAACACCTCTTTTCATTTATATTACTATACAACACTAAGTAACGCAAAATTAACTTTTTATAATCTCAATAACTGTTTTATGTATGTTTAAAGTGTACCCTAAATAGACACTGATAGAACATTGAAAATTCTAGTTTCCCAGTGTATGATTAGGGTGTATTTTAAATAATTCAGAAAAGTAGGGAAAAATTTGAAAATTGCGTATATTCGAGTGTCATCGATTGATCAAAATGAACAACGTCAAATTGAAGAAATGAAAAAATTTGGTGCTGAAAAAATTTTTATCGAAAAACAATCTGGAGCTACTATTTCTCATCGACCGATTTTCCAGGAAGCTTTAGATTTTGTCCGTGAACAAGATATTTTTATTGTGGAAGCCATTGATCGACTCGGACGAAATTATGACGAAATCATTGAATCAGTTAATTATCTAAAAAAGAAAAATGTACAGCTGATCATCACCAGTTTGCCAATTATGGCTGAAGCGATTGGAAATCCGCTCCTGGATAAATTCATTAAAGATTTAATCATTCAGATCCTGGCCATGATTGCTGAACAAGAGCGCACCGAATCTAAACGACGCCAGGCACAAGGCATTAAGATTGCTAAAGCGAAGGGTGTTTACAAAGGGCGTCCTAAATTGTACAGTTCAGACACAAAAGATCCTCAACGTCGCTTAGTATATAAAAACGTCGTTCAAGATCTTAAGAATGAAATTGCTATTTCAAAAATTGCAAAAGATTACAACATTACGAGACAAACAGTATATCGAATAAAAAAAGAGTTGAAAACGCTTGCAGAATAAAAATAAACAAAAGAGGACTGGAAGCATCCAGCCCTCCAAGCGCAAACCGTAGTAATACGCCCCAATTTGATTAGTCTAATATTATCATAATATAGTGTATATTTCAAATAAAATTATTTCGAAATGTATTTGTATATTTGAGAAACAATTTTATTGGAATTTACCCCCAGTAATTCTCCATACGTTTTTAAGGGGACGCTTGCATTCAGTTGCTCTTTTATTCTCACGAATTCTCGTACATATCCTTTTAATTCTCGCTTAGAATGACCTTGTACTTTTAAGATATAAATCAATAAAATCAAATAGTCTATAATCTTATCAAATTTTATTTTGTCATCTAACTCAAACTCTGCTTTGATAAATGTTTTCAATTGTTTTGGTACCCCATCTTTATTAAAATTTGCATCAAAAACTGGGGAGTTATGCATGGTGGCATTTCTCAAATCTGTTAAAGTCAAAACCATGTGCTCCAATAATCTTCCATCTACATTTATTGGATTATCTTTTATACCGTTCGCACAACAAATTGTGAATCGCCATTCTTGGCTAAGTCGACTAATAAAATGTCCAAATTGTCCAAATGAAATAACTTCAAAAAAACCCACACCGGAATAGGTTCACTTTTATGAAGATAATGAGTAAGTGCTGCATTCTTTCCATAATTATATCCGATTATTTGATCAATAACTTCTCTAAGCTTTAATCGCATTTTCAATTTATCTTTTGAAGATTCTTTCTGATTGTCTTTGTAATCAATGAGCTTTTTCTTATATATTCAATGTCGGGATTATCATCGGTCACTAAACAATCTATAACTCTATTTTTCAATCCAGTTTCTACTTCAATCAACATCGGATAGAATAGCTTTTTTAATTCCAAGTCAAATTTGTGCATCTCTTGTATTTCTGAAAAATATTTCAGTGATTGCTGATTCTCTTTATTTTTTATAAACTTAAATCTCTTATACCCATGATAATAGCCCATGTTTAGCAAGCTTTTTTTTGAGTAGAACCTTTAATTTCGACTCCATGACAATTTCTAATATGCCGCATCAAACCATTGATATTCTTGCCTTTAGTTACCATTAGAATTCTCCATTTTTTTAATTTAAAGATATTGTATCATACTTATTTTTCCTTCACTAAATTAAATCTAATTTCAAACGCCTCAATCAGTTGCTCTACTTTAAAGGTATCGATTTTTCCCAAAGATTTATTTTCTTTAGTCCTTTTCAGTTTATCTAAAAAATCAGCGACATCATTTTCCTCCGTATGATCAAGTTTGCCGGCCTTAATAAGCTCCCATAAGTTATCCGATAGGTTGTTTGGGACAACAATATATTTCTCAATCGAATTTAAGTCTAACATTAGACGCAATAATTCCTTCAATTGAATCGAGGGGTCATTCAATAATATATATACTTCATTGTAAGTCTTAGTAAATAATGTCGTTACGAATTTCTCTAACTTTTTCTTTCTGAGTTCGGAATCAAGAGCTTTCAAATTTTCATAAATGTTTTTATGATTCTTTTTTATTTTCACCTGATGAATAACTGATATCAGCGTATCAAAATCCATTTGCTCTTTCTGTATAATTTTAGGATATTCTTCCACCATCTGAGTTTCAATCACAGCCTCATAATCCTCATCTAAAAAGATTAAGCCCATATCTTTATATTGATCAAATTGACCTAACGCATATAATAAATTATCGAAATCGTAAACACCACTTTTTATATCACTTAAAATTTCCTCTTGGACTTCTTTTAATTGATCATCTGTATATCTCCTAAATTCATAAAGTTTAGATAAGCTTGATCTATAATCATTTTCATCTAAATTAAATATATCCAGCCACTTTTGAATACAATTCCTATTTTCTAGATATCCTCGTAAAATAAACAAACTGATATCAGTTGAATAAAATATATATTCGTCAAACATCGGAATATGCTTCTCATGATATGTTGAATAGATATTTTTTACTGCTTGTTCAGAACCTTCCATCAAAATTGCACCGCCTACAGAACGTGTGCTGATATTTTGTAAACTAGATATGTCTCTCTCACTCAATCCGTTTTTTTTATATTCGTTTGTAACTACATAAATATTTAGAAATATACTTTTTTTTATTTTATTATGTAGTTCATTAGGAACATATTTTTTAATATCAGGTAAAAGAAGAGTTTCTACTATGGAATAATTCTCCAAAACAGACTTAAAAATTCTGATATTTAGCGCTGTTCCTTGTTCAGAATGAAATTCTTTCAAAATACTCGCAACCCAATCATGGTTATTCTTGATAAACTCAATCCTTGAATTTTTTAACAGCTTTGCTTCAATTTCGTCAATGTCATACTTAAACTGTACTGTTCTATAAATTGTTTTTTCCTTTATTTTTTGAAATTTTTTAGTATTTTTCATTTCTACACTATTTGAGAGAAAAATTACTTTACAGCCAATTTTTTCTAATAATTCAGTTCCAACAAAACCAATAAAATCCTCTGCTTTTATTTTTGAGCTGATTCTTTCAAGATCGTCGATAAATATAATAAGATAACGTTCCGGATACATCCTTAAATTGTTGACTGAATTAGTTATCTCGTTTAAGATATCTAAGATAACACTCGTTATAGAACTAATTGTTTTCAGCTTGCTATCCCCCATCGCATCAACTATTTTTCCGATATGCTTATTAGCTTTAGATATTCCTGTTAAGATCTTCTTATCAGGATATAACTCAAGTAAAATATTATATAAGAGTTCTTTCTTAATCTGATTTAGTGAATCATAACCGTAAACAGAAAAATAGACAACATAATTCAAATCACCCCGCAATTTTTTTCAATATTATTTTTCACATAATACGTTTTTCCTACTCCCCAATCCCCGTCTATTTGAAGAGCGTATGGTTCTTCAGTTCTAAGATAATTTCGTATTATTTCTTCCAAATGCTCCATTGTCATCCCTCCAATGTTTTTACACATAGCCAAATCTTTTGACACAATTTTGTAGTACTGGCTTTCTTTAAAATATAAAGTTAAGTTTTTATTCAGCTGAGTACCAGTCAGTTAAAATATCTCAATTTTAATTATAGCATTCATATATTTACTCAATATATTAAACATCTAAAACAATACCACATAGTGATCTTTCCTTACTCATATTTAATAATTTTGATATTAACTTTGTGTATAATGGTTATAGTTTTTATTTTACTTATACATATATTGATAACTACATATCATAATTAATTACAAATATAAATATCAGCTAAACTTAAAAAATGAAATGTAGTAAAAACTTTTTTATACTTGGCCTTATCACAGATTTATTCTAATACTCACATATCTAATTTTAATTGAACAATGATTTAGTTACGAGTTTATGAACACAAAAATAGAGTGATACATATAAATTATAGTATCTAAAAAGAGTGTTCATAAAATAAGAGTTTTGGCTACGGGATTCTTCTATTAACTAGTTTTGGCATATTTGCTTTAAAAAAGAGGAAGTCACCAACCCAAACGATTGATGACTAAGATGAATGTTTTTGAAAAAAGTAGACTGAAATTATGTGATTTAATTTTACAAAAAAATAAACGAATCGATTCTTATTTTTGATCAAAAAAATATAAAAAATAAGAATGACTGAAAAAGTGTTTTGATATAATGTAACTAAGGTTGACACAAGGAGAATTCATATAATTACTCTAAACCACTAACTTAGTGAGTTAGTGGTTTTCTTTTATGTTTTTTATTCTAAAAAAAGAAGAAGTCATCAATCTAAATAATTGATGACTAAACCAAAAATATTCTAAAGGAGTTACTATATAGGAGATCAAATGATACAAGTTAATTATATGAAAAAAGCAATAAGTGTTTTCTTCTTTTTTTATGAAAAAAAGATATAATGGATAAAAAGAAATTTTTGTTTATTAGTAGTTAGTAAGCTAAGTTTGATTATGGTTTCTTGTTTGTAGTATAACTGATATCGTGATAAATTTAAAGTGATTACATATATTTTCTGTAAAAATTTTCTAGTGCTTCTTAATATATAGTAGTTTATTTTTGTATATTGGTTTAAAAAGAGAAATCATCAGCTTAAATGGTTGATGACTAGATGAGAAGTACAATAGAAAAGAGATTAAACTCCATGGATATATTATATATGAAAAAAACAATAAATATATTTTTGATTCAGAAAATTCAAAAGATAAGAATGCTTGAAAAACAAGATTTTTTTGATAAAATAGTATAAACGTCCATATTATAGTCTTTATAGGTACTGCCCGTTAGTGAAGTTTCAGGCAGTACCTATCTTTTTAATGAAGCACCGAGTATTCTCCCTGTGCGAAAAGGAGAAGAAGTACCTAAAATACGATTCATAAAAGAAATACAATTTTTGAAGGGAATTAAAAGATAAGACTTTATACAAAACTAAACAAAAAGTTTATTTTAAAGCACCGCCAACTGTTTATAAGAAAATTGGCATAGGAGATATTGCGATCTTTTCTGTTAAAGGTAAAAAGTACCATGTATTAATTATCCAAGTTTACAAACCAACAGAATTTGATAAAAAAGTATCTATATTTGAACCAAAATTTAAACCATTTTTTTTGAAAAAAGTTGCGAAAGGCTTCAAAAAGACAGACTATATCCCTATACCAGAGGAAGAAAGTATTGTAACTTCTGAGAAAAATCAACAAATAAATCGTAAACGTCATTTTAGGATAAGAAAAACAAGTAAATAAGATTTTATACAATAGAAGTACAAAGATACGCCTATTGCGGATAGACTTGTTTTTTTCATTCGTTGCGACTCCAAGCGTATGGGTTAGGACAACTTGCATAGCTATCGTCTAATCATCTAACCAATGATCAACTAGAGTAATTACTAGTCCCACGAATAATGGTGCGATAACAAATGAGAATAAATCTTGCATGACAGCCCCCCCTTTAGGGGCAAGTTGCCAAAAAAATTATAATATTAAATGCGACTATTACAAAAATTTCAGAGAAATATTTTAAGACAGGTCTTTTTTAAGGACATTAGGGTATAGCCTATTGGACGCAAATTAAAACCATCGCCAAACGTTGGCATGTTTCAAGAACAACTATTTATAGATACCTGGACAATATAGAAAAAAATAAAGCTGATAAACTTAGCTGAGAACTTAAAAATGATCGTGATTTATAATCAAAAAAGTAAAAAGTGTGAAATGTGATTACTCTCTTATTTGTTATATTTGTGATTGTAAAGGAGAGTGACAATAATGTATTACTACTACTTCGAGAAATTTACCAATCAACATTTTAGACATGCCATTCACACGAATGAGTGCCCGTTTTTAGCCTGTTGTCAAGATAGAGTACTAATAGGCTTTGAACTTTCCTACTATTCCGCTATGGTTACTGCCCAAAAGAAATATCCGTTAAACAATTTTTATGGCTGTCCCTACTGTTGTCGTGCAAGCTATGTCAAATGACTTTTTTACATGCTCCTTCTATAAAAAAAGTTACACATATCAGAATATAGAAAAAATAAAGGGTCAGAAACTTTTAAGTTTCTGACCCTTTAACAAAATTATATCGACATGTCTATTACTTATATATTTCGCTTCTATGACCAATTGATAAGATAAGAATCGTCACTTCTTGCTCACTAATATCAGCTATTATACGATATGCACCTACTCTATATCTCCAATATCCTGATTTATTAGCTGTTAGTCCTTTCCCATGTCTTCCTGGATCGTCTGTGCCAACAAGATTTTTCTCAATCCAGTTCAGGATAACTTTTGCTTGAAATTTATCCATTTTTTTTAATGCTTTTTGCGCTTCTCGTTCATATCGTACTTGATAGGTCATCTTATAATCCTAACTCTTTTAGCATTTCTTCATGAGAAATGCTTTGATCATTTTTCTCATGATCTTTCATTAGTTTTTTATAGGTTTCAAAGTCTACTAATGACTCAGCTGATTGTAAAGAATTACTGCGCATAAATTCAGAAATATTGTCTCCATTAAAGTTAGCAACTTTTTCAAGAAAATCTTTTTCTTCGTTAGATACTCGAATACTGATTACTGGCATAGTTATCAACTTCCTTTCAAACCCATTGTAATACAATTGTATTACAATTTCAAATTGAAAGTACGATTGAACCTCTCGTAGTCATGAGAGGTTCACAATATCTTATTGACTTGTTTTTCTTATCGTAAACGGACGTTTACGATTTGTTTGTTGATTTTGATTAGAAGTTACAATATTCTCTTCCTTTGGTATAGTAATATAGTCTGTTTTTTTGAAGCCTTTCGCAGCTTTTTTTAAAAAGAATGGTTTGAATTTCGGTTTGATTAAAGATACTTCTTTATCCAATTCTGTTGGTTTGTAGACTTGGATAATTAATACATGGTACTTTTTACCTTTAATAGAAAAGATCACAATATCTCCTATGCCAATTTTCTTATAGATAGTTGGTGGTACTTTGAAATAAACCTTTTGCTTGGTTTTGTGTAAGGTCTTATCTTTCAATTCTAAAAATAGCCCTTCAAAAATTGTCTTTTTGTTTATGAATCGTATTTTAGGTAACTTTTCTCCTTTTTTTACAGGGAGAATACTCGGTTCTTTATTAAAAATTTTACTAATAATCGCAGTATACTTATTTTCTTCTTCTTCAGATCTACCAGTAATTATGTTTTTTACATAAACCAATTGACCATCTTTAGAATACACAAGCATTCCCTTTTGAATCTTTTTTTCTAATTTTTCAGCTACACGAAAAGTAAATTGCTTATTTTTTAAGTAGACGGAATCATTTATCCTTCTATGTGCTGGTTGAACATGAACAGCTTCTACTAGCAACTAATTCACTTCCCCTTCATCAAATATATTGGCAACTTACCAAAGAATATGCTATGAATGAAAAAAAAGCTATGCGCAAACATAGCTCCTAAAATTGTTTCAGAAACAGATAAAAAAATGCTACCTTACTGCATCTTGAGTATAGCCTCTATGAATTAATTAAAAAGATAGGTACTACCTGAAACTTTACTAACAAACAGTACCTAAAAAGTCTATAGTATGGATACTTACTAATACTAGTTTATCAAAAATGTTGTTCATTTCAAGTTATCTATTTTATTAAAAGAGTTATTCACTTTTCGGAATAAAGAAAGTATTCTACAATTATTTAAAATGGTTCTCCTCGCTTCATTCGTGTTAGTTTATATCCAAAACAAGCATAAGCTGACTGTTTAGTTTTATATCCGTATCCTCTACAATCATCGACAATTTCTCCTGTTTCTAAATTAACCATAACATAACGTTCGTCTTTTCTTTTAGACAATGTGGGAGATAATTTTGCCCGATATTTCTTTTCCACCTCTTTACTCATTCCTTTCTAGTAATCTTTAACTTTGAAAACTTATGTTTTGAGATTCCTTCTGCTTAACATATATGTTTTTTGGTGTAACCTAACTCAAGTAAATCATGAATATGTTGAGTAGTTAATACCTGAATTGACCCTGATTTTAACGGATGACATTCATCCATTTTATTCTTACTCAATAACGTTCCAATACGCTCTACTTTTTTTCTAATATCTTGTCTTTCGTACCATTCTGGATAAAGTCATTTAATAAATCCAGTAAATGTCGACGATATTCTAATTTTATCTGCTTATTCTCCATATCGCAAACTACCTTCTTCCACTTATTTTATCTGAAGATTTTCCAATGACTTTTTACAAATTCTCGGTAGTTCTTCTACAATATATTCATCCCACGAACAAAACAAGTAAGTCATTGTTCCTCCAGACAAAATAACTTTCCATTCGATGGATAAAAAGCTAATCCAAATACCTACTGTTAATATAAGCATTACTAAATTACTATTTATTTTTTTCATCTTGATTTCTCTCCATTCTCTTGTTAGAATGGGCGTGGTTTAAATATATTATGTAGAGGTTACTTTTTTCGGAAGTAACCTCTATTTTTACGCCCTTAATTAATTTTGAACTCTAGAATTTCCCGTCTGATAATCAATAACATAGCCTTCCTGCGTGTTATGAATATAAACATTGAAATAAATTCCATTATCTTCTATACTTTGAGCTTCCATTTGGATTCCTCTGGCAACTAGTTCATTCCCTCGAAAATCTGGTCTTACTCGATAGCGAACATGATTTCCTGTTCTTCGTAAATATTCTGCCACTTTGTTTTCATACTCTACCATTGCAGGAGTGTTAAACGAGCGTGTACCTGTCATTAGATTTCTTGGATTATTATTTTCTCCAGTCAACTGGTACCCAATCAAATGACAACGATTATATAGATAATCACCATTTTTCATCTTCTTTTGTTTCCAGCCTGTAGGCTTGATATATAACCGTTCTCTCTCTTCAGTCGGCATCATACTCTTGTGCAACATCGCATTCGCTTCACCTACTCTGTTTAGTGAATCCAAGTCAGAAAATACTTGCCAATTCCCCTTATCTAAAGACAAGTCTTTAGAAGAAAAAGTTGGCTTATTATGATTTTTTACTTCTACTTGATCTGAAATCTGTTCAACTTCTTGGTCAGATAACTTATTAAATATTTGATCAGCAATTGAAGTGATTTGCTTCACTTCTTGCGGTTGAAATACGCCAATTCCTATACCGATAACACCAATAAATACGACAATACCTGAAATAAATTTTTTCAATATTATTCTCCTCTATAAGATATTTTTATGCTAATTCATTCTCGTACTTTTCTTCTAACAGCTGCTACCACAATAAGCCCTTTCCACATTGATTTTCATTCCAACATAAAAACCGGCACAATCTACTTCAAATCGTCTTGTTAATACTTTTAAGCAATATTCTTGCCTTTTTTTCGATTGACGAATATTTAGTTCTTGATAGCCATATGCACTAGGACAATTTTGTTGAAACATTTTGCGTGCTAAATATTTTTCACGTTGTAAAATGAACTGATAATCTTCTTCTGTAAAATCTGTTGCTTTTAGTAACATACTATTTTTTACATGATTCAAATAATAATTAACAAAATCATCTTCCGAGATAATTCGTTCATTTTCCGAAAACCAATCAGATCTAGCCACCCCCCAACATTCAAAATGATCCATTAGAGCACAATGATCTGGATTACGTCTATGAAGGGACACAAAATTTTCAAACTCCTGAATGGCTACTAGATACTCGTTGTGTAAAAGTTCTCTCGAACGTTTGCTAGTCAGGTCACACTCAGGATATAAACGTTTGACAGCTATTTTGATCATATCAATGTAGCGATCAACATACTCTTGTAACTTCATCAAAATACTCCTCTCCTAAAGGCTCTTTTCTTCAGAAAATCGCTCAAAATTTTTTGTTCCTCGTATCAATCGATATTCTTTTTGGCAGCTTGGGCATTTCCAAATATACGTATCATAAAAATGACCATTTTTCATATAAGTTTTATGTTTCGCTAATTCAGAACAATCACATCTGATATAAGTAGGTGGCCAGCAGTACTGCTGGTTAAATTGGTCGACAGGGATTTGGTATCTTCCCCAAAAACATTCGCGATTTGAAAATTGATACATGTCCATCACTCCACTTCCATTTATTAAAGACTTATTCATAGCGATTGTAGATTGGTACTTCTTCGATTGGGACCTTTCCCGTCTGTTTTTCAATCAAACGAGATAAATTTTTTCGTAACCATTCTTGATCTGGAACATAGTCTAAGAAATTGCCAATCGTAGTAAGTAGTGTGTCGTCTGTTGCATAATCAACGAGTAAAATATTTTTATACGGTGGAATACTCGCAACATAATTGATAATATTCTCATCTGTTTTTTCAAAAGAACCAATATAAGTAAATTCGTGGTAAATGTCGATTAACTCCATATTTATTTTCTCCGTTCCTTTTTTATTTTTGAAAGGGGGGAAATCCCCCTTAATAGTAACTACTTTCGTATACTGGCTGACCATTATAGCGATAAAAGCTATTCCAACCATCCATACCGTAGAACTCATTCGGATGTTCTAAGTTGATTCGCTTTCTTACGATACTATCTTTTGTTTTTGCTAATGGATAATCCGTAAATTCATTGGGGATTGGGATAGTTTTGCCACTCATTGAAGTGTATGATTCTACGCTTTGTTTCTTTATCGGGCGAAACCACGCTGTTTTTTCTGTTAATTTGACAATTTGCCAAAAGGTCACATTGGTTTGTTCGTAGCCCCAACTACTGTAAAAGATATCTCCAATTTGATAAGGTTGTTTTTTTGTCATTTTGCTCAACTCCTGTTAAGAATAATTTTTTTCGGATTGGGTTTGTCCCCCCAACCTTTTCTGATAGTGCGTCGGTGGCGCGGGGGTTTGGGGGCGGCAGCCCCTAAGGTCTTAAAAATGAATGGTTTTTACACAACTCCTTTCCTTTTTTGAGAAATTGATTCAGTTTTCAAGGATCATTGAGAAATGCTGTTTACATTTCCTTTTCGTCAAGCGGTCGTTCGGCATAACCGTCTCGAAAACATGTTCTGACGGTTGCCAAGGGCGCGCAGCGTGCATTTTACCCTTGGCAATTGGCAGGTTATGTTTTAGGTTATACTTGCCGAATGACTGATTAGCGATTAGGAAATGTTTGGATTTCTTGTTCCTTGAAAACAGATTTCTCATGAAAGGAGTTGTGTGCGTGAAAAACCATTTTTTGGACGCTTAGGCGTCCAAAACCCTCGTCGTCCTCGACGACGAAACCAATCAGAATAAATGACACATTTATTCTTTTCCTTTTTTGAGTGAGCTTTAGCGAACGTCTTTCAATCCCTCGTTTGGCTTTTTGTGCAACGCACAAAAATGGGGCAGTGTCCATGTGCCGACTTTGCAGAGGAACGGCGCAAACAAAGGCAAATTCGACTGACGGAGGAACGGAGTCACCAAAAATTTAATGGACAATGAACCAACAAACGAAAAAGAGGTATGTTCTGAACCAAGGGCAACTGCACCGCCGGCGAAATACCTCTTTTGTTCCTTCTATCTATTTCAAATAAAAAAAGGACAAGCAAATACTTGTCCTACCTTATATTTCAGTTTTGTTGTAAATTCTTGATAAAATCAATCAATTTTTGACTATCTTCGTTTGTCAACATGCCTACTTTAGTATATTTTATTTCAGTATTATCTTTAGGTATCGCTCTAAGAATACCTACATCTATCCATGATGGTTTATTCAACCCTGATTGTTTCCAATTTTTTATTGGAAAATAAACTTGTTGCATCTTTTTAGACTTATTTTTATATTTACTGGTAATGCTAAAAAAGTCAATACGATCATTTCTATCTTGTACGACCAATATGGGTCTTCTTTTTCCGCCTTCTTTATCGGCAAATGCAACATAAACTGTTACTATTTCATTCGTCTTCATTGAACCACTCATTTAACTTTTCGTGTGTATCAAGTAATTGTACAGGCATATTTTGAGCTAACTGACGTAACTTGATTGCTTGCTTTTCTTCTTCACTTAATTTGATTTCCATTGGAAATTCCCCTCTTGATACCACTTGCTTATATAGAATTGTAATAGCTGTAGTAGCATTTAAACCAAGTTCTTCTAAAATTTGTTCTGCATTTTCTTTTAACTCTTTATCGATTCCTACTTGTATTCTTCCTTTTTCTTTGGTTTTCATTTTATTCTCTCCTTAGGAGTATATTACACTCAAAAAAATATAAAATACACATTATTTGATTATATTATACTCATAAAAATGAACGAATGCAAAATATTCTTTTTAGCTGATTACCCATAATAAGAAAAAATGGCTACTCATACTCCAGTATCGTGTTCCTCTTTTGCTTCTCGAAGCATTCGATCAAAATAGCTATCTAGGTCTTCTTCGTTTTTTAAATTAGTTTGTTTTAACAATTTTTTTGTTTCTCTAAACGCCATTTTTGTTTCTTCATTAGGTTCATAGTCTAGCATCTCGATTTCAGTTACCACTTTGGTCACACCTTTCTACTTTTTCTTCTCTTTATTCTAACAAACAAATCGTATACTCATGTATACGATTCCTTCTCTATATTGGAAAACTCCTTAACTAATTTTTTTTACCCACTTGTTTGCTACTTCTCGCACCTTTTCTGGTATAACTTCTTTATTCTTGTAACCTTGAATTTGTACAATATGTTTGCGTTTTGTTGCGGAGCTTTTACCATTTCCTCAAAAAAGGACAAGGGGCGCGGAGCGACTTGTCTTGCCCTTGTCCTTTTTTGAAGCTTCTTACGAGAAACAGATTGAACAGCGCTTGCGCTGAAGCTTCGACCTGCTTTCGCAGTTAGAAAGCGTAGGAAATGGTAAAAATGGAGCGCAAACAAAGGTAAATTCGACTGACGGAGGAACGGAGTCACCAAGAATTTAATGGACAATGAACCAACAAACGAAAAAGAGGTATGTTTTGAGCCAAGGGCGACTGTATCGCTGGCGAAATACCTCTTTTGTTCCATGTTTTTATACAAAAAAAACTCCAAAGATTTCTCTTTAGAGGTCATACTTCTGTGTTATAATTTTTTAAAGACAGTAAAGTTTAATGACGGTGGCTATCCAATCGAAAGTGAGGTGGTGCGTATGTGCGTACTTCCAAAATCTTATAGAAAGGAGACGCCTTTTGCATCTTGCGGAAATCACTGCTTTGATTTTAGTTCTCGCGCCTTGTGGCAAAGCTCTATTTGAGTTTTTAACTGCAGTCGTGAAACTAATTCAAGCATTGATCGAAGCTAAAAAAAGCAAAAAGAAATAGCCGTCACTTTAGCGAGAAGACAAGCTATTTCTTTTTATAAATAGTTAACCTCGCCACCGTCTTTAGCGGTGCTGTCTAAAGGGGAGTTGTTGACGCAACTCCTCTTTTCATTTTTATTATAGCATGCCTATCTAACAAAAAACAATAAATCTCCATCAAAATGCCTCTGGATTGAATTTCATTTTTGATTTGCTCGATTTATTTTCTTCTTTTTCAGTTTCCTCTTTCTCTTCTCCTTTTTTCTCTTCCACAAATAATTCTAATGTCTCCTGAACCGATCCATCCTGATAAAGATTATTTTCTTTTTCTGGTAACCAATTGATTCCAGGATCTGTTTCAAGCAAATATTTTAATTCAGTCTCAAAGTTTTTATCAGACAAAATATGGAAACGATCGAACAGTTCTCCTAAACGAGCATCTTTTTTCGTTTCTGCTTGATAAAACACTCGTTTGAATGCTTCTAACTCTTCACGAATTGCCCCACTCGGTGTCACGTAAATGACATGAGCATTTTTATTTTTTTCAAGTTCTTTGATATATTTAGGAAAAATCGAACTTCGATAACGTCTTCGTGTTTTCATCGTTAGCTCAATTTCAAAAGACCAGTTGATTTCTAATCGATTTTTATCTCGAAATCGCACGCGAAAATCTGGTACAAAAAATTTTCGACCTTTCGCATGACTATTTAAATCTTTGGCTTCATAAACAATTCTTCGTTCGGAAATAATTCGCTTTAGATGTTCATGATCTTTTACCAAACGAATCGTTTTTATTAAATAATTATTGATTTGAAGATGATGATTTAAATTATATTCTGGAACTTTTGGAAAAGTATAAAAACCACCGATACTAAGATGACCTTCTTTTGTCAAAAAATAATATACTTCTTTCCCATTTTAATTTTTATCAACTAAATTATTTTTAACTAATCCTCGAAGTGTAGCTTTCAATCCATTCATGCTTAAATAAAATTCTAAATTGATTAATTCTAACAATTGTCTTCGAGAAATCACTCGTAATTCATGCAATAAACAAAGGACACACAATTTAGATTTATTATTAGAATGATAATCAATATAGTAACCATGCAATAAATATTTCATTTGAACTTCTCTCCGTTTTTAATACAATATTTTTTATCTTTTTACAATTTTATATTTAAACAAATTGCTAGTTTTTCTCTATGTTTGTTTTTCTTTTACTATCTTGCAAATTTTTTTCATTTTGGACAGCCCCAAGAACATTGGGGCGTTGTCCCAGGGGGGGATTCTCCCCTCTTTCAAAAGAGGATGAAAGAGGGGTTAGGGGGAGTTAGTTTTGAGACCCCAAAGATTGGGGTAGGGGTTGATCTTTTCCCATGTATTTTATTCTATCTTTTACTATTTCTTTTTACTTTTCTTGTTGTTGCTCTATCTTGTTTGGCTTGCGGCGCTTGGTATGTTTTCTTCGCCGACCGTTTAGGTTCCTGACCATTTTCTCTCATAAGTGGGATTTTTACCACGTTGAGAGAAAATGGTCAGGAACCTGGGAGGCGGAGAATGCCTTTAATACCAAGCGCCGCAAGCCCCTCCGCTCATTTGTCATGGGGGGGGTACATGGGTACTACGTGGATAGGTACATGGGTAGTACGTGGGTAAAATTTCTCAAAAAAAAATAAACGAAATTTCAAACGATTTTTTTGAAATTTCGTTAAAATTACGTTTGTTTTTTTATAATTTTTTCAACAAAATCGGTTAGAATTTATTTTGATTTTCCATCAAAAATCGAGTAAGATTTCAACCTATTTTAAGCAGTAAGTCCCCCTATAGTTTGAGTATTTACAACTGTAATCATTAATTGTTTACAATTGTAAATTATTTTTTATTTCTCATAAAAATTTGATTGATCCACCCATCAGGTAGTACAACTTTCTCCTCTACTATCCGAACTTTTCCTCTTTTGATTTCTAAAAAAGTCGGCACTGTCTTGATTTGATAGTTAGATAAAAATTGTCTTAAAAGGTCTTGTTGTGTCTCTTCTTTCGTGTCTACATAGTAAACATCCATGGGCAATGATTGAGATTTTTTCTCGATTTTTTTGGTGACTCGTTGACATTCTTTACAGTCTTTTCTTCCAAGATAAAGATAAAAGGATTGATTTTCCTCTTTCTTTTTTATCACTTCTTGAAAAGAATTCTCTGGATAAAAATGCCCATTTCCTTTAAAAGAAATGGACACTATCCAAACAAAAACAGCGGAGATAAATACAATCCCCCAAAGAAAAAAGCTCTTTTTCATCCTTTGTTTACTCCTTTACTTTTGGCTTACGAATATAAACGACACGAGGAATTTCTCGTACATTTAAAGCAGTTCGATAGACAACAAACTCTCCTTGTCGCAAATCTCGTATTCGATTGGGATTGATTTTGAAACGATCGACTTGGCGTTTTGTTCCCTTATCTCCTTCCCAAGAAAGCTTACTTGCATCCGAAAATCCAGCTTCTTGTGTGACCACATCTGTTACATCAATATCACTGTAAGTTCCCATAACATTTCCCCAAAATTCGATTTCATTCGGCGCATTCGTCTTTCCGATAAAGAAAGTATTTACGTTTCCCACCAATTGATTTTTTAGATGGATATTGATTCTGTCGATATCTGCCATCGTTTGTGGTGAAAAAATAGCATGAATGCCTGCCCCTCTTCCTTTGTTCACAAGACTGATGAAATCGTCGTTTAAATAAGAAGAAGGTTCATCAAAAATGACTAATACATCCTTGATTTCTTGTTGCTCTTTGGCTTTTTTATAGACTTCTGAACAAAAGAAATTAATGTCTCCAACGATCATTTGTGCTAAAACACTAATGTATTCGCTATACAACAAACCATCTAAAGAGATATAAAGAATTTCATTTTGATTCACCACTTCTTTGATATCTAATTCATCGGTTGCGCCCATTGTTTGGAACAGTTCTCCTAATTCACTATCCAATAACATGTTGATATTATTTTGTAAGTTTTCCGATGTAACATACAAATAAAATGGATCTTTCTTGTGTTCATAACGCACAAACAACCGATTAAAAATATCTTGTTCTTTTTTACTCATATATCTCCTATTTTGTTTGATCAAGTAGTAAAAATCCAATAAATGAAGCGTATCTGGATTTAAAGTAATGACCTCTACTTCTAAAGAATCCTCTTGTTCTTCCATCATCAAGTCAAATTCATTATGATTTTCTTCGTTGTTTTTTTCGTCTTTTCCTTTCGTTTTCTTCTCAGCTTTTACTTCTACTTCCATCTCAAATAGCTTAGGGTTCTTTTCTAAAATTCGATCCGCAAAAAGCTTTAAGACGTTTCTAGGTAAGAAATATTCTTGAATAAAAGGCAGACTTCGTTCAATTGGATGTGTCTTTTTGAACTCGTCGAGCAGCTGGATGGTGACCATTAATAATGATTTAGCGGCCGTCGAATAATAAACACTTTCTGTTTCTGCTAGTCCAATCAATTTGTCTCGAACGGCAACATCATTCCCATTTTTCACTGGGTTATAACGCATGTCTCCATGGTCGACAAATGCCCGAAATGGACGATCATAGGCTTCCGCAATCTCTCGAACAGCTTTTAAAGTATCGAATGCCCCCTTCCCATCGATCACAATAACTGGTATTGAAAACTTCGCCGCATGTTCTATAAAAACTTGAATCAACGTCGTTTTTCCTGAACCGGTTGTCGCAGGTAAGATGGCATGTTGGTTCAACTCTTTAAACGCCATAACATAAGACAAACCGTATTCGTCTGTTCCCAATAACAAGACTTTAGACAGTTCTTCTAGTCGTTTATTTCGAAGGGCAACGTCTTTGATGACGATGGCTAGGGCATATTCTCGCTGATATTCTTCCGTATATTTTTGTGACTCTTCATGTTTATTTTTTAATCGTTCTTTATATTCTTTCGAGTTTAAAATCTCCTGTTGTCGTTCTTCTTTCGAGATTACTTTTCGTTTCTCGACAAAAGAAGCAGAATAGATCAACCAACATCCCATACCTAAGCCACCAACAATCAACGCACCAATCGTTGAAAACCCAAATCTTAATGTCGTATGAAGAAGATTTAATGGAAAGAGTAGATAACAGGATAAATAACCTCTAGGGATCACTGAGACAAATAAAAAAAGGTTTAGAACAGTCAATAACAGAGCTGACAATAAAAAAAGAGAGCTTCTTCGTTGTAAAAAGCTCTCATAATCAAAATCGTATACATGATCCTGCTTATCTTTTTTATCGATGAAAAACACAACTGCTAATGGAACAATTCCTGCAATTAAAAAGGGGTACAACAGTACCCCAAAAAGAACCCCTATTAACATCAATTGTTGATAGCGAGACATTTTTTTCTCTTCTACTTTTTTGGTTGAAAGCGTTCGTTCAAAAATATTATTAGAATTGGGTTGTTTCATCATTGAATGTTCATCCTTTCTTTCTTGGTTTTATTTCTCGCCGTATTTTTGTACGGTTTAAATCGTTTGATTCGGATTTAGGATATTTGGTTGGTCGTTTCATTTGGCGTCGTTCTGTGCGTGATACAGGCTCTTTAGGCATATTAGGTACTTTTACCTGTTTGGTTGAATTTTTCGGTACAGAAATAGGAGTCATTTGTTTCGTGACACGATCCACACGTGCCATTTGATTACGAACACTTGCGGGACGACGAATACCTCCCCCTTGATTACCTACACGTTGCCTTGTTTGGCTTTCTCGATGAATCGAGGTTGGCACAGTCAATCGTTGTTTTTGACCTGGAATCTGTCTCGTTGCTTGTTTTGGTTGTTGCTGATTATGATTTCCTTGTTTTCGGCGAGCTTTTACACTGTTTTTATCTACGACATAACTATATTGTTGTTTCCGCTTATGGCTGGATTGTCCATTTCTTCGTTTCCGCTCATTTACATCCGTTCGTGGCGTATGTTTAACTTTTTCGCCTTGTCTTCTCACTCTTGAGACAAGAGGAATAACGGTCATGCCTGAAGGGCGATAACGATGAGGGCTACCTGTTTCTTCTACTTTAGAGCGTGCGTTTAAATCATCTGAGCCTTGGTTTTCCTTCCGCAATAAACGACGGACTTCCTCTGCCCCCTTATCAAATGGTCGACGTATACGCTGTTCTTGAGCTTTCGCTTGTTCCTGTCGTTCTGCTTCCCTCGCTCGTTCATGTAAGTCATTCGCACGTTGAGCCATTTTATCCATTGTTCCTGGTGCTTTATGCCGAGGTTGATTTGACGTGGAAGAGGCTTCTCGTCGATACACACTTCGTTTTTGACCTTGTGCATTCTTCGGCTGCTTGATATTCTCTCCAGTTTTCCCTTTGTTTCTTCGCTCTTGTTGGGTTCGTTTCTGTTTCTCTTTTTCTTCTTGGCGACGTTTTTTCGCCTGTTCTCTTCGTTCTTTTTGTTGTTCTTTTGCGGCACGTCGCATACGGCGTTCCGTACTGAATGGGGTCGTCGCAAAAGCTAACGCATTTCTGGCAGTTACTCGACCAGTAAAGAGACTCCCTAAGAAGGTTCGGAAAAAGTAAATCCCCAAAGGCGCAAGTAAATAGACCAGGATAATCATGATTTTCTTCCATGGATCATGTTCTTTTACACTAAGTTGGAACCCAAAGCTTAAAAATGAGGTAAATAGAATACAAGTAAATCCTGCCATACTCTTTAAAGCAGTCAATATTCCAAAAGCTTTGGCATAGTTATAAAACGCATTTAACTCTGTTTTAAATAGGCTAATGAACAAAAGAATTGGAAATAACGGAATGAGAAAAACTTGCATGACTCCTATGACGATTCGGAACATAGCTAAAACGAAATACACCACTGCTTGTATTAAATTGACTACTAAATAAAAGAAGGCATACCCCACATTCGACCAGTTATTATAATATTGAATATGCTTATTTTTTAGCTTATCTGCCTCATACTCTGTAGCTTTCTCATGGATTTTCTCCCCATTACTCGTATCTACATCATTATCTAATAGGAGATTGATTCGATCGTAATCTTTACTGTTGTAAAAAATTTTATGCTTCCTTATGGTATTTATATCCGTTGTACCATAGTTTAACAACAAGTAAGGCTCATAAACATTACTATAAAACACTCTTGCGGCAATCGTTTCCCCTGCAGTTGTTAACTTCTTATCTGCAGTTTCTCCTTCATTTTCGGAAGCTTGATTATATTTTTCCTCTTCTTCTGTCGTTAAAACAGGCGTTGTTTTTAAAAAAGCCGTTTCAACAGTAGAATCTAAAGAAAACGCCAGATTGAATAATTGATTATTGGCTTTTGGGTCTTTGAGAATCACAAGACCTGTAAACACTAAAATGGTCATTAAAAACACAAAGAACGACTTTTTGAGTTGTCCTTCGCCAGCGAATTTTACAAACATAACGATCGCAGTAAAACTAATTCCGATCGTTCCTGCAATGCCTAACATGTTTGTCGCAATATTTGACGTGAATTTTTGAACAGGCTCTCTAATATTGGACACTACGTCCATATCAAATAAAAATTCAACCATGGAAGTATTAAAGCTCCCAAGCATTTTTACCCCACTCCAGACAAAACTTTTAATTACTCCAGATACATTCGAGATTGCGGCAGGAATTTTTCCTAAAAAACTTCCTTCTTTCTCTTTTGTCATTAATTCAAAAGAGTTATCCTTATAAGTATCATAAATTTTATCTACATCCGTCGTAACCGGATTTTGTTTCACCTCGTCCTTCTTTTCCGTTTCATTCGTTTCTGTCACATCCACCCCATCATTGTATTGATCGGCATAACTAGTTAGGGGCATTTTCCATAAAAAAAAGCACCCCATAATCAGGAGTACTCCTATCAATGACCGTTTTTTCAAGTGATCACCTCAAAACTTATTTAATTTTATTGCTAATGCTGTTCGATTGCTAAGGCTGCTTGTGTTTCTTTGTCTTGGTTATTGGTTGAGGAAATAGCTAACAGCCAACTATCAAATAAAACATCGATGGCAATTGGTTGATTGCGTCCTTTATGATCTTGAAACAGACAAGTTCCCGCTTTCAATTGATTGATCATTTCCAAATTGGCTTCATTTGCTTCCATGTCAAAGAAACCTAATACCTTTTTACGTGCCTCTTTTTGTTTTGGACGAAATGCAAACTTATAAGAAATCAATTCTTTCTTATCTTCACGATCATAATCCATAAACGCCTGTGTAACGGCAATAATATCCGTTCCGTTTGCTCGTCCCTTTCGTAAACTATCGTCAATGAGGAATTGTCCCTGCGCAGTATCTTCGAATCCCTTGGCTTCGTCAAATATGATTGCTGCGTCTTCTTCTTTGTTCGTTGAAAACACATACGTAAACTTCATAATGACTTCCATAATCGCCATACCAGCAATCTGTTCTGGTTTTAATCGACCTGCATCAATTTCTTTTTGTGTAGGTATTTGTAGCCCTTGTGTACCAAGAACATTGATTTGAGAAGAAAGATCAATTGGCTGACTTTGATCATTTCCTAGAAGAATCTTCCCTAATCCTACTTGATGTCCATCTAACAAATCTGCCAATTCAACGTCTGTTTTCCGTATTTCCTCAATCACATTCGTCAAATGATTTCGTCTCATGCTATCTAAAACTGTCACAATCGCATTTTGTATGGTTCGTTTCTTTTGTCCGGATGTTGCGGGATTTTTGTCTACCTCTCCTAATAATTCTAAAATACTTTTTGCCGTCTGAATCGCTTGTTCTCTTGGTAAGAATAGGAGTGGATCAAGCATACCTCGACAAGAGTCATCTTCAGACAGAGAAATAAAATTGATTCGACGATATAACTCTAAAAATTCAGGAATATACCCATATTTTTCTAATGCTTTTGAGAAAAATAATTCTGTTTCATTTTTAGGATCGATATAGAGAATCTTTTGTCCTAAAAAGGTCAACCACAAAAAGATATATTTAACTAAAACCGATTTCCCTTGACCTGGTGGACCAATAATCAACGTATTTCCGTTGGTATGGATCGCCCCTTCAATGTATTTTTTTGTTAAATTAGGGTAATACCAAATAATTTTACTAGACAGTGCCAACGCTTCTTTGACAGAATGATATTTTTTAGAAGTAATGATTCGTCCTAAAGGAATCCCAATAATATTTCCAATTTCTTTTTTCAAATCAAACCCTAAGTCTGCGACTAATCCTGTTGTCACGATTTGGTCATAACTCCGAAAAGTACGATTACTACCAATCAGACACTGATTAAAAAGAGTCAGTTGATCCGCAACCGAACGATAAACCTTATAATCTGTCCCATCTAAAGCAAATTCGAGATCTTTCATTCGTTGTTCTACGACTTCTTTTGAAGTCGCTGATAAAACAAAGGTCAACGATAGCTGGCAAAGTCGAGTATCTTTGTCTTTTAACTTTCTTTTCAAATCTTGAAGACGTTCCGTACCAAATGCCAATACATCGTCTTCATCTAAAATGCCGTCAATTTGACCTTGTTCCTTATCTTGTTCGTAAATGCGATTCGCCATTTTTCCAATCCTTCTCAAATCTGCTTTTTCATGGTTAAAGGAAAGACGAGCATGTGTTTCAATTGGAAAAGAAAGACTATCTTGTAAATTCTGCACAAAACCACTGCCAAACATCGCCATTGGTAACTCGATCAAACTAACAAAAATGGAATAATGTTTTTTATCAATTTGTTCCACTACTAAATAGCCATTCTCATTTGAAATGACCCCTTCCGTCATTTCAATAGGCGATAACTCTCGCTCTGGAATCCGACTATCTGCCCGATGAAAAAGATAATAAAAAATACGCCCCATCATTTGTGGCGTTAAACGTTCAATTTCTTTATAGTTCGATAAATCATGAAATAATTGTTTTTCCATACGATCATAAGCAATAGGTACACTGGTAACTGGCACATGTTGTGCCGTCATTTTATACATGAGACGTTTTCCAATGTCTTTTAACAAATTCAGATATTCTAAAGGATCGGCGACTTGAACAACCGTCGTAAATCGTACAAATAAATACGTTTCATATTCATTCATTTGTACTTCATCTTTTAAAATTTTTCCTGCTTGGCGGAAATAGATTTCACCTAAATCTGAAAAATCTCCTTTGACTGTTTCTTTGATTGTTCTCTCAATATGTTCTTCGATATCAAAGTAATTAGGAATATTGACTAGATGATACTCATATTGATCGTGTTCAAACATTCCTTTGCCATCTTCAATATATTTTTCAAAAAATTCCAGATCGTTTAAAGGAAATCCTTGAGGAACAAGCTTATATCCCACCCATACATCTTGTGACGTCGTAAAAAGAAAATTACGAATAATCGTCTCTACTGGAAATTGTAGCTGTGGTTCTCGCTTCTTTATCAACGTATTTATCACTCCTTTTTATTTTCTGATATACTCAAATAAAAATAATTTTCATTGAGGTGATATGATGATTTTTACTAATGTCATGAAGAATTTAGATTATCTTTCACAATATATCAACACTCCTTATAGATATGATTATGATTATAATAATAAAAAAAATTTAACAGATGGAAAAAAGGGGAAAATATCCGTTCTAATAAATTTAGTTAATAGGCAATGGAATATCCTTGTTATTATTACAAATCCCCTAGGTGCGCAATCAGTTAAACAATTATCTATTTTCAGAAGAAATGATAATGAATTAGTTTTTAATGGCTATTGGGAATCATTGTCTTTTCAAGATGTTAAAAAAATTATTTGCGAAGATCCAAACTGGTCTATGTCAACTTTTTGGAAAGATTTTATCCATCGCTTAGAAACTTTAACTTCAAATATGATTATTCAAATTAATCAGCAACAATTTGAAGATACTTTATTTGAAGCTCATAATAATCAAATCAATCGTCATCGCAGACGTAATGGTACACGTGATGAAGAAAATATTTTTCCTTGGTATTTAAGAACAGCTAGAAATATGAAAAAAGAACATCGTGACAAAATCAAAAGAAAATATGGATATGAAGTAGTTGACTGGTTATACTCTAATAAATTGACTTTAGTTTTCACATCTGATTTATCTAAGAGCAAAGGTATTTATATTAATGATTTAGAAATTCATTTGAATTAACGAATTTTACTTTTTCAATTTCCATACATGTTTCAACTTCTTTTAGAATCTGATCTACTTCATCTAGTTTATTAAAAATATCTCCTTGATTTTTAAACATAACTATCGAAGATAATTCTGATAATCTTCCAGTAGATATTTCTAATAATCCTTTTGCATGAGAAATCGATTCTGCTACTTTAGAAATCGACCAAAGTGCGCCTCTTTCATATTCTTCTGGTGGTTCATAATCACTAATACGTTCGATGATTTCACAGACTCTCATTTCTTCTTTAGTAGCAGGAATGAGAGTGTTTTTCTTTACATCCAAGCATTCGATAGACATAATCTTGTATCTATCTGATTCAGATAAATCAAACACTAAAAAGCAATAATGATTTTTGTAAGATTCCTCTTCTTTTTTATCTACATATTTTTCCGTAACAGATACACTATCTAGTGACCTATAAATAAGATTTTGATCCTTATCTTTCACTTTGTAGTAATTACCTTTTATAATATTCATGTATTATTCTCCTTACTCATACCAGATTTTGGATTAGTCAAACAAAAACAAATGAAAATGTACTAAGATTTCAAAATCATGAAAAAAAACTGATCCCTTTTGTCTATTTTACTAGAAGAAATTAATGTATGTTGAAATTGAGGAGCATCAGACAATTTATATAAAGGAATCCATGTCCATTCATTATTTAATTTGATGAATAAAATATGTCGTTTAACTTCATCAATTAATTCAAAAGCATTTGTTCCTATGATTTCCGCAATTTCAATTGCTTTCTCTTCTGCGTCTTGTATACAAAGAATCTCTAATTCGTTTGTAAAAATCAAATATGTCTGCTGTTCCAAAGAACGATTTAAATGATAAACGTCTCTTTCTTCTTCATTACCAGCTTCATACTCAACAAAATAAAGTTTTGAGTGATTAATAAACTCTCGTTGGTATTTTTTGATTCTATGTTCTAATTCCTCCTCTTTAACTAATTTAAAATCAGTTAAACTTGTTTCTAACAAAGTCAATAATTCAAAGTAAGGTAAATAAAAAGTGATCTTATTCATAATTTTTTCTTCCTTACATTTGAATAAGTTACTTTTTTACGAAAAAGAGGAACATATAACCCATGTTCATAACGATTGTTTCGTTTGCTGAAGTATGTTCCTCTACCAATGAGATAATCAATAAAATTTTTATTGTCCCACTTTAATGAAAAGAGTGTCCAAACGATGACACCCACTCCTGCAATCATCAAAATCCAGGACTTAGTGACTAGGGTATGCAAAAATCCATTTCCACTAAGTAACCCAAAAAGAAAAAAGATACCTAAAATTACCAAAAAAACACCAAATACAACAATTTGTTCCAATCGTACACCATTACTAAGAAATGGAATTTTACGATCACCAATTCCATATATTTTGTGAGGTTGTTTAAATTCCTTTGTATAGTTATATTCCATCATCAACACTTCCCAATCTAAAAATGAACTATCAGAAGCATCAAGCTCCTGATAGTTCTCTTTTCACTACATCAATCGAATGAATGGCAAGATGGTTTGAACTGTACCATCACTTACATCACCACCAATCCAAATCTGATCTTTCAACCATTGCCCAATTTCTGTTGCATTAGATAACAAAAGAATTAACATGATTAAAAGAAACACGCCGATAATGGTAAATGCAGATCTCGCAAAACCTTGTGTGGCATATGCACAAACAGCCATTACAATTGCGACAAGTGCTAACAACCAAATTACTTGTGTAGACACTCCGTCAAATAATGATTTTATATCAAAAATTTTCATTTTCTAGTCCCCTATTCATTAAATTTAGTTATAAAATAGCTATCACTACTTGGTTTGATATTTGCTGTGAATTGAGAAGTGAACGAACTATCTTTTTGGAAGCTAAACGTATAGTTTCCTTGAGCCACATAGTTTCCTTCTTTCGTTTGAACAATATGTTCCAATTGCATATGATTAAACGTTCCACCTTCTAAACCATTCACGTTGGCAATCAATGCCAATTTCTCGTCATTTTTGACATATAATTCAAAGAATTTTTTTAAGAATTCTTCAATTTTTAGCTTTTCATTATCTGAAACATTTGTCCCTTTCGCTAGAAATCTTTCTGAACGATAAGTGACGTGATTTTTACTTTCTGTTACTTGTAAACTGAGAAATTCAATGGCATCAAGTAGTTTTAATTCTTGTTCTTTAAAACTTACTGGAAAAGATATTTGACAGTCTTTCCATTGATTTCCTTCTGTAAACGTCACATCATAAAATAAACGATACATAGACTCTGCTTCATTCAATGTTTCTGATTTGATAAAGGAAATTTGTTTGGCTTCCCTTGAATAAGTGGTAGAGGAAAAACCTAAATCTGAAGCATTTAGTCCTTGAGATAAATAGGGAGACAGATTATTTTCCCATTCCTCCATTTTTTCTTTATTCAAATCAAAAAGTTTTTCAACAAATTTTGTTCCTTCATATTTCATTTGTTCCGTACTGGATAAGCCTTGATTGACTTGCTTTAACAACACTGTCGGATTGACTTGCTTTTTAGCTGCTATACGAGTCAATGTATCAATTCGTCCAAAATTTAGGAGGAGCACGAATCCCATGACAAAAAACCAAAAGAAAAAAACGCCTGAGAAAATACTCAGCGCGCTTTTTCTTGAAAATTGAATCGTTCGGCTGGATTGTTCTGGCTTTTTTTTAGAAAATACCGCTCCAAACGAAATCTTTTTTCTTGTTTTTTTCGATTTTTTCGTTGCTTTACTTTGGACAAATTCTGGATTGAATTTTATTTTACTCATGTCCGATTTTGTACCGCTGAATCAAAGAACTCGGTACTTTTTCAATAATTACTACTTCATTAACTACTGCACCTGCTCCCTCCAAAAAAGCCAGTGCTTCTTTATAAGCAGTCAAACTATAGGTACGGTTGTTGCTACTGAGTGCTTCCTTCACTTCTTCATAAAAGATTCGTGAGCCAACTTGATACTGCTTTTGATGAATACGCCATAATACAAACAATGCTAATTGTATCGATGGGCGATAATGTTCAAATCCTGATATTTGAGAATTGATTGTCTTCTTTTTCTCAACTGTTTCTTCAGTCTGGTAATTGTTTGAAGAAGTTTCCATATTTTCCCTGCTTTCTAAATTATTCTAAGAGTGATCCATTAAAGCTACTGCCTAAATTTTGAATCGCCATTAGTTTCTTTGACGAAAGATCATACGTCACTTGAAAAACATTCATTGCCTTGTTCCACGAGCTGTTCCCGATTTTATTCTGATATTCTACGACAACTAACCCCTTTAACTCATTGTTTTGTACACTTTTAGTATAAAGTGTACATGCTTCTAATTCTGAGGAAACGCCATTAGAATCACCATAAGAACTGCTTTCTTTGAAATATTGAGCCATCAAATTTGTCGATAGATAAGGTTCACATGCCTTTTTTCTTTCTGAAAAAGTATCTGGATCATAGTCAAATAAGGCATGAAATGCCTTTTCTACCGTTTTAGTGAATTGTTGAAGATTTCCTTTTTCGGAAGCATCATTATTTTTTAGTACCTCATTCTCTTCTTGTAATACCGATTTTTCTTTTTCTAACTTTTGCATCGACGAACGTAATTCACTAATGACCTGTTTCTGATCATTTTGTTGTTCATTGAATGCTTGTTTTTGTTGTTTTAACGACGTTTGTTCTTGAGAAAGAGCTTTTTGTTCATGAACAAACCAATAGCCACCTAAACCGACTAAAACAAGTACGATACTTGAAAAAACAAGCCATTTTTGTGTTTTCATATAAAACTCCTTTCATTTTTTTACTGGACGAGCCAAACAAATGTCTCCCCCATTTAACAAATAGCTAAAAGATAGATCCACTTGTCCTTCGCCTACGCCGTTGTGATTCATACCGCCTTGTTCAACGATTTTGGTCGTTAATCCATGCCAATCTTCTGCTAGAATAGCTGTATGTCCATCATTTCCGACACCTGAACCAAGATTCACGATCACTACGTCTCCTGCTTTGGCTTCGGATGGAGATACTTCTTGTAAATATTGCTTTGCTCCTCTTGCGTCACTAGTCATACTTCCAGTAAACCATCCAACATTTGCAGGTGTTTTGTATCCTGCTTTTGTTAACACTAACCACACAAAACTTGAACAATCCGCATACCCATTTTTATCTGGAGACTCTACGCTACCAAATTGTGTACGTAATGGTTGCGAATAATGAAAATAGCCAATCAAACTCTTAGCTACCTTTAACACGTTGCCGTCTGCATTAGATGTTGCAATTTCGTCTATACATGCTTCCATTTCATCTTGTTGTCCTGCTGTGGCACCATTACTTAGAGTAACTTGTGCAATTGGATCGTTTGAACTCAACTTGGCATACCATTGATTGGCATAATTTAAGCGATTACCCATCATTGGATCTCCAGCACGTTCAAATAATTTTTGCCATTGTGCGGTTCCTTCCTCGACAGTTGAAGCTTTTAAAGCAGCTTGTGCCACTTTTTCTGTTGTCTCCAATTCATGAATCAAAAACTCGATTTGCAAACCCAAATCTGACCAGTCTTTCCCTTTTGATTTGGCAAAATTCATCAAATTTGTTGTTCTTCCTGCCGTCCATTGGGCAATCCCATGTCCTGACAAAGGATCATTCGGGCGTTCGATTGCCGTAGGCATATTTCTGGATTCCTGTTCAAAATTTCCAAGCATTCCTGCAAGACCTTGTGGGGTGGTTGGAAATTTCTTTTTGATTTCCATCGCAATTTGTAGCCCATTTTTTTCTGAACCTTGATTTGTAGCAACAATATTAGCTGCAGGTGTTTCAACGAATGCCGAACAGTCTACCGATTCATCTTCAGATAGAGTCGTAAGACTAACCAATAAAATGAAAAAAAAGCCAATAAAAAGAAGTACGGGCAAAAAATTTAGCCCGCACAAAATCAATATTTTTTTCTTTTTCATCGATTCGTTCACACTCGACGTTTTTTCCAGAAGAACCAACCACTAACAGAAGTTAAAATACCTCCTATTAACGTAACTATAGCAGACGTTGTTTCTTCACCAGTTTTTGGCAAAACTTTCATTTGTCCGTCTGATCCTTTGACTGCAATATTTCCACTTGGCAATTTTGTAATATTTGCCGTAACAGGTGTTAATCCTTGTTCCGTTTGCTTATAAGGTACGCCATCGATCACAGAAACGATTTTTTCTCCTGTATCTGTTTCAACTGGTGTAGAAGCCGTAGGAATGTGTGTTAACTCATGAACATTGTTTGTTTGAATAGGTGTTGTTTGTACCGCATTTCCAGATTGATTGATCGTTCCATCTGAATTGATTCCTACGTTCGTTGTTGGAGGTGTCGTTGGTTGTTCACCGCTATTCCCATTCGTTGGGGGAGTCGTTGTTCCAGTATTTTCTCCTGTACCATCATTTTCTGTATTTGGCGGAGTCGTTGTACCGGTATTTCCTCCTGTACCACTATTCCCTGTATCTGGTGGTGTTGTTGTGTTGGTGTCCCCTCCATCTGTACCGCTATCTCCTGTATTTGGCGGTGTTGTTGTGCCAGTATCTCCTCCTGTGCCACTATCTCCTGTATTTGGCGGTGTTGTTGTGCCAGTATCTCCTCCTGTACCATCATTTCCTGTATTTGGTGGCGTCGTTGTGCCAGTGTCTCCTCCACCTGTACCACTATCTCCTGTATCTGGTGGTGTCGTTGTGCCAGTATCTCCTCCTGTGCCACTGTCTCCTGTATCTGGTGGAAGAACTGGGTCATTTGGCTGATCTCCTCCATCCGTTGGTGGAGTCACTTCTCCACTAGGAGGTGTTGTTGGTTCTTCTGGAGTGATCGTATCCGCAAAAGTTCCTGCCGTTCCCATTAATAAAGTCGCACTAAATAATGTACTTAAAATCATTTTTTTCATGTTCATTTCCTCTTTTCTATGAATTGATTTCAAAATTTTCCAACTCAGGCAACTGAGTAACCTGATATTTTTTATTATTTTCTTTCAACATGAAAGTCACTTTTTTAGTGACTTGTTTTCCTTCACTTTCTTCTAAGGAAATCACGTAAGAAACGATCCACTGTTGTTTCTTTGGTTGTATACTCCACGATAAAATGGATTTTACTGGTGTTTCGGTTGGTGAAAGCTGATCAATCAGCCGATTTGATAAAAAGACTTTATTTTTTTCTTGATAGACTTCTTTATCAGACTCTTTCGAATAAAAATTTGTTAAAAAATACCGACAAAAAGTATCTAATTGTCCTTGAGAATTCACTTTTTCTTTCATTGTTTCCAATTGATCATGAAGTTGGACAATTTCTTGTGTCGACTGATTCATTTTTATTGAGAAATAGGTCGTTTGAGCAAATAAAAAACCACTTATTAAAATAGTAAAAACAAAAAACCATTTTTTGTGATCCTTTCTAGGTACTTCTTGAATGGCTCTTTCCATTTTTTGGGGTAACTCTCTTGATTCTTTTGTAAAAACTTTTCTGACCTTTTTCTCTTTCACTTGTTTCACATCTTTTTCTGGTTTTAAACGATAGTATTTCGGCAAACTATGATTCAAAACCTCTAAAAATGCTTGTACTTGACTGTCGATCTCATTTTCTTTTTTAAAATTCTCTTCAATCATTCGAACTAAATGAAATTCTTGAACGGGTAAATCAAATTCCCCTTCATAGGCAGGTATTTCTTGACCTTCTGCATAGATGGCAAAACTACACCAGCCAATTTCTGATCGGGCAATCAATTCCTCATTCTGACGTTTCAATTGGACAAACCCTTTGTCTAAATCCATCTTTTGATTTAATTGAAGTTCCAACCCATTTGTTTCTAAAAATTCAATGATCATTTTTATTCCACCATTTCGTCACTACTCATTTCTAATTCCACTGCATAAACTACCTTGATTGGATTGTTCAGTGAGAATTTAATTCGATATTCTCGATTTTCCACACTTAAAATGTAGGAATCTTCCACTCCCTCATAAAAGTACGTATAATCATTGGATTTTAGATTGAAATAAGCTTGTATTGCACGCCTTTGTTGCAATTCTTTAAACTTCGGGAAATAAGCAACTTGATAACCTAAACATGCACCAATAATCAATAAAATAATCCCTGAAATAATAATCATTTACTACACTCCTCTTTTTATTTTTGTCCAGTTTATTCTTTCACTGGCTTCACCCCCTTCTTGGTGTATTGACAAATTAACGGATCAGACCAAAAACTTTTTTTTAGTTGTTTATATCCAAGCCGTTGCATATATGGATTTCTTGAAATACAAAAGAACTCATATCCTTCCACATATTGATTTCGTTCAAAAAAATAATCTCTTGCTTTTTTCTTCGCATAGCGTTCGATAAAATGTAGATCTTTGGGATCAAAAAAAAGAGAAGAAAGCCATTTTTCTTCTCTTAACCGCAAAATATAACAATAAACAAAATTATCAACGCTAATAAAACCTTTCTCTTCCTCTTGTGTGACTTGTTCAAAAAAAGATAACCGAAAAAAACCAAAATTAATCAGCTCATTTTGTAAAAAATGATAGTCTGGTGCGCGAAAATTTGTTTCATAATACGTATACCATACTGTTTCTGCACGAATCTCTTCCATTCTCAACATCTTTTGAATCGATGAATCTGTTAACTTTACAAATGTTGTTTTTTCTAAGATGTATTTAATATGATAGACATATTCATTCACATAATCTGTTAATCGAATGGGATCACCAAGTTTATTGAATTGAGATACTTCCATATTTCTTCATTTCTTCCGTAAAAGTCTGACGATCAATTCCAAAATTTAATGCCCCACTTCTTGACTGAAGAACCCTCAATATAGGAATTTCTTGAACAATCCTTCTCTCATTATTTAAAATACATAATTTCTTAATGTATCGAGCATTTGGCAATTGGTTTTGATAAAATCGTTTTTTTTTGATTATTTTTTCTGGCAAGCAATAACAATATTCAGTTTCGATTATACCGCTCTTTCCTTTTCTCATTTTTCTTGAAACACGAGATTTAATAATATCTTTCCCATAGACAGTAAAAATTAAGTCCTTTTCTTTTAATACAAGATCCCTAACAGGATATAAATTCGATTCTTGGTTGTTCAAATTAAAACTTCCTCCTAAAAATTAAATAAATCTGTTTTTTATTCTCTTCCAAATTGTTGATCTTCTTGCTTTCCTGCAACTAATAGTGCCATGATTCCTATTCCAAACATAGCACCCACAAACAGACCTAGACAAAATAACATATTAATCTCTCCTTCTTTTATTCATGAAAATAAAAAAACTATTCATCAGAATAAGACTGTTTCTGAATCCAACATCTCACTTCATTAAATAAAAGTTTTATTTTTTATAGTAAGAGGACAGGATCTATAAAACAATTCTTGTGCCAAAAATTGATATTCTGGCTTAATATTTTTTCTAAATTCATCAAAAAGTTCTGAAATACTTTTATGAGGATCAAAAAAAATTTTTCCTATATCTTCAAAAAACGGATCAACATCGATTCCTCTATAAGTAAAGAAACTAGATTGATTAATCTCTCTTAAATACTGAATCATCATGTCTTCGTCATAAAAGATAATATGATCTTCAAGATATTCATTATCAAAAAATTTTTGAACAATATATAATCGCATGTTATTCCTCCTAAAAAAACAGCCTTATTCCTTAGAATAAGACTGTTTTTGGATCAACCAATTGTGATTGATTTAAGCTATGATCTAAACAAAGTTCAAAATGCAAATGGCTACCTGTACTGTTCCCAGTAGAGCCAACATAACCAATAATTTGTCCCTGTTTAACTTTATCGCCCACTTTGACTTGATATTCTTGCTGGTGCGCATATAAAGCCGTTGTACCGTCTTCATGCTTAATAGCTACATAATTCCCCCATGAAGGGTGAAACTCTGCTTTAACGACTGTTCCTGCTTTGCTAGCATAGATTGGTTCGCCTTGTGCAGCGGCTAAATCAATTCCTCGATGAAATTCTCCTCCACGATTACCAAATGGACTAGAAATCGTGTAATTCTTTAATGGAACGGCATATCCTTTTTTATTTAATTTTGGACCCGCTACTTCTTTATCATACTTAGTTAAATCATAGGTTTCGATTAAACCATTCAATTTTTTATCGTAGCTAGTATCTGTCGCATAACGTCCTGTCAAAAATTTCGTTGCTTCTTGATAAGTTTTCGCATTCGTTTTCCAAACACCATCGTAAAAATATCTATTTCCTGTTAAGCCCTCTTTCAATAGTTGAGCATAGTCATTTAAGCTATCCTCGTAGTTTTTATACTGTCTAAAAGTTGCCTGAGTAGTATAAAGTGTCCCATTACCTAAATCTTCTTGTGTCGCAAAAGAGACACCTTTTCCGTTATGTGTACCCTTGATACCAAATAAATTGTAATTCGGCGCTTGGGCTAATTGACTTTGACCACTCGCCGATTCTAAAATCGCTTGAGCAACCATGACTGAAGCATACAAATCATTTTCTTGTCCAATTTTACGAGCAGATTCGCCAATTTTACGAATAAAACTTTCGACAGACTCGTCTTTTTCAAAATGAATGTTTCCTTTATTATCCTGTTTGCTAGAAGGTACTAATTCTTGAATGGGCGCAGTTGGTGCTTGACGGTAAGCTTTTGACTCTTCTTGCACAGTTTGAGCTTGTACCTTTGTTTCTGCTTTTGGTTGCACATTTTGTCCAGTTGTTGAAGGCTGTGTCGCAACCGATTGTGAATGAGTGATTTCCGCAGGCTTCGTTGATTGTGTTGCTCCATGATTGCCCGATTCACTCGGTTTTGTAGTTGGCTGTTCCACAGGAATCGTTTCTGAAGGCTCAGTAGTATCTTGCGTATTATTTTCTGGTTGACTAGAGTCAATCGTACCAGAAGTAGTTGTTTCTGGTTTTGACTCTGTTGTTTGTGAGCTATCTGCCGTAGAGTTAGTCGTCTGATCGTTTGATTCACTTGGTTTTTGTTCAGGTTGTTCAATGGAAGAATCTGTTGTGGTTTCTTCCTTAGTTGTATCTGTACTATCAGTTGTAGAACGATCTGTATTCACTGTCGTTGATTGTTCTGTCGCTACAGTTGATTGTTCTTCGTCTGCTAAGACAGATGGAGTATAACCAATAACTTGACCTAATAACAATAAAGCAGACAATAGTTTACTTGTTTTCTTCATCTACAAATTTTCTTCCTTTCCTTCTTTCGATATAGTTTCTGCAGGAATCTTTTGTCGGATTTGAACCCACCAAGAATCTGGTAGTCGGGGAACATCCCCTTCTTTTTCTGCAATAAACAAACAATTTAAAAAAACGGATATACTTAAAGAAAATTCATGGTAGTTATCCTTCATTTTGAAAAATAGTTCTTCCGAACATTCTTCACACAACGTATGATCTTCTACTTGCCAAGTTCCTTCTTTTAAGTTAGGAGAAACTTGGTTATCACAGTTGTTATTCACTATTTTATTACCCTCCTTCATTTTAACCAAAATATTTCAATAATAAATATAGTTCATATTTTTTTCAAAAATCTTTATTTTTTTCTTCTTCTCTCAAATTTTCTATAAATTTAATTCATGATAAAATTAAATAAAAAAAGAGAGGTAATGATATGAGTCGTTTAATTACTAAAGCAATTCCTACAGATAAAGAAGCAATTGAACACTTGAAAAATAACTCTTATCTACATGAGGATTTTGCTATATCACCATTTACTGCAAGAAGTTTATTTGATCACTATGTCTTAGATAAACGGAATTTTATTTGTCCTACTAAAAATTGCTCAGCCCCTATTACTTGTCGTTCTATTAGTAAAGATAGTAAAAATAGCCCTACCTTTGTTAATCAGTCTATTTCAGAAAATAAGCATATTGTGTCTTGCGATTATCATCCTAGTAACTATAATCATGTTTCTTCAAAAAATGATTCAAATGAAGAAAAATTCAAATACTCTAAATCTGAAGAAATAGTTTCTGATTTATCAAGTATAAATGGTTTTTCTCCCAGAAAAACTTCTAAAACTGAAAAGGAACCTACTAGAACCGATGAAATAGAAGTCAATGATATAACCAATTGCTATACGAAAAAACAAAATAAAAGTTGTACAATACCAACAAAATCGTCAAAAGAACATTTAAAAACACTGCAAGATCATGTTGAAATGTACAAAATCAATCCTGAATTTAAGATAATCCGTCAAACATCAGGTGCTATTATCCCTATCAAATTTTTATTTAAACCCATATATAAAAACTATTTATTTGAAAACCTCAAAAACAGAAAATATCCTAGTATTTATTATGGACTGGCTAATTTAAAAAAAACAAACAATGATAAAGTTTTAAGAATAGTTTTTAAAATGTATAAAACACACTCTAATGGACAAACATACAATCCCTCATTGCTTATTTCAAAAGAATATATTCAAAATGAATATACCGATATCTATGATAGCTTTATCAACAAAAATAAAACATCTTTTGAAGTATATACTACACTTCCTTTATTTTGGAAATACGATTTAAAAGAAACAATTTATTTAAATGTTTGCTCGTTTCAAGAAGAAATAGCTGTTAATCCTTTTAGTGATGAATTATTTTATAATATTTATATTTCTTGATTTTGAAGTATGAGTTCTATTGCTTTATAGAACTCCACTTCCTTTTTTGTAGCAGGAACTAAATCTAATTTTTTAGTGTCTACATAATCAAGAAACATCAGCTTTTTTAAATCAGTTTCTTTTGGATCAACCACAAAAAAATAGTAATAATCTTTATAAAATTCCTCACTTTCCTTATCCCTGTATTCATCAGGCAATGATTGGTTGCCAATTGCTTTGTATAGATGATTTGATGACTGCTCTCTATAATATTCACATTGTACTATTTCCATGAGAAACCTCCTTTTTTAAGCTATTTTTGGCAAAAATCCTCAATTGTTTTCACAATAATCGTGTATTATTCCACATTTAGGATTTCTTGATTCAGGTATAACAAGAAAGTTTGAAGCGTCTTCTTGTATAAAACAATCACTTTTTTTCATTTTCTTTGATTGATCAACATGATTTATAGAATTCTTCTTCATTTTGTTAATGTCCAAGTAACAATTTTCATGGATATTTTTGAATCGATTTCTAACTTGTTTTTTCTTATTATAATTGTTCAGAAATTTAGAAAACATTTTTCTCACTCTCCTTGAATAAAAATAGAGATAGTCATTTCAACTATCTCTACTTTATTAATTATTTTTGTGCTTTGCGACGTATACTAACTACAGTTCCAACAGAAACCAGAAGGATCAAGCCTAATAGTACAAGCTTGTTATTCATGATTTCTCCAGTTTTAGGTAAGCTTTGTTTTGGTGCAATAGTTGATTTTGAAACAACTGGTTTAGTAGGTGTTTTAGCAGTCAATGTTTGCTTAGAGTTATTTAAATCAAAGTGTTTTGCATATTCATTTTTGTGTTCTTTATCAGTATAAGCAATATGCGTAGCAACTAATTTTTCGCCATCTTTCAACGTGTTTGCTTTGTAATTGTAAACAGCTTTGAACTCATATGACATTTCGTCTGCTTTGTGTTCTGATTCGTCCGTACCTACTACTGTAACCTTTCCGTCCTTATCAATTTTATGGAATTGAGTGATATAATAGAATGTTTTACCAATATCTTCTTTAGGTACAGTGGCTTTTACTTCATCGATTAATTCATTATCAATCGTTGGATCGAATGTTTTACCACCATCTTTTGTTACAAATAGTGTTTCGATTGTTGGCATACCAGGTGTTACTGCTTCTAATGTTTGTTTTTCATTGCTCAAATCAAAATGACGAGCATATTCATCGGTATGTTCCTTGTCAGAATAAACAAGGTGTGTCGCAACTATTTTTTCACCATGTTTCAATGTATTTGCTTTGTAGTCAAACTCTACATCAAAACTGAACTCTTCTTTCTCTACTTTACGTTCAGACTCTACCGTACCTACAACAGTATCTTTTCCATCTTTATCGATCTTATGGAATTGTGTCACATAATAGAATGTTTTACCCACATCTAATTTATCAAATTTATTATCTACCTTATCAATCAATTTTTGATCCACAGTCGGATTAAATGTTTTCTCGCCTTCTGTTGTCACAAATAAAGTAGAAATTTCTGGTTGTTCAGGAACACGAGCATGTTCATCTACTAAGAACAATTTACTTAAATGAATAACATTTGATCCTTCATTAATTTCTTGTTCTGTTTTTGTCACAACTTTTAAAGGTTCTTTAGAGCCTTTTTCCGTAATAGTAAATGTATACTCATGCTTTTCTTCATCGAAAGAAGAACGGATAGTTAATGGTGTAATTAGTTCATACCCTTCTGGTGCTTTTACTTCTTCTAAGTCATAGTCACCATATGGTACTCCTTCAAATTTCCAATAACCATCATAACCATTAGCGTCTGTTTCTGTTTTAACAGTACGTGCTTCTCCTTTTGTTGGTTCAATTGGTGTTAGTTTTAACTCAATCCCGTTGTACCCACTTTGAGTTGAACCACTCTGAGATTTTACATATTTGAATCCATCAAGAGTAAATTTAATCACATTCTCTTTAGAAATAGATTCTGTTGCAATCACTTGTGTATCTTGATCTTTATATGTGATTTCAAATTCGCGTTTTGTATTATCAATTTGATAACCTTCTGGTGCTTTTGTTTCTTGCCAATAATATTTACCTAATGCTAAGTGTTCAACGCTTGCTTGTTGTTCTTCATCAGATAATTCAAATTTAACCTCGTCCCCTTCTAATTTATTACCTTTAGAAGTAGTTGGTTTAAAATTATCAGACCATTTCACAGGAGTACCGTCTTCATGGAATAAGCCATATTGCGCACCATCAAACGTTGCACGTCCTTGTGTTTCTTTGCCTGTTTCAACGTCTTCTTTCGTTAGCAATGTTGAACCAACGACTTCTTGGTTTGTTCCTTCAGCGCCTTTTACAATTACTGCAGTTGTTTGGTTTGCATACTCGATTTTCACTTCTACTGGTTTGAATGTGTTCACAAACCCGTTAAAAGCTGTTTTTTCAATCACTACATAAGTTCCTAATGGCAATTCTTTATTTGTTTCTGCATGTCCATTTACATCCGTTGTAACTGTTGCAACAACCTTTCCGCTTGCGTCGTTTTCATGAATTTCAAAGACATTCCCTGCTAAAGAATAGTTACCATTCCACATATCTTTGCCAGACTCAACACCTGATTTTTCGACAATGATTTGTCCTTTTGCCTTTTTATTACGTTGTGTCAGAGTAATTGTCTGTCCTGCGACAATATCGCCTTCTACGACGTCAGAATCGCCAATCGCAGATCCTAATACATAAGGAGCTGGAACGAAAGTTTCTGTTGCTTTGACGTGTATACCATTCAATGCTTTGATTTTTGGTGATAAGCCATTTTGATCTGTCACCACTTCTGTTTGTGTAGGAATAGCAGGGCCTGCAACACCGTTTGGAAGATTACTGTATTCTAATTTGAAACGTGTTCCTGGTACTGGATTTCCTGTTTCTTTATCAATTTTTTTAATTTTAAATTCTCCAAATGTTTTGATATTAAATTTAACTGAATATGAAGCTGGATCATCTGTAGAAGGAATGAAAACACGTTGTGATCCTTTTTTTTCTAACGCAATTGGCGTTCCTTCCATAAACGATCTTTTATAGGCAATAATACCACTTTGAACATTTAGATCTGTAGGTGTAACTGTCACTGATTTTCCATCTGGAGCAATAGACCAATTTACTTTCGCACTATTAACAACTTGAGTTTCAAATGAGTTTAAATTAACTGAAGAAGTTAAGGTTTTTGACTCTCCATAAGTCAGTTCAATTGTTTTTCCATTAAATTCTGGACGTTTATTATACTCTGCAATCTTTTGATATAATAATGCTTTCCGTTGAGCATAATTTGGAATACGAGGAATATCATCTACATGTATGCCATATGGTAACAACTCCCAAATAACTGACTGTGTTACGATACGATCATTTTCATTTGTATCTCCACAAATACCTAAATCTGGATTATTCCAGATAATTGAAGCAATCTTAGCATCACGTGGAATATCATTTGCACTAACTGCTTGATATCCTGGATTATCACTAGAAATAAAAGGCACACCTGGTTGAACACAAAATGTCATAATGTCAATGCCACCATCATCTGGTTTTACTGCCATTGGTGCAGTGGCATCGCTCCAAGGTTGCCCATTACGTGTTCCATACATCATATAGACATTACTAGTATCATAATAAACATTTCCTGTTTCTCCTGGTTTCATGGTAAATTCATTTGGCACAGCCGCATGAACATTTCCACTTCCAAAACCAATCCCCACAATACTACATACTAAAAAGAGTGCCATCATTATAGGCTTAGATTGAATAATTTTCTTAAACAAAGAACTTACTTTTTTCACTGAGTGATTCCCTCCTAAAAAATTAATAAAAAAAGACACTAAAAAGATTTTTTAGCGTCTTAAAAGCAAAATTAAATTCATTTTATATAAACTCTCTCAAATACGATGAATAATACCCATAGAAAGTGTAATAATTCAGTGTCATTATTCTCGCTACCTCCTTAAAAAATAAAAAACTCACAAAAAGATTTTTTGTGAGTTTTACTTTATTTAGCTGATAATCATTGAACTTCCCAAGAAGTTGTACCGTAAGAACTAGAACCAATGCCTTGCATTAATAAATTATCTGCATAATTATCAATCCATGCTCTTGCTTCTTCTTGTGTATCGAATATGTGTTGTCCCTCTACAATATTATATTTCGGATCATCAAAATTCCCCCAAACAGTATATTTATATTGTACTGGTTTTTCAGGAGTAGTTGGTTGGCTTGGATCTGTTGTGGAACCGCCAGTATTTCCTCCAGTTGATCCACCTTGATTTCCTTCATTGTTGCCAGGATTTGATGGTGTTGTTTGTCCTCCACCAGTATTTCCACCTGTCGAGCCGTTTTGGTTACCATTATTATCTGGTTGACTTGGTTGTGCTGGTGTTTGAGTTGTGCCACCGTTGTTTCCTGGTGTGCTTGGCGTTGTTGTTCCTGTATTTCCAGCTGTTTGATCACCAGTTTGTGTATTACCTGCTACTGTGTTATCAGTTGAAGGTGTTGTTGTGTTTTGAGTTGCTGAATTAGTTGTATTATTGCTGGTTGTTCCTTGTGAAGTTGCTGGTTGCCCCACTGGTTTCGTTGAATCTACTTTATCTTGTGGCTTAATAACTGATTGTGCCACTGTTTCTCCTTTGTTGTTCTGAACAGTTGCTACATTTCCAGAGAAAACTAGTTTATTGCCTGTGTAGATTAAGTCTACATTCGCAATTTTGTTCATGTCCGCAAGTTTTCGAACAGAAATATTCGTTGCTTGACTGATACCACTTAATGTATCGCCCCAAACAATCGTATATTCTTTTCCATTTGTTTTTGCAATATCTGCTGAAATTTGTTGGACTGTTCTTGGTGTCCACTCTGCTGCACTTACTTTCTCGTGAGCTGTTGCTAACGCAACTCCACCAATAGTCGCTCCAATTGCAAGTACCTTTAACAATTTCATCTTAATATTCCTTCTTTCGTTTTAATTTTTATTTGCTTTATCTACAAAAATACAGCATCAAAGTTAATACCTTTTTGTCAACTACATTTTTATGTCTTTTTGAATTTTTTCTTGATTTCTGATATATTAAAGTTAACACCTATTAAAAGGAGTGGTCTCATGTATAATTTGATTGATCAGAAAAAATGGATTGAAGAAAATTTACTTAATAGAAATCAAGCTTCAAAAATAACCGGTCAAAGCCATGCTGCGTTTTCTCGTGCTATTCAATTAGGACGAATTAAACCTTTTGTTGAAATAGGCGACGAACCTGGTCCTACACTTATTCGCTTATATTTAAAGGACGAAATAGAAGCTTACGCAGCAAGTTTACAAGCTAAAAAGCAGAGACAACAATAAGTCGTTTCTGCTTCTCTATCGAAAAAACAATTTTATTATGGAGAGTAACTATTATGAAGAAAAAATCCCTCATAATTTTATCACTCAGTATTGTACTGATATCTGTACTTATCATTGCTTTTTCTCTGTCGAAGAAAACAGAAACAAATAACCAATCACCCGTTGAATCTTCTTCCTCGGTTATTTCAGCTAATTATCGCTATCCATCTTTATCGAAAGTCAAAGCCTGTCAAGGCGCGGATATTCAAGTTTTGGGGAAGACTCAAATTACTACTGTACTCTTCCAAAATAAAAATATTGCGGTTCTTTCCCTTGAATCTGGAGAAGAAATCCAGTTACCAATAAAAGTAACGGACAAAAAGAAAAATCTATTTGAAATTCCAGAACTGAAATATGCTCCAAAATCTCTAAAAATAGGGGATACTTTTGGCTTAGCAAAAAAGGACAATCAATATTTTGCTTACCAACTAAAAAATTAATGTTACTAAAATGATAGCGTTTTTTTAAAGTGAATACAATATAACAATTATAACAAATTTTTATTTTAATGTTACGCTTTCATTCATAAAAGATCATTTTGAACTCATAATCGTATAATACTTACGAGGGTAATTCCCTCGTAAGACTTTTTACATAGAAAAAAGGAGAAAAAATGAAATTATTTTTTTTACTAGTAAATAACTAGCAAATCTCAATTACTTTTCTACAAAAATAACTGAAATTTATTAATTATCTTTTACTAATAAAAAAGTTGTAAGTAAAATTACAATAAAATAGATAATCCCTTCTTTTTTTTCCTTTTTTTCATTAATTTGGTTTTCTTTAATAATTTTTTGAACTGTTTCTCGATTTTTTCATTCGTCTTTCCCTTTTTTAGGTCCTCAATTTGTTTTAAGAAATACACTTCGCTCATCGTACTCGTACTTCTTCTCCTTACTTACTCTTGCTTCATACAATCATCTGTTCTTTCCTTGTTTTTTGTTGATATATATGGATAACTGCATTTGCTAGTTCAACTTGTCGTTGTTTCCAATATTTGGGATCTCGATACCATTTCATAAATTCATAACTCATATCTAAATAGACTCCCCCAAAACAAACTTCAAACATCATTTGCAATTCATCTTCTCCTGGTTCGGCTGTAACTAGTAGGTATAAATCTGTATAAGTCAATCCTTTTGAAAGATACTCCGCATAATAATCAATTCTTTCTTGTACAAAACTTGGAATTTTAGCTTCAGTTAATTCCTTTCGACACTCTCTTTTTAAACGAAAACTTGTCAATGAAACTGTATTCTTTTTGTTTATTCTCATGTTTTATCATCTTCCTCATTTCATGAATAGAATCGTCAAAACTACAATTATAATTCCTACCTATCCAATACAAACATTGATAAATCCTTCTTCATTACAATTTATTTTTATTAACTTCATGACTTGATCCTCTCCCTTTCTATCCGAGCTTTAACAACAATTCTTTCCGTAAACATTATGTTCCTTTCTCCAGTTATCAAATGTTTTTCTTCTAACACCGCACATCGCTTGAATCTGGTCTACTGTATACCCTTTTTCTCTCAACATGGAATAGTCTTCCAATGTGAAACTATCTAGATTAAAAGCAAACGGAAGTCCTACCTCTTCAGGAATACGTTTTTCCTCTAACAAACTTCTCAAATAATGTAACTCCTTCTCCTTTTCTTGAGAAAGCACACCATTTTCTCTAAAAGAATCCAGTATTTCACCAATTCTCAAACGAATCTCACGTCTAAACTGTCTTTCTTTTTGGTTCTTCATTTGTTTCACCTTCAAATTATTATTGTTTTTATAATAATTTATTTAATGGTGTTCCAGCAAGACATGAAAAATTTCATTTACAAAACTAGCAATAATAGTTGTCTTATGCCGCAATCAAATACTGACGCGACATCCCTTCTTCCAATCGGTAGTAAACTTTCACTCGCTCAAATCGTTTCAGAAGACCGAAAAAACAGCGTTTTTCTTTTAGTGAAAATTGAGAAACATATTGAGAAACCGGTAATTGTCGGTCTTTTCTCTTCTTGATCTCAGCCAGAATATCTTTCTCAAAATAGCGAATCATTTTTTCCTCTTCTTGTAAATTGAAATTTTGATTAAAACCGTCTACTAAAGGTCGATAATGATATTTTGTACTCATGTCGTCACTTCCTTCTTTCGAGGAAGAACAAGGATAACTAATGGCTCAAAGATTTTTTTCGCAAGAATCCATTCATTGGCTTCTTTTTTGCTTGGACAGGAATAATACACACGTCCGGTATATTTCCCCATAACCTTTACCATAGGCATTCACTCCTTCTCTTAATTACTTGTCTCGAAATGCTTTACGTATAACATATTCGTTATTGATTATTCGCTCTAAAGAGTCACAAGGATAAATTCTCTTGTTGTTTTTCTTTTGGTCTTCTTCTACGATCCACTGAAGTTTTTGAATCGTTTCTTCACTGAGCGCAATCTTGATGCGTTTTTTCTTTGTTCCCATATTCAGGTGTCCCCTCTACTTTTTCTAAATCTAAGCAGTTCTCAATTTCAATATTCGGACAACCTGCCCGTTTTGAGTAATATATTTTGGAGGAATCGCCTGACTTCTTGATAATTCCGCTAATAATTGACGACAACGTCTTTCTGACCATTTTTGTCTTCTTTGTTGTATAGAAACATATTCAGTCATTGAAATTTCCTTGCGTTTTCCAGATTCTAAAAAACAAATCAATCGTTGAATTTCTGTCATTTTGATTCCTCCTAGTAAAAAATTCCTCTTGTTTACAAGTAAATCAAATAAAAGTTAGTGTTCGTTGTTAGGTAAAACGATAACCTGGCATGTTAGGTAAATGCTCAACCTGTGAACCACAAATTACTCGAAATGTACCAAGTATCAGAAATCCTTCTGCTAACAGATAGTTACCGAGGTAACCCTTACCTGCGCTACTTATTTCTCCGCCATTTGCCTTCACAAAATCTCCCAAAGGGTCACTACACCTTCAGGTACTGTCTTTCTTTGAACACGATCGTAGATTAGACAGCGAGAATATCTACGACTAGTAAGAAAACATTCGTATCTCCTTCTAAATCTTTTCCACCTCCTCATTTAGAAAACAGACGGTTTTCTTACACCCTTAATTGTGTTCTTTTTATTCATTTTTCAAGGATCAAGAGTGTTCACAAGTAAAGCGATTTACTTGCAAACAAGAAAAATCTTTCCGCTTTTACATGTGTTTTATTTTGTAAGATTTCTCTAGAAACAAGAGTCCTCCACGCTTCTTTCTACGTTTCGCAATCACTTGATGATTCACACCAACAACGGTTCGAATCGAACGATAAAGCAAAGAAACTGGTCGGATTTTCTTTGTTTGACGATCAATAAATCGTCCGTCCCCTAAGTTTGCCCAAACACTGTTGTCATAGAGCTTAATCGTGATTGCTTGTCGTTTCAGATCTTCCACTGTGCAAAATTTCCCATACATTTTTTGGACTCCTTTAAATTTTCAAATCATTGTTCCACTTGTTGTCGAACAATGTGGAACTCAACAAAAAAGAGAGAGACTATCTACTACCTTCAAAGAAGTAATAACAGTCTCTCTCTTTATGCCACTAGAGTCTTCCTCACAATACGAAAATAATATACACTACACCTGAAAATTAGATATACTGCTCCATAAACTTTTAATAAAACTAATACAAGTATAAAATACATGATTGTTCATTACTACAAATTTATGGTATTATTGTTCACGTTGCAGGAAGACCCTGCAGCAAAAAGGAGCAGCACCGTTATCAGCTTACAATTGGAACGGTCGGGGTAGAAATCGATGACCTTTGAAAGAGTTGGCGCTCTTTCTCAGCGAGATTTCTAAACCACTCCTTTTTTTGTTGAGCTCTACATTGCACAGCAACACATCGCAACAAAAAAAGTATATTTACTTTTAAATTCATTCTAATTTGAAAATTTCTAAAAAAACGATAACATATTCATTCACAATCTGCAAATAAATTTATCATTGTATTTTTTTACGCTTCCAAAAAGTCAATAACAATAGGCTTTCATCCTCCTCTACTCACAAAATCATTTACTCATGAATAAATTTGAACAGCTGCTCGATCAATTGACAAGCTAAGTATTGCATATTTATTTTCGTTTGAAAACCCAAAAAACCTTAAATATTTGACGAAATTTCGCAAAATATTTATGTTAATTTTTTGTTAAGACTACTTGACAAACGATAATAAAGCGTTTTTTTGTAAAAATCTTTACAAAAACAGCATAACACAAAAATAAAATGGGAACAAACGTTTGTTTTCCTCTGTTTGATTCTCTCATTTACGATTTTGAAACCAAAACCAACGATTATGATTTTATCTAATCAATTTCTAATTACGATATATGATAAAATAAACAATTCTATTTGTAATAATTGTAATATAATAAAATTTATCAAAAATCAATCTAAGCGTTTTTTCACTTTCTTTCCCTTCTTGAATCCTACACGTTCACGATAACGATAATAGTCATCTTGTAATTTTAACAATTCCTCATAGATTTCCCCCATACTTCGGCTAGAAGCCAAGGACAAAGCATAAATAAACGACGCAGGCAACGTCTCTACCGAACGCTCCCTTGTTACCCAACTAGCCACCGTACCTTGATTAAAGCCATAAAGTTCACAAAACTGCTCCACTGGCATACCTAAATACCGCAAGATATACACATTTACCGCATGAGAGTACACATACAACTTCATAGACATAAAAACCCCTCCTTCAGATAGCTACCCATCATTACATACGTAATAATAACATATAACTAGCAAAATAATTAAAGAGAAACAGCAAAAGACCAAGAGACACTCTCAGACATAACTAAATAGACTAAGGAAACCGCTAGAAGTATCAAAGATATATTGTAAAAGGCAATTGGCGTCTTTTATTTTTTCAACCTGTATCGACTTCAAATAGCCTGATTTCTTGGACTTCTTGCTCCGGTAATAGCTGATGAATGGTGCTTGTCCATTCATCGATGGTTAGTTTAAACTGCGCAATGATCCCTTGAATAAAGGCTTCTTTTTCTTCTTTCTTCGCTTGGATCAAACTTGTGAATAATACACGTACTGAAGCAAGTAAAAGTCCGCCACCACGCCCTTTTTTGACATTGTAGAACACTTTGTGTTCTTGCTTTAAGGAACTTAATGCACGATCCAGACTTCTTAAAGGCATGTTCAATTGTTCCGCCAATTCTTTTTTGGACAGTTTTAAATAAGGCATACGAAGATCACTTTTTTCGCTCAAATAACGCATGATATCTTCTTGCCATTCCTTTTTATGACTGTATTGGCGTTGCTCACGTGATTTCTTAAACTTCCACCAACCACGACGTTGGATAAACAACTCGTTTTCTTGAATATCCGAAGCTACCCATTCCTGGCATAATTCTAAAACAAAGTCACGATTGGCTGCTTGATAATTTCCAGAATACGCACTTTTAACAATTTTTCGCACTTCGCCTTCAGACAACGGTTCATTTAAGCGTTCGTTAAATTCAAACATGTTATACTCACAAGTTTCTTGTCCGTAACCAGAAGAATAATAAGCCAAAGAGAGTGTAAAAATCACGTTATTCCGTCCTAATCGACCTTCTCCCCCAATAATGTTTGCTTTTCGTAGTAACAAGTCAAACCACGGTTCATCAACTTGGCGATACTCTTTTTTCTCAGGAAAAACAATCAATTTCGCGTTTCTTTCTGCTTCAGTTTTTTGGTTAGATGCCATTTTCATTGACCAATTCAACCAATCAGAAAAAGAATATTGATTTTCTAGCTCACAAAATACAATATTTTGTTTGTTTGGGAATCGAGCAATTCCAAAATGGTTACAACCTACATCAATACCTGGTAACTGATTAGCCAATTGTGTCCGAATCGTTGTAGAAATACGTTTTGCCACTTCAATTACTTTAAAATTACTATTTTTCGTCACATAAGCAGGTGTTTTTAATACAAAATAGACTTGATAACCTTGCTCTGATTCTAAAATGAGCGTTGGCATATACCCTAATTCATCCACACAAGCTAAGAAAATCTCTCCTTGATGATTTTCTTTAGAATCAATATCCACGACAAAAGTATTGATTTGACTAATATTTTTCTCCGAATGCCCTTTAACGATTGAACGATTTTCGTCCGCATAAGTTCCATAGCGATAAACATTTGGTGTCCAATGAGTCAGTTTGGATTCATTTTCTAAAATCGCTTCTTCAGACGTAATAACCATGCCACGCCCTGCATTCATCAATTGTTTACTGCGGTACGCAAAGATAGCACCATTCCTGCTGGTATTCTCATACCCGACAGGCTTCATGGTGCTGTTTCGATATTTGTATGTACGAATGCCTTGTTTCAATAAAGCCGTATAGCATTGATCTAAGTTTACCATAGCAAAATTTCCTCCGAATTGTATTGAAAAAGAGAACACATGCCAATTCTAAAAATTGTTCTGTGCTCTCTTCCAATATTCGGCTTAAATTCCTAGAAAAACCTAGAAAAATATCGCTTTATCTATTGAACTGCTCGCTCTAAATGTGCTATAATTTAAACACATTTGTAAAACAAATAAGTGGTTTATCAGACCGCTTAATTTATTTATTGAGACGAGCGCGAACACATGAGCTAACCATGTGATTCAGAAATAATTGATCCGACCAAAGTCAATTATTTCCGTCTCTTTTTTTATGTATTTTTTTCTAAAAAGACAATATCATAACTAATTATATTTTGTAAATATCATAATTCAACTTTAAATCTCTTATACACCGTTAGTGTACACTTATTTTCAATATATTGTCAATGCAAAACGCATAAATATATTTTGACATTTTGAATATATTTGCTATACTTAATATATCGAGTATATCTAGTATATTTAATATATTTATATACACGGAGGTATTTTGCTACTTATTGTGTTAAATATATCTGCTATATTAAATATATTAGATATAGTAAATATATTTACGGAGGTATTAGAATGAAAAAAAATAACTTAGATATTTCTTCTCCAAAAAACGGTAAAGTTGTTATGCTTACCGCTAGAAAAGGTGGTACTGGTAAAACAACCGATAATGACTTACTAGCAGTTGTAGCTAGTCAATTATTTAATAAAAAAATACTATTAATCGACTATGACCAACAAAGAAATACTACATCTAATATTGGATCTACATATCAAATAACTAATTTTGAAAGATCCATGGCTGCCGCTATCAAAAAAAATGATTGGATTTCAGGAATCACACAAGTCAGCCCAAATCTTTATTTAATGGCTGGATCACCAGGTTCAGAAGAACTAAATGATTATCTTGCTGAAAAATTTCCAAATAAACATGCTAGACATTTAGCTTTTATGAATAATCTTAAAGAATTACGCAATTATTTTGACTATATTCTAATTGATTGTCCTCCAAGTACAGATAACGTCGTTAGAGCCTTTTTAACTGCAGCCGATTATATTATTCCTATGCAGGAATTAAAAAGATATGCTATGGAAGGTACAGAAGATTTTATAGAAAAAGTTTTAATTCCTATTGTTACTAATTTTGAAGAATGTAACTTACAAATTATTGGTATTTTACCTGTCTTATTTTCAGTTCGTCGTGCTTCTCAAAAATCAAATTATCAAAAAACAGTTGATAAGTATGGAGAGTCAAATATATTTAAAAGTATTGTAAAAGGGTCTGATAGATTAGAAATGTACGGAGAAAACGGAATACAATTAAACGACTATGTTGATAGACGTTGGTGGGCAATATTTGCTGACATATTTACTGAACTTGAAGAAAGAATTGCTTACTATGAAACAAAAGGCGATATTGAAGGATTTAATTACTCTCTGAAATATGCTGATTCTATGGCAAACCGTATACTCGAACAAGGAAAGGAGATAAAACTAGATGGCATTATTACCAACTAATAAAGATAAAAAACAAATTGGTGCTGCTGATATTTCTATAAAAGATGACGTACAAATTGAACTAGGCGAAAAAAAGTATACAGCAAAAGAGCGAAAACCTGTACAAGTAGATCCTCCTGTTTTAAAAACTATAAGAGATATCAGTTATGTGAAAGATATACCTATGTATGAAGTAGTTGAACTTGCTATAGAAGCCTATGTTGATACGCTTAGCGAAGAAGAAAAACAAATTTACAATCGTCGCTTAAACCTCTAAAATATATTCACTATATCAAATATATTCAATATAGTGAATATATTTGATGTTTTACCGTCTTGTTATTTCAAAACTAATATATTCAGTATATTAGTTTGTATGTATTTATTCTTTTGGTTTAATCTTACAAACAATGTAGATTTCTTCAACATATTTGCAACTCTCACCTTACTTTGCTATACTTAAGACAAGAAAAAGGAGCTATGCGCGAACATAGCCCCATGTAGAACCGTTAAAAAGACGGTGGCTTTTGAATAAATGTTTTGAACCATCTAATTCCCTGCCAAAGTGATTAGATGGTTATTTTTGGGGGTCTTTATGGTCAATTATCAGCAAAACTAACGTCGCAAAAGCGATCATCAGTTGAATTGCTTCAAACGTTGACACGTGCTACTCCCTTCTAGGGATAAAGCTATGAACCATAGGCATCACCCCTTTTTCAAGAGATTAGCCACCATCTTTTCACTTTTCTACCGTTCAATTATATCATATCTAATCGCTCAAAAACTATCCTAGTATTGTTATCCAATATAATATAACGTTTAAAAAATACAACTGCATATTTGCAACTTTCACATTACTTTGCTATACTTTAGATAAGAAAAAGGAGCTATTCGCGAACATAGCTCCATGTAGAACCCCGTTAAAAAGACGATGGCAGTTTAATAGTTCTTACTTAACCATCTTGCTGACCAAAGCGAAAGATGGTTTATTTTTTATTATTGTCGTTTTTGATAGCTAAAACTAACATCGCAAAGGCAATCATTAGCTGTAGCGTCTCAAACACTGACAACTCAGGCTCTCCTTTCCTTAGATTTGATACTTACACACATAAGCACCACCTCCTAGAATGGATTGCCACCATCTTTTCACTTTTCTACTGTTCAATTATAGCATATTGAACTGCTTCAAAACTATACTAACATTTCTATCCGTTAACGAACGACAACGGCATATTTACGAGCATTATAGATATTCTCGAATGTCGTACGACTCATCCAATAAGAGCCACTAATCGGGGCAGATACATGTACCTGATTACTTCCTTTATTGTAACCGTCCAATGTCACTGCATGATTATTATTCACTGCTGCACCAAAACTCCAATTTCCCCAACGAACTGGTTGGAAATTAATCGTGATCCATGCAACCAAATGTTCTGAACGTTCCCATATTTTTGTCCCCAAGTAGTCAGTGGGGCAGGGTAAATAGCAGAATACGTCCATGAATTTTCGACAAATGGACTGCCGACAAATCCATTATTTGGATTACCATTCGGTGATTTAGGTATCGTATTCAAGAATTGTCTCAAACTCCAGTTTGTCAACTTCCCTTTATATTGCAAAGCCTGCAAGAGAGAAGCTCCTTCACAACCGCTAGGCGCACCCAACGCATACTGATTATAATTTTTTACACCTAATAGTCTATAATCATCATTACTTTGCTGACCAGTTCCAACCGCATACCAACCTATACCTTCGTATTTCCAGCCTTGTTTGGTAATCACGCGCTTTTCATTTTCATCCAACGTATAATGATGCCAATTAACAAATGACCCAGAATGGTTAACGCATCCGGAAATCGTTTCTGAAGTGCAAAAAATTTCCAAACTTTTAGAAACCCCTCATTTAATACATTCTTATAATACAAAAGAATGTATTAATAAATTCGAATCTAATTAATAAAATCAAAAAAATAAGTATAAAGCAATAGAGATTTTTTCAGTCTATTTACAAAATCATTATTATTTTTAAATATAATTGGAGGTTTTTATGAATATAAGCAATAAGAATAACTTAAAACTTTATTTACAAAAATATCAGTTATCAATTAGTGATATTTTTGCAATAATAGGATCACTAATTGTTATATTAGGCGTATATTTTTTTAATTTTATAGATGTAAATTTACCATTTATAGGACATCAAACTTCTAGTTTAGCACACATTGTCAAATTCATTAAGCAGTTAGCTAATTGGAGTGCAACGAACTCAACTACTGACGATGTAACAACTGTACTTCGTTACTTGGAAATTCTTATTTTAGTAATGACAATTTTACCTATTGTTGTTATAACTTGTGCTTTTATTCGCAAGAAAAGCACAAAAATTACTGCTGGTATCTCAGCATTTATTGTAACAATATCGTACTTTTGTTTTTACCATGAATTACAATCTGATATTTCCTATGAGAATAACGAATTTACAAATTTGTTTTTGGGATCAGCTAATATAGTTATCATAACAGGTATAATTATAATGTTTGTTGCATCTATATATAGCCTTATTCAATACTTAAAAGATAATAATCAAAAAATCCGTATAGATTTTTCAAAAATCACTAAAAGACAATGGATAATTATAGGCGGAAGCACCTCAGCTATTATTATATTATTTGGTATATTTTTTCTTATTAATCAAATGCCTAAATCAATCATTGACGATATATCAGTTGATTTCACTGGATATGATCACCAGGGAACAGCAACTTTATCAGGCGAATATGAAGATAAAATAGAAAGTATTCTTAACAAAACTAAAGATATTGATCGATCTGATATTTCTATTGAATTAGATAAAGAATCTTATTTATCTAATGGAGACAAAGTAAAAATTTCAGTTTCTTCAGATAAAAAAATAGTCCAATAAAATCCCAAACAAAAACAGTCACTGTATCTGGATTAAAAAAATCAACTACCTATACAATTGATAATGTTTTAAAAGATAATCCAATTCATTGGAATGGGTACAATAATTATGGTTCAGCAGAAATAGATAGTGATATCTTTGATACAGAAGATGAAACAACTGACCTATCAAATGGAGATAGTATCACTATAACTCTAAATTCGGATTATATTGAACAAGAAACTACAAAAGGAAAAACACTTGATGGTTCAGACACAAAAAAAGTGAAAGTATCTGGGCTTAAAAGTACACCTCAAATATCTAATCTAGATGCTTTACTCTCACAAATAGATACTTTTGCACGTGACAATAATCGCTCAAATTCATTTACTAAATACACCGTTACACGCTAAGAAAACTACTTTATTGGAACCAATATAAATAGTTATTGGTCTAGTTACACTAATGATAACTCAGATAACTTCTCAATAGTTTCAGTATACAAAATAGACGGCCAAAGGAGTGATCGTACATTTACTTCTTATAAAATTTATGGGTATTCCAATTTAAGTCTTAATAACAATCAAGTAAATGTTTCTAGTTTAAAGAGTGAGGACCAATATTCTGATTATAATTCTTTTGATAGCTCACAAGAAGCATTAGATAGCCTTAAGTCAGAATATCCTAGCATCACTATCTTATCATAAATCAAAAGACCACAACCAACTTTTCTTTCAAAGTAGATTGTGGTCTTTTAAATATACGTAATTGTTTACCAGATGTCATTTTTATTCTTTTGAATTAATCACATAAGCAATGTAGATTTCTTCAACATATTTGCAACTTTCACATTACTTTGCTATCCGTTTCTAACAGCATCTCAACCTATTTTTTTAAATGGTTAACAAATATTTATTTTTTACTTATACTATTTATTTCATTATTATAAAAATTAGAAACAGTGAGAAAAATGAGAAAAATAAAGTTACATTATTATCTATAATTAGTTTGAAAAATTTGGTTACAATTGTAAGTTCCTATTTGTAAAGATAGATTTTTATAAAAATTCTATCGTTCCATCATTATATAGAAATGGTGATAACTGAGTGTTTTTTATAAAAAATTTGAGGAGAATAATGTGATGAAAAAAAAGCTTTCTATTATTTTAATTCTATTGATTTCATTAGTTTGTTGCATTACTATTTACCTAGGAAAAATATATTTTGATATAAAACATACTATTCAAGAATCTTATCAAAAAGTAGGGCAGACAACTAAATTCTATAAAAATGATATAGTATCAAAAAAGCCATTTTCTGTTTTGTTGCTAGGTATAGATAGTGGAGATTTTGGAAGAGCGGATAAAGGGCGATCAGATACAATTGTTGTTATGACTGTCAATCCACAGAAAAAAACGACTACTTTAATGAGTATTCCAAGAGATACATACACAGAAATTATAGGAAAAGGAGAGAACGATAAACTAAATCATGCATATGCATACGGTGGTGCTTCTATGACGATAGCAAGTGTTCAAAATTTATTAGATATTCCAATTAATTATTATGCAGAAATTAATTTAAAAGGATTACAAGAATTGGTTGACATAGTTGGAGGAGTAGATGTAAATAATACATTTACTTTTGATTATAAGGGGACTCGATTTCCTATAGGAAGACAGCATTTAGATGGAAAAAAAGCTTTAGAATATTCTCGCATGCGTTATGATGATCCTAAGGGAGATTATGGTAGACAAAAGCGGCAACAACAAGTAATTATAGGGATTTTAGATAAGCTAAAAAGCATAAGAACATTAACTAATTATAAGAATATTTTAAGTGTAATGGGAAAAAATGTCAAAACAGACTTTTCATGGGATACTATTCAAGAAATATTTAAATATTATAAAACAGCTTTTAATAAAGTAGATTCAGATCAGTTAGTAGGTGTGGGATTTACTGGGGATGGTATAACTGGAGAAAATGGGATTTCTTATCAAAAAATTGAAAAATCAGAACTGGTTAGAGCAAAGAATAAGTTGAAAGCTCAACTAAATATTAAAATTGTAAACTAGCAATAGATTTTGTATGGAGAAATTATCTTACCTAGATTTAATATAGAAAGAGTTCATTAAAAATAAGCTGTTAATTATTGAATCACAATTGTATATTTGTAAATAGTGTAAATTTTCTCAACATATTTGCAACTTTCACATTACTTTGCTATACTTAAGATAAGAAAAAGGAGCTATGCACGAACATAGCTCCATGTAGAACCGTTAAAAAGACGGTGGCTTTTGTTTTTATGGTTTAACCATCTAACTACTCGTCCAAAGTGAAGTTAGATGGTTTATTTTTTATTGTCGTTTTTGATAGCTAAAACTAACATCGCAAATGCAATCATTAGCTGTAGCGCCTCAAACACTGACAACTCAGGCTCTCCTTTCCTTATATTTGATACTTATATACATAAGCACCACCTCCTAGAATGGATTGCCACCATCTTTTCACTTTTCTACCTTTCAATTATAGCATATTGAACAGCTTCAAAACTATACTAACATTTCTATCCGTTAACGAACGACAACGGCATATTTACGAGCATTATAAATATTCTCGAATGTCGTACGACTCATCCAATAAGAGCCACTAATTGGGTCAGATACATGTACCTGATTACTTCCTTTGTTATAGCCATCCAATGTAACGGCATGATTATTATTTGCGGCTACACCAAAGCTCCAATTCCCCCAACGGATTGGTTGGAAGTTAATCGTAACCCAAGCTACAACAGGGTTGCCATTCTTCACTTCATTCAGCAACGTATTCATAGAACTTCCTGAAATATTCTGGACGTTCCCATATTTTTGTCCCCAAGTAGTCAGCGGGGCAGGGTAAATAGCAGAATACGTCCATGAATTTTCGACAAACGGACTACCAACAAATCCATTATTCGGATTTCCATTCGGTGACTTAGGTATCGTGTTCAAGAATTGTCTCAAACTCCAGTTTGTCAACTTCCCTTTATATTGCAAAGCCTGCAAGAGAGAAGCTCCTTCACAACCGCTAGGCGCACCTAAAGCATACTGGTTATAATTTTTTACACCTAATAGTCTATAATCATCATTACTTTGCTGACCATTCCCAACTGCATACCAACCCACACCTTCGTATTTCCAACCTTGTTTGGTAATTACACGTTTTTCATTTTCATCCAACGTATAATGATGCCAATTAACTTTTTTATTGTACAAACGGCTGACTGGAATCCCATTCGCTCCTTTGTACGAGTACCAACCAATTCCTTCATACGTCCAGCCTTGTTTCGTAATACTATCTCGTTCTTTTGCATTTAGCGTGTAGAAATGTTCCCCATTATAGCGATTGTACAGGCGATAAACTGGATCACCACTTGTTGGTGCTTGCCAACCAATTCCTTCATAATTCCAACCGATTTTTCTCAAATGATCTCGTTCACCAGTGTCTCTTGTGTAAAAATGTTCTCCACTATTAGGATTAAATAGACGATACATAGGAATCGTTTTGACAGCTGCTCTTGAACTACGACTCATTGAGCCATCCATTAATTCTTCTTTTGGCGCCTGTGTTGCATTTGCTTCACTTTGTCCTGCTTTTTCTGGTGCTTCCAGTGTGACTTCTTGTCCATTAATGATTGCTGTTTGCGGTTGTTCTACATTACTTGTCTCGTCAGTAGTAGTTGTTTCTATGACAGATTGTGTCTCACTAGTCACTTGTGTATCTTCAGTAGAACTCGTCGTTGATTCAGTCACAATTGTCGAATTTTCTGTGTTTATTTCCTCTGCTTCAGATACATTTGCTCCCATACTTACACTCATTAGTACACTAAAACTGGTCAATAGATAAAGATATCGTTTCATTTTTTCCTCCTAAATAAATTCTTCTCATAAGAAAATTATATCGAACAAAAAAACGCATTCAATATTTCCGTTTGAAAAAATAAAAAAATTCTTCTGTTTCTAACAAGACAGAAGAACACCAAAAGAAAAATTCGTTAAACTATTTTTTTACAAGTTTTCTTACCATACGAATAATTAAAGAGATAGTTGGAATAATCATCAAGTACATGACTATATACCAAAAATCCACTAATACATTTTCCCATGTGACCGGAACAAATATCCCCATTAACAAAATGACCTCAAGAATAATCGAATTGAAAATAAATGCTGTCAAAAATTATATCAGAAAAAATTTAGTCGTTCAATATAAATAATTTGTTTATAAAACAGCATGATTATTGTTAATCTCTTCTTAATTATGTTAAAACTTTTTCTATGTCTTTTTTGTTCCAACTTACATCAATAATTATAAAATCCTTGAAATCTTTAGAAGTGACAATTTCTAAAGACGTTTTTTCATCCAATTTCACAGTTTTTGTTCTCATCATTCTTTATTTTCCTCCAGTTTATCTAAGTAACGATAAATTGTTGTTCTAGAAACATTCCATCGTTCTGCAATTGTCTTAATCGGTGTTCCACTATCTACTAAAGTCTTCAGTAATTCCAAGTCTTGTTCAGTTAATTTTTCAGGACGACCGCCAAACCTTCCTCTTGCACGAGCAGCTGCTCTTCCTGCTGCAGAGCGTTCCAAAATTAGATTTCGTTCAAATTCCGCGAACGCCGCGAATAGATGAAACATAAGTTGACCAGTCGAACTGGATTTATCCATCGTAATATTTTCTTGAAGACTATGAAAACTCACACCGCGTTCATTCAATCGATTGATGATTGAAATCAAATCTTCCATATTTCTTCCCAGACGGTCTAAACGCCAAACAACAAGTGTATCTCCAGAACGAACAAAATCGATCGCCATTTCTAATCCTGGTCGATTACTTTTTGCCCCACTCATATGATCGGTAAAAATTTTTTCACAACCAAAATTGTTTAAACTATCCTCTTGCAAATCTAAATTTTGTAAACCGGTAGATACTCGAGCATATCCTATTTTCAAAAAATCACTCCTTCATTAATTCCATTGTAACATAACTTTATCTATATAGTTTAACTGAACATAGATTTTGTTATGGGTTTATGAACATAAAATAAGTTGATTTTTTGAAAAATAAAGTCAAAAAACAAAGTGTCCAGAAAGGTTGAATATTGGTTATATGTAAAAGAACAATAATCACTCCAGATAGATTATTGTTCTTTTTCAACTTGGTATTATTAATAAGTGTATGATATGAAAAAACGACAATTGCTTAATTAAGACATAATAAGATGAATGTACAATAATTTTAATGTAAATGGAGTAATTTTGACAAGAAAAAAATGATGTATAATAAAAAACTTACTTAACGATATAAACCTAGCCTCGTTTAAAAAGTAACTTGAATCATTAAGAATGAAGATATGCTAATCAGAAATCTTCAAGTAATAGTAAGTATACGTATATTATCTGTAGCTAAACATAATCAAGAAAAAACTCTCTGTGAGTGGCAATAATAACTAAAAAATTTCATAGTTAATAAATTTATCTTGAAGTTGAGAGAGTTGTATTAGTTATAGAAATCTTACGAAACTGTTCTTATAATAAAAAATATTTTTTGATATTCTTTCTTTATAAAAATTGGTTTATAAATTAAAATATTGAAAAGGAGAGGTTATTTATGATGAATGTTTTGCTCAAACAGTTTAAAAAGAGATATTTCAGATATTCATTAATGCCACTGAGCTTTTTTGTAGTAGGAATAATATTTTTTACGCTTTCTTCAATTGAAGTAGCCAATTCTGCGGATGTTAATAGTGGAGATGTTGGATTCGGTTATGCAGCTAGCGGAGTTATTTCGATAGTTTTATCTTTGGTTACAAGTGCGTCTATATTCGTGATTTATTTTTTTAAAAAATATAAAATAAATTAGTGAATATTTTCTTCTCGACAAAAAGATGGAGATGACTTAATTCAGCAAAGAATTTTAGCGAACTGTAATCCTGACAAACTTGAAAAAATGATGTCTTTTTATAAAGGAGATCTTATAAATCCTGAAGACAAAAATTTAAATTATTATACTTTAAAAAATATGGTATTGATGTAGACTAGTAGTTAGCTATTTTTGAGTTTAGTAATTATTATGAAGCGTAATTTTAAACAAGAAAAATTTGGAGATAACGTATTTTGATTAAGGCAACAAAAATAAAAATAAATGATGTTAAATCTAATGTTAATCCATTAATAGAAATAAAAGAAATATATTTAGACGGAGTTAAGAGTCCAGGACTTTATACAAAAGAATCTATCTATGATTTTCTTATTAAAAATCCAGACTCTAAAATAGTGGTGAATATACCTTCGTTCCCTAAACTACTACCAGCAGCTAATGGCGATCAAAAATATGTAAGATCCCAACCTAATGATAGTGAAGATGATAATTTACTTAAGTTACCAAGAGAATAAATAATATCAGAAATATTATAAAGAAGAGTCAAAAACTTAAGTTTTTGATTCTTTTTTACTTATGAATTAATAATCCCGTGTTTATTATCTTCCTTTTAAACTTATTCTTCTATTCTATATAAGATAATTATTGTCCAAAAAATTACGAAAAAAGAGTTCTAATATTTAACAATGAGAAAAAAGAAGAGACTTTAGATTTATTCATACGTAAGTAATTCGTTGTAATGATAAAAGTTTAAAGCTTCTTAGTATAATTTTACATTATGTAATCTTTTAATTGAATAAACGTTGATTTAATAGCTTTTTTTCACATTTTCAAAAAAATAGATTTTTTTAAGAAGAATTTATTTTTATTTAGCAGTAAATTAACGATAGAAACAACATTTATAAACTTTCTTAATTTCACATAAGATAGATTATACAAAGTTGTTTCGAAAAGTTTGATTTGTTTTTTCTATCTTTTCTCGATATAAAAGATAGAAAAAAGGGAATGCTACTCCCACACGTAGTATTCCCTTTTTTAACATCTATTACAAGGAGGAATTTAGCAAAACAATGAAGAAAAAACAATTAAAGAAACGAATGAAAGCGAAAAAAAGACTTACCTCGGCTGCGGTAGCTCTCTTGATGAGTGGTAGCTTATTACCGGTGGGAAATGTGTTTGCGAATGAGCAATCTACTCAAGAGAATTCTATTTCTAGTGCAGAAGCAAAAGCAGATTTAGAAAAGGGAATGGCTGTATCAGGAGTAGAAAACAGTACAGAAGCAAAACAAGAAACACAAAATACAGAAAAAACTAGTGAAAATTCTGAGGATGACAAAATTAGCATTCCAGAAACTGCACGAGAAAAGAGAGGGGACGCACAAAATGCTTCTTCAGAAGTACTGAAAAAGGCAGAGCCTGAAAAGTCATCTGATGGAAGAAGTATCTTAAATATTTCTAATTTTGAACAATTAAAATCTGCGTTTAATACACCTAACATTAGTCAAGTGAATTTATCTAATGATATAGATTTTTCAAGTGACATTACCCAGTACACTAATAAAAATTTAGTCATTAATGGTAATGGTCATACTTTAGATTTTAGAACACATAGGATATATGCTACAGTACCCGATGGGACTTGTTTGACTGTAGAAAATATTAATACGTTAACTACAGGAAGTACGCAACCTTATGCGGCATTCTCTCTTTGTACTGGGCTATCCACAATTACGTTAAAAGATATCAAACATGTAGGTACTGAATTTGCATGGGCCTCTAATTTTATTTTTGAAGGAAATGTAGATATTAATATTAATATTGTTGGAGATGGTTGGACTCCAGCGCTTAGTTCCCAGTTTGCTAAAGGTGGTGGAACATATAAGGTTTCTAAGAATGCAAATGTTAATATTAGAGATGATATAAACACTTATGAAACGTTAGAACTAACTAATATAGAAAGTATATTAGTAGAATCAGGTGCAAAGTTTAATATTTATGATTCTGCTGCAAAGTCTTATGGAGTTTTGCATAGAATAAAAACTGGTTTTGGTATTTATGTTAAAGAAGGTGGAGAATTTAATATTGAGTCAACTGCTCCAAATACAAGGGCAATTTATGGTCCAATAGGGTCAATTGTTGTAGATCCGGGTGGTAGTATCAATATAAAATCTAACAGTGATAATACTATTGATAGTTATGGACAAACAATGACCATAGATTTAAGAAATGCTAAATATTTTAACTTGGAGACAACAAAATTTGCTGGTAAAGCGTTTAATGTTGGTGCAAACAGTAAGATTATGTTTAATAGTAATGTATATGCGTGGAATGTTTTATCATCGTCTATTGCCACATCTGGATGGAAAGATGTAGATGGAGTTGTTGAGTTATCTGGTAGAAATAGGACGAACGTTTCTACAACTAACAGTTTGTTTGATGCACAATTCAAGCCACAAGATTATTATAGAATCTCGTCAACTGGAAGACTAAATCCGAGAATAGAAAACACTACTATAAATCCAGTGAAAGATACGGATACTGCAGTAAGTGGTAAAGGAGAGCCTAATGGAAAGATTGAAATAAAAGTAGGCGATCAAGTGATTGTATCTGACACCGTTGATTCAGATGGAAATTATAGTCTACCGATTCCAAAGCAAAATGCTGGTACAGTGATCAAAGCAGTGGTTTCAATGGATGGACAAACTTCAGAAGCAAATACAACTGTGGTTCGCACAGCTCTTGCACAAACAACCATTTCAGAAATTAATACAGAAACCACACAAGTGAGTGGTAAAGGGGAACCAAACGCACCAATTAAGATCATGAACGGTGACCAAATTATCGCACAAGGTGTGATTGGAAGTGATGGAAATTATACTTTAACCATTCCAAGACAAGCAAAAGACAGTGTGATCAAAGCAATCGTTGAAAAAGATGGTTTGACTTCAGAAGCTCAAACGACCGTCAAGCAAGGTTCGTTAGCACAAACAACTATCTCAGAAATCAATACAGAAACCACACAAGTGAGTGGTAAAGGGGAACCAAACGCACCAATTAAGATCATGAACGGTGACCAAATTATCGCACAAGGTGTGATTGGAAGTGATGGAAATTATACTTTAACCATTCCAAGACAAGCAAAAGACAGTGTGATCAAAGCAATCGTTGAAAAAGATGGTTTGACTTCAGAAGCTCAAACGACCGTCAAGCAAGGTTCGTTAGCACAAACAACTATCTCAGAAATCAATACAGAAACCACACAAGTGAGTGGTAAAGGGGAACCAAACGCACCAATTAAGATCATGAACGGTGACCAAATTATCGCACAAGGTGTGATTGGAAGTGATGGAAATTACACTTTGACCATTCCAAAACAAGCAAAAGACAGTGTAATTAAAGCAATCGTTGAAAAAGATGGATTGACTTCAAAAGCACAAACAACCGTTACACAAGGTTCATTGGTACAAACTACGATATCAAATATTGATACCAATACAACAAGTGTCTCTGGTAAAGGGGAACCAAACGCGAAGATCGAACTCAAAGTAGGAAATCAAGTAATTGCTTCAGGACGTATTGGAAGCGATGGGAATTATAGTTTAACTATTCCAAAACAATCTGTAGGAACAGTGGTTAAAGCAGTGGTTAGTGCTAATGGATTAACTTCAGAAGCTCATACAACAGTTACTCGTGCAGATTTAGCACCAACAACGATTTCAAAAGTAGATTCTCAAACAACTGTGATCACAGGAACAGGGGAACCTGGTGGAAAAATCAAATTATTGAATGGAAATCAGTTGATTGCTCATGGATATGTTGGCAAAGATGGTCATTACAGTTTGACGGTTATGAAACAACCAGCAGGTAGTACGATTGTTGCAAAAGTGACAATGGATGGAAAAGAATCTCAAGCTTCTACAGTGGTGGAAGAAAAAATCAATTTACAAGCACCGGTTATTGACAAGTTCACCGAAGGTGATGTCTATGCGAAAGGAAGCATTGCAGGAGACGCAATAAAAGTAGCGATCTTCGTCAATGGCGTACAACGTCGAGTAGCTGCAGTAAGCCATGGAAAATATAGTATCTATGCAGGCGACCTAGGCTTAAAAGCAGGCGATCGATTTGAAGTAGCTGGAATCGCAGCTGATGGAACGATTGGACCAAAAACGAGTGCCACAGTCCAAAAGAATCCAGTACTAGAACTAACAACGACAATTGACAAATTCACCGAAGGCGATGCCTATGCCAAAGGAACAGCAGGAAAAGATGCGACAAAAGTAACCATTTTCGTCAATGGCGTGCAAAAACGAGTAGCTGCAGTAAGCCATGGAAAATATAGTATCTATGCAGGCGACTTAGGCTTAAAAGCAGGCGATCGATTTGAAGTAGCTGGAATCGCAGCTGATGGAACGATTGGACCAAAAACGAGTGCCACAGTCCAAAAGAATCCAGTACTAGAACTAACAACGACAATTGACAAATTCACCGAAGGCGATGCCTATGCCAAAGGAACAGCAGGAAAAGATGCGACAAAAGTAACCATTTTCGTCAATGGCGTGCAAAAACGAGTAGCTGCGGTAAGCAATGGAAAATATAGGATCTATACAGGCGATTTAGGATTAAAAGCAGGAGATAAATTTGAAATAGCTGGAATCGCAGCCGATGGCACGGTTGGACCAAAAACAAGTACGACGGTACAAGGAAAACAACATAATTTACAAGCACCAACGATTGATCCATATTATGCTGTAGACGCGTATGCGAAAGGAAGCATTACAGGAGATGCGACAAAAGTAGCCATTTTCGTCAATGGCGTACAAAAACGAGTAGCCGCAGTAAATAACGGAAAATATAGTATTTACACAGGTGACCTAGGACTACAAGCAGGCGATCGCTTTGAAATAGCTGGAATCGCAGCCGATGGTACGATTGGACCAAAAACAAGTGCTACAGTTTTAGAAAATAATCCAGAAAAATATGGGGTCACAGCAGAAAATTATATTTTAGGATCAAATAAAATCAATGGTACAGCGAAATCAGGTATTGCACGAGTTAAATTATTTGTGAGTGGTCATGTAGTACGACAAATAACTGTAGAAAATGGTAAGTATAGTATCTGGGCATCAGATGTGGTGACAAGTATAGGTGATAAAGTAGAAATTATTGGAATGGATGCGAACGGAGTAGAACGCTCCCGAGTAACCGTGACAATCATGAATGCACCAGTAGAAGAAATGACATTGACAGTAAACGAGTATACATTTGGCGAAAATAATATCACTGGAACGAAAAGTGCAAATGTATCAAGGGTTCAGTTATTTGTGAATGGTGTTATGAAACGCACAGGTACTTTGAATGGAAACAACTTTGAAGTTTATGCGAAAGATGTTATTGTTTCCGCAAATGATAAAGTCGAAATCGTTGGTTTCGACAAATATGGTAACGAAAAACGAGTACCTGTCACAATAAAAGAAAAAGAACCAGAAAAAATTGATTTAACAGTCAACCCTTATAAACTTGGGGATGGATCGATTACAGGAACAGTAAGTGAGAATGTTTCTTATGTTACTTTAAATCAAGGAGCAAATGTGTTGAAACGAGGCGAAGTGAAAGGTTCAAACTTCTCAATCTGGGCACAAGGAATTGTGACAGAAACACCAGGAAATTACACAATTGTGGCTCATACAGCTTCTGGAGAAACGAAAGAGGTACCTTTAGTTGTTAATCCATAAGAATAATTTATATCAGTGATATAGATTATCGTTGCCAGCGTCTTTAGACGCTGGCTTTTTTGATTATTCACTATACTAAATAGATAGTTACAGTCTATTGCGAGTTTGTTGCAAAAAATTAATAAAATTCCTATAAAAAATGTCCAAAAGAAATTGGGGATGAGGGATCTCCAAATGTAATAACCTATAATTTTCTATTATTTGAAAGACTAATCTATTCACCGTATTTCTACATATCAAATGTACTATTGATTATTTTTTATACAACTTAAGAAAAAAATAACTCATCAATCATCGATAATTAAAAAAATTTGGTTGTATAAGATGCTATTTTTTATCGAAATAAGTAAAAAAACTATCAATATGATAGTGAGAGTAGATTTTTTCTCACCTTATCAAGAAATAAAATTTTCTTTTCATACGACTATAAATAAATTTAATTATTACATAAGCTTATTATTAGAAACTTAGAGGATTAAAAAATCAGGAATAAGTAATATGGAAAATAATTGATAAAAGAACTTGATTAATTTATTAAAAAGTAAGAAATAAGAAATAAAAATAAGAAAAATAATAGATAATATCCCACTATCATAAATTTATTAAAAATATTAGGAGAGTTTTTTATGAAAAGAATAGCTCTTTGCTCTAGTTTAATACTAGGTGTTTATTTGAATTTTTTATTTTTTTTTATGTATTCGGAATTATGTTTTTATCAGTATGCATATATTTGTCTATTTGGACTATTTGGAATCTTTTTATCCTTAGTTACAAGGAATAGCTGTAATCCAAGATTATCTTTATTAAGTTTATTTTTTAATTTTATACCTGTAATTTATATTACACTGTATTTTTTGATAATAGAATTATTTTTGATTTAACTATTAATTATTAATAAAAATTAAAGATAAACGATTATTCTTAGTGTACTTTGTCTTCATGAAATTAAGAAAGGAGTTATTTTTTTGGGAAAACTTAAAAATGTATATGAAGCTACTTTACAAAGGTTAGATTATATATTTGCAAAATTTGATCATATAGTTATAGCATTTTCTGGTGGAAAAGATTCAGGAATATTAGTTGAACTAGTTAATCAATATTGTAAAAAAAATTTAAATAAAGCAAAGATATCAGTATATCATTTAGATTATGAAGGGGGATATAATCACACATCTCAATATATAAAAAGAACTATGGGAAAATATCCTGAATTTGACTATTATCATATTTGTTTACCTATTTCTGCTTCATGTGGAATTTCTATGTTTCAATCTACATGGCTTCCTTGGGATCCAGAAAAAAAAGAGCTTTGGTTGAATACATATCCATGCGAAGCTATCACTATTGAAAATCATAAATTTGATTTTTTTCAAATTGGAATGAAAGATTATTTATTTCAAAAAAAATTGAGTAAATGGTTACACTTAAAAAACAATGCTAAACGTACTGCTGTATTAGTGGGACTACGAGCTCAAGAAAGTCTAAATCGTTATGCTACAGTAACACGAGATAATACAATAACAATGTTTGGAACAATTCGATATAGTTCCAGAATATACCATAACATTTTTAACTTTTATCCATTATACGATTGGAAAGTAGAAGATATATGGACGGCTTACGGAAAATTTGGTTGGGATTATAATAAATTGTATGATTTATTTTATCAAGCTGGTGTATCATTAGGCGAAATGAGAGTGGCAAATCCTTTTCATGATTGTGGAGTTCATTCATTAAAGTTATATAAAGCAATTGAACCTGATACTTGGGGTAAAATGGTTGGGAGAATAAATGGAGTTAATTTTGCGTCTATATATGGAAATACTAAAGCAATGGGATATAGAAATATTGTTTTACCTGAGGGACAAACTTGGAAAGAATATGTCAACTTTCTACTAGGAACATTACCTAGCTGGACTAGAGAAATTTATTTAAAAAAATTTAAATCTTCTAAAAACTATTGGCTAAATAAAGGAGGTGCTCTACCAATTAAAGTTATAGAAGAATTGAAAGAATTACCAATATCTTTTGTTGATATGGGAAAACCTCATAATAATCGTAAGTATAAAACAGAATATCATTTGATAAAATTTAATGAATATCCTGATGAAGTACCTATAAAGAATTTTCGATTGGTACCGTCCTATAAAAGAATGTGTATCACTATTTTAAAAAATGATACTTCTTGTCGTTATATGGGCTTTTCTCAAACAAAAGATGAATTACAAAAGAAAGAGGAAGCTATTAGATTATGGAAAAAGAAAGAGAATTTATAAGCCCTGTTTATAAAATTTATAGGATACCCATTCATAAAATATGTGCTAACGATTATAATCCTAATACAATAGCTCCAACAGAATTAAAATTGTTGGAGCAATCGATTATTTTAGATGGGTATACTATGCCTATTGTTTGTTACTATGTAAAAGAAAAAGATTACTATGAAATCGTAGATGGTTATCACAGATATTTAGTGATGAAAACATCTAGTGAAATTGCAAAAAGAGAAGGATTTTGTTTACCAGTTTCAATCATTAATAAGCCGATTACAGAACGTATAGCTAGTACAATTCGTCATAATCGAGCTAGAGGTACGCATTCAATTGATCACATGGTACAAATTATTCAAAAATTGATTGATTCCGGCTTAAGTGATCAGTGGATTATGGATAATATGGGAATAGAAAAGGATGAACTATTACGTTTGAAACAAATTAGTGGCTTAGCTTCTTTGTTTGCTAATAACCAGTTTTCTGATTCATGGGAAGAAGTATAGTTTAAAACTAAAATTAAAGTTTAGTCATAAATTAATTTTTATATAAGTAAAAAAATATGAAGGAGTTATGCATCACAAATACCTTATTAATGGTGTATACTACTAAGATAGTTCTATTTTTGAATACTTTGTTAATACTTAATAGAATATATTTTTACATTTACTAATTATGTATATGCATACTGGTGTCTAATTTTATCTTTAATAAAGGAATAGAGGAGAAATAATGACTAAACGTTTTAGACTAGAGATTAATACAAAATTACAACATGAGGAGAAGGTGATTTTCTTTGAATTGTCAGATAACGTTACTAATGAAGAAATAAAAAATGAAGTAGACAAATACTTTTATACCTATTGTTACTATTTTGTTTCTGAAATTAAATAAGTATTTTTAGCTAAATAATTATTATTAAATTTAAAATTAAATCTAAAAATAATAAAAAGAAAACAAGTTTTTTTGCTATTTTACTTATTATAAGTGATACTACATAAGATATTTTTTATAATAAAAAAATAACAAAATAATGCCTTTGAATATTTATCTTATGTAGTACATTTTATTTTTAGTTAATTTTATTATAAAAGAGAGTGGGACAATAGTTCTTTCTCAAAAAGAAAATAAGTTCGATTTTGATGTTTATTGTCAAAATAGAACTTATTTTTTCTGTTTTGCGCACTTTCCTCTCCATATATTTTCCTAATTTTCTTAAATTTAATGCCATCAGTGCCAAACCAATATCAATCGTTGCTCCTTGTTTCCCACGCAAATGGAAACGATGGAACGCCAAATGAGCCTTTAGATGTCCGAACACGGGTTCGACATCAATTTTTCGTTTCCGATAAATCGAACCAGTTTTCTCCTCTAAAAGCTTTTTTCTGCATTCTGCTTTGAAATAGCGCCAATTATTATTTACTTGAATTTTTCGCTTTTGTTCACTTTTCGCACGCGTACATTGACGACGAACTGAACAGTTCCGACAATCCTCACATTCATAGATTTTGAAATCTCGAATAAAGCCACCTTTATCTTTTCTGCGACTATAATTTTTGAACGGTACCGGACGATTCGCTGGGCAAATATAGGTGTCTTGTTCTTCAAGATAACGCCAATTCTCCACGTTAAACGGATTATCCTTGTACTTCTTTTTATTTTCTTTGTGATAACTGCCATATGTAATTAAGGGAGTTTTATGTAGAACATCGTTGATATACATGTAATTTTCTTCGCTACCATACCCTGCATCTGCCACAATGTACTCCGGTAACTCCTTATGTCGGTCTAAAAAACTGTCTAAAAATGGATTCAATGTTTTGGTGTCTGTGGGATTTGGAAATAATTCATAGCTCAAAACATACTGATTTTCGGTGGCGATTTGTAAATTATAACCTGGCTTGAGCTGTCCATTTCGCATATAATCGTCTTTCATCCGCATAAAGGTGGCATCAGTATCTGTTTTTGAAAAGCTATTTCGTTCTTGAAATAGTTGAGCATACCGTTCATACTTTTGTTTTCTTGGCAGATAATCCGTTTGTACCTGTCGGAGATATTTTTTATACATTCTTCTTTTTTCTTTAGTTGACTTTGCTTTTCTTTGCATTTTTCATGTGTTAATTGTACTTGTGTTTCATGGAGTTCAGCTTCTAAATGATGAGCGACTTCTTCTAACTGGTCGCTCGTCAATCCATCGGATTGACTTTCTTCTTTTAAGCAAGGAAGAATTTCCTCTTGATAAAGCGTTTGATAAAAAGCTTCTGATTTTTCATCTAACAACCGTTCACACCGAGTGGTGGCTTTACGCCAAACAAAGCTGAACTTATTGGCGTCTGCTTCAATTTTCGTACCGTCAACGAAGATGGCTTCATTATCTATCACTTGATTGGTTATCAGTTGACGGCGAAACAACACAAAAGCCTCTGCTAGAAGCTGAGCTGTCGTTTCCTGACTTCTGAATCGATTGATCGTGCGGTAACTCACTTGTTCATGATTGGCTAGCCAACGCATACGGTAACTATCGTCTAATAAAAATTCGATCTTTCTGCCAGAAAAAACACGTTGCGTGTAGGCATAAAGAAGAATTTTCAACATCATTTTGGGGTGATAGGCTGGACGTCCCAGCTGTTGTTCAATTTGGTTGAAGAGCGCTTGCGGGATTGCTTCTACTAACGAGTGAACCGCAAAGGCAACATCCGTTTCTGGAATATAATGTTCTACATCTAGTGGTAAAGTTGTTTGGTTGATGGTATAATTTTTAAACATAAGGCACACTCCTTTGATTTTTGTTTAGGCACTTTAATCATACAAGGTTGTGTGCTTTTTGTGTACCTTAAAATCAAAAAAAAATGGGGCAATAATCAGATTTTTTTCTGACTATTGTCCCACTCTCTTTTACTATGTAAATAAAGAACATATAATTCAAATATTGATTATCCTAATTATTACTTTTTTTAATTATTAGAATAAAATAACGCTTATAGTTGCCAGTAATATTTAACATGGAAACTGTAATAATGTAGGGAGTGTTTTTTATTCTATGTTTAAGACCATTAATTCTTTATTTATAGAAAAGAGTTTTAAAAGAGAATTAGTTATTGTAAAGATATTAATAGAAAGAAATACATGGGTTTCTTTTAAAGAACTTTCTGAAATAAATAATGTTGTGTGGAAGACTACTATTAGGGATTTAGAAAATATAAATAAAACGATTCCAAGATTTTTAGAAATTAAGGATAAAGCAAAGGAAGTAAGGTTCTCAAATACAGGTGAATACTGCTATATGGATATTTATAGTATATATTTAAAAATGAGTTTTTCTTATCAATTATTTTGTTTATTGTTTAGAAATAAGGATATTAACTTATTTAAGCTCTGTGATGAATTATTTATAAGTCAGTCACATTTTTATAAAAAACATCACCAATTGAAAGCTATTTTACCTGATGGAATAAACATCGATTTAAATTCTTTAAAAGTGATTGGCGATGAATTCAAAATAAGAAAATTTTATTACAATCTATTGATTATTAGTAATAATCCGGATGATTTTAACATATCAAGTAATTTTCTAGAGTATTTAGAAGCAATATCTATGGATGTATTTTACGAAGCTGGGATTATTTCTAAAAGTCAAAATAAAGAAAATTATTTATATTGGTTAGCTATTTGTCATAGACGATCTAAAGTTCAAAAAGTAAATATAAATTTAAAGGAAAATTATATCTCACAATTTCTGAAGAAGATATATGCAAAAATACCAGGTCAATTTGGAAATCAATTATTAGATGAATATATAATTCACTCTTATGGTTTTTATATGCAAGATTTGATTTATAAGGAAGATAGGGTAAAATCTGTTATTGATTTTTATACAAAAAAAATATATTCTCCTTACTTAAACTATCTAAAACCATTTTTTAGTAATAAGAATAAAAAGCTAGGTTTAGATTTAATTCATGCATGTGTATCTTTACCATTATCAACAGATTTTTTTATTAAAAATAGAATATTTGATCGTTTTTACAAAGATGAGATAAAAAACATCTTTTAGAAACTATCTATAATAAAGTTATTAAAAATAACAATATTATTATAGATTATGAGAAAAAAGAAATATTAGAAATACTTAAATTTATGGTATTTAAATATCATATTCAATTATCATCCAATTTATTTAAATTCAAACGTACATCAATTATTGTATCTATGTCAGGAGGGAGTAATGCTGAAAAATATATAAAAAATTTAATTGAAATTAATTATAAAGGATTAGTTGAATTTTGGGATTACTCAGACTTTAAGCTTTTAGAGCACGTAGATATAGTCATAACAGATATTATAGGTAGTCAGAGAGCAACAAATTTTATTAAATGTGAATTTCCTATAGTGCTAGACTATTTTAAAACTTTAAATTCTTTAATAGAAAGAAAAATTTTAGAAAATATAAAAGCTAAAAAGGAGTAGTGGAGTAGTAAAAATAAACATATTATCAAAAAATTTATTTTAATAAACTTTTTGATAATATGTTTAGAAATAAATATGTAATACTTAAATCAAACAAATATTGGAAGGAGTTCGTTAAAATATGAAAAAAATCTTTATATTAACCATGTGTTCTTTAACTAGTATAATTTTGGTTGCATGTTC
>NZ_JBIOSW010000004.1:0-56361 GCF_051714985.1 Enterococcus sp. AZ078
TCATTAATGTCTTTAGTATCCATAGTTCTCTCCTTATTCTATTAATTAATAAAAATTATACTAAAGATATTATAAATGAAAAAAATTAAAAAATCTAATCTAAAATGGTTGTAATTATATTATATAAATATAATATAAAATGAAAGAAGGAACGAAACATGAAATTATTACGAGTACTTGCATTTGGAGCAACTATTGGTGGAGTTGCGTTAGCAACTGCTCACGAGAAAGTAAATGCAGAAGAATGGACACCACGTACTGTGGAACAAATCAAAGCAGATATGAAAGGTAACGAATATACAATCGTTTGGGGAGATACGCTAAGTGGAATCAGTCAAGCAACAAACATTTCTATACAAAAATTAGCAGATATGAACAAAATTGCGAATGTAGACTTAATCTACGCAGGCAATAAACTAGTTTTTGATGGCAATGTAGCAACTGTTCAGAATAACAAAGGAGAAACAGTTGCACAATCAGTAATCCAAAATGAAGATAAAGTAGTTGCAAACCAACCAGTTGGACAACCAGTACAAGGTACAACAAGCAATAATACAACAAATTCAGCAACTCAAAGCACAACAACACCTTCAACTAATAACACAGTAACAGGTAATACACAAACTGGCGGTCAAACAACTGGAAATACAGGAACAACAACGCCAAGCACGCCAGAAAATAACGGTGGCACAACTCAAACACCAACACAACCAAGTCAACCAAATAATAATGGTAATCAAAATGGTTCGATAGGTGGAAATACTGGTGGAGGACAAACACCCCCTTCAACTCCAGGAAATAGTGGAAGTACGACAACACCTTTACAACCTAGCAATAAACCAAGCGGAGGAAACACAGGTAGTTCAGGATCAACAGGCGGAAATACTGGAACAACTACTCCAAGTAAGCCACAAGCTCCAACGATTGTGAGTGGATACATTGGAAATAGTGGAAAAGTGTTTGACACTCCAGAAGAAGCAAATAAATTTGCTGATGAAAAAGCTGCGAATGATTTAAGTATTAAAGGATATAAATTGATTACTATTGATTATAGTGATGGTTCTGAAAAATTCTCGATTGATTTCTACTAAGATAATTTAAAATAGTAATTTTTTTGTTAGTAAAGAAGGAATGACGATAAGTTATTTCTTCTTTTTTTATGTTTATTTTAAGAGGTGATTTCAATGAATTACTAATTGTATTGTTAAATTGATAAAAAATTATAGGGAGGAAAGTATAGATGAAGTTTAATCAATTTAATAAGATACGGAAAAAAGTAACTGTTTTTATGCTCTTATTGAGCTTATCTGGTGTTATTAGTCAACCATTAAGTGCATTAGCTGAAACAGAAATATCTAATCAAGCGGAAAGTAGTCAAGTAGAAAAGAGCAATTCTCAAAAAGAAAACAAAGATATAACCAATTCTTCTGTTCAAGAAGATAAACAGAAGGAAGACAAAATTGCAAGCAAAGGTATAGAAGGAAAAACAGAACAATCCATTCCTATGGTAACTGAAAGTTCTATAACTGATGATACAGGTACAAGTAAAGAAGAAACAACTTCTGATTCTTTAACAGAACAATCAGATCAAGCGAATAGACAATCATTAACGCCTGTTCCTGCGAAGACTGAAGATCAATTAAATCAAGAAGTGAAAAAAATATTTGCAGATAATGGTTATGAATTATTAGAAGACGGTTCAATTCGTAGTACGACAGGGACTTCGTATCGTTCTAATTTGTTTGAGGTACTACAAAAAGTAGAATTAATTAAAGCACAAAACCAAGCACAAGCGAGAGCAGTATTGGGAAGTGCTTTTTTTGTTATGCCTAGAGGAACAGGAGTTGTTTATGTTGACTCTAATTATGGTGATTCTGCTTTTCATTGGTCACAATCGAATGGAAATGTAGAAACTGGCTATTATGCTAAAAAAGATGGTAATGGCAATATGCTTTGGTGTGTGGAACCAGGAGCGCCTTTAAACTGGGGAGCGAATGCTGGTTTTACTACTTCTGAGGTATCTGATGACAAATATGTAAAAGCTTCTTTAGTCGTTTATTGGGGGTGGGAAAAACAAAAATCAGTTGTGAATGCTTTTTATACAGAAAAATTAGTTCAAGAAGTGACAACTGGAGTAACAACCTCTGATATTAAAGATTTAAGTGGTCAAGGTCGAATAAGCCAAGCGGGTTATGAATCATTCAAAAAAGAGGTAATGAAAAAAGTCAATGCTTTTTATACAAAGCCTTCATTTGATGGAAAAACATATACTATTAAATTAGGAGAGACTTTGACACTAACGGATTCGAACAATTCCTTACCTTATTATAAAGTTCTAAATAATAATGCTAATGTTACTATTTCTCAATCTGGAAATACTTTAAAAGTTACTCCTACTTCAAGTAGTAATATTAATGGATTTGTTAGATTTAAGTATGAAATTGATCCTTCATTTAAAAGGGCTAAAATTTTATATCAAGCGTCTTGGCTTCAAGATGTAATTTTTGCTGGCATAGGAGATCCAGCATATTCAGATATAAATATAAAAGTACTAAAAAACGGAAACGTCAAAATTAAAAAAGTAGACGCAGATACAGGAAAATCTATTTCTGGTGCGAAATTCAAACTTTCTTATGGTGGAAAACAGGTAGAAGTTATTACAAATGCAAATGGGGAAGCTGATCTGAAAGACGTTCCTCATGGGACAAAAGTAACGATTCAGGAAATTCAAGCTGCTAACGGTTATGTGTTGAACAAAACACCACAAACAGTCACAATCGAAGCAAATCAAACAGTTACGGCAACTTTCAAAAATAAAAAACAAGTGGGTCGTTTAGATCTTATTAAAGAAGATAAAGAGACAGGAAATCAATCGCAAGGTTCAGCCCGATTAGAAGGCGCTGCGTATGGCTTGTTTGAGACGAATGGTCAAAAAGTAAAAGAAGTGACATTGAAAAAATCAGGAGATAAAGTCACTGGTTCTTTTGAAAATGTGCAAATTATGCACGATTATTACGTGCAGGAAATTAAAGCGCCAGAAGGCTATAACATTGATCCAACAAAATATCCAGTGAATATTGCTTATGCTGGTCAAGATAAAGAAGTTGCAGTTCAATCAATGACTGTAAAAGATCAAGTGATTAAAGGTGGCATAGAAATCGTTAAAATCGGTGATAAACCACTTGTAAAAAAAGTAATGGACAAAGTGACTGGTAAGTCTGATAATGTGAAACCTAAATTAGAAGGGGCAGAATTTACAATTACTTCTAAAACAACAGGGAAACCAGTCAAAGTAATTACGACCGATAAAGATGGTAAAGCAAGTACAGGTAAAACATTGCCTTATGATTCGTATGTAATGACTGAAACTAAAACACCTGAAGGGTATCTAACGATTGATCCAATCGAATTTACGATTTCGGAAGAAGATCAAAAATTATTCTGGGTATTGGAAGATAAAATCATTGAAGCTCGTTTACACCTAGTAAAAGTAGATGGTGAAACAGGAAAAACAATTCCATTGAAAGATACCACGTTCAAAATTTGGGATCGATGGGCAAATGATGGAAAAGGGGACTATGTTTCAATGCGTGTTCCTAATTCATTGGAAGTCAGTGACGAGTTTAAAACCAATGACAAAGGGGAATTGGTCACAAGTGATAGTTTACCATTTGGTAAAAATCGTTATCAAATCCGTGAATTACGTGCGCCAGAAGGTTACTTGATTGCGACTGAACCAGTTGTTTTTTCTGTAACTGAAGCTGATGCAGGTGGTGTGATTACGATTAAGTTCAAGAACATGCCACAAAAAGGGCAAGTGAAAATTCATAAAACTGGAGAAAAAGGGATCTCTACTGTCGAAAAAGAAGGCGAATATGGTAAATATGTCGATATTCAATACGATCAAGTGGATTTAGCAGGTGTCAAATTCAAAGTTCGTGCGGCAGAAGACATTACAACGCCAGACGGTACCGTTCGTTTAGCAAAAGGTGAGTATGTTCAAAAAGACGGAAAAGATCTTGAATTAGTGACAAATGATTTAGGAGATACTCTTTCTGATCCTAATTTGTATATTGGGAAATATGAAGCAATTGAAATTGAAGCACCAAGTGGTTTTGTGATGGCGGAAGAACCAATACCTTTTGAAATTAAATATGCAGGTCAATTGGTTGAATTATCTTCGACTGATGTAGAAATTGAAAACTCATTACAAAAAATCAATGTATACGGCTATAAGAAACAAGAAGTCATAACTGGTTGGGAAGATGGAAAACCAACCATTGAGCTTGAAAATGCGAAAAATGGTCAAGTGTTCGGTTTATATGTTGGCGAAGAAGGACTACAAATTGGTTATGATATCTTACCAGAAGGTAATGCTCTTGCTTATGCAAAAGTAGAAGACGGAAAACTTTCATTTGAAGGATTGACCTTACCTAATATTCCAAGTAATTACTACTTACAAGAAGTGAATGCTGGGAAAGATCATGTATTAGATGAAACAAAATATACGTTCCAATATGTTCCATCAAGCAATGAGAAAGAACATAATATTCATGTATTTGCGGACGGATACGCTGAAAATAAAGAAATCTTGACGAAAATGGCTCGAAAAGAGATTGAAAACAAATTAGCATATACAAACGTTGAGCTAATCAAAACGGATAACTTAGGTAACAAACCGCTTGAAGGGGTTGAGTTCCAATTAATTCGTGTAGATGGTAAAAAAGAAACAGTGATCGACACGTATAAGACAGATAAAGATGGAAAAATCGCTGTGAAGAAATTACCAACTGGAAAATACAAATTCAAAGAAACGAAACCATCAAACTGGTACTATCCAAATGCAGACGATTTGAGCTTTGAAGTAACGCCAGAAACCAATGGGCAAGAGATTTCACTTAAAGCGGTCAATAAACGTAAACCAATGAAAATCACCACACTTTTAGCAACCGTAGACGGCAAAAAAGAAGATGACCCTACTGTTGATAATACATTGCGTGATAAAGTAGAAATCAAAGGCGCAAAAGTTTGTCATACGTTCTATATCGTAACGCCATACGTTGATCCAGCAACGAAAAAGGTGATTACAACTGTTGAGTCTATGTATACCGCAAAAGCTGAGAATGAAACAATTTATGTGGATATTCCAATCGCAAAAAATACGATGAAAGACGGTCAAAAAGGGGTAGCTACTCACTATATTTATTACGACAAAGAGAAAACAAAAGAAGTTGGTAAAGAAGATGATTTGAAAAATAAAGATCAAACTGTCACATTCAAAACGCCTAAATTCTTACCAAAAACGAATGAATCAAGCAACGTACTAATAAGTATGATCGGCTTGGTTCTTTTTGTTTGTGCTAGTGTTGTAGTTTTTGTTCGTCGTAAATCACACAAATAATTAATGAAATAGAGATAGTTGAAATGACTATCTCTATTTTTATTCAAGGAGAGTGAGAAAAATGTTTTCTAAATTTCTGAACAATTATAAAATGCTACAAAAAAATATGCTGCCCCTATGTATTTTGAAGGAAAGCAAAAAAATGTATCTTTTTAGAAAAATATAAATGTTCAATATACGAAGTAAGACCAGTAATATGTAGAATGTATGGCATGTGTCTTCCTTGTGGGTTAATTAAGAATAAAGAAGTTGTTTTTCAAGAAGGAAGAGATTTAACTAATATTCAACTAATTATTGGAGACGAGATTATTAAGCAAAGAAACTATCCCTTATTTTATTTCTTTTCTTTCTTCTTAAGTGAAGAATATTATCATATTACTATGAAGAAGCTGTCAATGATACGTTCTCGGACAGAAAAAGGCTATGCAGATTTTACAAAAATGGTTAAAGTGTAATTTTATTTTTTCTATGCTAATATTGTATTATTTTGTTCGTTGTAAGTCGCACAAATAATTAATAAAAAATTGAATACCAAATAAGCGGTTAGAAAATTTCTAATCGCTTATTTGGTTTTATAAAGGAAGTAGCGAGTTTTATAAAAATTTTTTGAAAAAAATGTGAAGTCACTTTATTGTTGAGAGATTTTGGTTAGAATGAAGGAGGATAACGATAAGTGAATAACAATTGTGATAATCAGGTTTCTTCTGACTTAAAAGAAGGCGTTTGGCAAGTAGAAGATCATACGCTGTGTGAAGAATGTTCAGAAGAACTATTTTTCAAAATGAAGGATAACTATCATGAATTTTCTTTAAGTATATCCGTCGTTTTGAATTGTTTGTTCATTGCAGAAAAAGAAGGATATGTTCCTAGATTATCAGATTATTGGTGGGTTCAAATTCGACAAAAGATTCCTGCAGAAACTATATTGAATAAAGGAAAGGAAGAAAATTTGTAGATGAAGAGAACGAGTAAACTATTATCTGCTTTATTATTATTAGGTCAAGTTGTTGGCTATACTCCATCTGTTTTAGCAGACGAAGAACAATCAACTGTAGCGACAGAACAATCAACGACAGTGAATACAGATCGTTCTACAACTGATAGTACAGATACAACTAAGGAAGAAACCACAACAGATTCTTCCATTGAACAACCTGAACAAAAACCAAGTGAATCAAACGATCAGACGACTAACTCTACGGCAGATAGCTCACAAACAACAGAGTCAAAACCAGAAACAACTACTTCTGGTACGATTGACTCTAGTCAACCAGAAAATAATACGCAAGATACTACTGAGCCTTCAGAAACGATTCCTGTGGAACAGCCAACTACAAAACCGAGTGAATCGGGCAATCATGGAGCAACACAATCAACGAAGCCTGCGGAAATCACTCATTCACAATCGGTTGCGACACAGCCTTCAACAACTGGACAAAATGTGCAACCAAAAGCAGAAACAAAGGTACAAGCTCAAACTGTGCAAGAAGAGTCAAAAGCTTACCGTCAAGCACCAACTGCGCCCATTCAAGAATTAGTACCTTCTAGCAAACAGGATAATAAAGGAAACATTCATTTTGAAAAAGACGAGTCTGTCGAAAGTTTTATTCGTAAAATTGGCGAATCTGCTCGTAAAATTGGACAAGAAAATGATTTGTATGCTTCAGTCATGGTTGCTCAAGCGATTTTAGAATCGGCGAGTGGTCAAAGTCAATTAGCCCAAGCGCCGAATTACAATTTATTTGGTATCAAGGGTACACATAACGGAAAAGGTGTCTCTTTTGCGACACAAGAAGATTTAGGTAATGGGACACTTTATACTACTCAGGCAACTTTTAGACAGTATAAAAACTACGAGGATAGCTTAAATGACTATGCTCAACTATTGAAAGAGGGCTTAACAGGAAATAGATATTTTTACGATGGTGTTTGGAAAACGAATGCGAAAACTTATCAAGAAGCAACGAAATTTTTGACAGGACGTTATGCGACAGATACTAGCTACGATAAAAAATTGAATGGTTTAATCGAAACCTATGATTTAACTAAGTATGATAAAGAAGTAGCGGGTCCAAAATTAAATAAAAAAGGATATGCCGTTCCATTAAAGAATTACACGATTTCTAGTCCATTTGGTAATCGTGGAGGAGAATTTCATCGAGGAATTGATTTAGCCGCTGCACAAGGCGAACCAATCTATGCTAGCAAAGCAGGAACAGTCGTTAAAGCAGAGTTTCACCCTTCATGGGGGAATTATGTAGCTATTAAGCATGAAGACGGTACAACGGCTTTATATGCGCACCAGCAAGAATATCAAGTCAAAGTTGGTGACAAAGTAAAACAAGGACAAATTATTGGTTATGTTGGCTCGACAGGAAACAGTACAGGTAGTCACTTACATTTTGAATTATGCTTAGATCACAGTTTAAACCAATCACAATTGATTGATCCAGAAACAATCTTATTCTAATATTGATTTTCTGAATAAGTTGAGTACAAAAATTATAAAAAGTTATGTTGAACAATTAAAAATTAGCAAAAGAAGTATGACGTATAGTAGTTTAGTTTGGTCGATATGAGAGATTTACGTAAGTGAAAAATTAATTATATAAGTATTCTCTATTTTCCAAAAAACTCTTACTTCAAGTATTTATAACTGCTAGATTTAGTTAAGTAATTAGCAGTATTAGTAAGGAGGTAGAGAGAATGACTTTTTATCAATTACTACAATTAGATCCTTTAATACTTAAGCAAAAAATAAAAAGTACAAAATCCAAGTATGATCGTAGAAAATATCTTTTATCCCTAGTTTTACGTTCATTTTTAATTGTTGGTTTTGCTATCTGTGTGATTGTTTTATCTACGAAGTTTTTTGGTGAATCCAATAAGTCATATGCTATTGTCTTTTTCTGTATGATGCTTAGTCTAAGATTCGTTGACTTTGGGTATAAATACGCTCAATCAATTTTAGGCTTGAGTGTTGTCTTTGGTGCGTTTTTTGTTGCACCATTTGTCCATTTATTACCACATTTTACTTTGCAAGTATTGTTGCACTTCCTTTTACTAGGAGGAATACTAATTGCTACTCTAAGTGATCCCAAAATGGGAAATCCGTCATTATATGGATTTTCTTATATATTTGTTGTTTATTCGACAATAACAGAACAAATAACGAAAAAATTATTGAATGATCGTCTTCTTTTCTTTGGTCTCTTTTTCCTTATATTTTGGTGGATAATTTATCACAATCATCGCAATAAGCACAAAAAAAAGACAATGTTCAATGCTTTAAAAGAAAAGAGTGTTTCATTGAAAATTTGGTTATTTTCCTATGTATTTTTCATTAGCTTATTATTGTCTGTTAGTCAGTATATATCTTTTGAACGATTCATGTGGGTTGGGTTTGCCTTTTCCTCTTTATTTGCGAGCTATGGATTTTCAATAATTGATTTGAAAACACGTGCAACCGATCGTTTGTTAGGCACAATTATTGGTATATTTTCTTTTATTCTATTAAGTATGTATTTACCAATTGAGATACTAAGTTTATTGGGTGGTATTTGTTTAGGATTTTGTTCAAGTTACCGTTATAAAACGGTTTTTAATTGTATTGGTGCGTTGACGATAGCTAGTCAGATGTATGGAATTCCTCAAACATTAGCAATGCGGTTTATTTATAACTTGTTAGGTGTAAGCTTAGCTATTTTGGGAATTTGGTTTGTAAAAATGTTGTTAAATCAAAAAAAATTGTGAAAGAGGCTAATTGATAAAAGAGCTTGCTCATATCATATAGTAAGTATAATAATTATTCTAATAAAAATAAGTATAGAAAATAAATTTATATTATTATCTTTTTATATAATTTATTTTTCAATCGCGCTTGCTTGATCCAAAAACAGTCTTATTCTAGGAAATAAGGCTGTTTTTATTTTGCTATAAAGGAAAGAAGGAAGGAGTTCATATGATATTTTATGCAGGTCTGTTTGTGGGTACTATGTTTGGAATAGGAATCATGGCACTATTAGTTCCAGGAAAACAAGAAGATCAACAATTTAAAAGAGAATAAAAACAGATTTATCTAATTTTTAGGAGGAATTTTTATCTTGGAAAACCAAAAATCAAATTTATATCCTGTGAAGGATTTATTATTAGAAGAGAAAGATTACAATTTTTATGCCTATAGTAGAGACATTATCAAATCTCGTGTTTCAAGAAAATTGAGAAAGAAAAAGAATGGCATAATTGAAACTGAATATTGTTATTGCTTACCTGACAATGCTATTAAGAGTCAACCAACTTATCAAAAACAGTTACCAAATGCTCGATATATTAAGAATTTGTGTATTTTAGATGATCGAAGAAATGTCATTCAAGAAGTACCTATTTTGAGAGTGATCCAATCTCGAAGTGGGGCTTTAAATTTTGGAATTGATCGTCAGGCATTTACGGAAAATCTGATGAAACAAACTACAAAAGAATAAGTAGGTATTATTTAATTTAGGATTTTAGGAGGATGTTTGATTTGGAGAGACAAGAGGAAAATCTATCTTTTCCTGATTTATCAATCGAAAATACAGGAAATCATGTATCAGATGAATTAAAACCGTTAATAAAAGAATTGCGAGAAATAGTTAATGAAGTACAACAATTGCCAGATTTTATTAGGAATTTGGAAAATCAACGAATAATCGGCAACAAATATAATGATTTAATGGTAGATAAGGAAACAAATTATTTTGAGCTAATTGCGCATTTGTTGGCATTTTTTGTTCCAGAGTTAGATCCTTCAGGCGAATCTCAAAATCAGACAAAAGAAGAACGAATCAAAGAAATGGATATAATTTGTTCTAAATTGAATCAGTATTTCATACGAAATATCCTATTTCGCCTTCAGACGACATTGGATTCAAAGGAATTTTTACAATACATGACAGTGTGTGAGAATTTCTGTCTTCAAAGTGAAAAATTAATAGGTAAGAAGAGTTAAATGAAAAGAGGTGATCATGTTGTTATTAGAACATGTATTGAAACAAGTCATTCAAGAGACCTATCCAGATAAGAAAATCTATCAGGACTTTACAATTAGGATCGTTCCTAAAGAGCTAAAATCAAAACATGGACAATACATTCAAAATGATCGAAAAATCGAAATATATAATTTGAGTCGGGCACCTGGCGCAAACTTTTTAACTGCTTTGCATGAAGTGGCTCATCATATAGAAGCTATGGATCTCGGCGAAACAGCGCATAAAGAAACGTTCTATGCTCGTTTCTATCCTTTAGTCTGTACAGCGTTAAATAAAGGATATCTCAATCAAGAAGATCTTTTAATGGATAGTCAGGACTCTTCTGATTATAAGAAACTCTGTCAGTATTATGGCAATTCTTTTGCAAAGGAGTTTACAGAGTCAAAAGAAAAAGATACGGTGGTTGTTTTGGGTGCTTATCATGCACGTGCCTTATTAAAAAGACGTGATTTTTCTTACTTAGCTAGTCAACATATGTGGGTAAGAAAATTTGAGAACGAAGCACAAGCCATGAGAGAACGACAAATTTTGGAAAGTTTTCACCAAGATTTTGAGTTGAAAGTCGTTTCCTTCTTAGAGCCAATTTTCGTTCAAACGTATTATATTGCTGTTCCTGGTGCTTATCAATATCGTGAAATTTTACGAAAAGAAGGTTTTATCTGGAATGGGTATGGCTACAAAAATGCGTGGATAAAGAAAATTCCGAGTATAGAATACCATAAAGTACGTGATTTTCTAAAAGAACAACGATTGTCAGGAAAACGAGTACCCGAATTACAAAAATAATTGAATCAAGTGTTTTTCAGATAGAAGATTTTGTATCTTCTATTTTTTTTATAAAAAAATAAAGGAGAAATGAATATGGCATTATCTGTAGAACAACGAAAAACAAAAGAGGTCGCAATGGCAGTTTTAGAAGCCAACGGCCAAGACTATGATACGGCATTAGATCAGTTCCACCAGAAAATTATTTCCGAAAATCAAGAACTGATTTTAAAAAGCTTGAAAAAACAAGCAAATAACAATCAAATTCAGAAAGGACAATACAATGGAAAATAATCAAATGAATCTTTTAGGGCAAAGGAAAAAATATAGAATTTCTTCATGGGTAAAATTTAGTTTAAGTGTATTTGCGGTTATTTTTCTCTTTCAACTAGTACTTCCGATGGAAGCATTTGCTGATATACAAAGTTCAGTAAACCATGCTGGTGATTCAATCACAAAATTAGTACGAAATATCACTGCTGCAATTGGAACAGCAATTATTGCAGGTGGATTTTTAGCTAACATGATGCCAATTATGGAAGTTAGTCAAAAAGCAAAGATGATTATTATTCGTGCTGGAGTTTCTATTCTAGGTATTTCATTTGCGGCACAATTAGTGGATTGGATTATGTCCATTAAATAGTTTGAAAATGAAAGTTGGTGAGAATGTTGATTGAAGTTAAGATTGAAGAATCTAATGCCGTACGAATTAGAAAAGAACGCTATTCGTATGTGGAATTTGAACAACTTTCAGAAGAATTACGTCCAGAAAATTCGGTGACTTATCTCTTGGTACAAGATAAAAAAGTCTTGTATCAAGGAAAATATCAACTACAAGTAAAAGACGAGCAATTAAAACAAATGCAAAAATTACTCGACCAACAACAACAACTCACCCTGCAAGCTAACCAACAAATCGAGAAGTTACAGGAACAATTACAATTAACTTATACTGAAGAATCTCCAGAAAACGAATCAACTGTTTTTTCTGAAGACAAAGAACCTCTAAACGATACACCACCAACTAGCAAGAGAAAGTGGTGGCAAATTTGGAAAGCTTAACAAAACCAGTCTCTAAAAGTTCTTAGAGATTGGTTTATTTTTTAGTCAAACGTATTTCTTTGTCTTTTAATTAGAAGTTCTACTGACTTTCATTTAGAAATAAATGGCACATGAGCAAAGCGAATTTTTAACACGCTTGACGACACTGATAGAAACTATCAGTGTAGCACAAAAACCACCAAATGCTATTTGGTGGGGGTAAGTGCGCACTGGTGAAAAATGAGAGAGTTTTCGTGCTCCTGTTCAAACAACATACAACTCATTTTTTTGCATTTTTTATTTAGCTTTAAGTTTTATTTTGCAGAAAATAAGACAAAAGAAAAGACACATTCAGACAATATTTATCTAAATATCAGATTACAAGCAGGACTATCTAATGGTAAATCAAACAATTTTTTGCAAGAAAGAAAAAAATTTACAACTGTAAACAACTAATGATTACAGTTGTAAACCATCAAGCTATATGGTGACTTATTACTTAAAATAGGTTGAAATCTCACTCAATTTTTGGTGGAAAAACAAAATAAATTCTAATCGATTTTGTTGAAAAAATCATAAAAAAACAAATGTGATTTAAAAAAATTCAAAAAAATCGTTTGAAATTTCGTTTATTTTTTTTGGGAAATTTTACCCACGTACTACCCATGTACCTATCCACGTGTTACCCATGTCCCCCCCCCATGACAAATGGGCGGAGGGGCTTGGTATTAAAGGCATTCTCCGCCTCCCAGGTTTCTGACCATTTTCTCTCATAAGTGGGGGTTTTACCACGTTGAGAGAAAATGGTCAGAAACCTAAACGGTCGGCGAAGAAAACATACCAAGCACCGCAAGAAAAAAGTTATAGTAACTTCCAAAAAAAAAGAAAAACACCAAGAATAAGCACGACCATTTGTTGGTATTTTTTTCGTTCATTTTTTCTCAATGAAAATTTATTAGCCACTTATTCCACCTCCACATACATCACGTGGTGAGATAATAACCGACGAATGTATTCTTCTCTTGATTGATTATTTTGTGCTGCTAATTCGTCAAGTTCTGCAATTGTTTTTTTAGGTATTTTTCTAACAATTATATCCATCAAAATATCAAATCCTTTATCAAAGTTTTCAAAATAAAGTGTTCCGAACTTGTTCGGAGTAGTTTAAAATCCCCGACTTTGTGAAACAAAGTCAAGGGGATTTTAAAGAGCATAAGGGAAACCTGCTATCATAAATGATAGAAAACGCAGTGCGGTTTGGTTTCAGAGTGATATCACAAAACATTGTGAACCCGTCTATAAACCTGTTTGATTTTAGCACCCAGTCGGGTAATACACAGGTCATTTTCAACCAAAAACCATCATAACCGGCTTTAAACAGGGCGCATTTTCCTCCGTTTTTCTTCTAAAAAGACCAATTTTTTTCAAAATATGACATATAACCGGTTACTTAGAGGGTCTGTTTTTCATTCAAGAAAACTAATTTTGTAGCTCTTGTTTTCGCTCATTCAGTTTTTCCAGTTTAGAATGCAGTTCTGTATCATTCTCTTTTAGAGTAGATATTTCTTCTCCAATCTTTGTTGATTTTGTCTCCGTTTGGGGTTGTATTATCAAACTACTTCCAAAAAAGAAAATTTTTTTAGAACAACTTTTGAAAATTTAATTTTGATTTATTCCGTTCAATTTAAACATTTGACAAACTGAAAAATAGTATTTAAAATGTGTATACAAGTGGTAGCGTTTAAAAAAGGGAGGTATAGCCTATGTTAAAAAAAACTATGTTGGTGTTGGGGTCCATTTCTCTAGGAATATTAGGTTTTAGCCCTATGCTATTATCCGTAATTGGAAAAAACAATTCCAAAGGAGAAATTGAATTAAATCCTAATTACTACAATAGTCCTAATGAACCTATGTTTATTTCAGAAAAACAAAACGACGGTCAGGACAAATAATCCTACCGTCGTTTTGCTCTATCTTCTACCAGTACAATTCATATTGATTACTCTACCAGTCCATTGGAAACTTACTCCACCTTTTTTTCCACTATAAGGAGTTACTATATTTTTATAAGAAAAATAATATCGTCTATTATTTTGAATTGAACCATATCTTTTAATCGCTGCATTCCTCATTTTATTGGTTACAGAGCCTGGAGTTTTCCCACCAAAAGAATTTAAGTTTTTTCCGGTTTCAGAATTTGTAACATTAATAACATAATTTCCACTGGACTTATCATAATAATAAGAGCCTGCATCTACTGTTTTAGAATAAATAGAACCTATACCAATTAGTAAAAATAATCCTACAAAAGCTTTTAAAACGATGTTTCTCATAAAAAATCACTCCTTTACTTTTTGTTAAATATAATTATAGAGAAAGCGCTGTATTTTTGCAATAAAAAAATTTAAACAACAGAAAGAAGATATTTTATGAATGAAAATAAATACTATGCTGTTTATGAAGATTTAAAATTTAAAATAAAAAAAAGAGAATATAAAGAATATTCTAAAATACCTAGCGAAAACCAGTTATGTAATTTGTATAGCTGTAGTAGAGCAACAATAAGAAAAGCTCTAGAATTACTATCAATTTTTGGCTTTATAGAACGTTCACAAGGGAGACAAACAATTGTTTCAGATAGTAAAAATTGGGATAAAAGACTTTTAACTGAAGAAGAATATAAACAACTTGTATTATTTAGCATGACTAAAGAAGAAATAAATGAAATTATAAAACTATCAAAAAAATACTCAGGATTAAGAAAAATAATTGATTTTTGGAACAGTGAAAATTTAATCTAACTAGAATGACTAATCGACATAGCTTTTGCCACTTCACGTTGACTCAATCCTGTTTTCAAGCGCATTGCTTTTAATTCTTGATTAGTTATTTCAACCACCCCAAAAACTTGTGAGCAAACTTCATTTTTTTCATTTTTTTGCTCACACCCAAAAACATTGATTTATCAATATCTGACCCTCCATCACTTTTAGATTATAAACAATTCTAACCCGCTATTAGATTATCGGGTTTTTGGAGTGGCGGGCGACTGCCCACCACTCCTTTTCTGTTATTTTATTATTGTCATTCGCACAAAACCGGTGCGTTTCACGAATTTCTAACTCAGAATGCGTCACCGGCGAGCGCTTGAGGCGCTCGTCTCTCACAAGGAGACCTTGTTCGTGCCTCATTCATCGAAGAACTTCGGAAATCATGACAACCCATAATAAAATCATAGCTTTAGTTGAGAAAGGTCAAAAAATCAAAACTTTACAAAAAAAGCATATCAAATTTTTCAATCAACGTAAACCCGTTGTAAAATTCGATTTAAGGCGTTTTATTTTTGTTTAATTAAATATACCTAAAATCATTTAGAACGCCTCAGAAGAGAAATTAAAAGGGTTTTAAATCATGTTTAGAGGTTTGTCAAAAGTCTGCTCGTTGATTTTCTAAAAAAAAGCTGTTACACTTAAGGTGCGAAACGTGAGAATTTCGAGCATGTGTAACACAAAAGCCACTCCTACTGCAATAGGAGTGGCTTTTTTTGCGCTTGTTGCGACTCCAAGCGTGTGGACTAGTGACAACTCGCCTAGTTGTCGTCTCGCTTATCTAGCCAATAAGCAAATAGTTCAATGACTATCCCAACTAAAATAGGGGCGACAACCAACGTGAGAATTTGTCGAAACATGTGAACACCCCCAATCGGGGCAAGTTGCCGTTAATGAGTATAGCATAAGTGCTTTTGGGTTGTTAGGGCTTGCCCTGACCGCCTGTAAGGCGCTTTTAAAACAAGATAAGGGAATTATCCAGATTGTCTTAGAACGGCTTAGATGAGCTCCTAGAGCTTCACATAGCCTTCTTTGAATAACGGTTTTAGCAAAGGAGCGAAGGCGACTACGCAGTTACAATGTGGGAGCGTAGCGAGCACACCTTTAAGCGACCGTAGGGAGCAGGTTTCCAGTTTAAGAAAATTCGCGAACCTGTTGGGTGAAAAAAGAAGAGAGTTTTAGGCGGGAAAATTTGCCCCCCTCTTTTATCTCTCTTTTTTAAACCTCTTTTTAAACCTCTTTACCGTCGGCTGTGTCCTTACTCTCCCAATGGATACATAGTTTTATGGGCATGAAATTATTTGTTTTAAGACATAATATGTCTTAAAATTATGTCAATAAAATTAGTTAGACTGGAGTAACAAATAAATGGCAAATGAAATCGTAAAGTATGAACCAGAATTAAATACCATTCCTTTAAGAAAATTTACTCCAATAGAAATGAACTTGTTTTTTTCTATTGTCTCTAGAATGCGCGATAAAGGTAATCAAAAAATACGCTTTTATTTCAGCCAACTTAAAGATTTAAGTGCGTATAAGCAAACTGCTGGAGAAGTCTTTATAAAAGATTTAACAAGAACATACGATCATTTGATGGATTTACGTTTTGGAAAAAAAGCAATGGTGGATTAACCATAGAACGGTTTACAATGTTTACTGATTTTGAAATTCATGGAGAAGTCGATGACCCTTATGTAGATATAAAAGTTCACGAAAAAGCTTTGCCTTTACTTAACAATTTAGAAAGCTGGGTACGTTTCTCTTTAACAGAATTTCGAGATTTAAATAGCAGCTATGCTAAAACAATGTTTAGATTACTAAAACAATATCGAACTCAAGGATGGGCTGAATTTTCCAAGGAAGATTTTTTAGAGCTATTAGATATTCCTAAAAGCTATAGACAAACAAATATAAATCAGTTTGTACTCAAACCAATAAAAGAAGAACTAACTCCACTGTTTAAAGGATTAACAATTCGTAAAAAATATGGAAAAGGTCGAGGTAAACCGGTTATCGGTTATTACTGAAGCAAAATCTAACAATGAGGAATTGCAGGAGAAGATCCAAAAGCTTCATGAACAGATTCAAGATTATCACAAAAAAGAGAAGTGATTTTTTCCAATTTATTTCAAAGTACCCCTCACAAAAATTGTTTTTTGGTTAACAGAATTTGTGTACCCCTCACAAAAATTGTGAAAACGGCTATTTTAGGGGGTACCTCAAAAAGCCCGACACTGTCGGGTTGGGGGACGTTTAGGCCCCCCTTTTTGTCTTATGCTCTTGCATTAGTAATGGCAAATTACATTTTAGAACGAAAGAGAGGGAGATCATTGATTCGATTCGTATTGTGTTTATTGATCTTTTTTATTTTTATGGGTTGTATTTTTTATGGAATCTATTATTTTTTATCGAACAAAGGAGAAAAATTTCGTCAATTTTTGTCGACTATGAGGTTTAAAAGGAGAAGATGATTAATGGATATAAAAATTAAAAATGTGAATAAAGAAGAGTGGGATCGTTTTGAAGCATTTTGTAAAAAATCAAATCGTAGTCGCTCAGAAATGTTAAAGGGATTTATTCGTGATGCAGGAAAATTTGAAGCAGTACTCGAAACAGAATTACGAATGAAGGCGATAATGGATGATGTAATCGCCCACTTAGATTTAAACACACAAGCGTATTTATTAAATGTTCAACAAGGACTAATCCCTTTAGTCCAAGAACCAATAAGGGAGGAAAACATCAATGACATTTTCAATTAATCCTAACCATCGTACAGAAGATTTATTAAATGAGCTGTTAGGGAAATTTGGTGGAACGAAAACTGGTGTGGTAAATATTTTAGCGGATCGTTACTTAGCACAAGAAAAAATGATCGAACAACTACAAGAAGAATTAGATGAAGAACGTCGCTTGCGAAAAAGTTTGTTGCGAAATTTAGAAAACAAAATGAATGTGGTTTACGAAATTGAAAACACACGACTTCATTACGAAGATTTTCCCAAAATGAAATCGTCTGATCAAGAGCCCAATCATATTTTAAGAGAAGCAGAAAATCATTTAGAGATGAAACGGAATCAAGAGATTTTTCATCACTTTGAACAGCGAGTGAATGACTGATGGGGTCGTCTCCTGGGATTATTATGACTGGAAAATTTGCTCGACCAGGTTCGTCTGCATTTCAGTCTTACATCGATTATATGGATCGAGAAGAAGCTGTTCGTAATGAAGCTTATGAGGCCTACTCTGCTTTTACGAATAGAGAAGGGACGAGTGCGGCGTATGAAGGAGACGAAGACGAAACATTAGAAGGGTACATTCATTATATGGCGAATCCTGTCAAAACGTCTCGCTTATTTTCCACAGATAAACACCAATTAAATGAAGAAGATTTAAAAAGAATGAAAGAACAATTTACCGCCGCCGCTAAAAATGGAAGTGTCATGTGGCAAGATGTTTTTTCATTTGATAATCAATGGCTGGTTCAACATGGCTACTTAGATGAACGAACGAATCAATTAAAAGAAGAAAAAATTCATGAAGCCATTCGATTAGCGATGGCTACGATGTTATCAGAAGAAGGAATGACAGATTCCGCTGTGTGGACAGCTTCTATCCATTACAATACAGATAATATTCATGTCCATGTAGCGACTGTCGAACCTTATCCGACTCGAGAGAAGAAAAGGTTTGTCGATCCAGAAACAGGTGAGTTGGTTACTGAGGTCAAAGGATATCGTTCGCGTAAGATCATGCGTAAAATGAAATCAGTTTTTGCCAATCAATTGTTAGGTTTACAAAAAGAACGTGCGAAAATTGATGTGTTGCGTAAAGTAATGATTGAGGGAATACGTTCCGAACAAGGACAAGAACAATTGAACCATATGGTTATGGATTTACAACGTGTGGCTGAAAAATTGCCCGAACAAAAAGGTTACCAGAAATATGGTTACGCAGAAAAATATGGATTTAAAAAAGAATTAGACAAAGTGATCCAGTCTTTTATCGACCAAAATTTTCCTGAGTTGTATCAAGAAATGATGGATCGACAAGCATATATTCAGTCAGAAGAAGAGTCTGCATTTGGAGAAGGTCGGAATAGTTCTGAAAATAAATTGCATACCTTATACACACGTCTAGGAAACCATATTTTAAAAGAAATCCAAGCGATGGATCTCGTTCCTAAAAAAAGACAAGTCAGCGGTTCATTAGGAGAGATGATGATGGAAGATCAGTCAATTGATCGTGACAAAATCACAGAAGAGAATCAGACAAAAACGACTGAAGCTTTTCAACTTGCACTTGAACGAATTGTAAATAATCCTGCACGACACCGAGCCAACGAGCCTCCAGTTTTGGAAAGTTTGTTGGCTTATATTCGTACGGAAGAAGAAAAAATGAATGTAATCGAGGAAGAACCTGATGAACGTGAACAATACAAACGAGAATTAAAAAAGGAATGGAAACTTCGCACAAGTAATACCCAAAGAATGACCATTCAGGAAGTAGAAGAAAGCAATTTTCCTCCGATGTTGAAAAAAATGATTCTAATAAGTTCGAGACAAGAAACGATCACAGAACAAGTATTTGATGAACAAACCGAATACTTTATCGATCAGTGTTTACCAAAAAGTTCTAAAGTATCAGAATACCAAAAGGAATTTGTAAAAAGTTTGAAAGAATCAGTGGAGAAAATTGAAAACAATCCTTTCCAACATAAAGAAAATGAACCACCAACAGCGGAAGAATGGCACCGTTATTTTCAATCATTGGAACAATCCATACCAACAGAAGATTCTTATGACCATTTATTCCAAGGTCAGGCTGAAGAGGTGCGTTCCATGTATCAACGAACAAAAGAATCATCTGAAAAACAAGAGAAATGGACGAAGAAACGGCGTTTTCCATTATCCAAAAAAGAACGTGCCATGTTACAAAAGCAATGGCAGAAAGAAGTAGCCAAACGAAAACAAGTGTATCAACTTCAACGTGTATTGCGAGAGAATACAGAACAATGGCGAAATGAACGCTTTTATGAACGAAACATTTTAGATCTATCCGTTTGACGAGTGAACAACTTTTATTGAAGTTGTTCTTTTTTTATTACTAAAGGAGGATGTTAGATGAGTTACTATTCACCAAATCAAATAAAGGAAGCACGTAATTCAGATATTTTGGAATATATGATCTCAAAAGGAGAAACTTTCCAACGCCAAGGCAACTATTATCGTCATACAGAACATTCTAGTTGGGTATATGATAGTCGTCGAAAAGTGATGTTTTTCAATAAAGAGATCGATCAACATGCGGTCAATAACTGTATCATATTAGCGATGAAACTTTATGATTTTTCTTTTGAAGAAGCCATTGGCGATATTTTAGGCAGTGAAGTCAAGGTGTTGTCTGAAGCTGATTATCAAGTGAAGGAGAATGAACCGTTAAACTATCAACGAGACATTAAAGAACAGTCCAATTTTTCAGAAGTGTTTTCTTATTTGACCAAAGAACGAGAAATCGACCCAACGATTGTGACCTTATTTAATCAAGCCAATCTAATTGGTGAAGATCGCTATCAAAATATTATTTTCAAATTTTTTGATCGAACCCAAATCATGAATCCTACAGTGGTGGGCGTGGAATTAAGAGGAACACGTTATTTACCAGAAGAAAAACGGTTGATCAAGGATCGTCCTTATTTTCTTTTCCAACACCCAGGGAATCAAAAAGATGCGATGTTTTTTGCTAGTTTAAACTCGAAAATTCCTACTGGAGAATTAAAAGTATTTGAAGCACCGATTGAAGTGATGAGTTATCTTTCTTTATATAAAGAAAGATATTTTGGTGCGAAAAAAGCATTAATAAATACTGATTTTTGTGCCATGTCAGGTTTGAAGCATCAAGTTGTAGAATCCTATTTTAGAAAAGTATTAGAATCCAATCGGAAGATGGCAGAAGGGAAGAAAACGATCGTTCCACGTATTTCATTGTGTGTGAATAATGATGAAGCAGGACGAGACTTTGTCGATCGTTTTAAGAAGTATTTGGCACAAAAGGGATATTCAGAAACATTTATCAACTATAATGTTCGTCAAGAATTGCCGGTATCACAATTGGGGAAGTCTGAATCCTTTGACTACAATGATTTATTAAAAGAAACCAATCATTTGAAAACTATCGATCGATCCATGATGGTTCAAGAAGACAACTTGATGGAACGATCTATATCGGCTAAAGAAGACAACGTGGTGGAACGCTCCATAGTAACTGAAAAAGATAACGTAGTAGAACAGTCCATGATAGTCAAAGAAGATAATGTGATGGAACAAGCGTAGAGGTATCTGAATGAAATGGAAATTAATGGTGTTTGGTTCAGGTCTTCTTCTATTGCTTTTACCTTTTTTTATTATGCTAAATATGATGATACAAATGATTGGTTCAGTAGGGGCAACAGAAAAAGTAAGTTCTTGCTCAGAAGGAATGTTTACCGGAGAGTATACGGAAGATTTACCTATTTTTGAGGAAATTAAAGGAAGAGGCCCCATTACAGATGAACACGCGAGATATGCGGTAGGAGCGGCAGTAAAATACAAATTATTACCTTCAGTCATTCTTTCGCAATTAGGATGGGAAAGTGCTTATGGACAATCGTATTCTGGAAAAAATGATCATAATTATTTTGGGATAACCTGGTATTCAGGTTGTCCTTACCCTAAAGGGAGTGCAAGAGGTGTCGGAGGAAGTGAGGGAGGAAATTACATGAAATTTCCTGATGCAAAAGCATGTTATGCATATTATGGTTACATGGTGGCTACTCAATCCAACTTCAATGCGTGTGTGGGAAATAAAGATCCTGGACAATGCCTTTTAATTCTAGGTAGAGGTGGGTATGCAGCAGCAGGAATTACCGAAGGAAGCGCATGTTATCAAGGATCTATGGGAATTATTAAATCCTATAATCTAACTGAATACGATGAATTTGCGATCAAAAAATGGGGAAGTATTGGTTCAACTTCTAGTGGCGGAAGTACTGGTAGTTTAGGTGGTGGATGGTACAATCCGTTTCCTGGATCAAGTTTAGATCGAAGTTCATTTTTGGGAGGACAACTTTTTGGAAAAAATCCTGGAGGAGAATTTCGCGTGAATGGTTTCCATAATGGCTTAGATTTTGGATCGGTTGATCACCCTGGAAATGAGATACATGCGGTTCATGCAGGAACTGTCGTATTTGCTGGTAATCCAAGTATTGCAGCATTGGGTTCATGTGTCATTGTTATAAAGGATGGTGATTTAAGTATGGTGTATCAGGAATTTGGTTCTTCTCCTTCAAATGCACGTGTTAAAGTGGGAGATAAAGTCAAAGCAGGACAAGTAATAGGAATAAGAGATACGGCACATTTACACTTAGGATTTACTAAGAGCGATTGGTATGCCGCCCAAGCTTCAGCATTTAAAAATGACGGTGTTTGGTTAGATCCATTACCTTATTTACAACAAAGTGGAAAGTAGGAGAGAAGATTGAAAAAAGTGATATTACTCAGTTTACTAGCGGTTCTTTCTCTTTCGGGCTGTCATAAAAAAGAAGAAAAGACAGTAGAAGAAACAACTACCAGTCAGTCAACGATGGTTTTGGAAGATAAAACGACTGAAGCAAGTAAAGAGCCCGAAAATCCACGTCCGATGTTAGTAGCATTTGGCAATAAATTTTTAAATTTCAATTCATTAAAAGAGCGGAATCAATCCGTAAAAGAATATATGACAGAAAAATGTCAAGAAGAAAATGGCATTAATGTGGATTTAGATGCTAAATTTCGTAGTGTAGGAAAAATTGTCAAAGTGTTTCAAGATACCGATAATGAAAAGCAATATGCATTATTGGGTGAAGAAGATAGTCGTGGTGTAAAAAACGAAGTCCTATTTGTTGTTCAACTGGTTGAAGAAGATGGCCAATATAAAATTGATAATTTTCGCTATGAACAACTTCATGTACATTGAATACTAAAAAAGAGGGAACAGAAATGAAAAAAATATTATGAAAAAAATGAGCTACTACAAGATTTTTTACACAGATACTTAAACTACGTAAAAAATGAACTTTTAGCTGATGGGAAAGTAACAGAAGCACAAATTGTTTTATCAAGGCTGGATAGTCATTTATGTTTATGGGATCAAACAAGGATAGAAAAGTTAAAATACCAAGATATACTGGAATCTTTACAACGAATTGATCAACCAATTGGTATATTTTTTAGAAGATAATTCCAATCATTTTAAGAATATATACGTTGTTAAATTATGTTTTACATGGTAAGATTCGTTGTGAAGAGGGGGAATGTAAAATGATTAATGTAACAGCCAGAAAAGTTGGCAATTCAATCTCTATTTCAATTCCAAAACAATATAAAGTTGAAGCAGGAACAGAGTATGTCACCTATAAATCAAAAAATGGTGGATTGATTTTTACGCCAAAAATAAAAAATCCATTTTTGTCAGATGAAGCTTTTCAAAAGGCTGAAGATGAGGAATGGCAATTTTTAGCTCAGGAGGAGATAGAAAAGGATGTATGAACCGCAACAAGGTGATCTCATATGGTTGAATTTTACGCCTTCTTTTGGGAGAGAGATGAGAGGGAAACACCCAGCACTGGTTGTTTCTTCCAATGCGTATAATCGAAAAACAAATTATATTATTGTGTGTCCAATTACTTCAGGCGGAAATGATTTTTCTGGTTATATTCCATTGCATGGATATAAAATACATGGAAGAGTGAATGCGACACAAATTCATAGTTTCGATACTGATCGAATTGTGAGTAAAGAGTTTATCGATCGATTAAGAGGAGAAGACTTTTTATTAGTGAAACAAATCTTAGATTATTCACTAGAAATTGATTTTTGATGATTGATAAAAACTGAATTTGGCTCGATACAATATATTTTTAGAGTGTATCATATTATCCATTATAGGATTGGAAGATTGAAGATATTTGGACAGCATATATTGCCAAAGGAAACTAGAAATATTTACTTGAAAAAATTTCATTCTTCAAAAAACAGACAATCATAAAATTTAATTTTATGATTGTCCAGATGATGTATCAATTAAACACTTTCGATTGGTTCTATCTTATAAAAGAATGTGTATTACTATCTTAAAAAATGATACTTTTGTTGCTATATGGGTTTTTCTCAAACTAGAGATGAATTACAAAAAAAGAGAGACAATGGTTCTATGGAAATAGATGAAAGATTTTTAAACCCTGTTTATAAGGTTTATAGAATTCCAATTAGTAAAATTCGAATTAATGATTATAATCCAAATAAAGTAGCGCCTAAGGAGTTAAAATTATTAGAACAATCTATTTTAGTAGATGGATATACAATGCCATTTGTTTGTTATTATGTGAAAGAAAAAGATTATTATGAGATTGTAGATGGTTATAATGGTTATTTAGTAATGAAAAAAATCTCCTGAAATTGCGAAAAGAGAAGAGAATCATTTATCTGTAGTTATCATTGATAAACTAATAACTGAAAGAATTATCAGTACCATTCGATACAATAGTGCTAGAGGTAAATATTCCATTGAAATTGTGCAGATGCTAGTAGAGTCAGGATTAAGTGATAACCGATTTAAATTCATCAAAGCATAAGACATTAGGCAAAGTCTGGTTGAAAGGGCTCGATGGGCGGTAGAATCTCTTCATGACACGATAAACCGAAGAAATGGAAATATTTTTCTAACTAGTGATTTCCTTTATCATCTCATTTAAGTGAGTAACGATAGATCAACGAACTTTTTGACTAATAAACAGTGTTTCTTAGCGACAGAGATATCTCTACGAAGGCAATCTGGCAGGACTTTCATTTGAATCGTTGTTTCTTTAACTCCCATATAGGCCCGATACTCAAAGAATTCATTAAGTAACAACAGGATGGTTGCCGTCCCCCAATGAATGATCTTAGAGGGGACGACACAAAGACAATGCGGACATTCTTCTGGCGTGTATTAGAGAGTATCTTTGTAAATCAAACAAATTTGCCCATTATATTTTTTTGGTTAAACAATTTTCCTCGAAATAGATATTTAAGTCTATAATATTTAGGTTATCATTGATAAGCTGAGTATAAGATATCTTGAATCCTTTTATGAATTGGTTCGCCAAATTAATTGTAAAGGATTTCAGAGTATCTTTTCTATATTTTTACATCCAAAAGTATAGAAACTATTTAAATGGATATATTTAAATAGTTTATTATTTTTCTGTAGAAATTGTTTCTACCGATTGAGTAATTGATTTTACAAGTATTTTCTATAAATACTTGTCATTCAAAATATATAGGTAGGCAAGTATTTTAATATACATATTTATGTTAATCTTATTAAAAACATAGAAAAAGCCTCCTGAATTTTTCTCAGGAGGAATTATAAATAAATAGGGGGACTTATTTATCTAAAATTCGCATTTTTTATAAGTTTTAAAATTATTATCTTAATCTTTTTTATTTAATAGATTCAAATATGTAGGAAAATTATTGATAACAATACTTACTACGATGTTAATATTAGAATAATACAATACAACTTAGAAAATATAAATTTTCAGAAGCATATATTAGAGAAGTTTCTATAATTATTCCTGATAACTTTAGAAAAAGAATAAACTTCATAGTTCATTCAATTATTCTTTCCACTATAAACTCATAGCACCTCTTAGTATAGATATTTTAAACTAAGAGGTAACTATGATGGTGGGTGTTTAAGTTAGGTAATAGAATCAGCAAACAATGTAAATCAAAAATATTCAAGGAGACAATAACAATTTATTTAAAAATCTCTCTCTATCTTTAATCACCTAACTTGATTCTATTATAAATAAAAAAATCATTACATATTTTTTTATTTTTAGTAAACATATATAATTTATGATTTTTTTTATACTATTGATTAGGAAATCGGGATTATTTATTGAATAACAGTTATGATAGTTTAAAAAATAAACAATAATAAGAAAAAAAGAAAGTGCATTTAATCAGAATAATTCTAAAATTAAATTGAAAAAAAGATTTAGATAATTATTCAAACCAATAGCTTATAAGGCTGAAATTTAAAGTCTTTTTTTCATAAAGTATAATTGTCATTATAAATAATTCTATATACTTATTGACCATTTCCCAAAACTTATATATGAATTTTATTTATAATTGACAATTCCTATCTCTTCCAATATCTCAAATTTTTAAACTCTGTAAGAAGGAGAATAAGGGATTAATCTCTTATTCCCCTTTTCTATTTTTACGAGTTAATTGATAAATTTAGCATCTTGAATATTTGTAATAATTTGTTGTACATGTTCATCATAATTATTTTTTAAATAAAATTTTGCCATTTGGTAAACTGTTTCATATTCCTTTGTTCCATCAAAATTACTAAATATTTCTATTAGACTTTTAATATCAGGATCTGTTTTTATTGTTTTTCGATCTTTTGCTGTTCAATCTTTCTTTTGTTTTTCTAGTAAAATCTGCGACTCATCTGTAGACATTCTAGATGTTTTAACTATTTCTTCAACTTTAGGTCATTTTTTTCATGCTTTGTCAATGACATAATAAATACTTCCGTAAATTATTATTTGTCTAGTGTATTTCTTTAGAATCACTCTAGAAAGTGACCTACTCACTACTTAGCTAAACTTATCGGTTTTTAAAACTTGAAATGAGATATTTTTGGGAAAACAGCATACTTGATAGCTTATTTTTTCACTAGCAATGGTGTCTCTTATTTACCAATCATGAATGAAAAGTTAATGGTCATTCAAAAATGTAGGTTTTTAGCCCACAAATAACAAGGTTACCTATACGACAATTTTTTTCTTTATAATCTTTAATATGATAAGACTTTCCATTAATTTTAGTAATCTTAGCGTGGTACACTAATTGATCGATGAGTGCATTTGTTAAGTTTTTATCTTGAAAGATTTCAGCCCATGGAAACAAAGGAATATTCGTTGTAAAAAATCTGATCAAAACGTCTTACTTTCTTTATACGAATATCATCCAATTCCTTCATGCTATATCTTAAACAAGTAGATAAAATGAATTTTGGTAATAAAAATATTATTGACAAACGAAAACGATTATAGTAAAAATGACTAAAACGTTTTCTTTTTTTGTTTTAGGAGGATTAATTTATGAATGTTCAACCCCATATTCGTCTAAATTCTGATATAGATGTTGATAGTGCCATTATTGTAGGAGATCCTGCTAGAGTTGATTTAATATTAACTATGATGAGTAATTTCCAATTTTTAACTTACAATCGAGAGTATAAATCATCTATAGGAATTTACCAAAATAAAAAAATACTAGTTCTTTCCACAGGGATCGGAGCTCCTTCTACTGCTATCGCAATTGAAGAGTTAAATAATATTGGCATTAAAAAAATTATTAGAGTAGGTTCTGCAGGAGCTATGCAACCTAATATTGATCTAGGAAGTATAATTATTGCTGAGGGAGTTGTAAGGGATGATGGACTATCAAAGAAATATATTCCAAGTATTTATCCTGCAGTCCCATCATTTAATTTGCTTGCTTCTGCATATAAATATAAACCTAATGCAAATTATGGAATTGTAAGATCTCACGACGGTTTTTATATGGATGATAATGAACAATGTGAAGATTTTTGGACTTCTAAAGGGATTATCGCCGCTGACATGGAATCAGGAATTTTATTTATAGTTGGTCGTCAAAGAAATATCGAAACCTTGTCGATATTAACGAATGTTGTTCCTTACAAAAATGATCTTAGAGAGGGAGTTAATAACTTTGTAGACCAGGATAGACAAATGATAAAAGGTGAGAAAGAAGCTATAAAATTAGCTTTAGACATTTTGAGTGATTCATTTATTTAGAGGTGAAAAGTAATGCAGAATAATTCTCATTCGTGGTTATATAATCAATTATTTTTGGATTGGAAAAAATTTGAAGTCATTTATTGTTTAGGACTGATTACTCTTCAATTATTAGTTTATGCAATTGCTCCTGATAGTTTGGTTGGAATGTTATCTGGTGTAACTGGGATCATGTCCTTAGTATATGGAATGAAAGGAAGAAGAGTAGCATTTATTTTTGGTACAATTCAATGCATTGCAATGACTTACATAGCATGGATTAGCCATGCATATGGTTCTTTTTCAATGGATATTATTTATGTTATTTCTCAACCAATTGGTTGGTTTATGTGGGGAAATGATGAATCAGTTCATCAATTTTCAAATAAAATGCGCCAATTAATATTCTTTGGTGCATTTATTGCTTGGTTAATGGGATGGTTTATTTTAAGTCAAGTAAATGGTCAATTACCTTATTTTGATTCAATAAATTTTGTATTGAGCTTTATTGCGCAAATTCTTTATATACTTAAATATAGAGAGAATTGGTCTCTATGGATTATAGTAAACTTGGCCAATCTTATTTATTGGAGTGTTTTAACTATACAAATTTTAAATGGAGATACAGCTATAGGTACTTTGGGTGCTAATTTATCTCAAGTGGCTTTACAAGCAGCATTATTATTTAATTCTATTTATGCTACAAAAGTATGGGCAGAAAACAGTCGAAAGTAAATGTTAAAAAAGAATAAAATTACTTGTCAATGTACTAAAACTCTCTATAATATCAAAATATATCTTTATTTTCCAAATAAATGAATTTTCTCCGACTATTTTAACATATTTAGGCATTCATCCCTTATAAGTAGGGATGAATATTGTTCGGTGTTAGTAAATTGGAAATCGAAAAAGTAAATGATATAATTTTTTGATTCCAAGCTCAATTGTGTAATTTCAGTCTGAAAACGTCCGATTGAAAGATATTGAACTAGCACCACAAGTAAAATGTGAAGTCATTCATGATGATGCAGGTGTAACAATGATTGTGATTAGAGTGAGAACAGAACTAAGTCTGTCATAGCATTATGTTGTAGTTTGCATTTTGACCGAGAGAAGCGTAGGAACTACGAGAATTAGCTTGGTCAATAAGAGAAAACTCTGCAAGTGAAAAGATAAGCTAGCAAGTATGCTCTTTTCCCAAGAACTTCCCACTTCAAGCATTAAGAACAATCAGGTTTAGCTAAGTGGCGAGTAGTTCACAATTTTTATTTCAAGAAGTGATCTTATGGAACAAAATTCAAAAATCATTTTGCGCAAGAAAATTTGTCAATTAACAAATGATCCAGAATGGTTAACGCATCCGGAAATCGTTGCTGAAGTGCAAAAAATTTCCAGACTTTTAGAACATCCTTATTTAATACATTCTTATAATACAGGCTCTTTGTCAAATGATGTTGGTAAAGAGAAATCTTAGAATAATTTGGGCAGAAAGAAGAAAAACTTCTTTCTGTTCTTTTTATTTGGTTAAAATAGTTTTACCGTGTCGAATCATGATCCGTCGTTTGAAATTATAAAAATTTCGAACCCCATAAGCATTGCGTTTTAATATGGTTGTTTAAACATTCGAGTGGTCCGTTTGAATAACTGTAGCGGAGAGCATTTTGAATCTGTGGCAGAAACTTTTTAAATGTTCGCAAATTTGTCGCATAAGTTTCAGGTAGCTGGCTGACTTCTCTGGATAAACAGTCCTCAAATAGTGAATGCTCTCTTTTCTTTACTGCATAAAGAAAATCTTGGTATAACTGATAGCCTTGTCGCAGGTTGGGACAAGTGGCTATCAGTCGATCGACAATCTCTCTCTCAGTTAAATAATCTTTAAAACTGGCACGCCAAACCTGTTTTTCATCGTTCAACTTTGCCTCTTCTTTTTGTAGGAGTTTCCAATAACGTTTCATTTTTTTACCAAGTCCATATTGGTATTGAGAAGCACTTTTAAGTCATGACTTGGTTTCCTTCACTCGGTGGTTTAAAAAAGTTCTTCCTATAATTTTGTTACTATTCAAAACTAGAATCATATTCGAAGTATCTTTTTATCTCAAAATAAGTGTCCATAAAATGACAGATAAAAAATTTTAGTTAATTCCAGAAGAAATCACTCCTCATTTAAAGAAAAACAAAGAAATATTATTTTTAAAACAGATATATATAGTATTGAATTGTTTATATTTATTTTTTTATGATTATTTGTAAAAATAAAATTACATATTTAATATATATATATTAAAATAGTATTGATACAATTTGAAAGAATATTCTTTTAATATATAACATTATTAAAGGAAGGGGAATGATAACATAATGATGGTTCAGGGATGACTATCATAAAAAATAATTGTTCTATTGCAACAAAATACCATATGTCAATTATATAATGTTGAAAGGATTTATTATAAAATGAAGTTAAGAAATATTTTAGTCAGTTCAAGTATATTATTCAGTATAGGATGTTCCTCAGAGGTTATTGTACATGGAGACAGTATTGCAGATACGGCTAATGTGTCAGAGGTACAGGCTTATCAGTTAAATGTTAAAAAAATTTTTTGGACCGATCCTTATGTTGAAGGTGTTGGAACAGGTATTTCTCAAGTAAAATTTATTGTTGATGGGGTAGAGAAAGTCTCAGTCAATGTATCCAATGGTAAGTTTAAAGTACGTACATCTTTCCTAGGTTTAGATTCTAAAACAAAAGTATTTGAAGTAGAAGGAATTTCGAATACAGGTCAAATTGTTACAACAAAAAAATGTGAGGTTCTCCCTAAATTGCATGACGCTTATGAAATGAATACTTCACAGAATTATCATTTGGGAGATTCATATATTTCTGGTACTAATCAAGGGGGAATTGATACAGTAGCCTTAAGAGTTAATAACAAAGTCGTTAGAAAAAAAGAAACAACTTTGAATAGTGATGGACAAGAAGGTTTTTCATTATTCGCAAAAGATAAAATAACAAAAAATAAAGACAAAGTGGAAGTTGTCGGATATGACAGTAACGGTAACACTAGAACCGTAATTAATGTTAAAGTTAATTAATCCTTCTGATTAAAGAGTATCTTTATTGTATCTGGCTGATAATATCATATATGAATATCTAAGCTAGTAAGGGTCACTAGCTTGGATATTTTTTATGCATAGCTGATTGACCCATTAATCAGAAAAATTGGCAAGCTCATATTTGAGAAACTGCTCAATCTATAAGTAATTCATTTCAATTTTTTCATATGTATGTGTGAAAAGTTTCTAATTTTGTGTTAGCATATTTTTTCGATAAGGATAGGTGAATCTCCTGTTCATATTTGAAAAAGACTTTTTGTTGTGTTGAAGTTTCTAGGTAACTTATTTTCGCATGTGTCTAAAGCATTGTAAACTAAGATGTTCAAAATATATGGATAATTTTTCAAGGTTGGCCATATCTTGTAAAAGAAAATCTCTATCTTTTTTAGGAATATAGTTTTTTCTTCTAACACTATAAAATTTCTGCCCTTAAATCTTTTCCTTCATTTTTTTACGATATTACGCCTCTTCTCACTCACTGAGTGGATCTTTGATACTAGGAACTAACATAATTACTCTATCTTCTGAATATACAACAATGTATTTTTTATTATCTGAAGACTTTTCACTGTTATCATACGGCAATTTGATTACTAAAGACTCCCTTGTAGTCTAAATTTTGTATATAATATGAACACTTATTTATCATTTACATTACTACACAACACTTGGTAGCGCGAAGTTTTACAAAATATTATTTGTAGATGTTAAGTGTCCATAAAATGACCCATTTCTGAACACTTTATTTTTTACCTTTATTTTTCAAAAAATGAATTCATTTTATGTTCATAAACCCATAACAAAATCTATGTTCATTTAAACCGTATAAATAAAGTTATGTTACAATAGATTTTAGTTAGGGGTGATTTTTTTGAAAATAGGATATGCGCGAGTATCTACTGGATTACAAAATTTAGATTTACAAGAAGATAGTTTAAATAAATTTGGTTGTGAGAAAATTTTTACCGATCATATGAGTGGGGCAAAAAGTAATCGACCAGGATTGGAAATGGCCATCGATTTTGTTCGTTCTGGAGATACACTTGTCGTTTGGCGTTTAGATCGATTAGGAAGGAATATGGAAGATTTGATTTTGATTGTGAATCGCTTGAATGAACGTGGTGTAAGTTTTCATAGTCTTCAAGAAAATATCACGATGGATAAATCCAGTTCGACTGGTCAACTTATGTTTCACTTATTCGCGGCATTTTCAGAATTTGAACGTAATTTGATCTTGGAACGATCAGCAGCTGGACGTGCTGCCGCACGCGCAAGAGGAAGGTTTGGTGGACGTCCTGAAAAATTGACCTCTCAGGATTTGGAATTACTGAAGACTTTAGTGGATAGTGGTACGCCTATTAAGACGATTGCAGAACGTTGGAATGTTTCTCGTACAACAATTTATCGTTACTTAAATAAAATGAAGGAATAAAAAATAAGTACAAAGACATTATCTCGAACAAATTATTTCTTATTATGAAAAACAACAGAGACCAGTTATTTTCAAATCTGCAAATTATGAATATCTATAGAAATAACAATTTTAATCAATAAAAATCAGGTGAGAAATATATGTTGATTTAAGAAGGCATGGAACTTTCAACAATTGATGTGAATAAAAAATATTGCACAGGAAAAGTAGTTCGTTTTCGAAAAAATACTTTTATTATTGAAAATAAAACGGAATATGGAATTGAGCGATATTTAATTTCAAAAAGAAAATTCAAAATAGAGGGATATACGTTTCCGCTATGTGATCTCAAAAAAGACTTAAATAATTATACTAGTTTGTAATTTGATTGTTTTTAGACATTTTTTATATGTTAATATTTAAATATTTTTAATTTTAATAATTTAAAAGGGGATGAAATAATGATTCAAGCATATATGGATTATTGGAAAAGAAGTTTTAATTATACTGCAAATGTTAGTATGAAGGAGTTTTTGTCTGCATTCATCTTTAATTTGTTTATTCTTGCTATGATTTTATTAGTAGGTGTATTTGTTCCGATTACGTGGGAAAATGTAGTAATGGACTTTTGGTATATAGTAATGGCCTTGATGATTATTCCAACTATTTCTTTAGTTATCCGCATTATAAGAAAGATTTTACAAAGATAAAATTTTATGTTTTCTTGAAACATTGAATAACTTTTATTTTGTTTAAACATTGTTCAATGAATTTAAATTATAAAGTGAAGAAATTAAGTTAAATACTTTTTGTTTTTGACTTTCTACCAATATCATCTAATTAATTATGTAAAACCATTTTTTGGGAAATAAATGATTGATCTATTATCAATGAGTGGCGTACTAATTTGATATCATTAATAAATATATTCAAAAATTAAGGAAATAAATTGTCCTTACGAAACAATTAAAAGTATAAAAATTCTGATTTTTACTAATGAAAAAAAGACGATTTTTTTTAGTATTTTGGTTGTTTTCGTAAGGACTACAATTTGAGATCGATAATAGAATAAGAGATTACGAAGAAATAAAAAAGGATTATTTTAAAAACGATACTGCCAACACTTACATAAAATAATTTTCCATTTTTGAAAGAAAAGAAGTATATAGTCTTTTCATGGTTAATATCTAACTAACTTTAGATAATGTATATAAAAATTTCTTTTGTAATAAATCTATTGGATTTTCTCATTTTAAAAATTAGTTCAAGTTATACAATTAACAATAAAAAACAAATTAGGTAATATATTTTTTATTTGACTATCTTTATTTATCGGAGTATTCTTAAATCGTAAAAATATAACATGTATTATTTTTATCTACATATTAAAAATCAAGTATTACTTTTTTGCTACTTTTTTTTCGTATTTGATATATAAATTGTTTTTTCTAAAATAATTATTTACTCGTTAAGTAAGATAACTTAATGATATCTAAAATTAGTTATTTATTTCCGATAATAATGATACCGCTTTCTTTTTAGCAAACACAATAATATCTAAGAAAGGGAAATACAGAATGCGAGTAATTGCAACCTTGTTTGAAGACTTCATAATGACGAAAAAAATTAGAATTTCGTATTTATGAGTTTATTAAATAAATAATAAGGAGGAAAAAAATGGATAGAAGTACAAAAAAACTATCTTTGATGAGCTTTTTTGCTATAACTGCCTCAATGGTCATGACAGTTTATGAGTATCCGACATTTGCGACATCAAAGATGAATCTAGTTTTTTATTTACTAGTTGGTGGCTTTCTTTGGTTTATTCCTGTGGCGCTTTGTTCTGCGGAAATGGCTACTGTAGAAGGATGGGAAAAAGGAGGTCTTTATACGTGGGTATCAAAAACTCTAGGTAGAAAATGGGGATTTGCTGCTATTTTCTTTCAATGGTTTCAAATTACAGTAGGTTTCATTACAATGATTTACTTTATTATAGGGGCACTATCTTACGCACTTAATTGGCCTGCTTTAAATACAAATGTTTGGTTGAAATTAATCGGTACATTAATAATTTTTTGGTTGATCACAATATCACAATTTACTGGGACAAAAAATACCGCTAAAATTGCAAAAATAGGATTTTTTGTCGGAATATTAGCGACTGGAGTCCTTCTTTTCACTTTAAGTATTCTCTATATTGCGCAAGGAAATCCAGTAAAAGTCTCTTTTAGTGCGGATGCTTGGATTCCAGATTTTACTAAAATAAATACATTAGTGGTCTTTGTTTCATTTATTTTAGCATATGCAGGGGTTGAATCGTCTGCCAGTCATGTGAAAGATATGGATAATCCTGGAAAAAATTATCCTAAGGCTATTTTGATATTAGTAATTTTGACAATTATTTTAGATACATTGGGTGGTGCTACAGTTGCTGCAACAATCCCACAAGATCAGTTATCACTAGATACAGGAGTAATTCAAGCTTATTCTTATTTAATTCATCATTTTGGTGGAGGAGAAACTCTTATTCGTATCATTGCAGTCATTATTTGTTTAGGTGTTGTTGCTGAAATTGCCACATGGGTGGTTGGCCCATCGACTGCTATGCTTGAAGCAGCTAAAAATGGACTGCTACCAAAACAAATGGCAAAAGTTAATAAATATAATGTACCGACCAATATCGTATTAATTCAAGGAATAATCGTTTCTATCTGGGCAGTTGTACTAACACTAGGAGGAGGGGGAGCTAATCTTTCGTTCTTTGTTGCAATGGCTTTGACAGTATGTATTTATCTTGTAGCTTATGTTCTTTTATTTATTTCTTACATCAAATTAGTGAAAGAAAAGGAAGATTTAGCAAGATCATACCAAATTCCTGGTGGAAAGAAAGTAAAAATTGGTGTGGCAATTATAGGGTTACTTGTTTCAGTTTTTGCATTCTTTATATCGTTTTTTCCACCTAACGATATCGGTTATGGTAAAGGAGGAACGTATTTAGCCATCTTAATTATTAGCTGGTTAATTATTTTAGTTATCCCTTTTGGGATTTATAAAACATTTGATGAAAAAGGAAATAACAGAAAAATCTAAGAAATCAGTGCTTTTTAGGAGGAGAGAAAAATGTTATTCAGTAAAAAAAATAGACATGAAGCACAATATTTGGAACCTATTTTCGGAAATGAAGCGATGGACGAAGCGATTCCTATGTATAAACTGCCAAAAGGCTCGCTGATTCCTCGAGATGCTTATCAATTGGTAAAAGATCAATTAATTGATGAAGGTGTGTCAAGACAAAATCTCGCTACATTTTGTCAAACATACATGGAACCAGAAGCTGCAAAAATCATGTGTGAAACATTGGACAAAAATGCAATAGATAAAACTGAATATCCACGTACAGCAGAGATCGAAAATCGTTGTGTTAACATCATTGCTGACTTATGGAATGTTCCAGATGAATCTGATTTTATAGGTACCTCGACTGTAGGTTCAAGTGAAGCTTGTATGTTGGGGGGATTAGCATTAAAATTTGCATGGCGTAATCGTGTAAAAAAACTTGGTTTAGATATCAATAAACAAAAACCTAACTTAGTAATTTCTTCTGCATATCAAGTCGTTTGGGAAAAATTCTGTGTTTATTGGGATATTGAAATGCGCACAATCCCGATTGATGAAGAACATGGGAGTATCAATATAGACACTGTAACCGATTATTTTGATGAATATACGATTGGCGTAGTAGGTATCTTAGGAATCACTTATACAGGAAAATATGACGATATAAAGGCATTAGATAAAAAAATAGAGGAATATAACAAACAGACTGACTACAAGGTATATATTCATGTAGATGCTGCCAGTGGTGGATTATTTGTACCATTTATGGAACCAGAACTTGAATGGGATTTCCGTTTGAAAAATGTACGTTCAATTAGCACTTCTGGACACAAATATGGATTGGTATATCCTGGTGTTGGTTGGGTTATCTGGAAAGAAAAAGATTTTTTACCAGAGGAATTAGTCTTCAAAGTTAGTTATCTTGGAGGAGAAATGCCAACAATGGCAATCAATTTCTCAAGAAGTGCAAGTCAGATAATAGGACAATATTACACATTTATCCGTAATGGGTTTGAAGGCTATCGATCAATTCATAAAAAAACCAGTGATGTAGCAAAATATTTAGCAAAAGAAATTGATAAAATGGGTTATTTTGATATTTATAATGACGGTTCACAATTACCAATTATTTGCTATAAATTGAAGAAAGATGTCTCTATCTCTTGGAATTTATATGATCTAACCGATCAATTTGCAATGAAGGGGTGGCAAGTCCCTACTTATCCGTTACCTGATAATCTATCAAATATTAATATCCAACGTTTTGTTTGTCGAGCAGACTTAAGTATGCAAATGGCCATAGATTTAATTCAAGATATGAAGACTGGCATTGATCACTTAAATCAAAGATCTATACGGAAAGAATCCCCTGATATTACTTATGGATTTTCCCACTAAATTTCAACAGATAAGTAATTATTTACCTCCTTTAAATTGTTTAAGTGAAGTGCCCCCCAAAAGTTAGACTAAAAATCTAATTTAGAGGGGTGTTTTTTTTGAGGAAATACACACTGGAATTTAAGGAAAAGTGGATATTCTTGCTTTAGCGAATACAAAAATTAATCTAGACAAGGCGTTCAATAATTTTTTCCGTGATGAATATGTCGTCGTTCAAAAGAAAAAAACTGGTTCAAAGTTGCACAACCAACAATCAGAATGGAACAATTGTTTTGATTGATAATAAATTCGTCAAAGTTTCTAAATTGAAGTTTTTAGTTAAAATTAAGCTTTATAGATAATCTAAAGGTTTGATCACAATCTCACGTTATTCAAGTGGCAAATACTATGTTTTGTTGCTGCGTGAAGAAGAAGTTGTCGAGTTAAAAAAAAAACAATTATGCAATTAGTATTTACTTATGTATTATTGACGCTGCCATTCTTTCAAACAAAAGATTGGTAACAATAAATTCACATCAAAAATGGAAAAGAGACTAAAATATGAACAACATAGATTGTCAGACGTACGTTATTGGCTAAAAATAAAGGGATCAATCTTTTTGAAGCTAAAAATAGAAATGCATAGTAGCTCGATTACACGAAAAAGTAATGAAGCAACGTACTGATTTTCTGAATAAGTTGAATACAGAAATAATCAAAAATCAGGATAGATAAAATAAAGAACCGTAGGAGGAGAGCTTGGTAAATAAGAGACACCTCTGTTAGTAAAGAAATACGCTATCAAGTATGCTGTTTTCCCAAGAATCTCTCATTTCAAGTTTTAAAAACCGATAGGTTTAGCTGAGTGATGAGATGAGTAGTTCACTGTAGTCACTAATCCCCTGTAGTCTAATAGTATAAGCCTAGAAAAAATTTTAAATTTTTTTTTAGAAATTAAATTAATTATTAAAAACCTAGGAACTGAGCTTTTAATTATTTATAATTTTTTTAGTTATTTAAAATAGGAGGAAGTATTTTGAAAAAAATAATCTATATTATTATAGGAGTCATTACGGTAATCTTTATTTGTATTGGGTCAATGACTATCGCTAAAAATGATGAAAAGAAAGAAACAACAGAAATTACAACAACAGAAAAGAAATCTGCTCAAGAAGTAAAATCAGTATATGATAAATTAACAATAGGAACAGGTTTGGAGAATGTAAATAAAATATTAGGTTCTCCGTTATACACGGAATCTTCTACAGATCATTCGGGAAATTCTGAAACCATTTATACCTGGGGAAGTAATAAGACAGGAGAATTGGGTGCTAAGTTAACTGTTGGTACAGAAAACAACAATGTTGTCGAAAAATCAGTATCTGGATTATATGTTTCTTATGATAAAGAAAAAGTAGTTTCTTCTAAAGTATTTGGAGAAATTCAAATGAATAAGGATTTATCAAAGGAAAAAGCTATTAAAAAATTTGGTAACCCGAATGCTATTGCGGAATATAAAAATTCAAATGGTGAAAATATTCAAACATTGACGTGGGAAACAAATACTACTGGACCATTAGGATCTTATTTTGTTATCACATTTACGAATGATATTGCTACTTCTAAAAATGAAGTTGGATTAGTGTAAGCCAATTTTAAATAGCCAAGTTTAATAGAAAATTTAATTAAAACACTGAAAGCTATCTATGATGAATTGCCCAAACAGTTTAAAAAGAGATATTTCAGATATTCATTGATGAGAACTGACATTAGATACAATAAAAAAAGAGCACCTCAAATTTAGTAAAATAAATTTGGAGGTGTTTTTGTCATGGCAAAAAAATGATTATCACTAAAGAAGTGAACTACTCAGCACTTAGCTAAACCTAACGGTTTCTTACGCTTGAAGTGGGAGTTTCTTGGGAAGAGAGCATACTTGATAGCGTATTTCTTTACTAACAGAGGTGTCTCTTATTTAACAAGTGACCAAGCTATCCCCGTAGTTCCTATGGTTCTTGTTTATTTGATCTAAGCCAATTCTATAGAATGTAGTCTCAGGAACTTCGGTAAGAATATTGATACTAGCGTTGATATCTCGGTCATGATGAGTATGCTAAATAGGACAAGTCCATTCTCGAATTTCGAGAGATTTCTTGCTATCTATATATCCACATTTCGAACAGATCTGGCTAGATGGAAACCACTTATCTACTTTGATGATTTTCCGACCGTACTAATCTGATTTGTATTGTAATTTAATCACAAAACTAGACCAAGAAACATCCGAAATACTTTTTGCTAATTTATGATTACGCAACATACCTTTGGTATTCAAGTCTTCCATACAGAGAATATCGTGATTCTTGATGATTTCTGTACTCAACTTATTCAGAAAATCAGTACGTTGCTTCATTACTTTTTCATGTAAACGCGCGATTTTTCGTTTTTGCTTTTGGTAATTCTTAGATTCAAAAAGCTTGATGCCTTTCTTTTTAGCTAACAACGCACGCCTTGACAACTTACGTTGTTCACGTTTTAGTTTCTTCATAAGCTTTTATTCGGTCATCAAGCATTAGATTGTAGACCTTACGAACACAACCAAAAGATTTAGCAAAGAAAATTTTTTGTTTTTCTGTTGGATAGATTCGAAATTTATCCACTTTTAGTCGCTCCATAAAGGACACCTAATTTCTATTTATGATTGTTTCCTTGATGCCTTCGACAGGTGCATCACCAGTTGTCAAGAGACAAAAACTTTTACCTGTCTACGATATTTAGTTACCAGTACAAGATGAGAATAGAGTAGAAACACTGAATGATTATTAGTATCTAATTCCATATTAGATCAGCTCATTTCTTATATAGACCGATTATAACATGGAGCAAAATAAAACGGCAATAAGCCTTATATATCGATCTTCGAGTTACCAACCAACGGTAATCCCTCATACCGAACGGCATTCATCACCCACCTATAGAGGATGGGCGACTTCTGCCTAATTTAAAAAGAACTAGGAGATAAACCAACTAATAGAAAAATTAACAACAGATATTACTTACTTTTCCTTTGGTAAATCAATGTTATACTTCTCAGATACTTTTAATAGGGAGCAATTGTCTGAACATCAAGATACTCAATTGGGAGTAGACACGTTAAACCATTTATAGGAAATGACTATATAGATTCATTTATCAATTCATAAAAAAAATTACTACTATTTTAAAAATTAGATTTTTCAAAAAAAATATAAAAATATATACTTCATTTTTTAGTGTTATTATTCAATTGAATTTGGAAGATACGTATATAACTATTCAAATTCATATTATTTTGATAAAAGGAAGGAATATATTATGAAAAAACAAGCTTTAGTAGCAGCATTTTCTTTGGTAGCTCCTATGGTTTTAGGATCTACAGGTGTATTTGCAGATACAACACTTACAAGTTCAAGTACAGGTGTAAATGCTAATTTTACCCTCCCATCTGTAGATAATGACAACCCTACTCCTAATAATCCATCTGGTGGCTCTGGAACTGGTAGTGACAATAATACTAACTTACCTTTAAATCCAGATGGTAGCTTCGGACTAGCTTATGTACCATATGGATTGGATTTTGGTACTATTCAACTTAATAATAGTGGTGCAATGTCTAAAAATATTGATTTGCCAGCAGGTGAAACTCTAAATGTTGGGGTAAAAGATACTTTACACAATTCACAAGGATGGACATTGAGTGCTCAGTTTACTGGACAATTGGCAAATGAAGGAGCTACAATTGGAACAACTACAAATAAAGCGCAAGTTTATGACGCAAGTGGGCATTTACAAGATTTATCTAGTCCTGGTATGATTAACGTTACTTCAAATGCTGAAATTAATTCTTCTCAACAAGTAATTATGACAGGTAATCAAGGAAATGTCTTTTCAGGAACCTATGATATGGATTTAGGTACGGTCTCATTAGAAATTCCAGATGCTTCACGTATTAGTCAAGGACAAGCAACTGGATCAATCACTTGGAATTTAGCACAAACTCCACAAAATCCATAAAGCAATGATTAAACATGTAAAGACGAAAAAACAGGAATTAAATTCCTGTTTTTTCATTTGAACATTTAAATATTAAAGGAGTACTAAAGTGATTAAAAAAATAAGTATGAAAAAAATATTAGTTATTGTATGTTTTATGATTATTAGTATTTTGCCAATTACCCAAGGATTTGCTGAAGAAAATCAAAATAATTTTGGTGGATTTTCTATTGAAGGTATTCCAAATCAAAATCAAATCGATAAAAATTCCGGATATTTTTATCTAAAAGAAATACCTGGATCTAAAGATACTATAAAAATAAAATTAATAAATAGTTCTAATGAAGATAAAACTTTAAATATTAAAGTGGTAGATGCAAATACTAATAGTAATGGTATCATAGACTATTCTGGAAATCTAAAAAACGATTCTTCGTTAAAAGTGCCACTGACAACTATAGTAAAAACTACAGAAAAAGAAATTGTAGTACCTAAAAAAAGTTATAAAGAAACAAGTTTAGAAATTGCTATGCCTACTAAACCCATACAAGGAGTGATAGTAGGTGGAGTTGTAGTTTCAGAAAAAAAGAATAATAAACAAAATTCAAAGAACATAACTGTAGGGAATGATTACTGTTATACCATCGGTATAGTCTTAACAAATGAAGATAAAGTTAATCTATTTAAAAATATTTCTGTAACTTTGGAAAACGTTATTGCTGATTTATCATCAGGAAAAAAAGTGGTTCAAGCAGATATTTTAAACCCTAATCCTTATATTTTCTCCAAAGCACAAGTAAAAGGTGCTGTATACTCAGAAGATGGAACAAAAAAAATAAAAGAAAATTCAATGGATAACGTATCAATTGCTCCATACTCGTGCTTACCTTTTCAAATAGATTGGGGTAAAGAAGATTTAAAACCAGGAAAATATTTATTTAAAGGAACTGTAAAAACTGCAGAAAATACCTGGAATTTTGAACGAAAATTTGACATTGCAGGAGATAAAGCAAAAGAAATTAATAAACAATCTGTATTTAAGGTTATCTTACCAAATTGGTTTAAATATAGTAGTGTTTTCTTAATAATTCTTATTATTTTGGGAACAATTTATATTTATCGACGAAAATATAATACTAAAAACAACAGGAGCGAAAAATAATGTATCTTTGGAGTATCTGTACCATCAGTATAAGTATCATATTTTTTATCATAAACATATATTTGTTGCTACAAGATTATAAATATATTATTACTAGTAAAATTAGTATGAGAAAACTTTCAATTAATGGATTATTAATTATTAGTACCTTAATTTTACTTGGTTTAGGTATATCTTCAATTTTTATTATCAATAATCAATTATAACTTTATAGAAATACAGGCTGTTGGTAATTAACAGTCTGTATTTTATATATACCATATAAAAAATATATGTTATTATTTATGTGTAAATAATTAAGTGTTTAACATTATTAATTTTTATATTTAAATATAATAAGATATAAAACACACTATTTATTTATCTTACTATAATATTATACATTAAATACTTATTTTTTTACTGTGTCTAAAAAAAAAATAAACATACCCGTAAACATAATCTTTGATATCTTCGAATAAATACGGAGGTGCAGAAATGCTTAGATTAATTTATGAAAAATCTTCATTTTTCAAAGCAGAAATAATAAGATTGATTGTAGAAAACAACGGACAAATAAATAAAAATTTATTAATTAAAGAACTATATTTATCAAGTGCTACAGTTAATAAATACTTGCAAGAACTACATAATGAATTACCTGATAAAGCTCTAATTATTTCTGATAGTTTAATAATATTTAATTACAAAAATTTCTCCCTTTATGATGTTCAAAAATTCTACTTTTCTCAAAGTGTGGTAAAAGATATTCTTCACTATTGTTTTTTTCAGCCAAAACTTACCTTTGAACAATTAGCTGGAAAGTTGTATATTAGCCATTCTAAATTGTTTAATATATTAAAATTCATGGATAAAAATCTAGAAAATATAGGCATATACATACAGAGAAGACCTTATGTTATTTTAGAAGGTAATTTAGAGGCAATTATGGTGCTTTATAATTTGTGTTTACAAATTGAAAAACAGCCATTTGAAAAATCATTTTCTAAAATTAATGTATTAGATTTACAAAATCGGGTAGTTACATTTTTAGATTACTATCATATGAAAGCGGAATATTTTGTTATAAGAGAATTATGTATTTGGATATTAACAGTACATGATCGTTTTTATTTACAAAAAGTGTGTAAAACACATAATACGATTTGTTACGATAACTTTATTAACACAGAGAGCCCTTTATTAAATAAAATAAAAGAAACTTTTTCAATAATCAATCCAAGATCTTTTGACAAAGAAGGATGTCTTTTAATTCTAATATTTCTTATTTTCAATATGTCAAGTCTACATTTCGAAAATATGGAATCAGAAAAATATTTTTTCTCTCACGAATTGATAGAAGAATATCATTATCAATCCTTCATACTATCTGTATTAATGAAAGATCCATATAATGTTTCTCCAAGCTCTTTAGAAGTATTATCTATCAAAATTGAAGGCTGCATTCACTTCTCTAATTTAATATATCCATATTATTATTTTTCTAGAACTCTCTTAACACCAAAATTAAAAAGATCTGGCTACCTAAAAAAAATACAAGACAATTTAAAAGAAGATTTTAAAGATATGTTTATAAACAAAAACATAAATATAAATTGGGTATATGAATTACTTTCATATATGATTATTGCTTTTCAAAAAAGATATATAACAGATAACATTGTTAATGTAGGAGTATATTCCATCAGAGGTACAATTTTTGAAACACAATACTGTCAAGAGCTTAAGGAAGCTATAAACATAAGCCCTTATTATGAATTAAATGAACAAGATATAGATATTTTGATTATTGATGATATTGAGCTTTTAAATACTGTACCAAATTATAAAACCTATATGATTGTTGGCGATGCAACTTACAATAAACAAAAACAAAGTTTATTGTTTTTTCAAAAATAACTATAAAAAATGTATGATATTTATTTTTAAATATAAAATTTTAAAATTTTTTCAACTTAGTTATATGGTAATTTTTATCGTAGTGAATTTAATGATCCTTATTTTTAATATCTCACTTATAAATATTAAACTTTTAGGAGGTAATAACATGAATATTGACTATATATCAGATCTGATAGAAAAATATAAATCCTCATCTGAATATATTAATACACTAATGTGTGATTCAGAAAAGGATTTACAGCAATTTGGAGTTACTAAAGAATCCTTAATTGCTGAAAAATCTGTGTATAATGAGGTTATTCATGATCTTGAACATATTGTTCTAACCTATTAAATAATTTGGTCTCAGAATATAAAAATGTATTTTTGTATTCTGAGTTTTTTTTATTTATAAAATGCGTATTTTTATGGTCTGAATCAATATAATAATACATATTTTAAAATAATTTTTTTATACAAAAAAAAAAATTATTTTAAAAAAAATACAAGATAAAATTAAATTGACTTTAAATATTATAGAAGTTAATAGAAGGAGGCAATTTTAATGCGTAAAAAACGAATTATTCGTTGGATAGTCTCGCTGTTTATATCAATTAGTTGTGTTGGCTTATCCTCTCCTATATTTGCAGATGATTATCAAACGACTACCGTTTCAGTAAATTTTATACGTAAAATTATGCCTGAATCATTACCAGGTAACCCAACTAATTCCGATGTAAACAAGAATAAATCTGATAAAAAAATTGAAATCGCTAAACAATTACCAAAAACAAATGATTCTTTGAATATACTCACTCCATTATTGGGGATAATGTTTGTTAGTTTTTGTTTCTTTTATATTGTTTTATCAAAAAGGAGAAACCTCGATGAAAAATATACGTAAAAAAATATTAATAGTTTTTGTTTCAAGTTTTCTTATAAATTATGGTTGGATACCCAGTTTAACTGTTTCAGCAGCAGAAAAAACAAGTTCTACAGAAAAAATATCAAGTAATACCAGCACTAGCTTAAGTTCTGATAATAATTTGGAAAGTTCATTGAATAATAATAATTCAATAATTGATCCAGAAGAAACAAGTAATTCCAGTTCTTCCAGTTCTTCTGACATAGATACTACTGAAAGCACACAAGAATCTGTTACAAAGGAAAATAATAAAGATAAAAGTATTGAGGAACGAAGTGTATCGCCTAAAAAATATGTTGACCCTACGATAGTAAATGGACAAAGTTGGACTTCTGAAATGGGAAACGAATGGCTAAAGAATTGGAACTACAACACTCATGGAGGTTTCATATGTTTAAACTATTATGAGGGAACTGATACTGATATCACTATACCAGGCAGGTTAAGCACTGCTAAAGGTAATTATCATATTGTCATTCGAAACATGAATCAAGATAGTAGCGATTACTTTTTAAGAAATAATAAATACAAAGAAATAACTAGTATCGCATTTGTAGCAGGCACTTATGGAAATACTACATCACAAGTAGGGCTATTAAGTAGTTCATCTAACCCTTCTTTACATGCCGCATTTAAAGGAGCTATAAATTTACAGCAGGCTAATTTACAAGGATTAAATCTAGAGTCAGGTACTGATCAAACTGTAATAACAGATATGTCTAATGTATTTCAAGACTGTACCCAGCTGCAAAATATGTATCTACCAACGTCATCGCATGTAACTAATATGGCTCATGCATTTGATGGCTGTTCTCAATTAGGACTTAGTATGACACTTGGTAATAACTTTAGTACTAGTAACGTTACTGATATGCAATATCTATTTAATGGATGCAGTGGTTTAAATAGTTCAAACGTTCTCAATTTTAATTTTGATGCATCTAATGTAACAAATATGAGCCATATGTTTGCCGGCTGTACTAACATAGATGATAATTTTATAAATAATATAAATTTAAGAAACACAAATAAGGTTCAAAATATGGATTTTATGTTCGAAGGGTGTACGGGATTATCTTCACCCAAATTTACTTTTCCGACAAACAATGTTGAAAACATGCGTTATATGTTTAAAGATTGTTCTAAATTAACTAATCTGAATCTTGCAGAATTTGATACTGCTAAAGTATCTGATATGACAGGAATGTTTTATGGTTGTCCTACCCTAAGCTTTATTGATTTCTCAAATGCTACAGTAACTAATAATACAGATACTTATCTTATGTTCACGCAACATAGTAGTGAGCAATATACTCCTTTATTGGTTATTATAGATGGAAGTAAAGCTCAGCCGTTACTTACTTATGATTATACGTCCAACTTTAGAAAGCTAGTAAATTCACCATTTTTAAACGCTAATGGAGGAACCTTTTCAAATGGTGATTCAAATTTATACTATATTAAAAAATGTGCTGTAGACAAAAATGATTCTATATTAAATGTGTCTAATTTCAAACAGTGGGTAACAGAAAATACTCCAACAAAACAAGGCACAGGTTTTCTAAATTGGACGATTTCTGGAACAAATCCTGATCAAGCAAGTAGTGTTTTAGATCTATTAAATACAGAATATACTGCACAATGGATGGATGATCCAAATACTTCTAGTGATAATAAAAAAATTCCATCATCTGCTGCATTATCCATGATTTATATACCTTCTTCATTTAATACAGGAGAAGTAGCTTTAAAAAACTCTGGAGAACAATCTATTCCTTTAACAAAAAATAGTACATTTAATATAGGAATACGAGATCAAGAAGATTCAACTACACCATGGAGGTTGAATGCAAAACTTACTTGGAATTCTGAAGGATCCATAGATAATGCCTACTTACAAACCACAGGTACCTCTAATGTTAAACAGAATATAAATAATGGAGTAAATGCTTATAATCCATCAACAGATTTACAAGAATGCAGTGACGTCACAGGCACAAATAATGCTAAGATCACAACTGTAGATAGTACATTAATGAGTAATGTCTCAAATAAACACTTAAATGGAGTTTATGACTATAATTTAGGGGATGTCTCTTTGATATTACCAAATGTCGAAAATATAGAGGTAGGAAACTACTCTGCTACAGTAACATGGAATTTAGTAACTGCCCCTTAAATACAAACATAGAAATATATCCTTATTAAATGGATGTATTTCTATGTTTATTATTATTCTGTAATAATCATCCATACTAATTGAATAATTGATTTTACTAATTTTTTCTATAAATACTGGCTCTTTGTCAACATCATTTGACAAAGAGCCTAAAAAGACGATGGCTGTATTAAATAGTTTGAATGACCATCTAACTGCTTGCCAAAGTGAAGTTAGATGGTTTATTTTTTATTGTCATTTTTGATAGCTAAAACTAACATTGCAAATGCAATCATTAGCTGTAGCGCCTCAAACGCTGAAATTAAGGCTCTCCTTTCCCTAGACTTGATACTTACACACATAAGCACCACCTCCTAGAAGGGATTGTCAACAATCTTTTCACTTTTCTACCGTTCAATTATAGCATGTTAAACTACTTCAAAACTATCCTAACATTGCAATTCGTTAACGAACAACAACAGATATTTACGAGCATTATAGATATTCTCGAATGTTGTACGACTCATCCAATAAAATCTATTGATTGGATCAGATACATGTACTTGGTTACTTCCTTTATTTCTTTTGAAGAATTGCAAACACTAAAGTTACTACACAATGGGTACAAGTTAAATTATTCGGACTCAAATAACATATTACAAAAAATAATAAACTTTTCTTCGTAAAGAAAAGCTTATTAATGTATCTTTATCCTATAAAACTCGAACTTATGAACATTCTTGTTAAACACTTTATGTATATCCTGTAGGACTCTAACCTACGACCGAACGGTTATGAGCCGTATGCTCTAATCAAATGAGCTAAGGGTACAGGTTATTGCCACCATGAACAATATAAAGAGATAGCATCAGTTTTTTGTGGCAACAACTCTGTTATCGCATAATTTGAAGTGTGCTTAATTACGAAATCGATTGCTAATTTTTATTTACATACGATAACATCATTATTTAATCAAACATTTTTTACAATTGTCAATATAATCATGTGTTTCTTCTCAACGATGTGCATCCCAAAAGTTAGACTAGAAATCTAATTAAAAATGGTCACAGGAAAACAACATAGGAAAATAAATTTCGAAGAATTTTCCAGCTTCAAGAGAAGCGCTAATCCCCATCGTGTTTCGAAGTAGTTGCTAATGATAGGTAAAAGTATTTTTATTAAAAAGGTATAACTTATACCTTTTTCGTTACTATTATTACTATAATATCAGTATTTTAATTTAAAGTATAAAAAAATATTGATTAAAATCTTAGTATAACTTATACTTTAAATATAGAATATATTGAAAGAGGGTAAACAAATGGCAGCAACTACTTATACAGTTGGAAATTTTAAAGGAGGCGTTGGAAAAACTAAAATTGTTACAATGTTAGCTTTTGATAATGCTGTAATTAATAAGAAAAAGACATTAGTAATTGATATTGATCCACAGGCAAATGCTTCTCAAATTTTAGCTCGGACTGTAAATATGAAACATATTGAAAAAACTATCGTAAATGGAATTAATGAAAATGATCTATCTGTTTGTATTACTCCTATTATGGAAAATTTAGATTTAATCGCATGTGACACAAGTTTTAGATCGTTTTCAAATTATGTAATTACAAATTATGAAGATGAAAAGGATCAAATTATGGTGTTGGAAAAGCTTTTAGTACCGATTAAGGATAAATACGATGCTATTTTTATTGATGTTCCCCCTACTATTAGTGCTTATTCAGATAATGCTATGGCAGCTTCAGATTATAGCATTATTGCTTTTCAGACACAGGAAGAATCTTTAGATGGTATAGGAAAATATATTGGATATCAAAAATTTATGATAAATAAGTATAATATTGATCTTGAAGTTATTTCTATAATCGCATGTATGCTTGAACCAAATAATGATTTAGATAAGAATGTTTTGTCTGATGCAATAAATTTATATGGATCTGCTGTGTCTCAAAATATAGTTAATTTTCAAACAAGACTAAAGCGCTATTCAAGAGAAGGGATATCATTAAAAAAGTACAGAAATGGAAATTACGATCAATGGGATTATCGAGCACATGAAACTTTTATTAAAATATTAGCAGAATTAGAAATTCGTAGAAAAATTTTTGAAGAATAACTATAGGGATGTGAGTAAAATATGAGTGAAAGAAAAACTTTTGATATTGATATAGATTTTGATACAGAGTATTCTGGATTATTGCAACCTGGAAATAAGAAGAAAAAATCAGTTTCAATAAATCGCGAAAATGATTTTGAACAAACACTTTTTAACAAAAAGATAAAGTCATTTCCTAATACAAGCAAAAAAAGAGGCCGTCCTGTAGAAATTACTGATGACAGATATAAAGTTACAAAGCCAAAAAAAATATCTCCAGCACTAGAGTCAAAATTAAATGTAATGCAAGATTATGTAGAAGAACTACAATCAGTAAAAGGAAGAATCACATTTGAAAAATTAATAGATACATTGGCAGAAGCTTATATTACTCAAAAACTTGGTGTTTCTAAGGAAGAACATTTGCGTTTTGAAATCAAAAAAGCTTTTGAAAAACTATAATTTTTTTGATTACCAAAAAAATTATAGTATAACTTATACCTTGTTTTTATAATTAGAAGAATAAGTTATACTTTAATGAAATTAATTTATATATTGATATTAAGCCTTTTTTTATTAGATATCAAAAGAATAAGTTATACTTTAATGATATAAAAGGAATAACTTATTCTGTATTTATTTACTTATAACTTATACCTTTAGAAAAGTCGTACTTGAACAACAATTACAATTTTGTTATATTCAAATAAATTAAGCATACAAAAAAGAGACGGAAATAATTGATTTTGATCGAATCAATTATTTCTGAATCACATGAAACAGACTCATGTGTTCGCGCTCGTCTCAATAAATAAATTAAGCGGTCTGATAAACCACTTATTTGTTTTACAAATGTGTTTAAATTATAGCACATTTAGAGCGAGCAATTCAATAGATAAAGCGATATTTTTCTAGGTTTTTACAGAAATTTAAGCCGAATATTGAAAGAGAACACAGAACAAGTTTTAGAATTGCCATGTGTTCTCTTTTTCAATACAATTCGGAGGAAATTTTAGGATGGAAAACTTAGATCAATTCTACAGTGCTTTGTTAAAACAAGGCATTCGTACATACAAATATCGAAACAGCACCATGAAGCCTGTCGGGTATGAGAATACCAGCAGGAATGGTGCTATCTTTGCGTACCGCAGTAAACAATTGATGAATGCAGGGCGTGGCATGGTTATTACGTCTGAAGAAGCGATTTTAGAAAATGAATCCAAACTGACTCATTGGACACCAAATGTTTATCGCTATGGAACTTATGCGGACGAAAATCGTTCAATCGTTAAAGGGCATTCGGAGAAAAATATTAGTCAAATCAATACTTTTGTCGTGGATATTGATTCTAAAGAAAATCATCAAGGAGAGATTTTCTTAGCTTGTGTGGATGAATTAGGGTATATGCCAACGCTCATTTTAGAATCAGAGCATGGTTATCAAGTCTATTTTGTATTAAAAACACCTGCTTATGTGACGAAAAAGAGTAATTTTAAAGTAATTGAAGTGGCAAAACGTATTTCTACAACGATTCGGACACAATTGGCTAATCAGTTACCAGGTATTGATGTAGGTTGTAACCATTTTGGAATTGCTCGATTCCCAAACAAACAAAATATTGTATTTTGTGAGCTAGAAAATCAATATTCTTTTTCTGATTGGTTGAATTGGTCAATGAAAATGGCATCTAACCAAAAAACTGAAGCAGAAAGAAACGCGAAATTGATTGTTTTTCCTGAGAAAAAAGAGTATCGCCAAGTTGATGAACCGTGGTTTGATTTGTTACTACGAAAAGCAAACATTATTGGGGGAGAAGGTCGATTAGGACGGAATAACGTGATTTTTACACTCTCTTTGGCTTATTATTCTTCTGGTTACGGACAAGAAACTTGTGAGTATAACATGTTTGAATTTAACGAACGCTTAAATGAACCGTTGTCTGAAGGCGAAGTGCGAAAGATTGTCAAAAGTGCGTATTCTGGAAATTATCAAGCAGCCAATCGTGACTTTGTTTTAGAATTATGCCAGGAATGGGTAGCTTCGGATATTCAAGAAAACGAGTTGTTTATCCAACGTCGTGGGTGGTGGAAGTTTAAGAAATCACGTGAGCAACGCCAATACAGTCATAAAAAGGAATGGCAAGAAGATATCATGCGTTATTTGAGCGAAAAAAGTGATCTTCGTATGCCTTATTTAAAACTGTCCAAAAAAGAATTGGCGGAACAATTGAACATGCCTTTAAGAAGTCTGGATCGTGCATTAAGTTCCTTAAAGCAAGAACACAAAGTGTTCTACAATGTCAAAAAAGGGCGTGGTGGCGGACTTTTACTTGCTTCAGTACGTGTATTATTCACAAGTTTGATCCAAGCGAAGAAAGAAGAAAAAGAAGCCTTTATTCAAGGAATCATTGCGCAGTTTAAGACAACAATCGATGAATGGACAAGCACCATTCAACAGCTCCTACCTGAGAAAGAAGCCAAAGAAATCAGGCTATTTGAAGTCGATACAGGTTGAAAAAATAAAAGACGCCAATTGCCTTTTACAATATATCTTTGATACTTCTAGCGGTTCCCTTAGTCTATTTAGCTATGTCTGCGAGTATCTCTTGGTTTTTTGCTGTTTCTCTTTAATTATTTTGCTAGTTATATATTATTATTACGTATGTAATGATGGGTAGCTATCTGAAGGAGGGGTTTTTATGTCTATGAAGTTGTATGTGTACTCTCATGCGGTAAATGTGTATATCTTGCGGTATTTAGGTATGCCAGTGGAGCAGTTTTGTGAACTTTATGGCTTTAATCAAGGTACGGTGGCTAGTTGGGTAACAAGGGAGCGTTCGGTAGAGACGTTGCCTGCGTCGTTTATTTATGCTTTGTCCTTGGCTTCTAGTCATAATATGGGGGAAATCTATGAAGAGTTGTTGAAGCTACAAGAAGACTATTATTGTTATCGTGAACGTGTAGGATTCAAGAAGGGAAAGAAAGTGAAAAAACGCTTAGATTGATTTTTGATAAATTTTATTATATTACAATTATTACAAATAGAATTGTTTATTTTATCATATATCGTAATTAGAAATTGATTAGATAAAATCATAATCGTTGGTTTTGGTTTCAAAATCGTAAATAAAAGGATCAAAAAGAACTTTTGTTCCTGTTTTAGTTTTGTGCTATGCTTTTTTTGTAAAGATTTTTACTAAAAAACGATTTATTATCTTTTGTTAATTGATTGAGCAGATGTTCATTCATGAGTAAATGATTTTGTGAGTAAAGGAGGATGAAAGTCTACTGTTATCGTTTTTTTAGAAATTTTCAAATTAGAATGAATTTAAAAGTAAATATACTTTTTTTGTTGTGATGCGTTGTTGTGCAATGTAGAGCCCAACAAAAAAAGGAGTGGTTTAGAAATCTCGCTGAGAAAGAGCGCCAACTCTTTCAAAGGTCATAGATTTCTACCCCGACCGTTAAAGCAGATAACGGTGCTGCTCCTTTTTGAGTTACAGGTTTCCCTGCAACATGAACAATAATACCATAAAATTAAGTCAATGAACAATCTTGTATTTTATACTTGTTGTAGTTTTTTTCTTTTATGGTGCAGTGTAAAAATTTTTTTAGTTGTACTGTTGCTTTATTGTCGTGTTTTAAGCGAGATTCTGTAGTTAAGAAAGAGAGAGACTGTTATTGCTTCTTTGGAGGTAGTAGCTAGTTTCTCTCTTTTTTTGTTGGGTTCCACATTGTTCAACAAAAAGTGGAACAATAATAGTTTGAGACTTTTGAAGTGGAGGAAACAATGTTTGGAAAATTTTGTACAGTTGAGGATCTGAAACGTCAAGCAATTACAATTAAGCTTTATAACAACAGTGTTTGGGCTAATTTAGGGGACGGACGATTTATTAATCGTCAATCAAAGCAAATTCGACCAATTTCTATGTTTTATCGTTCCACTCGAACGGTTGTTGGTGTGAATTATCAAGTGATTGCAAAGCGTAAAAAGAAGCGAGAAGGACTCTTGTTTCTGGAGAAACCTTACAAGACAAAATACATGTAAGAACGGAAAGATTTTTCTTGTTCACAAGTAAATCTCTTTACTTGTGAACACCCTTGGTCCTTGAAAATTGAATAAAAAGAACACAGTTTAAGGGGGTAAGAAAACCGTCTGTTTTCTAAATTAGGAGGTGTAAAAGATTTAGAAGGAGATAAGAATGTTTTCTTGCTAGTCGTAGATATTCTTGCTGTCTAATCTACGGTCGTGTTTGGAAGGACAGTACCTGAAGGCGTAGTGAACCTTTGGGAAGATTGTGTGAGGACAAGTTGCGGAGAAATAAGTAGCACAGGTAAGGGTTACTTCGGTAACTATCTGTTAGCAGAAGGATTTCTGATACTTGGTACATTTCGTGTGATTTGTGGTTCACAGGTTGAGCATTTACCTAACATGCCAGGTTATCGTTTTCCCTAACAACGAACACTATATTTTGTTTTATTTGATTTACTTGTAAACAAGAGGAATTTTTTATTAGGAGGTGTTCAAATGACGGAAATTCAACGATTGCTTTGTTTTTTAGAATCTGGAAAACGTAAGGAAATTTCGATGGCTGAATATGTTTCTCTGCAACAAAGAAGGCAGAAATGGTCAGAAAGACGTTATCGTCAATTATTAGCGGAATTATCAAGAAGTCAGGCGATTCTTCCAAATTATGTCACTCAAAACGGTCAGGTTGTCCGAATGTTGAAATTGCGAACTGCTTAGGTTTAGAAAAATAGAGGAGACACCTACTAGTAAAGAAAGGGACACCTGATGGAAACAAAGAAAAAAGGATCCAGATGGCGGTCAGTGAAGAAACGATTCAAAAACTTCAGTGGATCGTAAAGGAAGACCAAAAGAAAAATAAAAAGAGAATCTATCCTTGTGATTCTTTAGAGCGAATAATCGATAACGAATATGTTATATGTAAAGTATTTCGAGAAAATTAATTAAGAGAAGGAGTCAATGTCTATGGTAAAGGTTATGGGGAAATATACCGGACATGTATATTATTCTTGTCAAAGCCAAACAGAAGCCTATGAATGGATTCATGCGAAAAAAATTTTTGAGTCATTAGTTATTCTTGTATTTCCTGGAAAGAAGGCAATGGTGTGAGTACAAAATATCATTACAGTCCTTTGGTAGATGCTTTTATTCGAAGAACTGATTTACGGGAAGAAAGAAAACTCATTCGTCGTTTTGAGAAAGAGATTTTAGCTGAAATTAGTCAAAGAAAAGATCGTCAGCTTCCAGTAAGTCAATATATTGCACATTTTTCACCAAAAGAAAAACGTTGTTTTTTTGGTCTTTTGAAACGATTTGAACGAGTGAAAGTCTATTATCGTTTTGAAGAAGGCGTATCACATCAATATTTGATTGTGTCATAAAAGAGGAGGATACAGCAGATGAAAAATTATGATCCTAATATTCGATGGGGAAAACATACTGTTAAAGTTTCTTTTCAACGTTGGGATTATAAAGGATTTGTAATGTTTAGAAAAGGTGGAAACTGTAAAGGATTAGATGTTTTAGCATGAGACGAGGATGATTTGTACGATCAACCATTGATTGATAATCCAGTTGGGTTTGGATTGCTTTCTGAAGATGATGAAGGCAATGAGTGGTTCCAAATGACTCTTACGAACGATAAAGGAGACGAATTATCTGTAGAAGATGCTTGGTCATATTGAGCGAATATATTGTTGGTATTGAAATTATTGATTTTGTAGAAGATAAAGAAAAATAGAGAATAGAGGAATAGACAATGAAAATAAACAAAATTAGCACAGTTTCTTTAACTACATTTCGGTTGAGGAAAGAATATGAAAAGGAATTGACTGAATCTAAAATTCCAAGTTTTGTACAAGAAAGAATCGAATATTTTGCAAATTATCTTTCCAAAGGAATAACATTTTCAGATTTGTATTTGTTTGTTACAGCTGAGTCAGATGAAATTGAACTAGCAACAATGTTTGAAGAAATTTTTGATAGTTCCTATTTGTATACGAGTAGTGAATTTGTGAACTGGTGTCGAGATCCAAAGAATTGGAAACAACGACAATTCGAGTTAGCAAATGCAGTTATCCATATATATTAACAAAGAACAAGGAAGGAACGAATGATCGTATGAATGGCTATTTTCTAATTTTTTTAGTACTAGTAGGTTTTATGTTATTTCTTTTGCACGATAAACAAAAAGTATATAAGAGAAATTTTGGTAGGAAAATAGGTAGGTAATATTTCTTCAAATTCTCTAAATGAATTTACGAGTTTTTTTCCCTCGTACATTTGATACGATTATGAATTTAAAACGTACAATTATGAATATGACGAACTAAATAACAAGTAAGTTTGATATAATTCTTTTGTTATATTAATTCTAAAAAAGTATTTCCAACAGAAACTAATCAGGTATTTATTTGGTAAGTAAAGTATTGTTTATCTTTTCTTGCTAATCCAAAAAAATCACCTATTTTCAAAGATTTAGAAGCATATTTCAGTTCTGGAATCTCAAACAAATTATTCTTTTTGTTCGTTACTTTGATAGGTAATTGGATTTCTTCTCCTGATTCGGGAGATAGAATAGCAATGTTTTTATCTTTAAAAAGTACTAATTTGAGTTTTTCCCAAATCTTGAATATCAGCACCTTGAAGTTTTTTTAGTTCGCTTAGCGAAGGATAATTAGAATTACTAATCACACTGCTAGAGGTTGTGGTGGTTACGGAACTATTTGTTTCTGTTTTTCTAAACAGAGAAAAAGCAATGATAAGTACAGATATCAGTACGATACTGAGTGATAAGATTATGAGGGATTTTTTCTTCATAATAGTTTTCTCCATATTGAATTGTTTTTTCGATAAAGAAGCAGAAACGACTTATTGGTGTTTCTGCTTCTTCGCTTGTAATTGTTTAGCGTAGGCTTCTATGTCGCTTTTTAAATACAAGCGTACAATGGAAGGACCTTTACCATCCTTGCTCTCATAGAAGGGATCAATCATATTAGTACGAACAGATTGTTGAAATCCTTGAGCAGATTGTCCAGTAATTTTTAGAGCTTCTTGTTTAGTAACAAGATTATTATTCATCCATTGCTTTATT